>CAMJCK010000031.1:0-45563 GCA_946404125.1 uncultured Bacteroidota bacterium | reverse complement strand
AAAAATGGAATTCTGGTTTTCTGAACATCACACCGAAAACGTAAAGTTCTCTGTAAAAGTGGACAAGCACCTTTACACGAACGAGACCGACCTGGGGCGCGTCGATATTTTTGAGTCGCTCGAGTTCGGGAAGTTTCTGGCGGTTGACGGCTACATCATCTTCACCGAGCGCGACGAGTTCATCTACGACGAAATGCTGAGCCACGTGCCAATGGCCGTGCACCCCACCCCAAAGAGCGTGCTGATTTTTGGTTCGGGCGACGGCGGCGTGGTGGAGGAACTGCTCAAATACAAGAGTCTGGAACGCATTGACCTTGTGGAAGTTAACGACGGCGTGGTGGAAGCCTGCCGCAAATTCTTCCCCGAGACGGCGTCGAGCCTTGACGACGAGCGCGTGACCGTTTACACGGAAAACGCCCTGCGCTTCATCCGACACATCGAGAACGAGTACGACGTGATAATTGTGGACTCGGCGGGATTCTACGGCCCTGGCGAGAGTCTGCTCACCCGCGAGTTCTACGGCGGCTGCTACAAGGCGCTGAAGGCCGACGGCATAATGGTGAACCAACATCAGAGCCCCTTCTACGAGGAGGACCGCATTGAGACGCAGAAAGCCCACAAGCGGATTGTCGACAGTTTCCCGATTAGCCGTGTCTATCAGGCACATATACCGTCGTACCCGTCGGGTTACTGGCTGTTCGGATTCGCGTCGAAGAAATACCGCCCCGTGCTCGACCTGAACGCCGACGCGTGGAACAAACTGGGCATCAAAACCGATTATTACACCACCAACCTGCACAAAGGCTGCTTTGCGCTGCCCGCCTACGTGGAGCGAATGCTGGCCGACGTGGAGAAGATAAAAGACTGACCGACAATGCTTAACAAGAACATTGAGACATTCATCGGCTGCGACGCCGAATACAGCGAGGCGCGGATTGTGCTCTTCGGAGCGCCGTTCGACTCAACCACGTCGTTCCGCCCTGGCACACGGTTTGCGCCGCACACCATCCGCAGCGAGTCGTTCGGGCTCGAAACCTACAGCCCCCTGCTCGACCGCGACCTTGAGGACATCAGCGTGTTCGACAGCGGCGACCTTGAACTCTGCATCGGCAGCAGCGAGAAGGCGCTTGCGCAGATTTCGGAACGCACGGCTACCATATTGGCCGACAACAAGTTACCGCTAATGATTGGCGGCGAGCACCTTGTCACTCTGGGCGCTTTCCGCGAAGTGATAAAGAAGTACCCCGACGTTCACATCATCCATTTCGACGCCCACACCGACCTGCGCGACGAGTATCTGGGCGTTAGGTTGTCGCACGCGTGCGTCATCCGCCGCTGCCACGACCTGACGGGCGACGGCCGCATCCATCAGTTCGGCATCCGCTCGGGCGAACGCTCGGAGTTCCGCTGGGCCGCCGAGGGACATACCAATCTGCACAAGTTCAATTTCGACGGTCTGGCCGAAACAGTGAAGCAGATTGGCAGCAAGCCCGTCTATTTCACCATCGACCTTGACGTGCTCGACCCGTCGGTTTTTCCTGGCACGGGAACGCCCGAGGCTGGCGGCGTGACGTTTATGCAACTGTTTGACGCTATGCGAATTGTGTGCGGCAACTGCAACATTGTGGCCGCCGACGTCAACGAGTTGTGCCCCACCTACGACCAAAGCGGAGTTTCGACGGCTGTGGCCTGCAAGGTGGTGAGGGAACTTTTATTGAGTATTTAGGAGTTAGTCCCGATAGCTATCGGGATTAGGAATTAGGAGTTAGGAATTAGGAGTTAGGAATTAGGAATTAGGAGTTAGGAATTAGGAATTAGGAAATAATTAATAATTAACAATTAACAATGAAGGCAGAATGGTAAGAAAATCGCTAACCGATTCAATCCGATTTTAACCGATAACATCTGATTGAATCTGATAAAATCGGTTAGAAACTATAAAAAAATCTGTGATAATCAGTGTTTTCTGTGTCATCTGTGCGAAATAAAAATATATTAACAATGAAGGCAGAATGGTAAGAAAATCGCTAACCGATTCAATCCGATTTTAACCGATAACATCTGATTGAATCTGATAAAATCGGTTAGAAACTATAAAAAATCTGTGATAATCAGTGTTTTCTGTGTCATCTGTGCGAAATAAAAAAATCGAAAACAATCATTCATAAATCAAAAAATCTATCGAAAATGGGAAAAGTTCTAATCATCGGCTGCGGAGGCGTTGCTAGCGTGGCCATTCAGAAATGCGCGCAAAACAGCGACGTGTTTAACGAGATTTGCATTGCAAGCCGCACAGTGAGCAAGTGCGACGCGCTCAAGGCCAAAATCGAGGGCTCGACAAAGGCGAAAATCACCACCGAAAAGGTTGACGCCGACAACGTGCAGGAACTTGTGGCGCTCATCCGCAAGGTGAACCCCGACGTGGTTCTGAACCTGGCTCTGCCCTATCAGGACCTGACCATTATGGACGCCTGCCTTGAGACTGGCGTGCACTACATCGACACAGCCAATTACGAGGCCGAAGACACAGAAGACCCGACGTGGCGCGCCATCTACGAGAAACGCTGCCGCGAGAAGGGCTTCACGGCTTATTTCGACTACTCGTGGCAATGGGCCTACAACGAGCGCTTCAAGGCCAAAGGTATCACTGGCCTGCTCGGCACTGGCTTCGACCCTGGAGTGACGAGCGTCTTCTCGGCCTACGCGCTGAAACACTATTTCGACGAGATTCACACCATCGATATTCTCGACTGCAACGGCGGCGACCACGGCTATCCGTTCGCAACCAACTTCAACCCCGAAATCAACCTGCGCGAGGTTTCGGCCAACGGCTCGTACTGGGAGAACGGCCACTGGGTTGAGACCAAACCAATGGAAATCAAACGCGAGTACAACTTCGACGGCGTGGGCCCGAAAGATATGTATCTGCTTCACCACGAGGAAATTGAATCGCTTGCAAAAAATATCCCTGGCGTTAAGCGAATCCGCTTCTTTATGACCTTCGGACAGAGTTATCTGACTCATATGAAGTGTCTTGAGAACGTTGGAATGCTGCGCACCGACACCGTCAACTTCAACGGTCAGGAAATTGTGCCAATTCAGTTCCTGAAAGCCCTTCTGCCCGACCCTGCGTCGCTCGGTCCGCGCACCGTGGGCAAGACCAACATCGGCTGCATTTTCACTGGCGTGAAAGACGGCAAAGAGCGCAAAATCTACATCTACAACGTCTGCGACCATCAGGAATGCTACAAAGAGGTTGGCTCGCAGGCCATATCGTACACCACTGGCGTGCCCGCAATGATTGGCACAATGATGGTTATGCAGGGCCTGTGGAAGAAACCTGGCGTGTTCAATGTCGAAGATTTCGATCCCGATCCGTATATGGACGCTCTCAACAAATGGGGCCTTCCGTGGGTTGTCGACGAAAACCCGACGCTGGTGCCGTAAATGTTTAGAGTTTAGAGGGAAGAGTTTAGAAGTTTAGAAGTTTAGAAAGTTGAGAAGGTTTAGAATGTTTAGAATTTCTAAACAGCGAAGCGCCTAAACCTTCTAAACAGCGAAGCGCCTAAACTCTAAACGTTTCCCGACACCCAATACCTAACACCCAACACCCGAAAAAAAATGAACCTTCGCACCCCGTGCTATATTATTGATACCGAACGCATTGAGAGCAATCTAAAAATCTTGAAAGGCGTTATGGACCGCACTGGCTGCCGCATATTGCTTGCGCAGAAAGCGTTCAGTTGTTATGCGTTCTATCCGTTGATTGCCAAATACTTATGCGGTGCAACGGCAAGCGGGCTCTACGAGGCGCGGCTCTGCCACGAGGAAATGCCTGGCGGCGAAAACCACATCTTCTCACCTGCTTTCAAAGAGTCTGATTTTAAAGAGATTACCAATATTTGCGACCATATTGTCTTCAACTCGGTGCGACAGTTGGAACTCTACGGCGCACGGGCACGGCAGCGCGGATTGAGCGTGGGTTTGCGGGTGAACCCCGAAAAATCGACGCAGGAAGGCCACGCCATCTACGACCCTTGCGCCCCTGGAAGCCGTCTGGGCACCACTCTGCAGGAGTTTGAAGACGGGCTGAAGCGCAATCCGCAACTTCTGCAACTGCTTGACGGACTGCATTTTCACACTCTCTGCGAGCAGGATTCCGACGCGCTCGAACTGACGCTCGACGCCTTTGAAGCCCGATTCGGACGCTGGCTGCCGCAAATGAAATGGGTGAACTTTGGCGGCGGCCACCACATCACACGCCCTGGCTACGACATTCCGCGCCTTGAGCGCTGCATCGGCCGTATGACCGCCCGCGGCCTGACCGTCTATCTTGAACCTGGCGAGGCCGTGGCGCTGAACGCTGGCTATCTGCTCACCACGGTGCTCGAAGTGCAGCGCAAAGAACAGCCTGTGGCCATTATCGACGCTTCGGCGGCGTGCCATATGCCCGACGTGATTGAAATGCCCTACCGCCCGCCCCTTGAAGGCAGCGGCGAGCCTGGCGAGAAGCCATTCACCTACCGTCTTGGCGGCCCCACGTGCCTTGCTGGTGACATTGTCGGCGACTACTCGTTCGACACCGAACTCACCGAAGGTCAGCAACTTACATTCGACGATATGGCCATCTACTCAATGGTCAAGAACAACACCTTCAACGGTATGCCCCTGCCCGACATCTACATCAAGGAAGGCACCAACTACCGACTCTGGAAAACGTTTGGTTACGAAGATTTTAAGGGGCGGATTTAAAGGGGCGATTGGCTCGCGCAGAGAACTCGCACAGACGACACAGCCCCGATTGCTATCGGGGGCACAGATTAACACAGATTTGTAGGGACGCAATGGTTGCGTCCTTTTTTTTGAACACAGATAACGCAGATTTAACTGATTTACGCAGATAAAAAAACGCCCAATCAGTTTCGGCTGGGTGGGCGGTAAATTCATTTGCGGGAACATCGATTCCAAATGGTGCAGCAACTTGCGCCCAATGCCCTGCCGCTGGCAAGCGCCGTTCGGCTCTGATTTAGAATTTGTAACCTAATTGTAGCCTTGTCCGTTTGGGAAATATGAAATTTCAGTTGTTGTTTTGCAACAAATAAAAACAACGGACAAAATGACTATCAACATTGTTTTCAGGCTGCTTGGCTCGCTGGCGCTACTCATCTATGGTATGAAACTAATGAGCGAAACGCTGCAGAAAATGGCAGGTTCGGGGTTGCGGCATATTCTGGGACGAATGACATCGAACCGCCTGTCGGGAATGCTGACTGGCGTGTTTATAACCTGCGCGGTGCAGTCGTCGTCGGCCACAACGGTTATGACAGTGTCGTTTGTGTCGGCAGGTCTGCTCACGCTGGCGCAGGCCATCTCGGTGATTATGGGCGCCAACATCGGTACAACACTGACGGCGTGGATTATGTCGCTTGGCTACAATGTCGATTTAACCTGCGTGGTTTTTCCCGCGTTTGTGGCAGGAATGGTACTCATCTACAAAAAACGGCATCAGGCGGCGGGCGATTTTCTTTTCGGACTGGCTTTTCTGTTTTGGTCGCTGGTAATGCTGAGCGGCGTGGGCCGCGATATGGATTTGGCGCACAACGACGCTGTGGTCCGCTTTTTTACGTCGTTCGACACGGGCAGCCATCTCACCATCGTCATTTTTCTTGCCGCTGGAACACTGATTACCTGCATTGTGCAGTCGTCTGCGGCCGTAATGGCCATCACCATCCTGCTCTGCTCAACGGGCGTTCTGCCAATTTATCTGGGCATCGCCCTGGTTATGGGTGAGAACATTGGCACTACAGCCACGGCCAATCTGGCGGCTATTGGTGCGGGACTCGACGCGCGACGGACGGCGCTGGCACACCTGCTGTTCAACGTTTTCGGTGTCTGCTGGGTGCTCTGCGTGTTCTATCCTTTTGTCGATTTGATTTGCCAAATGGCGAACTACAATCCGCAACTTGGCGGTCAGGCCGAACGGCTGCCTGTAGTGCTGGCGCTCTTCCACACCTGCTTTAATGTGATAAACACGGCAATACTTATCGGTTTTGTGCCGCAACTGGAGCGTATGGTGTGCCGCCTTATGCCCGCCAAGGACACAGTGGCTAAAACGCCGACAACCCTTCATTTTATCAACAGCGGATTAATGTCGACACCCGAAATTTCCGTATTTCAGGCGCAAAAGGAGATTGTCCATTTCGCCGAGCGAATGCAGCGAATGTTCGGAATGGTGTGCAACCTGCTTGACGAGCGCGACAGCCGCGAATTCACCCGTCAGTATGAGCGCATCAGCAAATACGAAACCATTGCCGACAATATGGAGATTGAGATTGCGGCCTATCTGGAGAAGGTGAGCAACGAGCATCTGTCCGACGACACAAAAGGCAAAATCCGCTCAATGCTGCGTCAGATTGGTGAATTGGAATCGGTTGGCGACGCCTGCTACAAAATCGCCCGCACTATCAGCCACCGCAAAGAGAGCCGCGAAGACTTCACACCGCAACAATACAGCCGTTTGAACGAGATTATGCGGCTTGTGAACGAGTCGCTGACGCAAATGCTTGTTGTGGTCAGCGGCCGCCGCAAAGACCTGACAATAAATACTTCACTCGAAATAGAGAACGACATCAACACTATGCGCGACAAACTGAAAACAGAAGCCATTGGCGACGTAAACGCGCATCGCTACTCATATGCGCTCGGTGCTCTCTACAACGACATTGTGGCCAATTGCGAAAAACTCGGCGACTATGTTATGAACATTGTGGAAGCGCGGCTCGGCAAGCGTTTCTTGAGTTTCCGCGGCCTAATGGTGAATCTCGACCGAAAAAGCGTCACCATCGACGGCGCGCCCGTCAGCCTTACCCGTACTGAATTCGACCTTCTGTGCCTGCTTTTGTCGAACAGCGGTCAGGTTCTGTCGCGGCAGCGGCTTATGGACAGCATTTGGTCGGGGGTGATTGTCACCGACCGCACCATCAACGTGAACATTACGCGGCTGCGCAAAAAACTCGGCCCTTACGCCCCAAACATTGCCAACCGCCAAGGGTTCGGCTATATGTTCGACGAGAGCGCCGCTTCAGATAATCCCGCTTGAACTGGGTTACAAAATCTTTTCCATATGAATGGCCCAAAGGCCTTCGCAGACCAAGTAATCGTCGTATTTGCGGAAACCTTCGCTCGAATAGAAGCCGCAGGTCACATCGTCGTCGCGATAGGAACAGAGCCACTCGCGGGTGCTGGGGAACATCGATTCCAAATGGTGCAGCAACTTGCGCCCAATGCCCTGCCGCTGGCAGTCGGGCGACACCATCAACCGCCCAATGTAGAGCGAGCCGCCATCCATCTTTCCGCTGACAGAGCCGACAATTCGGCCATCGTCCGACACCATTTTCAGCGTTGTGTGGCTGTCGAAGTGCGCGTAGGCGTCGTCAATGGTGGCGGTCATTTGCGGAATGGCTGCAAACTGCAGTTTCTGCGCCACTGGCGCAAACGCCTTGTATTGCAGTTCCAAAAGTTCGGGGACGTCGTTCCGCGTTGCAGGTTCGATTTTCATAATAGTTTGATAATGTTTGTATTACAAAATTAGAATCTTTTACTCTCAACCCTGCTGTAGTTTCGGTCGAAGCACCAATAGACGGTTTTCTCGGTAACGTCGAAAACCATCGAAATCACTGTTGGACAGACGGTTTGCGACACTTCTTTGAGCACTTGGAAGCAGTCGGCGACATCGAAATCGTCGGCAGCGGCGGCGAGCAGACTGTCGGCCTTCTGATAGCGGTCGAGCCCCATCCACGGGTGCTGCGGCGGGGTTGGCACAAAGGGCGGGAAATTGGTCATTATCTGGTAATCGGGCTTCTCGTAATACTTGAACCCGTGTCCAGGAACAATGTGCAGCACATTGCCGTTACTATCTGATAATGAAGACATAAACGTAAGTCCTGGCACACTGCAGACTCTGTTCGTCTGCACAAAATCGCGAACCTGCTGCAAGGTCTTTTTCATCAGAAGCAGGTCGATATTCAGCATTATGATATTGGTGTCGCCGCCCGTGGGATTGCTGCGCTCGCTGTGCGGCCAGCAGGTTGGCATCCCGACAAAATCGCCGCGGCGGTTGGCCCCGAAAAGCGGCATCCAGCCTTCGGTAGCGTCGTTGATTTCAATGTAAACGCCGTCGTCGGTCGGTCGGATTCGGTACTCAAAATCCATAATGTCGAGATTCCACCCGACAATGGTCTTTCGCTTGTTTACTACTATGCTTGTGCACATTGTTTCGGGTCGATTTCGTGCTTCATATCTGTTTTTGTTTCAATCGGTTGAGTGCTTCGGCGTTGTTCGACGTGACCATTGCAAGCTTTTTGCAGCCGTCCATTTCGGCACAAGAGCCGCAGGTGGCGTAGCCACGCCCTTGGGCGCACTGCCTTATCGGGCACATCGACTCGCAGAATGGTGTTTTGGCGCCCGCTATTCGGCAGCCCGTGCAGTTTATCATTTCGGGCGTGATTTCCACGTGGTTCAGTTCCGACCAATGCCGCGCCACTTTCTCTCGCAGACGGTCATCGTTGTTGATTGTGGCCAGACGCGCTTCGCACTGCTCGCAATCCAATCCGCAATATGCAATAAAATCTGTCATAATAAAGCTCTCATCTTCTATCATTACAGATACAAGAATAGCCGTTTTTCTCTATTTTATGATATGTTGAGAGATTTTTTTCGCACCGACGACAAAGATAAAAATCGCCCCACCCCCAATTTTCCACAGTTATTCAATCCTTCAGTCATTCACTCATTCACTCATTCACTCATTCAATCCTTCAATTATTCAATCCTTCAATCCTTCAGTCCTTCAGTCCTTCAGTCCTTCACTTGCCCCCAAACCGCCAAAGGCCTTCCGCTCGCGCGAAAGGCCTTCGTCTTTCAAACTAAAAACTAATTAATTAAGCGACAAATGCTTATTCACCAATTCAATCGAATTCTCGACGGTCACAAGTTGACGAATCTCGTCGTCACCGAGAAGAATGTGGAACCGCTCTTCGACAAAGCAAAGGAAACATTTCCAATCAATCTCGTCAAAGAACAAATCATTTGAAAATGAAGCTTCTGGCATAATATCCTGGCGGTTAACACCCACCTTGCGAAGCACTCTGTACATTCCTAATCTAACTTGACGTTCCATATATCGTGTCTTTTTTGTTATCGTTTTTACACCTATAAGACAATCAAACCGCACATTACCCTACCTTGAAAAGTGATTTTTTTGCAAAATTTTTTCAGTTTTTGCTCAATGATTTGATTATCAACAAAATAAAATGCTCATTTTTTCGCTTTCGCGATGTAGGGCTGCAGCCGAAGTGGCATATTTTTGCACCGTAGAACGAAAAAAGCGATGGACCAGCACGAAAAATTCACGAAAATCACCACCCAATCCGTCGGCCGACTGGTCTGCGAGTTTGCCGTGCCGTCGATGGTGTGTATGCTCGTGAGCGCGTTCTACAACATTGTCGACACCTATTTTGTTGGCCGAATCGACACGCAATCGACGGCCGCCCTGGGCATTGTCTTCTCGTATATGGCTATCATTCAGGCCGTTTCGTTCTTCTTCGGACACGGTTCGGGCAATTTCATATCGCGGGCTCTGGGCGCGCAGAAGTCGGAACAGGCCGCCACAATGGCTTCGACAGGCTTCTTCACCGCCATTGCGCTCACCACGGGGCTGGCGGCCGTCGGGCTGGCGCTGATGGAACCCGTGCTCACCTTGTTCGGCTCAACCCCCACCATTATGCCGCGCGCAAAAGAGTATTTCTTTTGGATTCTGGCTGGAACACCGTTCATTACGGGCGTTTTTGTGATGAACAACCAAATGCGCTTTCAGGGCAACGCGGCAATGTCGATGGTGGGCGTGATGATTGGCGCCGCGCTCAACATTGCTCTCGACCCGCTGTTCATTTTCACGCTCGATATGGGCATTGGCGGCGCTGGTCTGGCCACGGCCCTGTCGCAATTCGTGAGTTTTGCCATAATGCTGAAAATGACTGGCTTGCGTGGCGGAATCCGATTGAAAATAGGCAATTTCAAACCTTCGGCCGAACGCTACGCCGAGATTTTTGCGGGTGGCTCGCCGTCGCTTGTGCGGCAGTGCCTGATGGCCGTTGTGAGCATTTGCCTGAACAACTACGCAAGCCATTACGGCGATTCGGCGGTGGCGGCTTTTTCGGTTGTGGGGCGAATAATGATGTTTGCCACGGCCGCCTTGCTGGGCTTCGGGCAGGGATTCCAACCCGTGTGCGGATTCAACTATGGCGCGGGGCTCTATGAGCGTGTGAGCCGCGCCTTCAAGTTCAGCGTCGCCGTCTCAACAGCCTACTGCGGTGCGGTTGCCGCCGCGGGAATCGTCTTTGCCGACGCCATTGTGTCGCTCTTCAGCGTTGCCGACGCCGATGTGATAAGCCTTGGCGCCCTGGTGCTGAAATTCCACTGCTGCACCTACATTCTGAACGGCTTTATTGTGCTGACTAATATGTATTTACAGACAACCCGCCACACTGCTGGCGCCTTGCTTGTGGCCGTCGCCCGCCAAGGCCTGTTCTTCCTGCCGCTGCTGGTTGTTGGCGCGCATTTCTTCGATATGACGGGTATCATTGCCGCCCAACCCCTATCCGATGCGCTGACATTTGGGTTGGCGGTGGTGA
Organism: uncultured Bacteroidota bacterium; assembly: GCA_946404125.1. GTDB lineage: Bacteria > Bacteroidota > Bacteroidia > Bacteroidales > SZUA-534 > RUG13583. The sequence goes on along the minus strand of CAMJCK010000031.1, from coordinate 34,872 downwards.
TGGTGAGAAGGTTTAAGATTTAGACATTGAGGCATAAGGCAAAAGGCATAAGTGAAAAGACAAACAAAAACATTAAATTTGTCTCAATCGAAAAACGAACTGAAATGATAATTGAAGAGACAACCAACTACGCATACAAACTGAAATACATTGAAAACCTATCGTTTGACAAGGTGCGCGATTTAGCCGTAAACTTTATGTACGAATTGCCCAAACCTTTGCAAGAAGAACTATACAATGCGCTCAACCACGGTGTTGATATTTTAGATAGTGAGCCGCAAATGGTAACCTACCTTTATGCCTTTGGCAATATGCACCAGGCCAAACTCAACCGCGCCTTTGAACAGTTGCCCGACGCTTTTCTACAACAACCCGAAATCCGCATTGTTGACTACGGCTGCGGACAAGCCATTGGCACAATGTGTTACGCCGATTTCCTTACCACCCGCGGCTTAAGCCAAACCATAAAATCCGTAACACTGATTGAGCCTTCCGAAATCTGCCTGAAACGTGCTGCACTGCACGTCTCGCAATTCTTCCCCAATGCTGAAATACACACCGTTTGCAAGTCTTTTGATGACCTAACCGACAATGACCTTGCCAATCCCGATGACATTCCAACTCTTCACATTCTCTCGAACGTTTTGGATATTCAAGAGTTTGATTTGGAAGATTTTGCAACCTTGATTGACAACAATTTAAGCAACTACAACCAATTTGTCTGTGTTGGGCCATACTTTAATTATTCCGACAAAGATGAGCGAATGACACGTTTTGTCGAATTGTTGAATGGAAATGTTTCTTATTCAAAGTTTTTCGAACGACGCCAACTCAATCCTGATAAAGATTGGACAGCGCGGATTGTTTGTTTCTCTGTTGGTGAATTAGAAGAAGAACTATCAACTAAAGTAACAGATGAGGATATTGAAAACGGTATTGAAGATGAATATGGCGTAGTATATAGTAGAGATGGAAAACGGTTGCTAAAATGCAAAAATGATAAGTTAGAATACTATATAATAAAAAACGAAACAAAGATTATTTGTAATGAAGCTTTTAGTTGGAGTAAAATAAAACAAGTTTCAATTCCGAATACGATTGCTTATATTGGTGATTGGGCTTTTCATTGTTGCAAATATTTGCAACAAATAAACATTCCCGATTCAGTTATAAGCATCGGTAATTCTGCGTTTTGGAAATGTGAATCGCTGACACATATTACTATTCCAAACTCAGTTATATGCATTAGTGATTACACTTTTGAATATTGTGAATCTTTACAACAATTAGTTATTCCTAATTCTGTTACAGGAATCGGTTACAATGCGTTCAATGGGTGTAGCTCCCTAATATCAGTTTACATTTCTGATTCAGTTAAAAGAATTGAATCTGGTGCATTCGAAAATTGCACTAAACTTACAAAAGTTGAATTTGCAAGCATTGAAACTATGTGCCAAATGGAATATGGCGATGAACAATCTAATCCATTATTTAATGCTCACTATCTATTCCTTGATGGTACTGAAATAACAAACTTGGTAATTCCTGAGGGTATTGAAAGCATTTGTGATGAAGCATTTTGTCGCTGTTGGAATATAGAATCAATAACTATTCCTAATACTGTTAAAAGCATTGGTTACGCAGCCTTTTATGGATGCGCAGGGCTTACTTCAATAATTATTCCTGATTCCGTTACAGAAATTGGTGCTTTTGCATTCAACAATTGTGTTAATTTGATTACCGCAACTATCTCTAATGCAATAGCAGACATTAACCAAGGAACATTCAGTGGTTGTTCTAAACTATCTTCAGCAGTCATTCCCAACTCGGTTAATTATATTGGGATTTGTGCGTTTTATAATTGTAGTAATCTCACAAAAATCGTCATTCCAAATTCTGTTAAAAATATAGGGGATGAAGCGTTTAATTGTTGTTATAATTTGGAATCTATAACCATACCGAATTCTGTAATAAATATCGGCAATAAAGCATTTAATAATTGCGATAAAATAGAAACATTAATTTATAACACAAATGCAATTGGTTCTGTATTCAAGGAAAAAACTTCAATAAAGAACATAATTATTGAAGATTCTGTAACAACCATTGGTGAAAGTACATTTGCTGGTTGCAGAGGACTCACTTCTGTAATTATAGGTAAATCAGTAACCAAAATTGAAAAAAATGCCTTCAGTGGTTGTTTAAAATTGAAAAAAGTAGAATTCGCAAGCATAGAAAACTTCTTTAAAATAGAGTTCGGTGATTATTCATTTTGCTATCCCCACGATATATATATTAATGGCAAAAAAGTAACAGATTTAATAATACCCAATGGGGTTACGAGCATTAGAAACAATATGTTTCAATATGTAAGCGAGCTAAAATCCGTAGTTATACCGTATTCTGTTAAAACGATTGGTAGCAAAGCATTTTATAATTGCAGCAATTTAGCGTCAATCATTATTTCTGATTCTTTGGTAAGCATTGGCAACGATGCGTTTAAAGGTTGTTATAAATTGGCAACAGTTGAATTTGCAAGTATCGAGTCTTTATGCAAAATTCAATATGATAATAATGATTCTAATCCATTGTTTTATTGTGATAATTTATATGTTGATGGTAAAATAATAACAATTTTGTCAATTCCTGATAGTATCACGAGAATTGGTGATTATGCGTTTTCTGGTTGCAATTGTATAATTTCCGTAATAATTCCAAGTTCTGTTATAAGCATTGGACAGGATTCTTTCAAGTATTGCAAAAACCTGACTTCTGTTATATTTTTGGGAGATTCTATTAAAAGTATTGGCAATAGTGCTTTCAAAAAATGTAACCAATTAGCTTCGATAAATATTCCTAATTCAATTATCAATATTGGTGATGAAGTTTTTTCCGGTTGCAACAGTTTAACTTCTGTAATCATTCCAGATTCGGTTGCAAGCATCGGAAAAGAATCTTTCAAAGATTGCTACAACTTAACTACTGCAATTATAGGAAAGTCTGTTAAAAGCATCGGAGAAAAAGCGTTCATAGAATGCCATAGTTTAACTGAGATTATAATTCCAAATTCCGTTTCGTGCATTGACAACGATGCATTCTATGATTGCAACAGTTTAACTTCTGTAATCATTCCTGATTCTGTTACCAGCATTGGTGACTTTGCATTCCGAGGTTGCAGTAGTCTTATATCAGTTGATATTCCTGATTCTGTTATAAACATCGGAGACTGTGCTTTCTGTAATGTTAAAAATATAAACTATGTCGGGAGTGCAACTACAGAAATGTTGTCTGTTTATTTAGATAAAAATTGGGGTGCACGAACTCTCAATGGCATAATTGATGGTGACTTTATTTATTGTGACACTGGGAAAAACATACTTGCCGCATATATTGGAAATAATATATTTATCACAATACCTAATACAGTGAAATTCATTAACTTTTTTGCATTCGAGAATTGTTCGAATCTTATATCAGTAATCATTCCCGATTCTGTGAGTAACATTGACCAATGGGCTTTCAAAAATTGCAGCAGTCTTTTTTCGGTAACTATTCCTAATTCTGTAACAGAAATAGGATTAGAGGCTTTTGGCAACTGCGAATCTTTACAACAAATCATAATTCCCGAAGGGACCACCGAAAAATTCAAGAAAATGCTTCCAGAAGAATTATGGGACAAACTATATTACTTAAAAAAGGCGGAGTAATCGAATTGCGAAAAACTGATAGAAATTTCAATTGGGAACACTATGAGTACATTATCCACAGAAGTAAACGTCGAAGAAATCAAATTCGGCATTAAAGATGGGTTTGGCGTTGTGTACAGCCCCGATGGGCAACGGTTGTTGAGATGTGAAAACGAAAGTATAGAAGAATACGAAATCAAGAATGGAACAACAGTTATTTGCGATTTGGCTTTTAATGATTGTGAATCTTTACGGGAAATAACCATTCCAAATTCAGTAATCAGCATTGGGGAATCCGCTTTTTGGAGTTGTAAATCATTACAACAAATGACTATTCCAAATTCAGTTACAAGCATTGGGCCTATGGCTTTTACAGAATGTGAATCACTGCAAAAAATAACCATTCCCGATTCTGTTTCTTTCATTGGCGATATGGCTTTCTCTTATTGCGAATCGTTGCAAGAAATCATTATTCAAAAATCAATTACGAGTATAGGTAACCAAACTTTCTTTCAATGCAAATCATTACAACAAATAAACATTCCCAATACTGTTATTAGTATTGGAGAATTGGCTTTCTTTCAGTGCAAATCGCTGCAAGAAATTACTATTCCTAAATCAGTTACAACGATAGGTAAATCTGCATTTTCCGGATGTATGTCTTTGAAACAGATAAGCATTCACTGTTCAATTAACACTATTGGAGAGAATGCTTTTTCTATGTGCCCGTCCATTCAACGAATAGTTGTATTGGGTGATGAGATATATGAATTTGAAAATAAAATGCCAAAAGAATTGTGGGAAAAACTATATTACGATTGTTTACCATTCTAATAACTGAAAAATCAAACCCCAATGCCGTTACCCAACCGACATTCATATAATTCAATTAATCAATAAATCTATTAATCAGTTAATCAATGTCCTGGCCTAAAATAACGATTCAACGCGAAAACGGCGAAACGGCCGAAGCACAGGCGCCTGTGATTGTGTCGGCAAGCCGCTCGACCGACATTCCCGCCTTTTACGCCGACTGGTTCTTCCACAGGCTCAAGGTCGGCTACTCGGCGTGGACCAACCCGTTCAACGGTGCGCAGAGTTTTGTGTCGTACCAAAACACGCGGTTCATTGTCTTTTGGTCGAAGAACCCCAAGCCACTGCTACAACACATTGATTATCTGAAAGAACGGAATATCGGCTGCTACATTCAGTTCACGCTGAACGACTACGAAGCCGAAGGCCTTGAGCGCGGTGTGCCGCCCCTTGCCCACCGTATTGACACCTTCCGAAGGCTGGTTGACACCTTGGGCAAAGGCCGCGTCGTCTGGCGCTTCGACCCGCTCATTCTCACCGACAGAATCACGACCGAAACGCTCTTGCAGAAAATCGAACGCATTGGCAATCAACTCAATGGCTATGCCGAAAAACTTGTTTTCAGTTTTGCCGACATTGCCCTGTATAAAAAGGTTAAGGCCAATCTTGAGCGCAACCGCGTAAACTATTCCGAATGGACCGTAGAACAGATGGACCAATTTGCACGCCAACTGTCGGAACTCAACCAGCAATGGAACTACCAACTTGCCACCTGCGGCGAAAAGATTGATATTGAGCAATATGGCATTCGTCACAACCGCTGCGTTGACGATGACCTGATGATTCGTTTTGCCCACCACGACAAGGCGCTGATGGACTTTCTTGGTGTGGAAATAAAAAAACGCGAGATTTCGCTTTTCGGCACCGAGCCGCTACCGCAGAACGCACTGATTATCAACGATAATCTGTACGCCATAAAGCGTAAGGACAACCGCGACAAAGGTCAGCGCCCCGCCTGCGGCTGCATTATGAGCAAAGACATTGGCGAGTACAACACCTGCCCGCACCAATGCGAGTACTGCTACGCCAACACAAGTAAGGAAGCCGCCTTGCGCAACTTTGCCCGCGCCCGCGAAACAGGCTGGAAATCAGAGACTATCACGGGAAGGTAGGGATTGTGGTGAGGGTAAATAACGTAAAATGACATCATTTGCAGACGTGCCAATGGCGCGTCCCTACAACGCAAAACACTTACCCCTAAACTCTAACCACTCACCTTTCTACCTTATGAAATTCGTAAACTTTCCGCGCTCGCGCTCGGGGAATTTTGCTGTACCTGTGGCAAATTGCTTGAGCATATAGGCCATATTGTCGGCCAATGTGCGCATTGTCTGAAGACCTTCGGCATCTTGCGAAACCTCGCCTTCGGCTGCCCCATAGCCAATGTTCCAATATTGCGATGTAACAATCGGCATATTAAGCATTTGGAATGGCATCAGCAGTGTCTGATACGCCGCCGATGCCCCACCTCGACGGCACACGGCAACGGCCGAAGCTGGCTTTCCTTGCAGTTTGTTTCCAGCCGAATAGCACATCCTCTGCACAACGGCGAGCAACTGCCCCGCCGGCTGTCCGTAATACACGGGCGCGCCAACGATAACTGCGTCACATTCAGCCATTTTATCGATAATTCCGTTGCAGACATCATCATCAAAAACACACTTGCCGAGTTGCTTTGCGTGGCACTGTCCGCAGGCAATGCAGCCGCGTACAGGGCGATTGCCGATGCCGACAATCTCGCTCTCTATCGAGTTCTTTTTCAACTGTTTGGCGATTTCGGAAAGCAACGTGAAAGTGTTGCCGTTGCGCCTTGCACTACCATTGATTAGCAACACTTTGAGCGTTTTGTCGCTTGCCGCGGCCGCCGGAGCGCACGATGCCAACGCACTCACTCCCGACACACTAATCGCGGCCGTGGCAGCCAAAGCACCCATTTTCTTCAAAGCCTCTCGACGCGAAATCAACTCCTCGCCGCCTTCTATTACATTCTTTTCCATATACTTATCGTTTTTCGTTTAACAAAAATAAAAGTTTCCTGACAAAGTGGAAAATTGCCGACCGCTAACTTCGGCAAACTAATCCTTTCATTGTTTTTCCACCAACAACATTACAGTTTTCATTCAACATCAAAATTCCGAATCGTTGGCAAATATTGTCGGTTTATCGATTTTAAAAATCACCTTATATTTTAATAAGATACTTTGGTGGTCATAAACGAACCAAAAATTGAGAATTATGAATAAAACAAATTTGATTATGGCTTGCGCGATGGCTTTTTCGCTGGCATCGTGCAACAACGAGACACCGACATCGGACCCCGCAAACAAGCCGCAACCCGGCCAAACGCGGAACCTTCTGCTCGAAGCCGGTTACTCTCAGGAACAAATTGACGCCAAACTGAACGAAGCATTCTACAATGTTTTCGAAGGCCCGAACAAGGTTTATTTCGAAGTTGGCGACTCGATGGCTTACATCTCTGACATTAAAAACCACGATGTCCGCACCGAAGGTATGAGTTACGGAATGATGATTACCGTGCAGTGGAACAAGCAGGATATGTTCAACCGTCTGTGGCGTTGGTCGCAGAAATATATGCAGCATCAAGGCGGACCGCGCGACGGATATTTCGCTTGGAGTTGCAAGGTGACTGGCGAGCAGAACTCACCCGGCTCGGCTTCAGACGGCGAGCTTTATTTCGTCACTTCGCTCATTTTAGCATCAAACCAGTGGGGTAACGATGGCGATATTAATTATCTAGCTGAAGCACAACGCATTCTGAATGCAATGTTTGCAAAAAAAGGCTACAACGACAATCCGATGGGATTTGGCCCGTTTGGCGGACAACGCCCACCGCAGCAAAAGCCCGACGGCAATGGCCAGAAACCTGACCGCAAGCCGGGCGAAGCACCAAAAGCAGGCCAAGGTGGCGCACCACAGATGCCGGCTTTCCGTCCGGGTATGAAGTTTCCGGAGCCTGAGATTCTGAACATCATCAACACACAAGAGAAACTCATCACCTTTGTGCCCGACGGCTTTGGCGCACGCTACACCGACCCGTCGTACCACATTCCGGCCTTCTACGAGATTTGGGCGAAATATGCCGAAGACGGTCGTGCCGATTTCTATCTGGAATGCGCACAGAAATCGCGTGAGTATCTGCACCGCGCGTGCGACTCGATTACCGGCCTGAATCCCGATTACTCGAACTACGACGGCTCAGTTATGACCCCGCCGCGCGGCGATTGGGGCGCAAAATTCCGCTTCGACTCGTGGCGCGTGCCAATGAACATCGCTCTCGACTACACCTGGAGCGGAGCCGATGCCGACTGGCAGTTTGGCTATGGTTATCGCTTGCAGACATTCTTCCGCAGCCAGGGTGTGAGCACCTTTGTTGACCAATACAATCTGGACGGCACACCAGTTGAAAACATCGCCGAAGCAGGCGGATACAAGGCTCTGCGCCACTCTATCGGCCTTGTGGGCACAGTTGCCGCAGTATCGCTCACCCAGCCGCTGCGCAACAGCCGCGACTTCATCGATGAGTTCTGGAACTCGAAACACGAGCCTTACGAAGACGGCTATTTCGACGCCTACTACGACGGCTTGCTCAACCTGTTCGCTCTGATGCACCTGAGCGGACGCTACACTCCAATTGAGAAGAAATAAAAGATAGATACTAGTCATCACTAAAAAGGAATCCGCCCGGTGTTGAGCCGAGCGGATTTTTTGTTTTATGATGGTTTGGTTTTGCCCGTGAAGGCGTAGAAAAAACGTAAGGGCGAATGATAATTCGCCCCTACAAAATCCAAATTTCTAAATTTCAACTCCTTAACTCCTAAATTTTAATTTCTAAATCCTATCTCCTAAATCCTAAATCTTAACTCCTAAATCATTTCAGCCATTTATCCAACCACGCAAAGAACGTGCGTTGCCAAAGGATTCCGTTCTGCGGTTGCAGAACCCAGTGGTTCTCGTCGGGGAAAATGAGCAACTCTGCAGGCACGCCGCGCAGTTTGGCCGCCGCAAAGGCCGCCATTCCCTGTGAAGCCAGAATACGGTAGTCCTTCTCGCCGTGGATACAAAGAATAGGCGTATCCCACTTATCCACAAACAAATGCGGCGAGTTGGCGTACGAGCGTTGTGCCACTTCGTTGCTTTTGTCCCAGAACGGACCGCCAATGTCGTGATTCTCAAACCACATCTCTTCGGTCTCAAGATATTGCTGCTCAAAATTGAACATTCCGTCGTGGGCAATGAAGGCCTTGAAGCGTTTCTCGTGGTGGCCTGCAATCCAGTAAACTGAATATCCGCCGAAACTTGCGCCCACGCAGCCCAAATGGTCGGTATCAACCCAAGGCTCTTTGCTGTAGGTGTCAATAGCCGTGAAATAATCCTGCATACACAGGCCGCCGTAGTCGCCGCTAATCTCCTCGAGCCACTCGCTGCCGAAGCCGTAAAGGCCGCGGCGGTTGGGCGCCACAATAATATAATCGTTGGCGGCCATTATCTGGAAGTTCCAACGGTAACTCCAGAACTGACTCACAGGACTTTGCGGACCGCCCTCGCAGTAGAGCAGAGTCGGGTATTTCTTTTTCGGGTCGAATTTTGGCGGATAGATAACCCACACGTGCATCTGCTGACCATCGACAGTGGGCATCCAGCGCTCCTCAACGCGGCCAAAGTCCATCTGGTCGAGTAGCGGCTTGTTCTCAAAGGTTATCTGCTGCTGGCTTCCGCCGACGGGGTCAACCACGTAAATGTCGTTCGGCGCGCTCATTGAGTGGCGGACGGCCACCAGTTTGTCGCCTGCCACGGCAACCGATTCGTAGTCGTGCTGGCCTGTGGTTATCTGTTTGAACATCTTCGATTTAATGTCGGCATTATAGATTTGTACCGTGCCGTGCTGGCAACTGATTAGGTAAATGCTGTTGCCGTCGGCGCTCCAGGCAAACTGCTCGCAACTCTGGTCCCAGCCTTCGCTCACATCGGTGCGCTGGCCTGTGGCTAACTCAATGACCATCAGGCGGTTCTTGTCCGACTCGCAGCCGTCACGCTCCATACTCTGGAAGGCCATCAGCGTGCCGTCGGGCGAGAAAGCGGGGTTAATGTCATAGCCCATCATCCCTTCGGTCAGGTTGCGGACGGTTTTCGCTGCAGCGATATCGTAAAGGTAAATATCTGAATTTGTTGATATTGCGTATTCAAGGCCTGTCTTTTTGCGGCAGGTGTAGGCAATGGTCTTGCTGTCTGGCGAGAAGGCAATCTGTTCCACGCCGCCAAACGGCTTCATTGGACACTCATACGGTTCTCCTTCAAGAATGTCGCGTTCGTTGGCAGAGTTAACTCCATCGTAATCAACCAGGAACGGGTGCGGAACAGTCTCAACCCACTCGTCCCAGTGCTTGAACATCAGGTCGTCGATTATCCGCCCCGACGATTTTGGCAGGTCGGGATAGACATCGACCGTGCGTTGGCCGTATTTGACATCGGCAATGAAAAGGATTTTTGAGTCATCGGGCGCATAAAGGAAGTCGGAAACACCGCCTTCGTGGTTGGTCACCTGCGTGCGGTTGGTGCCGTCGGGGTTCATCTCCCAAACCTGCATCGAGCCGCTCTCCGAAGAAAGGAAAGCCACGCGGCTGCCACCCTTAACCCATTTGGCGCCGTACTCGCTCTTGGCCGAAAGGGTTATCTGCTTGTTGTCGGTGCCGTCGGTGTTGACAACGAAAATCTCGCGGTTGCTCTTGTTCTGCTCCACGCTGTAGTAGGTGACGCCGTAGAGCACACGCGTGCCGTCGGGACTAACTTGCGCGTCGGCCAGGCGCCCAAGTGCCCACAAGGCTTCGGGCGACATCCGTCGGTTCTCGATTTTCAGTTGGCTGCGGCCGATAATCGGTCCGTCGCCCGTGCTGCACGCTGCGGCTGTTGCTGCTAATGCCATAATTGCTAATGATTTGATGTTCATATTCGGTTTGTTTTAGCGTTTAGGCAAAGATAAATTAATAATTGATGGATTGAAGGTGTGAATGAGAGAATGATTTTGCTCTAACGTCCAAATAGGGTATCGCTTTGCGAGAAATTGGAATAAAATTTGCAAGAAAATTTATAGAAAATTGAATTCTTATATATTATGAGACGCACTTTACTTTTTATTCTACTGACAATCAGTTCGTTTTGCACAACAAACCTGAACGCCCAAAACCTCAAACTCAAGGAATCGAATATTGAAAACCTCAGCAACAGAAAAGTACGAGCGAAACTCAACCAAGAAATCCAAAAGGCGATGCTTGTTCTTGCCTACTCCAAATATTCTGAATCAACGGAAGAAAAATCCAAAGAGAAATCTACTAAAACTGTAACAACGATAAAAATGGAAATAGAGATAAATGACAGTTCTTATATTTTTCTTCGGTCAGGCGCACATTGGTATATAAACAATGAACCTAAAAGACCTCTGTTTTTTTCTTTCCGTGTATTGTTTAACAGCAATAATGAGAATGTTTTAAATTACTATCGTTTTGTCGCTTTTTGTAATTATTTCGAGAAGAACGGTGATTTGAATTATGATGAAATCGACTATATATCAATAAATAGAGAGAGCATTTATAACAATGGCGATAAGGACTCGGATAATTTTAGTTTTCGTTATTCATCAGACAGAAAGATTCTTATTTTTTGAATCGGACAATAGATGATGCCCAAGTTTTTTATAATAGCCCCCCCCCCCTCCAAGATTGTTTTTAACTAAAAAAAGACTCTGCAAGATTGTTTTTGTATAGTATTTGCAAAAAAAAGCCGCTCATTTCCGAGCGGCCCTTTGGCTTGTTACTCAGTTATAAATCATCATTTTTTCACGAACTTGCCCGTCCAGACGTTACCTTCGGCATCGGTAACCCAAACCATATAAACGCCATTGCTCCAATTTGAAACATCGAACGATTCGAGCTCCGAAACAAAATCGGTTGAAATAACCTCAACGCCAGCCGATGTGTAGATTGCAATCCTGCCAAGGCCGGTAGCGCAAGCCGGAACACTGATGTTGAGAACATCGGTGGCTGGGTTGGGATAAATCGCAACTTGCTCATCAGCAGCGGTTTCTCCGATTTCAGTTACCGCTGTAATAGTCAACTTGCAGGTGATGGTGCTATCGCAGCCATTGGCGGTTTTGCCCTTGAATTTAAGAGTCTGACTTTCAGTGTATGTCTTGCCATCGACAGGCCAGGTGTATTCAGTTTCAGCTGTTACGGGGTCGAGTGTGGTTTTCGAGCCTTTGTTGACGGTCAGATTGATTAAGGTAATCTGTTTTTGGTCATTCTCAAGCACATCGGTCTTTTTCAGCTGCTGGCTCGAAGTGTATGTTTTTCCATTGAAACTATACTTGTCACAAACGGTTTTGTCCCTTTCTATAACGGTGTCAGGCAATTCGTTTATGGTGTAGCCAGCACTGCGCAACCATTGTTTTGCGTAACGTTTGCCGAATGCGCGATAAGCGTTTGCTGTGAAATGAACATTCTGACCATCAGCGGTACTCATCTCCAAATCGGCTGCAGAAACCACATAAGAGTTTGGAATCACATTAGGGACTTTGGCAATAACAGCATTATGCGCACCGCACACGCCACCGGCTTTAGTGGTAACCACTTCGCCGACGAGCAATGGCACTTCTTCAGCTTTCAAATTCAATTGGCCAATAAGACGGTCATAAACGGTTTTAACATTTTCCGGCCATTTCTGGTCGCCGTTATTAGTCTCGCCCTGATGCAGAAGAATACCCTTGATAACGCCGTATTTCTGCGCTTCGCGGGCCGCATCAAGCAATCGCAGATACGGCCGCCCGCCATAGGCTTTAATTCGGTCGGTCATCCAGCTTTGTTGCTTTTGGGCATACGTAACGTCTTTGTTGCCAGTGGTATCGAAAAGCTCGATTGAACATCCGGCAACAGCCACATCAACAATACCAATGCGGATATCGGGGTTGTGCGGTGAAATTGAATCAATGAGCAGACGCCCGAAGTAATCAACAGGTCCCAAGCCTGCGCCTTGGCAATGCGCCAGCGGTGGAACGGCAGTGCGCCATTTGTACAGACCGCCATTGCATTCGGTCGTGTTCAAAACTTGAAACTTGTCGCTGACATTCCTATCGGCGGCGGTTATCGTGCCCTGGCCCTCCATATTCGACTGGCCGAAACAGAGGAAAATGTAGAAATTGGAATCGACAGGAGCAATAGAGTCCTGAGCGTTGGCGGCGGCAACCGAGAGTATCATCGCGGCAGCGCCTAAAATGTGATGTTTGATGTTCATATTAATAAGAAATAATAATGTAGCATCTACGCACAATTGCCGTGCAGGTTATCGTTTGTGGCTTTGTTTTTTTTCAACATCAGGGAAAAAGTTACAACAAATTACCAATCAGCCATCTAACAAACCGCATTGTTATTCTGCCATACGATTTTTGTTCAATCGCGATTAAACAAATCAAAAAATACTATTTTTGTGGCTCAATTTTCAAACGTCGGCAGATGCAGGACAACGAAAACAAACAAAAACAAGACCAGTTGATAGACAAATTTGGCTCGTACTTCGGTTCGATTGGCTTCCAACCCATTGCGGGGCGGATTATCGGGCTGTTGTCGGTGTCGGACTGCGAGGAGTTGTCGTTCGACGAGATTACAAGCCGACTGCAAATCAGCAAGGGCTCGGCAAGCGTGGTGCTGCGCCGTCTGGTGGCCGAAGGGCGCGTGGCGGTTGTAACAGTCGAGGGAGGCCGTCGTCATTACTATCGGCTGAACCAACAGAATCTGTTCGAGGTGCTCGACGAGTTTGAGCGTATGTGCGACAGCGTACGCGGCCTGCTCAACACCACTATCGACCTGAAAGCCGACAAACAATCGTCAAACGCAAAGTATTTTTATCAGATTATCAACACAATAGACAAATACAAAACAAATATGGCCGCTATGAGGCAGGCCGTTCAAACAGCATAGAATTATGAAGAAAAGAGTTGTTATAACTGGAATGGGAATTTACTCGTGCATCGGCAAGAACCTTGACGAGGTGCGCGAATCGCTATACAATGGAAAATCGGGCATCGTCTTCGACCCCGTGCGCAAGGAAATGGGCTTCCGCTCGGCGCTGACCGCCTATCTTGAGAAACCCGACCTGAAGGGCGTCTTGAGCCGCAACCAACGCGTTTATATGCCTGAGCAGGCCTTGTATGCCTACGTGGCCACGGCCGAAGCGCTGAAAAACGCGAAAATCGACCAAGATTATCTTGACAGTCACGTAGTTGGCCTAATGTATGGCAACGACAGCAGCGCCGACCCTGTGGTTAAGGCCGTTGACACAATGCGCGCCAAAAAAGACACCACGCTGGTGGGTTCGGGCGCCATTTTCCAATCAATGAACTCGACGGTGACAATGAACCTGTCGTGCATCTTCAAACTGCGCGGCATCAACCTGACGGTGTCGGGCGCTTGCGCAAGCGGCTCGCACGCAATCGGCTTGGGCGCACTGCTCATCAGCAACGGCCTGCAGGATATGGTTGTCTGCGGCGGCGCACAAGAGGTTAACCCCTTCTCTATCGGCAGTTTCGACGGCATCAGTGCCTTCTCTGTCCGCGAGAGCGACCCCACACGGGCTTCACGCCCATTCGACCGCGACCGCGACGGACTGGTTCCTGGCGGCGGCGCGGCAACGGTGATTATCGAGGAATATGAGCACGCCGTGAAGCGCGGCGCACCCATTCTGGCCGAGGTGCTGAGTTACGGCTTCTCGTCGAACGGCGACCACATCTCGACACCTAACGTGGCTGGCCCGACGGCATCGCTCGAAATGGCTATCCGCCTGGCGGGAATCAACATCGACGAAATCGGCTACATCAACGCCCACGCCACTTCGACGCCCGTTGGCGACGCACAAGAGGCTAAGGCCATCTACAACGTCTTCGGCGACCGCCGCATTGAGGTAACTTCGACCAAATCGCAGACTGGCCACGAAATGTGGATGGCTGGCGCAAGCGAGGTCATCTACTCGATGCTGATGATGAAAAACGACTTCATTGCCGCCAATATCAACTTTGAAAATCCCGACGAGGACTCAGCCAAACTGCTGATTCCCGACAAACGTATCGAAAAGAAATTCAACACGTTCCTGTCGAACTCGTTCGGCTTTGGCGGAACCAACGCAACGCTGATTGTCAGAAACATTGATTGAAGGATTGAAGTCCCGATAGCTATCGGGATGAAGGATTGAAGGATTGAATGCGTGAATAACTGATAAAAATCGATGGAAAGTACAGAACTAATAAGTAAACTTAATAATATTCTGGCTCAGGAATTTGAGGTTGACGTGGCGAAGATTAAGCCTGAAGCAAACATTAAAGAGACACTGATGCTGAACAGTTTGGATGCAGTGGATATGATTGCGGTAATTGAATACGAGTTTGGTGTGAAAATTCCGTCGGGCGAATACGCGCATATGAAGGTTTTCTCGCAGTTGTATGACTATATGCTGAACGCGTTGAAGAATTAAAACTGAGTAATGTGTAAAGAGTAAAGAAGAATGTTGAGAAAAGTTTAGAAGGTTGAGATTGTTGAGACGACTCATAAACCAAACATTATCAACAGCAAAGCGCAAAACTTTAAACTTGTTAAACTTTAAACTCGAAAAACTTATAACTAAAAATATAAAATATGGAAAAACAAGAACTTATCGCAAAAATCAACCAAGTTTTGGCTGATGAATTCGAAGTTGAACAAAGCGTTATCACCCCCGATGCCGACATTAAATCGACACTCAATCTCGACAGTTTGAGCCTTGTCGATATGGTTGCGCTCATTGAGGAAGAATTCGGCGTTAAAATCAAAGGCACCGAACTGGCAAGCGTCAAGACATTCGGGCTGCTCTACGACTTCGTTTTCGAGCGGATGGCATAACCAAGCGCCGCAAAATCTAACCACAGAAAGCACGAAAAACACGGAAATGTTTCCGTGTATTTCTGCTTTTGTGCATTATAATAAACCGATTTTTCAATCATTCCGCCAATGAAAACCGCTCTATTTCAAGGTGATGACATTGCGAAACTTATTCCGCAACGCCCGCCCATTGTTATGGTGAGCCACTTTTTCGGCGCCACCGAAACCGATGCCGAAACAGGGCTTAAAATATTGGCCGACAATATCTTCTGCAAAAACAACCACCTGACCGAACCTGGCCTGATTGAGCACATTGCACAATCGGCGGCAGCCTTTGCAGGATACAACGCCCTACAGTCGGGCGAGAAAGTTGTTTTAGGCTTCATTGGCGAAATCAAAAAACTGACAATCAACTCGTTACCCGCTGTCGGCTCGATGATTGAAACCCGAATCGCCATTGTTCAGGAAGTGATGAACGTACTGCTTATGAGCGCCCGCTCAACCGTCGACGGCCAAACTGTTGCCGAATGCAGTATTAAGTTGTTTATGGATAATAAGTAGTTGGTGTTGGGTGTTGGGTGTTGGGGTAAACAACACGTATATTAGTCCTGAAAGGACGACATAACACAGGCAGTGGTGCAAACCACTGCAAAAATGCCACACTCACAAATTAAGCCCCGACGGGGCGACACAAAAAAAGATTTCACCCCTTCGGGGTTCTAATGGTTTGCGTATGAGTTTACGGGGGTTAACACCCCCGTCTATATTATGTCAGGCCTTCGGCCTTATTCTGTATACAAGCAATAATTACAATGTTTTGCTTTAATTATTCGTATTCGAGAGTAAAACGGCTATTTTCAACTATTTTGAAATGAATTACACAATATGCCGAATAGCGGCATAGCCATTTTTTAGTAAGTTTGTAGTCGAAATATGATTTAAACCGAATAAAACACAATGAAGTAAACTTAAAATAACACATTATTAATCAAAGCGTTTGCTTTTCCATTCAGCACTGCTTCAGGAATCTAGCAAATTCAAAAAAGTAACGAATGTAATAGTTGTGAAAAGCCAGCGTACGTCTGCGTTTTGGGAGGACGTATTATCAACTATTACAGGCAATTACCATAGCCTCTGGAGCGTGAGTAAAATTCTACCCACGCTTTTTGCTTCCCCACGATTGCCTATTTGCTGAAACCCGATAAGTCAGACGCCATAAACGCGAGGAAAAATGGGATTTATTTATACTATTATAACAATTACGATTATAGTTGTGATGATAATCATAATTCATAATGCAAACAACAACCGTTTACATAAGAAATGTAATGAAATAAAGAATAAATACCCATTGGCTTATAGTGATTATATCAGCAGCAGATTCATTAGCATATCCAAAGCATCTAATTCTGTATTAAGAGATATTATTAACCAATCAACTGACTTTTGGAATGATAAAGAAAGGGAAATACAAGAAAAAGAACGTAGAAGAATAGAGACCGAAATACAATACAGAAAGATTAAAGAGACTTATCCTATCGGTTTGGAAAAATGGGAAACATTATATCCCAATATCTCAAAAAGTGTAACTGTATCCAATGAATATAAAATTAAGAATTATGAAAATGCCATTAAAACAGCCAAAGAGTTTAACCTATGGGAAAAAGAACAGCTGACATATACAGATAAATGCTATCAAATATTCAAAAACACTTTACGTAATTTTGGATGGTATCATTACAACGTACCTTTTACCAAAACTGACGAAGATGGTAATGAATTAGACGGAACATATAAAATATGGCAGTTTTTTGCTGGGTCATATTGTAAAGAGAACGACTTGGATTATTCCGACTTTCAAGATATCAAACAAAACAATACAAACGACATTGACCAGTTCAAAAAATGCAAGATGTGTTATAAATCATCAGTTTATGACAAAATAAAGGACTTCATTTGCCAACTTAACAAAGAATATCAACTGTCTGTTTATTTATGCACAAACAACAGTAATTGGACTGCACAAAGTTTTTATTACCATTATAAGGAATTATTTAACATTCAATCTGTTGACGAAATATTTAATAGCATATCTGAAGATTCTCAAGACTACGACTATTATCCTAAATTAAAAAATAGGCATATCGTGATTATTGATATTCAGACAGAAAACAAGCAACTATTTGAAGTTTGTAAAAAAATCATAAAAAAGAACAAATATAAGCACCCGCTCATCACCTATATCAGTCTATTCAAAGGATTTGATAGAGAAGAAATGCTTGATTTGATTAATAAGGAAAAACGAGAACGAATAGAAAAAGAAAAACGCGAAAGAAAAGGAAAAGAAAATCGTGTTATCTCAATATGCGAACAATATGGAATAACTGGCCTATATCATATGACTCACATTGACAATCTTGCATCAATTTTAAGCAATGGGCTACTATCTCATACACAAGCAAGGAATAATAATTATTTGCAGACCGACATAGCAAATAATGATGTCAACGTCAGGCGTTCACATAATGAACCTATTCATAATAGACCTATTCACGACTATGTCCCTTTGTATTTTAATCCGAAAAACCCTATGCTTTATTACCGTAAGGACATACAAAATAATATTGTCATCCTTGAATTTTCCCAATTAGTATTTCTAAAAGAGAATGTCATATTCACCGACGGAAATGCATCAGTACATACAACAGCAACATATAATTCACGAACTCAATTCTATTCGGATTTAAACGATTTGAATAAATTGAATTGGAAATGTATCAATGACAAATGGTGGAATGATTACGAAGATGGAAAAAGAAAGAAATGCGCAGAAGTGTTAATTCCAGATAAAATTGAACTTTCATTCTTGAAAAGAATACACGTCTTTAATACTGAAACACAAAAAGTTGTTTCTAATTTCCAAATAAGAAACATTGATGTCGAAGTGACTAAAAGTTTATTTTTTGAATAATAGAAAATCCTAAATTTGTAATACTAATATGCTATGATAGAAGTTATTAAAGGAAATATTTTCACATCTAATTGTCAAACACTTGTCAACACCATTAATTGTGTTGGCGTAATGGGCAAAGGTGTCGCTTTTGAGTACCGCTTACGTTATCCCGAAATGTGTGAGAAATACGTGGAACTATGTAAAAACCGCCTTATCCAAATCGGAACATTATGGATTTTCAAAGCACCTGACAAATGGATTCTTAATTTCCCAACAAAATTTCACTGGAAATACCCTTCAAAGGTGGAATATTTAGAAAAAGGTCTTCAAAAATTCGTTGAGACATATCACGAGAAACAGATAACATCCATTGCTTTTCCTATGCTTGGGGCAAGCAATGGTGGAATAGACGAAAACATTTCACTTGCAACAATGGAAAAATATCTGTCAAAATGCGATGACATTAAAGTTGAAATATACAAATATGACCCAACAGCAAACGATGACCTATTCATTAGTTTTAAAAACTTTTGGCTAACCACAAACGAAAATGAATTGTCAAAAAAAAGCGGTATAAAACCGCTATATGTCAAGAAAATAAAGGATGCACTTAACAATCAAAACATATATGCAATGA
Organism: uncultured Bacteroidota bacterium; assembly: GCA_946404125.1. Lineage (GTDB taxonomy): Bacteria > Bacteroidota > Bacteroidia > Bacteroidales > SZUA-534 > RUG13583. Next base: position 15,810 of record CAMJCK010000031.1, on the reverse strand, counting down.
GCCAACTATTGAGATTTGATGGAATTGGCGAAAATACAATTGAAAAAGCATTTAAAACAGCAAAAAAACTATCTAATCAGCCAATACAAGGAAGTTTATTTGAATAATCTCAATTATCTGCATTAATCTGTCTCGCAAAATCATTTATGGTTATGACTTCCAATTTTGGCCAATCAATCTCTTTGAGAATGCTGAAATGAGAATCGTTTGAGACAATGTATTCAGCATTGGCGGCTACAGCACAATCAACAAACTTGTTATCATCAACATCTTGTTTTATCAAGCCAAAATGGATATAAACGTCCTGATACACGGTAGTATGCAGACGGGCAATAACTTCAACCACATTGTGTGCTATCTCGTAGGTAGTTTTTGACGCAAGAATTTCTTCATACTCGTTCAGTATGTCTGTGTTGACACACAAGCATATACGGCCACACAATATTTCAGACCAAATCTTATGGTATGGGCTTCGCGTCGGAAGTGTCTGCAACAGACAATTCGTGTCAAGAACGATGCGTCGCATAGCGGTAAGGGGTGCGCATATGTTCGTTGCCCCATTGGTTTATGGTGTTCTCGTCGATTTCGCCATTGTCCCACATCGCGTCAATTGCCTTTTGTGCCTTTTGTGCAAAAAATAGCGCCACCATATCCTTGAACTCATTCAATTCGGCTTCAGTGCTGATATTGTTCAAAGCATCCATCAGTTCCAATTGTGCTAACTCGCTGTATGACATTTTATTCAACCATTGTTTCGTTTGCAATTATACTAAAAAAACTAAAATTTCATCCAACTGACACCAAACAAAATCCTTTTTGCGCAAACAATTTTAATCCATACATTTGCCGTGTTGTTTGATACAGCCCGAATTCAGTGATTTGGGCTTTTTTCTTTAATTTGGATTTTTGAGCAAAAAACTAAACTTCTAAACTCTAAACATCTAAACCTTTAGCAAAATGCTTCTAAAAGACTATTACACAATAACATCGCAAAGCACCGACAGTGAAAGCGGCGCAACGCTTTTCCGCATCAGGCTGAATGGCGGACACGAGATTTACAAGGGGCACTTCCCCGAGAAGGCGGTGTCGCCTGGCGTTTGCAACTTGCAGATTATGAAAGAATGCGCCGAGCGAATTGTGGGCAAAGAACTGACAATCAGGACAATGGCACAATGCAAAATGCCTGCAATGATTACACCCGACGGCACGCCCGAACTCACCGTTTCGGTGAAAACCGAAGAGACGGCAGACGGCTGGCAGACTGTCGCATCAATATTCAATGAATCAACAACTTACATCACATTCAAAGGTCTTTTAATTCTTGAACAGCAATGACAAATCTGACAATCAGCATATATCGGTTTTTCAAGAATCACCGCGTGGTAATGTACGCGACAATGTTGTTGAGTTTCAGCGTTTTTGCGCTTGTGGGCAGCCGAATGGAATATGAAGAGGACATCTCGAAACTGCTTCCTGGCGTCGACCCGTCGAAATCGGAAGGGCTGGTTTTCAGTCAGTTGCAGATAAAAGACCGCATTTTTGTACAGTTTGTGGCCAACAACGACAGCACGGCCATCGACGAACTTTTTGAGGCTTGCGACGAGTTTGCCGACTCGCTGCTTGAGCACGACGCCACCGACAACGACGTCCGCGACCTGTTCTATCGGATTGACGACGAAATGATTATGAACGCCGCCACGTTTGCCGTTGAAAATGTGCCCGCGTTCATCGATTCGACCTACTACGCGGTCATCGACTCAATGCTGGGCAAAGAGAACATTGAGCGGCAAATGGACGAGAATCTGGCGCTGATAATGTCGGGCGACGAACTGGCCTACAGTTACCTTGTGCCCTACGACCCCGTTGGGTTCCGCAATCTGGCAATCAACGCGTTAGGCAAAGGCGGCAACAGCGGTGCGGGCAGTTTCACGCTGGTTGACCGCCATCTGGCATCGCCCGACAGCACCGTGGCCATCGCCCTGCTGACACCGAATTTTGTGGCTTTCGACTCGAAAACGGGCACCCGTCTGGCCAACAAGATTGAAGCCGAAATTGCGGCGCTGCGGCTGTCGCACCCTGGTGTTGACGTGCTTTTCCACGGCGCGCCCATTCAGAGCGTGTTCAACTCGCGGCAAATCAAGGCCGACCTAATGCTCACAATGGGGCTCTCGCTGCTGCTCATCTGCGTGGCGCTGCTGCTGTGTATGCGCAACAAATCGACGCTGCCAATGCTCATAGTACCAATAGTTTACGGTATGGCTTTCGCGCTCTGCGCCGTTTATCTGATTCAGGGACGAATGTCGCTTATGGCGCTCGGAATCGGGGCCATTGTGCTGGGCGTGGCGTTGAGTTACTGTCTGCACGTAATCACTCATTATAAGTATGTTAGCGACCCCGAACGGGTGCTGCGCGAGCAGACTCGCCCCGTGCTTCTGGGCACGCTCACAACCATTGGCGCGTTTGTGGGGCTGCTGCTCACCAAATCGCCGCTGCTGCGCGACTTTGGAATGTTCGCATCGCTTGGAATGGTGGGCACGACGGGGTTCTGCCTGATTTTTCTGCCGCAGTTCTTCCGCCCCGAGCGCAACCGCAAATCGGCCCGCGCCTTCAACATTCTTGAGCGGTTCAACAGTTTCGAGTTTGAGCGCGTCGGGTGGTTTATCGGGCTGATAGCCACGGTGTTTGCCATCTGCATTGTAATGTCAAGGCGCGTCACTTTCGATTCCGACCTGAAGAACATCGGCTATTTTGAGCCGAAGGTTATGCAGTCGAGCCAACTCTATGCCGAAAAGACAAACAACGGATTTTCAACAACTTACTACGCCGTCACATCGCCCGACCTTGACTCTGCCCTGCTCTACAACCGCACTCTGGCACGCACGTGCGACTCGCTGGCCGCCACGGGCGACATCCGCGGCTACAGCAAGGCGTCGAACCTGCTTCTGCCCTTCGCCGAGCAGCAGCGCCGCATCGACTGCTGGAACCGCTACTGGACCGACGAACGGAAAGAGTCTGTAAAACAACTGATTGCGCAGGCTGGACAAAAGCGCGGCATCAAGGCGGAAATGTTCCAACCGTTCTTCGATATGATTGACGCCGACTATCAGCCCGCATCAATCTACGAAGCAGAAGCGCTGCCTAACGGCCTGATTTCGAGCCTTGTTGAGAAGGTTGGCGACTCGTATATGGTGTTCACGCAAGTGAAAGCGCCCGCCGAAAACGTGGCCCGCAACAACGATTTGCTCACGCAACTGCCACATACTGTGGTTGTTGACCCGTTCTACTACACTGGCAATATGGTGAAACTGCTCAACGACGATTTCAACCTTGTGCTGGGCATCTCGTCGCTGTTTGTGTTCATTGTGCTGCTGCTGTCGTTCAGACGGCTGCTGCTGGCCGCCATCGCCTTCCTGCCAATGGTTATGAGTTGGTACATCACGCTCGGCGTAATGGGCATTTGCGGCCTGCAATTCAATCTGATAAACATTGTCATATCGACGTTCATCTTCGGCATCGGTGTCGATTACAGCATCTTCATAATGGACGGTCTGCTGAACCGCGCGCGCGGCAACGCTGGCAACCTGCTAATGTTCCACAAGACGGCCATCGTCTTTTCGGCCTTTGTGCTGATTGTGGGCATTGCGTCGCTCATCTTCGCCACGCACCCCGCCATCGCGTCAATCGGCTTTGCCACGCTTGTTGGAATGACATCGACAGTGGTCATCGCCTACACCGTGCAGCCGTTCCTGTTCAATCTGCTGCTGAAGACGAAGGTTGGACGGAAGATTGTGGGATAGGAAGTTCAGGTGTTAGGTGTTGGATAAAAGGCACTAGGCACTAGGCACTAGGCATTAGAGAATTAGAGAATTACGAATCATTACACTTTACACATTAATCATTACTCATTACTCAATTCTTGTCTGTTGTCTGAAGTCCGTTGTCTGTTGTCCCTTTTTTACCCACTAAACTTTAAACTTCTAAACTTTAAACTTTTACCCCCCTTCAATGGACAATCGCGACAGCATCGATTTTGAGAGTGAGAACATTGCCAAGTTGTTCAGCAGCATCTTCTTTCCCACCCTTTTGGGAATGGTTTTCAGCATTGCCTTCATTCTCACCGACGGCATTTTCATCGGGCGCGGCGTGGGTAGCGACGGCTTGGCGTGCGTCAATCTGGTGGGGCCGCTGATGATGCTATTCTCGGGCACGGGAATGATGTTCGCCATTGGCGCATCGGTGGTTGGCGCCATCCATCTGGCAAAAAACAACACCAAAGCCGCACGTATCAACATTACACAGGCTTTTATGGTATCGGGGTGCATCGCCATCGGCGCAAGCGCAATTATGTACTTGGCGTCCAATCAGATACTGCGACTTTTAGGCACCACCGAGCACCTTTTGCCAATGTGCCGTCAGTACTATCTTTGGTTCATTCCCACCTGCCTTTTCACCATTATCGAGACCATCGGATTGTTTGTCATTCGTCTCGACGGCTCGCCGCGCTTTGCAATGATGGCAAATATTATCCCCGCTCTTGTCAACGCTGCACTCGACTATGTGTTCATTTTCGGCTGCCGTTGGGGACTGATGGGCGCTGCTCTCGCCACCGACATTGGCGGACTGATTGGTGCAGCCATTGTGGGCTGGTATATGCTGCGGCGCGTCAAGGTTCTGCGTTTATATCGACTGAAAGCCAACCTGTTAAGTCTGCGACTAACGCTGCGCAACACTGGCTATATGTTGCGTGTCGGCTTTTCGGGGTTTGTGGGCGAGTTTGCAGTATCCACAATGATGATTGCTGGCAACTATATGTTTCTCAAATATTTGGGCGAAGACGGCGTAGCGGCATTCAGCGTCATCTGCTATCTGTTTCCGATAGTGTTTATTGTGAACAACTCGGTGGCGCAGTCGGCGCAGCCCATCATCAGTTACAACTTTGGCGCCAACCGCCCCGACCGTGTGCGCCGCGCCTTTGTGGTGAGTCTTGGCACGGCGGCTGTGTGCGGCCTTGCGGCAATGCTGCTGCTTGGTTTGTTCGGCGAGCCGATAGTAACCGCATTTCTGCAGCGCGGCACGCAAGCCCACAGTTACGCCACTCACGGTGTGAAACTTTTTTCGGCAGGTTTTATGATTCTGGCGCTCAACATTTCGTGCATCGGCTACTTCCAAAGCATTGAGCGAATGAGAGTTGCCAACCTGATAATGATTCTGCGCGGCGTGGTTCTGGTGGCGGTCTGCTTTGTTACGCTTCCGCCGATAATCGGCACCAATGGTCTATGGCTTGCCGTTCCGCTGGCCGAACTTATAACCCTTGTGCTTACGGTGGCTTTGGTTGCCTGGCTGTGGCGGAAAAGCGTTCGTTCAAAACGCAAATAACGCAGGCCAGAAAACATTGGGGTAACAAATTTTAAGCAACCTGCTTGCTGAATCCTTTGCAAATTGCGCAAAAAAAGGCGGAAGCCGCTGGTCTGACCAACACTCCCGCCCCAAACTCAATCACACGAAAGACTATTTCATCTTTCTGCTTTCTGACGTTTCGGCAGCCTCTTTTGCTGCATAGGCAGGCACGTGTTTGTGGTGCTTGGCCTGATTCAGTTTTGGCTTTTTGATTCCATCAGCTTTCATAATTTGAACCTCCACTATTTTAAGTTAAACATAAAACAATCGAGTTGTTCGGTTATGAAATATCATAGCTGGACGAGCTCGCGCGGCATTGTGCAAACAACGTGCAAACCTGGTCGCTCTGCCAAAAAATGTCGATTGTGGCAAATTTGGCAGACGGAATGGTGACGATTAGGCACAAGTTGGATTAGGTGCTAGGTTGGGTACCAGGTGTTGGATTTAGGATTTAGGATTTAGGATTTAGGATTTAGGAATTACGATTCACCGATTAAACAATTCACTGGTTCACCGATTAAACAATTCACCGATTCACCAATCCTGTCCGTCGTCCATTTAAGTATTCCACTTATTTAAAATCGGCCACGAAAAATCGGTTCGCGTTGTCGGCTAAAATTTTACCTTTGCGGCTCATTTTGCGAATGCATTATTAATAACAAAAAAAACAACTTTAAAATGGACACAAAAAAGTTAATTAAGTTATTGATTCCGTTTGCTTTGTTCCTGATTGCCTGGTGCGTCCCGACATCGTTCTACGGAATTGATGCTCTGACTCTGGTTCAACAACGCGTGATTGCAATGTTCATTCTTGCAGCACTTCTGTGGATTTTCGAACCAATTCCGAACTGGACAACATCAGTGCTGGTGATTGTGCTGTCGCTGCTGACCGTCTCGAACAAAGGCATCGGCTACTTCTGCACACCCGAAGCAGGCGAATTGGTGGTTTACACCAAAATTATGTCGGCATTCGCTGACCCTGTTGTTATGCTGTTCCTTGGCGGATTCGTGCTGGCAATTATGGCATCGAAATACGGACTCGACGTTACACTGGCCCGCATAATGCTGAAACCTTTCGGCACAAAACCGAAATGGGTGCTGCTGGGCTTCCTGGTTGTAATCGCCGTCTTCTCAATGTTTATGAGCAACACCGCCACCGCCGCTATGATGCTGGCTTTCCTGGCACCTGTGCTTGCTGTTCTGCCATCAGACGACAAAGGAAAAATCGGCCTTTCGCTGGCTATTCCTGTGGCTGCCAACCTTGGCGGCATCGGCACACCTATCGGCACACCGCCTAACGCCACTGCCGTGAAATTCCTTGGCGACGCTGGTCTCGACGTTTCGTTCGGCGAGTGGGCGCTGCGTATGATTCCGTTCGTGATTATTATGATTCTGTTTGCCTGGGTTATGCTGCAGGTTCTGTTCCCGTTCAAGTCGAAAGAAGTGGTGCTCGACATCAAAAAGAGCGACCGCAAGAGCGACTGGAAGACCATTGTGGTTTGGTGCACATTCATCGGCACAATCCTTTTGTGGGCAACCGAGAAACTCACAGGCATCAACTCTAACGTGGTGGCTCTCATCCCGTTGGCTGTGCTCACCTGCTGCGGAATCTTCACCAAAGAAGACATCAAGGAAATCAACTGGACAGTGCTCTGGCTGGTTGCCGGCGGTTTCGCCCTTGGCACCGACCTTCAGGGCACAGGCCTTGCCAAAGTGCTGATTGAAGCCATTCCGTTCGGCACAATGGGCGTTGTTGCGGTGTTCATCATTGCGGGCCTTGTCTGCTACTTCCTTTCGAACTTCATCAGCAACTCGGCCACCGCTGCGCTGCTCATCCCGATTCTGATTGTGATTGCCGAAGCAATGAGTATGCCCGAAGCCGCAAGCCACGACACCTTTATGGCTCTTGGCGGCACACAGGCAATGATTTCGTTCATCGCCGTCTGCGCGTCAATTGCAATGCTGTTCCCGATTTCGACGCCACCGAACGCAATCGCTTCTTCGACTGGTTTGGTTGAGACGAAGGATATGGCCAAAATCGGCGCCATTGTGGGCTTTGTAGCCTTCATCCTTGGCTATTTCTGGCTGACAAAGATTTTCCCGTTCCAAGCCTTGTAAGCGCTTGACGTTAATAATGATAAATAGCACCGTGGCTATGGCTGCGGTGCTTTTTTTATGCTGGTTCACGAATGCGCAAACTCATTCTTACTCTGTCTGTATCGCCTGATTTTTAGGCTCTCTGCGCGTGTCCCAAAAAGCGGCAATATGAATGGCATCGTCTTTAACGTAATAAACGATTTTGTTCAATTTACGCACAATAATGCTTCGGTATTCTTGTTTGCGATGAGCAAAGAGCGGGTCAATTCTTCCAATGGTTGGGTTATCTGCCAGAGCGAGAACCGCATTTTCAATTTCATTCATAAATTCAAAACGCACTTTCTCGCCGAAAGCGCATAAAACATACTCTTCAACCTGATGTGGCGCATCTGCCGCCCGCTTGTGCCAAAGAATTGTCATTTGCTATGATGAAACACTTCGTCGTTTGTCAGGTAATTGCCCGCATCGAAATCCGCTTCTGCTTCATCGAGCATACTGTCAATTTCTTCCATAGTTAAAGGACGTAGCCGATTTAACTCTTCTTCTTTGGCGTGTGCAATCAAACGCTCGCCAACCCAACGCATATTGCTTGGTGTGAGCGTTCCGTATAGATAGTCAAGCAGACCCGATAGTGTGGCTGTGGTCATATTCGTATTGTTTTATGTTGTAAAGATATGAAATTTCAATAAGACTATCGTCCATTAAAAAATTCTGTTTCTCACAAAAAAAGCCACAGGCTTGTAACCTATGGCTATGAAAATGTTGCCGTTTGTTGTGGCTCTACGGCCGCTTAACTGGGCGAACTAAGGCTCTTAAATTTCGAGAAATACCGCCATAACCAGGTCTAGTATAATAATAATCTTTATTGTAGCTGAAGAAGCAACACGCTGCGGCAAGCGTATAGTTTTCAGAAATCGAACTTGACCAATAAGGGGCTTCCACTATATCATCGCTAGACCAGCGGTTTTTTGTTTTAGTTGAAGGAAAGAAAATATGCTCATCAGATAGAGAATACAATGATAATAATGGTTGGTCATAATTAATCGACACTCCTTTGTGGTCATTGCTTTTTGCCTTGTAAGCAATATAACCGCTTACATTATGTTCTTTGTAGTTTGATATCCACAACCAAACAACATTGGTGATGAGTTCTTTCCAATCTGCTTCGGCAGGCATTGAGTAGCCTGCACCTAACACGGCGTTGGCGGCATCGTCAGCAATTTCAAGTGTTGTAAGTGCATCTGTGAAGCCATCTTTGCCACAATTTGAATCGTAACAATATTTTGTAAGCGAGCTGTCAGTACCATTGCAATATTTATAGGTTTCCCAACTGTAATCGGTCTTGGGCGTGGTTTCGCCCCAGGCATAATAATCGCCAAAATCCCACGCATTGGGAGCACCTAAATTTGTTTTCGCCCATAAGGTTCCGCTTGGAAGACCCAAATCAACCACTTCAGGCTCGTTGTCGTCATCTTTGTCACCGCAAGCCACAAACATTGTAGCCGCTGTAGCGATAAATGTCAATGTTAGAATTAGTTTTTTCTTCATAATTAGAATAGTTTTAAATAAAGTTTGATTTAATAACAAAGTGTAACATATAGCTATGATATAATTGCCGTTTGGTGTGGCTCTACGGCCGCTTAACAGGGCGGACTGAGCAACCCGCATAACGAGAAAAACCGCCACAACCTGGCCCGTAAGATGAAAAAGCGTAACTATTGTACTCGAAGTAGCAAAACGATGCCATAAGCGGATTGTGTCCAAAGATTGAACTCGACCAATAACGGCCTTCGGCTTTAATATCATCCTTCCATACGCTCTCTTCTATAGTTGAAGGGAAGAAAATATGAACATCAGATAGAGAATACAATGACGTTAACGGACCATCATCAATAATCTTCAGCCCCTTGTGGTCTCTGCTTTTTGCCTTGTAGGCAATAAAACCGCTTACATTATGTTCCTTGTAGTTTGATGTCCACTTCCAAACAACATTGGCGATGAGTTCGTCCCAATCCGCATTGGTTGGCATTGAGTAGCCTGCACCTAACGCGGCGTTGGCGGCATCGTCGGCGGATTCAAGTGTGGTAAGTGCATCTGTGAAGCCATCTTTGCCACAATTTGAATCGATACAATATTTTGTAAGCGAACTGTCAGTGCCATTGCAATATTTATATGTTTCCATACTATAATCGGTTTTGGGCAAGGTTTCACCCCACGCATAACAATCACCTCTATCCCAAACTTTTTTGGCACCTATATTCATTTTGCCCCATAGGGTTCCGCTTGGAAGCCCTAAATCAACCATTTCAGGCTCGTTGTCATCATCTTTGTCACCGCAAGCCACAAACATTGTTGCCGCTGCGGCAAACAAAGCCACTGTTAGAAAGAGTTTTTTAGTCATAATTCAAAATTGTTTTAAGTGTTGTTTGATTTAATCACAACAAATGTAGATTTTTTCCGAGTGAAAATAAGCGATAAACGTAAAAACTCTCACAAAAGCATCAAGGTTGCGGCATCGGTGCTTTTTTTGTTTAGTTTTGATAACCACGGAACACACTTAAAACACGGAATTGGTTTGTGTTTGTGTTAGCGTTTTCAGTTTGTGTTGATATATGGAAGAACTTGAGCAACAATTATTTGGACTGATTGACCAACGGGGCGGCGACGCCCAGAAGGTGCGCCAAGCGTGCGAGTTTGCCCGCGAATGGCTGTCGGGCACGGTGCGCGAAACGGGCGAACAGGCCTACAACCACGCTCTGCGGGTGGCGCTGATTGTTGCCGAAGAAATCAGCCAGAGCAACATATCGATAATTGCCGCACTGCTGCACGAGACGGCAATCAACGACGAAAAGGTGAGCCGCCAGATTGAGAGCGAGTTCGGGCCGCAGGTGTTGTTCATCATCAGCGAAATGCTGAAAATCAGCCGTCTGCAAAAAGAGAAACTGCAACTCAACAGCGAGAACTACATCTCGCTCGTGCTCACCATCACCAAAGACGTGCGCGTGATTCTGCTCAAACTGGCCGACACGCTCGACAAAATCCGCCAGATAAAACTCTACGGGCCCGAACGCCAAATGAAAATCGCACAGACGGCACGCATTCTGTACGCACCCATCGCCCACCGCCTGGGGCTCTACCACATCAAAACCGAACTTGAAGACATCTCGCTGAAAATCATCGAGCCAGAGACGTACTACAACATCGCGCGCACGCTGAACGAGACCAAAATCCGCCGCGAAGAGTACATCAGTCGGTTCAAACAAACTGTTACAGAAGCACTTAACGAATCGTTGAGCGGCCACGGATACACTTACGAAATAAAAGGGCGGCCCAAATCGGTGAACTCGATTTACGGCAAAATCAAAAAGCAAAATGTCGATATATCAGAGATTTACGACTTGTTTGCCATCCGCATCATTCTCGACGGCGTGCCGCCTGAGAAGGAAAAGGAAGCCTGCTGGAACGTATATAGCATAATAACAAACATTTACCAGCCCAACCCCACCCGTCTGCGCGACTGGATTTCGACACCGCGGGCGAGCGGCTACGAATCGCTGCACACAACGGTTATGGGCCCCGACGGACACTGGGTTGAAGTCCAGATTCGCACACGCCGAATGGACGAAGTGGCCGAAAAAGGCAACGCGGCGCACTGGAAATATAAGGAATCGGGCAAGGACGAGTCGCACGACAAGTGGCTCGGAAGCATCCGCGACGTGCTCGAGCGCAAAGACAGCGGCTCGTTCGACAGCGAAATCGGCGACAAGAGCCTGCAGCCGAAAGCCGCCAACATCTTCGCCTTCACACCGCAGGGCGACATCATCAAACTGCGGCAGGGCGCCACAATTCTCGACTTCGCCTACTCTATCCACAGCAACCTGGGCAACACCTGCACGGGCGCGCGCATCAACGGAAAAATTGTGCCGATACGCTATCAGATTAGCAACGGCGACACGGTTGAAGTGCTGACATCGAAATCGCAGAAGCCGAACCTTGAGTGGCTGAACATCGCCGTCAGCCCGCGCATCAAGGCCCGCATACGCCGCGCCATCAACGAAGAGACGTTCAAGCACGCCGAAATGGGCCGCGAAATGCTCGAACGCAAGGTGGCGCAAATCAAAATCGACCTGAACGACCAGGTTATCCTTCAAATGATTACGCGGTTCAAGTACAAGCACGCTCTCGACTTTTATCAGGATATTGCTGACGAGAAAGTTGACCTGCACGCTGTGCGCGATTTCCTGCTGACGCTGAAGGCCGAACCCGACAGCCACCCGACCGAAACGCCCGACAGCAACGGAGAGTACACCGCCACGTTCGACGACTCAGACGACGCGCTCATCATCGGCCGCGACCTTGTGAACGTTGATTACAAACTGGCGCAGTGCTGCCACCCCATTCAGGGCGACCGCATCTTCGGCTTTGTGACTGTGGACCGCGGCATACAGATTCACCGCCAGGGCTGCCCCAACGCCAAAGACCTGCTTGCGCGATACCCATACCGCATCATCAAGGCGCGCTGGAACGACACCGAGCGGCAGTCGGTTTTCAACGCCGACATCATCGTCACGGGCATCGACAAACTCGGCGTTGTGAACCACATCACCGAAGTGATTGCCAAAAGCGAGACATCGAGCCTGCGCTCGCTCAAAGTGAACTCGAAGGACGGCATCTTCAAGGCCTACGTATCAGTTTTTGTGGGCAGCACCGCCCAACTCGACGCGCTACTGCTGAGCATCGGCAAGATTAAAGACGTGATTCGGGCGGAAAGGGCGGAAAGGTGAGAATGCTTGATGGCATCGAGCACAAAAGGCTGGTCCATAGTCCTAACTTTTGTTTTTGACAACCATAAAAATTGCTATATTGTTTCAAATAAACGCAAAAACACAACTATATAGCAATGAACACTTTAACACAACTAAAACCCACCGAAGTCTGGCAGCAGTTCGAAGAAATATGCAAGATTCCGCGGCCGTCGAAGCACGAAGGGAAAATGATTGAATATCTAGTCAACTTTGGCAAGAGCCACAACTTGGAAACCGTAACCGACGAAGCCGGAAACGTAGTAATCAAAAAGCCTGGCACTACCCGACTCGCCGGCAAGCCAACCGTGATTCTGCAAAGCCACATCGATATGGTGTGCGAGAAGACCGCCGACTCAACACACAACTTTGAGTGCGACCCGATTGAGCCGCGCATCGATGGCGACTGGGTTTGCGCCAACAACACCACTCTTGGCGCCGACGACGGCATTGGCGTGGCCACGCAACTGGCCATTCTGGCGTCGGACAGCGTTGAGCACCCGCCGCTCGAGTGCCTGTTCACTGTTGACGAAGAGACCGGCCTGACTGGCGCTTTCCATCTGAACCACAAAATGTTGAGTGGCCGAACACTTATAAATCTTGATTCGGAAGACGAAGGTCAGATTTTCATCGGGTGCGCCGGCGGTGTCAACACCACGGCGGTGTTCGAATACGGCACAGAAGCCATCGCGGAAAGCGCCACAGCCTACACAATTGAAGTGACGGGACTGCGCGGCGGACACTCTGGCGACGACATTCACAAGGGCTTAGGCAACGCCAACAAGATTCTGAACCGCATTCTGTGGCAGGCGCAGAAGCAATTTGGCCTGCAACTGTGCGCAATTGATGGTGGCAACCTGCACAACGCCATTCCGCGCCACTCTCAAGCCACTATCGCCGTCGAGCAGAAAAACAGCGACGCCCTGAAGCAACTTGTGGCGACAATGAGCGCCGACATCGCGCAGGAACTGAAATACACCGAACCCGACCTGAAGATAAATCTGACGGCGGCCGCCTTACCCGCTTCCGCCATCGCGCAAAGCGACCTGAAACGCCTGCTGAACGGCATCTACGGCTGCCCCAACGGCCCGATTGCAATGAGCCGCGCACTGCCCGGGCTGGTCGAAACATCGACAAACCTGGCATCGGTTAAGATGAAGGAAAACAATCAGATAGAGATTGTTACGAGCCAACGAAGCTCGGTTCTGTCGGCACGCACCGACATTGCCAATATGGTTGAGAGCGTGTTCGCGCAAGCGGGCGCAACGGTTGAGCATTCCGACGGCTACCCGGGCTGGGAACCGAACCCCGAATCGGCAATTCTGAAAACGGCTGTTGAAAGCTACCGGCGGCTGTTCGGCCGAGAGCCCGAAGTGAAGGCCATCCACGCGGGGCTTGAGTGCGGACTGTTCCTTGAAAAAATCCCCGGAATGGATATGATTTCAATCGGCCCGACACTGCGCGGCGTGCACTCGCCTTCGGAACGCATCGAGATTAAAACTGTGAAAATGTTCTACGATTTTCTTATCGATATTCTCAAAAATATTTAGGATTTAGAAATTAGGATTTAGAAATTAGGATTTAGAAATTAGGATTTAGTTCCGATAGCTATCGGGATTAGGATTTATGAATTACTAATTGGGATATTTAAGATGCGACACGCAACATCTCTATGGTAATTCCGTTTCGCTAAAAACACAAAAAAAATTATTGAATATGAAAGAGATACAATACAACATCAGCATTAAAAGCACGACCGACATTGGCGAACTCAAAGCAAAAGAGCAGGAACTTGTGCAACGTGCCCAAAACGCGGCCAACCGGGCATACGCGCCATACTCGCAGTTCAAGGTTGGCGCCTGCCTGCTGCTCGACAACGGGCTGATGATTGAAGGCAACAATCAGGAAAACGCGTCGTATCCGTGCGGCTGCTGCGCCGAGCGTACTGCGCTGAACTACGCCAACGCCACCTATCCCGATGCAAAAGTTTCGGCCATCGCCATATCGGCATTCAACAGCCAAGGTCTTGTTAATGAACCGATTACGCCCTGCGGGATCTGCCGTCAGGCGCTGCTTGAGACCGAAATCAAGAACCGTCAGAGCATCCGCGTGATAATGAACGGACAGAAACACACCATCATCGCCGAAAGCGCATCGGACCTGCTGCCGCTGGCATTCGACGACAGCTTGTTGTAGAATTACAACACGGAAATTTTCCGACAATTATTATGCAACTTTTTTCAAAAACGTCTGAAAGACGTGATTTGCATAACCGGCCGCAAGCGAAGCGCAGCCGCCGGATAGCACACCACACGATGTAACGCTCTGAAAGAGCGAACCATACAAAAGTTCAGTCTTTCAGACTGTTTTTTCTGGTGGTATTTATACCACGGGTTACGCTTCGCTTACCCGCGGTTATGAAGATTTTGTCCTTCGGACAACTATTCAATTGAATAACAATAATATAATTAGTCTTTCAAATTAGAAATCTTTGCAAAATGCAATTATTTGATGCAAGTTATGCAACTTTACGCAAAAAACTGTGCAAACTTTACGCAAAAAGTGTAAATTGCAGATTGTTGGCAAGAAAATGCGAGCAAAAGCCAAAAATCTTTGTTTCAGACAGATAGCCAACGAACATTGTTTTTTAAAACTCTATGAAGATGAAAAAAGCAGCAACAATCAAGGACATTGCAAAAGCGATTGGCGTATCGGTTTCAACCGTTTCACGCGCCTTGCAGGACAAACCCGAGATTTCGGACGAGACCAAAACGCTTGTACGCGAGACGGCGTCGAAGATGAACTACCGCCCCAACACAATGGCGGTTGCGCTGAAAACGCGCAAATCGTACTCAATCGGCGTGGTTGTGCCGCAGATTGTCAGCTTTTTCTATGCCACTGTGGTTCAAGGAATTGAGCAGGTTGCAAATGAGCTGGGCTATCAAGTTTTCGTCAGCTCGTCGAACGAAGATATGATTAAAGAGATGCAGAACGTGTATGGTTTCCTTGACCACCGCGTTGACGGAATGATTGTGTCGCTCTCGAAGGCAACCGACGAATTCACTCATATTCACCGAATTGAAGAGAACAACGTGCCGCTGGTGCTGTTCGACCGCACATCGAAGGAAATCAACGTTCCGAAGGTTGTGGCAAACGATGCCGACGCGGCCTATATGGCTGTCTCTCACCTGATTGAGCGCGGTGCGAAACGTGTGGCGCTCATCACCGGCCCCGAGCATATGCTCATTGGCCGCAACCGCTTCCGCGGATACCGCGCCGCCCTGACCAACCACGGTCTGCCCATCGACAACCGTATGATTGTGCGCTGCAACCTGACCGTTGACGACGCGCGCGAAGCCGTTTTGAAGATGTTCGATATGAAAAACCCGCCCGACGCCATTTTCGGCATCAACGACGAAGTGGCCATCGGCGCACTCTACGCCGTGAAAGAAAAAGGCTTGAAAATACCTGAAGATGTGGCGATTGTGGGCTTCTCGAACAGCCGCCGCTCAAG
>CAMJCK010000030.1:0-47947 GCA_946404125.1 uncultured Bacteroidota bacterium | reverse complement strand
CGGTTTTGCGGAAGACGCAGCAGAAAAATCCTTCGCCGCGCGTCAGGTGCTGAATGAAGCGGTAGCCGGTGCAGCCGTCTTTCTCAATCGGCGTGATGCCCCATTCGGGTGCTATGCTGATTTCGACAGGCTCGGCGGCAAACGTCGATTTTATCCACGCCATATTGTTCTCGTCTTCGTCGGGACAGAAGGTGCAGGTGCTGTAAATCAGGTAGCCGCCGGGTTTGAGCGCGTCCCACACATCGGCCACAATGCGTTGCTGGCGCTGGGCGCAAATGCGGGTGTTGGCGGTGTTCCACTCGCTAATGGCAACCTGGTCGCGGCGGAACATTCCTTCGCCCGAGCACGGTGCGTCAACAGCCACAACATCGAAAAATCCGGTCAGTCGGCCGAAGTCCGACGGGTCGTTGCTGGTAACAATGGCATTGGGACAGCCCCATTTGGTCAGATTCTCGCTCAGCACGGGAACGCGGCTCGAAATCACTTCGTTACAAACAAGCAGGCCGCCGTTGCCAATGAGCGACGCATAGTGCGTGCTTTTGCCACCGGGCGCGGCGCAAAGGTCGAGAATGTGGATATCTGGCTCATTGCCTGCAATTTGCCGCAATACGTGCCCGACAAACATCGAACTTGCTTCCTGCACGTAGTAGGCGCCGGCGTGCAGCAGCGGGTCGAGAGTGAAGACCGGCCGCTCGGCAAGATAGCGTCCTTGCGGTTCCCAAGCCACGACATCACCGACATCGGCCAACGTACTGTCTTTGTGCGGGTTGAGTCGTATACTTGTCGGCAAGGGCTGTTCGAGCGCCGCCGTAAAACGGTCGTAATCGGCACCAATCTGCCCGCGCATCCGCGCTTCAAAATCGTTTGGCAAAGCAATTCCCATCGAAAGCAATTTTTTCGCAAAAATAACATAAACAGAAAACGCTGACACTAACACTAACACCCAACACCAAACTAATGCCTAGTGCTTTTTGCCTAATGCCTTCTAAACTCTATATTTGCACCCGAAATGAGCAGGTTTCGCAAAAACATACTATTGCCGATAGTGGCGTTTGCAACAGCTTTTACCACAGGCTGTTACGAACCGTCGGACTTTGCCGAGTTTGGCCAAAGCGAGCCGATAATTGTTATTGAGGGACGAATTACCAATCTCGACTCGGTTGCGACGGTTGTTGTGTCGCGCTCGGTTAGTGCCACCGATAGTGCTGATTGTGAGTTTGTTGACGATGCTTTGGTGATTGTCCGCGACAACCGAGGAAATTCTTACACGCTTGACAACGCCGGCCCCGGATTGTATCAGACAGCCAATATGCACGGCGTGATTGGCGATAGTTATCTGCTTACAGTTGAGGCGGATGGCAACAATTACAGCTCGGTTGAGCGTATGCCGCCAAGTGCGTTTGTCGATTCCATTGTTGTTGAATATCGCAACAGCTACACAATTTTCGATACCATCGGCTATTATCTGTCGGTCTATTCGCGGCGGAATTCCGATTCGGTGCAGCTCTATCGTATTGAAGTTGAGAAAAATGGCAAGCTGTTGAACGACGGTTTGTCGCTATGGCTTTACGAGGATTCGCACCTGTCGGAAAGTTACCAGATGACCATTCCGTATCCGTTTGAGTCTGGCGATGTGGTCGAGGTGAGCGTTTACTCGCTGTCACCGACTGTGTATGAGTATTTTTCGGGGCTTTCGAACCAATTCTCATCAAAATACAGCAACATTCAGCCTCCGCTGACCAATCCCAAAAGCAACATCCGCCCGTCGGCGTTGGGGTGTTTTCAGGCCTCTTCGGTTGTGCGGGCCAGGTTCAGAATTGGCGGCGCGCAGCGGTCGGTTGTCGTTCCGTAGCCTTATTTGCGGAGCAGAAACTCCTCAATGATTTTTTTGAAGACAGCCTTGGTCTCTTCGGGCGATTGCGCTATGCCTGCCGACATTTGAGGGTTGTCGTTGAGCGGGCAGTACAAAAACGCCGGAATGCTTTTAATGCCAAACGCGGCTGCCAGCGACTGCTCGAGGTCGGTGTTCACTTTGTAGAAATCGATTTTGCCCTTGTATTCCTTGGCCAAATCCTCAATAATCGGCGACGCAATCTTGCACGGGCGGCACCAGTCGGCGTAGAAGTCGATGATGCACGGCTTGTCGCCAAGGAAAACCCACTTGTTGGGGTTCTGCTCGTAGTTCATCACCTTTTGCAGGAATTCGGCTTTGCTCATTTGAATCACGGCTGGCTCTTGCGCCTGTAAAAGTCCGCAAACCGCCAGACAGAGCGACATTAAGGCTATTCGTTTCATTGCGTTTGTGTTATTAGTTGCAATTGTAAAGGTAACAATTATAGTGTGCCATTGTAAACCCGAAAGACTTTTGTTGGCACGGTAGAATTATGACAGATAATTGTTTTTTTTACCGCAAAACACAACTTGCCGTTCAAATTCGCCGGCAAAAGGCGGGGGAGACCCGGTTCCGATTTTTTGCCAAAAAAAGCTTGAATAATTCTGCGATAAGCATACCTTTCGCTTGCGGTTCAATGCCGATGGTGTATTGATTAAACCGCACATAATCAACTTGATAAATATCAATATCTGATGAAAAACATAGCAATAGTTTGCGGCGGATACTCAAAAGAGAGCGTCATATCGCTGCGCAGCGCCGAGCAGATTGCCTCGGTTATCGACTCCGTTTACAACATTTACACGGTTTACATCACTCGCGAGAGCTGGAACGCAAAAATCGGCGAGAATCTCTATCCGATTGACCGTAACGATTTCACTTTCAACCTGAACGGGCAGAAGATTGTTTTCGACGCCGTTTTTATGGCCATTCACGGCACTCCGGGCGAGGACGGAATGTTGCAGTCGTATTTCGATATGCTCAACATTCCCTACACAACGTGCAGCGCTTTTGTTTCTGCGCTGACTTTCAATAAGTTCGCCTGCAAGGTTTTCCTGAAGGAATACGGAATTCTGACCGCCGACGCCGTTCTGCTGCGCAAGAACAAGCCTTACTCGCTCGACGAGATTAGCGCCCGTTGCGGCTATCCGATGTTTGTGAAACCCAACAACGGCGGTTCAAGCTTCGGAGTCACAAAAGTTAAGCAGCCTGCCGATTTGCAGCCGGCCATTGAGAAGGCTTTCGCCGAAGACACTGAGATAATCATCGAGCCGTTCATCAAGGGCGGCGAGTTCACTTGCGGTGTGTTCAAGACTGACACTGAGTCGATTGTGTTCCCGCCCACCGAGATAGTCAGCAAAAACGAGTTCTTCGATGTTGAGGCCAAGTACACACCGGGAATGTCGGAGGAGATTACGCCGGCGCACCTGTCGGAGGCCGATATGAAGGAGTGCCAGTCGCTCACCTCGAAAATCTACGACCTGCTCGGCTGCACGGGCGTTGTCCGCATCGACTATCTGCAAAAAGAGGGCAAGTTCTACTTTATGGAGATTAACACTGTGCCCGGAATGAGCCGCGAATCAATAATACCGAAGCAGACAGTTGTTTACGGTCTGCCGCTTAAAGATTTGTACATCAAACTGATTGACGACGCTCTGTCGCGCAAGCGCTGATTTGCCGCCAAGGTGGTAAAATAAAACCCGTTGCACCTAATATGGCTGCAACGGGTTTGTTTTTTGTGTGATAATCAATGCGCTACGTTTGCAGTTACTCTTGGTTGATGTGGTAGCGCTCTTCCAGTTCGCGTATCATTGCCTCTTTGCGGGCAAGGTCCTCCTGTGTGGCGCGCAGCTCCTCGAAGCTCTGCTTCAGAACCTCCGACTGCTCGGCAAGCATATCGGCCTTGTCTTTCGATTCCTCAAGCAGTTTCGCGGTGCTCGAGTTGATTTTCACCATCGAGATTGTCGATGAGAAAGCGTCGCTAATTTTCGAAAGGAAGTTGATTTTGTATTCTTCGATTTTCGAAAACGACGCCAGCTCAATAACGGCGTAAACCGTGTCGTTCATAATGGCCGGCATCAGCAGAACGAACTTCGGATTGGCCTCGCCCAAGCCCGATGTTATCTCCATATAGTTGTCGGGAATTTCGTTCAGATAGATGGGGGCCTTCTCGTAGGCGCACTGCCCGACAAGCCCGATTCCCATTTCAAACTCCTTCTCGCTGTTCTTGATGCGTTTGTAGGCTACGGCGCCCTTCAGCTCGTATTTCAGGTGCTCGGGGTCGTCGTTGTTGAGGATGAACACGCCGCCCTGCACAACACCTATATAATCGGTCAGTTTGCTGATGAACGTGCGGCTCAAAGCCTCAAGGTTCGATGTCTCTTGGCGAAGAAGGTCGTTGAATATGGCGATGCCGTTAGCCGTCCACGCCTCTTTTTCCTGTTCCTCAGCTTGCTGTGCTTCGGCAGCCTTGGCTTTTTTCAGCTCGTTGCGCATATTGGTCAGGGCAATGCCAAGCTCGTCGTTATCGCTCGCCATTGTGTACTCGAAATCGAAATTATTGTTGGCGATGGCATCGGCAAATAAAGCTGTATTGTGCAGATTCATAGCAAGTTTCTTGAAAGAACGGTAGATGTCGCCAATCTCGTCCTGCTTGTGTTTCGAGTCTTTCTTGCTTGCCGCGAAAATGCCCAGGCCCATCTCGTCAATCTTCTCGCGCAGCCTGACAATAGGCCACTGAATGTACTTTTTAATGAAGAAGTTGCCCGACAGCAGCACGGCTAAGCAGAGCGGAATGGCCCAGAAAACCGATTTAAGCCCGTAGTGGCAGACCGCGTACGCCACAATGGCGCAGAACATTGCCGACAGAAATGTCACCATCGCAATCTTGAAAACAATGGTCTTTTTGTAAAGCAGGCGAAGAATTACAACGCCGAACGGCACAATGCCGAATATTACAATAAGTGCGAATACAAGTACTGAATTCATATTTCAAATAATTTAAAATTCCCGCGGCGCTCATCGCGCCAACGCAACCTCAAATATATATTGTTTGGCGGTTAAAACGCAATCAGTTTGTATTTTTATTTTCACATACGCATTTTTGCACTACTTTTGAAACGTTTAAACGATATTCAAATTTATGAAACACAACACTTTAGTTTGGGGATACTTGTCATCGCTCCTGTTGCTACTTGGCGCGATATTTATGAATCAGGATTTTGTGGCCGGGAAAGTGCTGTTCCTTGTCGGTTTTTTCACCTTCAATCTGGGCTATCTCATTCCGCTTTTCATTGTGATTTTCAAGGAGCATCAGGAGAACCGCATCGGGCTGATAATTGTTTTGAGCATTCTCGGATTCTTCATTTTCCTGATGGGAGTGACGTTCTTTATGGTGAGCTGGGGCGGCAACAAGGTGTTGATTTATGTCGGCGGCTCGTTCCTGCTGCTGGCAATGCTGCTGATGATTTTTATGCGCCGCAGGTTCTACGAGACCAGCATCGACTCGTGGTTCCCGATAGTTCTTTTTAGTGTGTTCATCGTTATCGGGATGCTCACCAGTTTGGTTCACCGCCCGATACTGCGCTCGTTCACCGTCTCGGACCGTGAGGCGCTGCTTCAACTTGTGTCGCTGCAAAAGCGCAACAGGCACATTTCCTCCCAAATTGACAGTCTCTGCGCCAACGATTCTATTCTGCTGGTAATCAAGCAAAAAGCCGATATTATCAATGCCGAGAGCGATAATATGATTCGATACATCGACGACCTGAAAATCAGCCTTGTGGCCTATGTTGAGGGGAAGAAGGTGCTGCAGGATTCAGCGTTGTTTGTCAATCTGGTGCCAATTCAGTCGAATGTCGAGATAAACTCGGTGCGGCGGTTTATGCTTGGCCGCAAACGTATGAAGGCCAAGGGTTTGCACGAGGCTCTCGATGTTTATCGCGGCGCTATGCTGGAGCAGGTTAAGCCCGACGACAAATGGCTCGCCGATTTTGTCCGCGCCAACCTCAACACCAACGTTCTGAAACTCAACAATCGCATCTACAACCGCGATTGGGAGCGGCAGCACTTCTACAATTTGCCCCTTGTGACGGTCGTCAGTCAGTTCACAACTATGCAACTGAATATTTGTATGGTTCAAGGCGAATTGCTAAGTGATTGTTACAGAGATGCTTTGGTTTGCGAGAAAGACAGTCGGAACAAAACTGTCGAAAATTGAAATGATTTTTCGTCTGAGGTTTGCTCCATTCAAAAAAATACATACTTTTGCAGTCCTATAAAAATGACAATAAAACATAAGAAAGGGTATATATTATGGCAATGAAAAGAACATTCCAACCGTCTCAGAGAAAGCGTAGGAATAAACACGGATTCCGTGAGAGAATGGCCACCAAAAACGGCCGTCGCGTATTGGCTGCCCGTCGGGCAAAAGGCAGAAAGAAACTCACAGTTTCTGACGAGAAGTTGCACAAGGCATAATACGAAACTCGACAATACAATAAAAGCAGACCTTTCCGGTTTGCTTTTTTTGTGTCCGCTCGTCTGCAATAAAAAATCCGCCGCACCAATTATATATGGTACGGCGGATTTTTTTATGGTGTCGATTGACGCCGGTTTAAGGATTCACCATCGACTGCGGCTGGCCTGTGGCTTCCAAAACGTTCCACCAGAAATCGCTGTTGAGGTTGATTTTCTTGCGCTCGGCAACGGCAATCGGAATTGGCACAATGGTGAACTGGTGCTTCCAGTAGCCCACCACAAAGTCGGTTTTGCCGGCCATTGCGGCGTGCACGGCGTTCTGTGCCAGAATGTTGCAGAATTTGCTGTCGTTGGCGTTGGCCGGTGCGCTGCGGATGATGTAGCTCGGGTCGATGTAGCGCAGGGCGTACGGGAATTTCTTGGCCGTGAACTCCTCAATTATCTTGTCGCGCAGGAAAACTCCAATGTCCTGTTTCTTGATGTTGCCCGACGCGTCTTTCTGCTGCTCTTTAACGTCGAAGAAGTTCTGTCCGGCGCCCTCGGCAACCACAACCAGCGCGTGGTGTTTGGTTTCGAGGCGCTTGCGCAGACATTTCAGGAATCCGTACGGGCCGTAGAGTTCAAAATTCATCTCGGGCACCAGCACAAAATTCACCTCTTGTGTTGATAGAGCGGCGTTGGCGGCAATAAAGCCCGAGTCGCGGCCCATCAGCTTGAGAAGGGCGATGCCGTTGAAGGCGCCTTTGGCCTCGTTGTGAGCCGAGTTGATGATGTCGTTGGCCACCGAGAAAGCCGTCTCAAAACCGAACGAGCGCTCAATAAAGCTGATGTCGTTGTCGATGGTCTTTGGAATTCCGGCCACCGAGATTTTCAGTCCGCGCCGCTCAATCTCCTCGTGAATGGCGTGAGCGCCGCGCAAGGTGCCGTCGCCGCCAATGCAGAACAGAATGTTGATGTTCATAATGTCGAGAGTGTCAACAATCTGCACCACATCCTGGTTGCCGCGCGACGAGCCCAGAATGGTGCCGCCCGACTGGTGGATGTAATCGACAAGCTGCGGGGTGAGCTCCACAACCTCGTGGTTGTATTTCGGCACAAGGCCCTCATAGCCATACTTGAAACCGATGATGCGCTTCACATCGTAGCGGTAGTAGAGGTGGTTTACAAGGCTGCGAATCACGTTGTTGAGTCCGGGGCAGAGGCCGCCGCAGGTTACAATGCCCACTTTGGTTTTTGCCGGCTCAAAAAAGAGATTCTTGCGCGGGCCGGCCTTTTCGAGCGACAGAGGCTCCTTTTTGCTGCCGCCGCATTTCTTGAAATTCTCAAGCGAGTTGTCGTACAGAATACGGTCGTTGTCGGTGGTGAAGTCGTAGGCCGTCTTCGCCAGCGTTTGAACCAAAGGCGACTCCACGTTGCCTTTGCCCAGTGTTTTGACTATAAAATCTTTGTTTTCCATACTCAATTAATTATTGGTAAAAAGAAAAAGGCGCCGGTGTGTGCCGCGCCTTTGAGTATCAATTGTTGGTTCGGGCGCGTCAGAACGAGTCGTTGAGCGACGATGCGCTGTCGTCTTCCGGTTCTGAGTCGTCGGAAATGCTGCTGAAATCAACATTGTCGTCCAAATCATCGCCCTTGCTGTCATCGCCGAAAAAGTCGTCGTCGTCAATATTTCCGGTGTCTTCGTTGTTGATGCGAAGCAGATACATACGGTCTTCGGTCTCGAACGGAAGACCGCAGCAGAGCTGGCCGTCTTTGTTTGTGAACGAAATAAGATACGCGTTGAACCCGTCGGGATACATTGCCTTGACTTGGTCGCGCATCTCGTCGCTGATTTTGTCAAAGTCTTTAATAACGCGTGGTTTGTTTGTGCTGCCCATATATTGTTGTTTTTCTGTTAAAAATTATGCCGATAACGAACAGTCGCTATCGGCACCAAATATTTACATTTTTTCATTATGTGCAACATTCGCCTTGCAATTTTATTTGTTGAAGTGGTAAACGAACACAATTGTTCCTTCAAACGCCAGTTTTGGGCAGTCTTTTATCTCCATTTTTATGGCGATGCAAGCCTTGACAACGCCGCGCAGGTCGGTTACCGAGAGCATATCGGCGTGCATACGGACGAAACTGCCCGAGAGAACCGGTTGGCCGAACTTCAGTTTCTCAATGCCGTAGTTTATCTGCATCTTCAGATTCCGGACATCGATAACCTGCTCCCAGTGGTATGGCATCAGCGCAGTTGTGAGGTAGCCGTGGGCGATGGTGCTATGGAACGGCGACTCCACTTTGGCGCGCTCAACATCGGTGTGAATCCATTGGTGGTCGAGCGTCACATCGGCAAACTGGTTAATCATTTCTTGCGTAATCTGCTGCCAGTCCGAGGTGCCAATCTCTTTGCCCTCAAGGGCTTTCAGTTCCTCGTAGTTGTTGATGATATGTTTCATAATTGCAGTTTTTTTGATAAAGTCGGCAATTCATTAGCAAAAAGCGGGCAATTTTTCGCTCGGCGCCGAAGAAAAATAGATATTGGTTGATAATGAGTTTGTTAGTATTTGACGGGCGGATGGTCTAACCAATGCAAATATTTCTTACCTTTGATAGAATTTTAACCGAAACCGAATTAATTATCTGTGAATTATAACCAAAAAACCGTTGAAAAATGAGAACTATTTTTAGGCAAACAATGATTCTGGCGGCAATTCTTCTGACTGCCGCAACAGCTATTGCCCAGTCGGGCGGCTTCAGCTATCAGGCTGTGGTTCGTAACGCACAAGGCGAATTGGTGACAAACTCCAATGTGGGTCTGCGCATATCGCTGACCGACGAAACTGGTGCGCAGTTGATGTACTGCGAGACTCACACCGTCAAGACTAACAGCTATGGCGTGCTGGCGGTGACAGTTGGCTCGGGAACGCCACTCAACGGTATGTCGATGGACAGTGTCGACTGGAGCTCCGGCAACGTGTGGATGCGTGTTGAGATGGACCCGAAAGGTGGCAAAAACTATACCGATATGGGGTTGACCAAACTGCAGTCGGTTCCGTACGCATATTTTGCTGCCAACGGAGTGGGTCAGCCTGGTCCGAAGGGTGATAAGGGCGATAAAGGCGACCCGGGCGAGAAGGGCGCCACAGGCGACCAGGGTATTCAAGGTCCGCAAGGTATTCAAGGCCCGCAAGGTGTGAAAGGTGACCAAGGTATCCAAGGCGAGAAGGGAGAGCAAGGCGAGCAAGGTATTCAGGGTGCCCAGGGACCAAAGGGAGACAAAGGCGATAAGGGTGACCAGGGCGAGAAAGGTGACACCGGCCCGCAGGGACCAAAAGGTGACCAAGGCGACAAGGGCGATGCCGGAGTGGGGCTTACCAACAGAGGCGCGTGGGCGTCGGACTCGACATACAGTACCGGCGATTATGTGTTTGCCCCGGGTAGGAGAGACTCAACTTTCAACACAATGTGGATTGCAAAGAACGACAACATTACCGGCGCCACCGCACCGCGAAACGATGCCGACAACTGGGTTGAGTTTGAAGCACCTGCAGGCGCCGCCGGCAACGGAATTGCCAATGTCGCTCAGGACTCAACTGGCGCTCTGACATTTACAATGACCAACGGACAGAAGTACACATATAATTTAAAGGGAGAGAAAGGTGATAAGGGCGAACCCGGCCGCGACGGTATGCAGGTGTCGGGAAGCCGGGGGCAGACGTTGGTTCACAACGGCACAACCTGGGTTGCTACCGATGAAATTTCGGTTAAGAAACTCGACGTGAAGCCAGGTTCCGCTGCCAACGACAGCATTGACGAGCCGCTGTTTGCGGTGAAAGACCGTAATGGCAATCTGGTGTTTGCCGTTTATCCCGAGGGTGTGCGCGTTTATGTCGATGAATCGGCAAAAGCCCGCCGTAGCGGCTTTGTGGTTACCGGCCGCGATGCCACAAAGAATGGCGACAGCAACGATTATTTTGCTGTGAACCAGGAGGGAACGAGAGTGTTTGTGGATGATACCGCCAGCAGCAAGGCCCGCCGTAGCGGATTTGTTGTCACCGGCCGCGATGCGACGAAAGGCGGCGAGAGCAACGATTATTTTGCAATCAACGGCGAAGGCACGCAAGTGTTTGTTGACGAAGGAGATGGCAAGGCCCATCGTAGTGGATTCGTGGTAACAGGCCGCGATGCCACCAAGGGCGGCGCCACAAATAATATTTTGGCGGTCGATGGAGAGGGCACGAAAGTTTTTATCGATGATACCGCCAGCAGCAAGGCTCGTCGTAGCGGATTCGTTGTTACTGGCCGCGATGCGACGAAAGGCGGCGAAAGCAACGATTATTTCTCAATCAACGGCGAAGGCACGCAAGTGTTTGTAGACGAAGGAGATGGTAAAGCCCGTCGTAGCGGATTCGTTGTAACGGGGCGCGATGCCACCAAGGGCGGCGCCACAAATAATATTTTGGCGGTCGATGGTGAGGGCACGAAAGTTTTTATCGATGATACCGCCAGCAACAAGGCCCGCCGAAGCGGATTCGTTGTCACCGGCCGCGATGCGACGAAAGGCGGAGAGAGCAACGATTATTTCACAATCAACGGCGAAGGCACGCAAGTGTTTGTTGACGAAGGAGATGGCAAAGCCCGCCGCAGCGGATTCGTGATAACTGGCCGTGATGCCACCAAGGGCGGCGCCACAAATAGTATTTTAGCGGTCGATGGAGAGGGCACAAAAGTCTTTATCGATGATACCGCCAGCA
The DNA here is from genome assembly GCA_946404125.1 of uncultured Bacteroidota bacterium. Lineage (GTDB taxonomy): Bacteria > Bacteroidota > Bacteroidia > Bacteroidales > SZUA-534 > RUG13583. The sequence continues at coordinate 36,835 of CAMJCK010000030.1, read as the reverse complement.
GCAAGGCCCGTCGTAGCGGATTCGTTGTCACCGGCCGCGATGCGACTAAGGACGCCCCGACCGACTATTTGAGGGTGGCCACCGACGGCACTCAGGTGAAATTCGATACAGATGAATCGAAAGCCCGTCGCAGTGGTTTTGTGGTAACCGGCCGCGATGCGACCAAAGGCGCCGATTCCGATGTGCTTGAGGTTACCCGCGACAGTACCCGCGTGTACGTTGACGGTGGCAGCAGCAAAAGCGGCTTTGGAGTTGAAGGTAAAGCTGGTGCAAGCAACAAAAGCGGCTTTGGAGTTAGCGAGAAAGGTGCAAACGGCAGTGCGGGCTATATGAATGTTACTGCAAAAAATTTTGCGGCAGGATACAATGCGGGAAAATTGGTTGAAACAGGTGTGAACAACACATTTATTGGAAATAGCGCTGGGCAAAACAACACCTTAGGTGCAAACAACGTGTTTGTAGGCTATCAGGCTGGTTTAAACAATGTTGGCGGCAAGAAAACGGTATCAAGAGGGGCTATAGACGCAGGTTACAACAATGTGTTTATTGGTCTTGGCGCAGGCAGAGGAAATACGGGTGGCAATAATAATGTCGCAATAGGATTGGAAGCTGGTAGTAACAACCAGCAAGCCGGCGAAAATGTGTTTATCGGATGGCGTGCCGGATGGTGTTTCAATGCATCAAATTATAACAATGCTGATAAGACAGGCAATGTCTTTATCGGTACTCTTGCCGGTGCCGGTGGCGACACATATTCGGCTTCAAGCCCTGCGACAGGTATGTATAACACAGCTGTTGGCTATTATGCGGGATGGAAGCATAAGACAGGCAACAGCAACACATTTTTAGGCGATGGCGCGGGCCGGAATGCTGAAGATTGTGAGTACAATACCTATTTGGGAACTTGTGCCGGCCGTGGTAAGGATAGCGATCCCATCACGGGCTCAAACAACACGTATGTCGGTTATAGCGCTGGACGGCAAAGTGGGGGAAGTTATAATGTGTTTATAGGAAACAGTGCGGGTTACAGTGAAACTGGCAGCAACAAACTTTACATATCTAACAGTAGCACTACAACCCCGTTGATATATGGAGAGTTTGATAATAGTCTTTTGAAAGTAAATGGAAAACTTGAATCCACGTCACAAATAAAAGTAACAGCGAATAAGGTTTCTGATGGTTCGGGTATTTTAGTTAATAAAATTGTCCCTGACAATTCCACTATTGAATACATTGGAGTATCCGTTGGACTAACTGGTACAACCAATACAGGAAATCTACACGCACTACACGGAGAAGCGTATGGTGCAGGAAAAGCATACGGAGTATGGGGTAAAGCCAGCAATGGTACCAAACGCTATGGAGTATATGGCGAGGCTGCCGCCCAATCTAATTCTTGGGCTGTATATGCAGCTGGAAACCTTGGATATACAGGAAGTCTTACCAAAGATTCCGATGTGCGCTTGAAAAAAGAGATAACCACCATCAACGGAGCCTTGGACAAGGTGCTGCGGTTGCGTGGTGTAACTTATTACTGGAAAAATCGTGAGGAAATGGCTGCTGCTAAAGGTGAAAATCCGGATAGTTTGGTTTATGGATATGGCGACAATCTACAGATTGGCGTAATTGCCCAAGAACTTGAGGAGGTTTTGCCGGAGCTTGTCAACACCGATTCCCAAGGTTTCAAATCGGTGGATTATGTTGGCATCGCACCCGTCCTCATCGAAGCCATCAAAGAACTGAAAGCCGAGAAAGACGATTTGCAAAAGCAGGTTGATGAGCTTCGTAAGATGGTTGAGGTGCTGATGATGGATAAATAAGAGTAATTGGTGAGAATTTAATAGAAAACGGCCGGGAGCGAAGTTTCCCGGCCGTTTCTATGCGTTATAAATGAGTCTGTTTTTCACATCTTTTTGTGCCCATACATCATTGCGTAATGCCTGATGTTGGTTCCGGGTATAATGCCCGTTCCTACAATACGGAATCCGAAGTGTTCGTACATCACAATATTCTTTTCGATGTGTGTTTCGAGGAAAGCCGGAGTGTCGGTAGCGTCGCACAAATCGAGAAACGGACTCACGAGGCGAGAGGCGAGTCCGCGTCCCTGCCACAAAGGTCTGGTTGCCAGGTTGTTCAGATACCAGCAATTGTCGCCCGCTAGGCGCTCCTTCATTTTTTTTGCAAAATTCTCGTAGGTTAGCATCCTCGGCCAGCGGCTTACAAACTGCCAACCTCCGCAGCAAATGTACTTGAATGTGTCGAGGCCGGAGCTCTTGGGAGGCAGCCACACCGCCACGGCGTTGCATTCGGGCGAGTCGGCAATCGAAATCGAATTGCTGAGCGTGCAAAGAAAATTGGTGTGCCAAACATCGGCAAACTGCAGCGTCGGCACATATTTGTCCAACATCCAATCGGTTAACGGATACGGACGATAGGCCAAAGCGCAACACTCGGCGTATTTGTGCGCGTCTGTTTTTGCCAGGACTTGGAGCCCGTCAAGATTAACTGGATATTTTTCCAACTCTTTCACGGCTCCAATTTAGTCAATTATTCAATCATTCACACAGTCAATCCTACAAATCAATGCGAGAACAGCAGCTCACGGTATTTCGGCAGCGGCCAAATCTCGTTGTCCGAAATCATTTCCAAATGGTCGATATGCTCGCGAATGCTGTCCAGATAAGGCTTCACATTGTCGGAATAAGCCCGTGCCTTCTCAAAAATGTCGGTAATGGCGTTGGCGTGTTTGCGTGCTTCGGTCATTTCTGTAACCATTGATTTTATGGCTGTTATGCGTTTCGAAATGTCTTTGATAGTCTCCAACTGCAACTCGGCAACCTCGTTGAAATCGGCCTCGCTAAGCACTTCTTTCAAGCCACGAACATTCTCAATCAGTTGGTTCTGATACTTGTAAACGGTTGGTATAATGTGGTTTGTGGCCAAATCGCCCAACACGCGCGACTCAATCTGAATCTTCTTGGTGTAGTTCTCGACGCGGATTTCGTGACGAGCTTCTATCTCACGCTCAGTGAACACTTTAGCACTTGTGCAAAGGTCGATATTCTTCGGGTCGCGGAAAGCCTCCAGTGCGGCAATGGCGCCCTTGGGGTTCGACAGTCCGCGGCGCTCGGCCTCTTTTTCCCACTCGCGGCTGTAGCCGTTGCCATCGAAACGCACTGGTTTTGAGTAAACTATCAACTCTTTCAGTTCTTGGAAGATTGCTTCGTCCTTCTTCACTCCCGCATCTATTTTGGCATCCACTTTTTGCTTGAATTTGCGCAGTTGGTCGGCCACGCCAAGGCACAAGAACGTCATTGGAGCGGCGCAGTTGGCGCTGGCACCTGCCGAGCGGAACTCGAACCGGTTGCCCGTGAATGCGAACGGCGATGTGCGGTTGCGGTCGGTGTTGTCGAGCAGAATCTCCGGAATCCGCCCGATACCCAATTTTATGTCGGTTTTCTCGTCGGGTGTCATCTTCTTGTCGCTCACGCGTTGCTCTATATCATCAAGAATACCAGACAGATAACTTCCAAGGAACACTGACATTATCGACGGCGGCGCCTCGGTTGCGCCCAAACGGTGCTCGTTGCCGGCGGTGGCTATGCTGGCGCGCAAAAGGTCGCCGTACTCATAGACTGCGCTGATTGTGCAGGCCAGAAAAACCAAAAACTGCATATTGCTCTTCGGGTTTTTGCCCGGCGACAGCAGGTTAACACCTGTGTTGGTGGCCATCGAGAAGTTGTTGTGCTTGCCCGACCCGCTGATTCCCTTAAACGGCTTTTCGTGGAAAAGCACATTGAAGTTGTGGCGGCGTGCCACCTTCTTCATAAGGTCCATCAGCAGCATATTGTGGTCGACGGCAAGATTGGCTTCCTCGAACACCGGTGCGCACTCAAACTGGTTGGGTGCCACCTCGTTATGACGTGTCTTGACAGGAATTCCCAACCGATAGGCCTCAACCTCAAAATCGCGCATAAAGGCGCTCACGCGGCTCGGAATGGTGCCAAAGTAGTGGTCGTCCAACTGTTGGTCTTTGGCCGAAGCGTGCCCCATAAGTGTGCGACCGGTCAGCTGCAAGTCGGGACGGGCCAGAAACAGCGCCGAATCGACAAGGAAATACTCCTGCTCCCAACCCAGCGTGGTCACCACTTTCGTGACGTCTTTGTCGAAATATTGGCAGACGCCGACAGCCGCATCGTTCAAAGCCGAAGTGGCCTTCAGAAGCGGTGTTTTGAAATCGAGCGCCTCGCCCGTGTACGATATGAAAATGGTTGGAATACAAAGTGTTTTCTCCAATATGAAGGCTGGCGACGAAGGGTCCCAAGCCGTATAGCCGCGCGCCTCGAAAGTGTTGCGCAATCCGCCGCTCGGGAAACTCGAAGCGTCGGGCTCCTGCTGTGCCAATTTGCCGCCATCGAAAGCCTCAATGCCGGTTGCACTGTCGAAATTCGGCTCAAAGAAGGCGTCGTGCTTCTCGGCCGTTGAGCCAGTGAGCGGGTGGAACCAGTGCGTGTAGTGCGTTGCGCCCTTGCCCAGCGCCCACGCCTTCATTCCCGAAGCCACCTGGTCGGCAATGCGGCGCGGTATGCGAGTGCCGTTCTCGATTGAGTCGATGACGCACTCGTAAGCCTCTCGCGACAGGAACTCCTTCATTTTGGTCTTGTCGAAAACATTTTCGGCATAATACTCCGACGTTTTTTTGTCGGGCATCTCAACCTTCACCGCCTGACGGTTCATCAGTTGCTCCAAAGCCTTGAATCGGATTGTTGACATCTTCGTGTGTTTTTTAAGATTGTGCCGCAAAGGTACACTAAAAACAGCACGTTGTACGTGGATTACTTACGTTTTTATTGATAATACCCCAAATTTTTAGGGGTATTTGTGGAATTTTTATGTTTTTTAATATTGACAGCACCTATTTCGTAGGGGTGTCATACTGTTGAATCCGCATTTGGAACTGAATGGATTGGTTGGATTTTGCCTGTTCAAACGCAATATAACCCGTATTAAACGCAGTAAAGACGGTGCAAGCACCGTCTCTACAACCACATTATCAATATTTTACCCAATTCATCAATTCACCATAACACGTTTCACCACGTTGCCGGTTTTTACAATGTAAATGCCTGTGTCGTTGATGGTTATTTCCGTGCGGACGCGGCACGCCACGTCCCTACATATTAGACGTCCCATTGCGTCATAAACACGAATTTCATCGGTGGCATTTTCAACCACAATTTTGTTATTGTAGGCGTAAATATTCACCTCGTTGACAGCCATTTCGTCATCATCGGTGATTATGGAGTGAATGTGCCCCATAATATTTTCGATGGTCTGGGCAACAGCCTCCTCGGGCGATAACGGCTTGCTCGGAGCATTGTCGGCCTCGAACATCGCCACAATGATTGTATCGCTGTAAACCAACACCTCACGTGGGTTGGCCGTCTCGCCATCGCTCCAGCCAGTGAAGTGGTAGCCATCGTTTGCCGTGGCTCGTATCTGTGTGCGCGACAGGTACTCGTAAGTGGCGGTTCCTGTGACTTTGCCTCGCGTCTCCTCGTTGGCTGCGGCCAACAGAGCGTAGTTGTTTATCTCGAAATAAGCCGTGAAATGAGTTGTTGCCGAAACCGAAACCTCACGTGGGTTATCAGTATTGCCATCGTTCCAGCGGACAAAGTGATAGCCATAGTTTGGAATGGCGGCGATCTCAAACTCTTCGCCCTTCTCGTATTTGCCTGAACCAATGCAGAATCCCATCTTGTTCTTGTCGGCTTTCACCTTCACGTTATAGGTTTTCGGCTTCTTGCCCGAAGTGTAAACAGTGTCGCGGATAATGCTGTAAATGGTATCGACGCGTGAATAGAACACTGTATCACGAGTGTTGATGACGTTATAAACAGTATCGACACGACAGATATAGTTATAAACGGTATCAACCTTATTTATAACACTATATACTGTATCAACCCGGCTGATTTCATTGTAAACAGTATCGGTTTGCGCAATGAGTACGGTATCAACGCGAGAACTGAACACCGTGTCGTGAGTGTTGATGATGCTATAAACAGTGTCTAAACGATAAATTGTGTCTGTTCTGCTTACGAAATTATAAACAGTATCAACCTTGTTCACAACAATATAGATGGTGTCCACCTTATTGACAATGCTATAAACAGTGTCTGTTTGGCTTGCAAAACTGAACACTGTATCGCGGGTGTTGACGATTGAATAAACTGTATCCACTTTATTTATAACACTATAAACGGTATCAACGCGATTGATTACACTATAAATCGTATCGATTTGTGTTTGATAAATAGTGTCGTAATTGTTTACAATGTTATAGATGGTATCTATCTTATTGATAACGTTATAAACCGTATCAACGTGGTTGATTACACTATAAATGGTATCAATTTGAGTGCTGTAAATTGTATCGTAGTTGTTGACTATGTTATAGATAGTATCTACCTTATTGATAACATTATAAACAGTGTCAACTTTGGTAATTACACTATAAATGGTATCAATTTGAGTGCTATAAATTGTGTCGTAATTGTTGACGATGTTGTAAACCGTATCAATCTTATTTATAACATTATAAACCGTGTCAACCTTGGTAATTACGCTATAAACCGTGTCAATCTGCGTACTGTAAATAGTATCGTAGTTGTTGACAATGTTATAAACCGTATCAATCTTATTTATAACATTATAAACGGTATCCACCTTGGTGATAACGCTGTAAACAGTGTCAATCTGCGTGCTATAAATTGTGTCGTAATTGTTGACGATGTTGTAAACCGTATCAATCTTATTTATAACATTATAAACTGTGTCAACCTTGGTGATTACGCTGTAAACAGTGTCAATTTGCGTGCTGTATATGGTGTCGTAATTGTTGACGATGCTATAAATAGTGTCTGACGTGTTAACAAAAATGGTATCTGTGTTGCTTACAATACTATAAATAGTGTCACGTTGCACAATGTAAAGAGTATCAACGTTGCTGATATACAATGTGTCAACCCTCGTAAGCATTGGAATTTCGGTTTGTGCAACTTCCACATATCCGCAAACCGAGCAGTGTGAACCTTCGGTTAATCCAGTTGATGTATATGTGGCAGCCACCGCAGGGTCTGTTACAATAGTATGACCGTGAGCTGGTATAACTTCCTGTGATACCAGCACAGCGTCACAAACAGAGCAATGTGAGCCTTCGGTTAAGCCTGTTTCCGTGCAGGTTGCAGCAACAGCGGCATCTATAACTTCAGTGTGCCCTTTAGCTGGGATAATTTCTTGTGTTACAATTTGTTTGCCGCAAACAGAGCAATGCTTGCCTTCGGTTAGACCGGTTGTGGTGCAAGTCGCTTCCACTGCATTATCAGTAATAATTGTATGATCAATGACGGGAATTGTTTGTTGGGCCACGAACACTTCTCCACAAACAGAGCAATGTGAACCAGCGGTTTTACCTGTTTCGGTACAGGTCGCGGCTATGGCGGCATCCTCAACTACGGTATGTCCGGTAGCTGGCACAATCTCTTGGGCAACAAACACTTCTCCGCAGAATCCGCAATGTCGCCCTTCGGTTAACCCTGTTTCGATGCAAGTTGCAGCCACAGATTCATCTTTAACTTCTTTATGAAAACCTTTGATACTATTATAGCCCGTATAGCCTGCCCAATAATATTGCGTAGAATATTCTTCAATGCTGTTACAAGGAACGTATATAATACAATTTTTCAATGCCCCAGGAACCATCAGACTTAAGTCAATTCTGTCCGGTGGTATTTGCGAATAGATCTTAACATATTTCATTTGATTACAATTGTTAAATGCATACATCCCATTCGTTTTTATGACAGATTCAGGGATGGTAACAGATGTTATTGGCAAGCCATTAAAGACATAATTACCGACTGTTGTGACTTGATTCGGAATAGTAACAGAAGTATCTTTTCCGATGTAGGAAGTAAGATATGTTTTTTCCGGATTGGAATAAATATAATCTCCGTCAACAATTCCATTTATAGTTAGTGCTCTCCACGGACTGCCAAGCGCATTACCAAAATATACGACGTTTTTAACAAGCATAAATGCCATATCTTCAATACTTGTTACTGAATTAGGAATAGTTATAGTTGTTAAACTATTACAATTTTGAAATGCATATTCGCCAATAAATGTTACAGAATTTGGAATGGTAATTGAATCTAACCTTCCGCAATTACTAAACGAGTATCTGTTAATACTTGTAACCAAATTAGGAATGTTAACCGATTCCAAGCTGATACAGTTATAGAACGCAGATTCTCCAATGTAATTCACTGTATTAGGAATATCGACATAAGTTAAATTGCTACAACCTGAAAATGATTCATTTCCAATGCTTAATAGCGAACCGGGCATTGATAGTTCTGTCACAGCGGTACAACCACTGAAAGCCCCATCGTAAATGAAACGGCATTGGTCGTTAATTTCGCACGATACAATTTCTTTGTTTTTAGCTTTAAATAGTACCAAATATGGATTTTCTGTGCATCCTAAATAAAGGGCATCCCCGTATTCATAGTATTCTAAATTGTCGCATTCGTCAAACGTATGGTTGCCAATGCTAATAACCGAGTTAGGAATGCTAATCGATGTAAGGTCGCTACAATAGCTAAAAGCATAGTCTCCAATACTTATAACAGAGTTAGGAATGGTGATTGATGTTAAATTGCTGCAATAATTGAATGCATTGCCGGCGATAATTTTGCAATTTTCGTTTATCTCACACGATGTAATATCGGACGATACTTCCATTAGTGCATAATACGGATTCCCTGTAATGCCCAAATATCTGGCGTTATCATATTCATTGTATTGCATAGTGTAACTATCGAATGCTCCACTACCAATGTGGATTACAGAGGCAGGAATGACAACTGATGTCAAATGGTTGCAACCGCTGAACGCATAATTACCAATGCTCGTTACAGAAGTAGGGATATTTACCGAAGTTAATCCACTACAACTTTCAAACGCGCCGTCGCCAATTATTGTTACAGAATTTGGAATGTCAACAGATGTCAAACTGCGGCAACCAGAGAAAATCTCGGTGCCAATGCTGGTTAGTGAATTTGGTAAGGTTATCGATGTTAAACCATCGCACCAAGAGAACGCATAATCACCAAGATGTGTCACAGAATTAGGAATATCAATTGATGTTATTCCACTACAACCAGAAAAAGCGCCATTGCCAATAGTATTCACCGTGTTGGGAATAGTTATTGAAGTTAATCCACTACATCCATAAAATGCTGACTCTCCAATCCTTGTCACAGAATTTGGAATGTTTACCGAAGTCAAATTTTTGCAAAGTAAGAAAACGTCTTTTTCAATGATGGTCAATGAATCGGGAATGGTAATCGAAGTTAAACTATTACAACGTTCAAAAGCACTTCTACCAATGGACGTCACTGTATTAGGAATGACAACAGATGCCAAACTGCTACAATTATAAAATGCCCCTTCACCGATGCTTTTTATTGAATCAGGAATGGTAATAGACGTCAAATTGCTGCAACCTCTGAATGCATAATCTCCAATAAATGTTAATCCGGTAAAATATTGCAATTCATCAAAAGAGACTATTCCCGGGTTCCAAAACACATTCCCCAAATCAGTAACAGCATCAGCTTCTGCATAACTTAATTCGTCGTCACCATTAGTGTCCCAATTTGATATGCAAATTGCTTTTACGTTGGCATCCGCAAATTGAATGGGACAGTCATTATTTTCCTGTTGAATATTTGTAAATTCGTTCCATCCTGCAGCATTTTTGTATGCTGACAATGTGCCACAAGGAACATATACGGGAATAGATTTGTCAACATTATCAAATGTTGATAACTGGATTCTTGGTGGTGTTTCGGCTTTAACTCTTATTGATTGTAAACTGCAACAATCTTTGAATGCTTCATCTGCAATGATTGTGATAGAGTTGCCAAGCTCTAGCGTTGTCATACCTGAACAACCTTCAAAAGCGTGTGAATTTATATTTTTAATAAAATCAGGGATGGTAACGCCTTTTAGCTGGTATTTATCATAGAATGCATATTCTCCGATTCCCACCACAGAAAAAGTACTAAATTGGTGGGTAATTGTTTCCTCTATTGTATTGCCATAAAAATATTTGGTGGTAGACGAAAGAAAACCTGTCACCTCGCCAACATTTGTAGCATAATAATATGAGTGGAGTGCATAGCGAAAATAACCGTGTTCGTAAGTGTAATCTTCTGCCAATGCCTGACCAATAAGCATTGTCGCCAACAGTAATGTAAAAATCCTTTTCATAGTTGCTATATTTTATTGTATTTTAATTCTTTTCGGTGTTTTTGATGACTCCTTTTCCAAAAGTATTACCAAACAATAAATTAAACGATTTGGGTGGTAATTGTTTCAAAGATAGGGGAAATATGAGGAAAGTTGTTTTATGATAATGGTCAACTTTTCTGCTTGATTAAATAGGTCTCGCAGATTTTTGAACTACAACACTAAACAGAATTGCATTGGGATTTTTATATCTTTGTCAGAGATAGGCGCAAATGCCGAAAATCAAACATAGTTTTTGTATGAATGGCAGTCAAATACAACTTTTTGAGAATAGGAAAATACGCTCACAATGGAACGATGACGATGAGTGTTGGTACTTTTCGGTAGTAGATGTAGTAGCGGCTCTGACCGACCAAGAAAACGCTCGTTCGGCAAGTACATATTGGGCTGTATTGAAGAAAAGACTGATTGCCGAAGGCGCTGGTCAACTGCTTACAAATTGTAAGCAGTTGAAAATGCTTGCAACTGACGGGAAAATGCGATTGACCGATGTTGCTGATACAGAGCGACTTTTAAGAATAATTCAATCTATTCCCAGCAAAAAGGCCGAACCATTTAAGCAATGGCTTGCAAGAGTGGGAAGCGAGATTTTAGACGAGAGTGTTGATCCAGAACTAACAATCGACCGCGCCATAAAAAACTACCGTCGCATTGGATATAGCGAAAGCTGGATAAATCAGCGCATCAAATCAATTGAGGTGCGCAAGGCTTTGACTGATGAATGGGATAAGTCTGGTGTTAAGCAAGGACAAGAATATGCCTATCTTACCGACTTAATGTACCGAACTTGGGCAGATATGTCAACCAAAGAATACAAACGACTAAAAGGGTTGAAAAAAGAAAACCTTCGCGACAATATGACGAATATCGAACTTATTCTTAATATGTTGGCCGAAGCATCTGCCACTGAACTATCACAGAAAAGCAATCCTAAAAATTTAGAAGAAAGTTCTATTGCAGCCATTTCTGGTGCCGAAGTAGCAAGAGACGCAAGATTGTCGTTGGAAGAACGCGGCGGCGAAACCGTCAGTTCAAAAAATGCAAAAGAATTAGGCAACATTCAATTGCCATTCGACGAACTGCCTGACAAAAAGAATGATTTTTAGTGCGAATCATTAAATCTTAAAAAACGCTGTCGATATGCCTGTAATCTGCACAAAGCGTTGTCTGATGTCGAGGAATTGAAGAAACTTTCAGTCGCAGGAATCCTCACTACAGTATCTCTTTCAACTCCAACAGATTGTGTATCTCGTAAGTTACCGGGCCTTCAGTCGGTTTGTTGCGGATGTTGAAATAAACCTGGTCGATGCCGGCCTGTTGTGCGCCGACAATATCGGTTGGCCATTCGTCGCCAATCATCAGGCACTCGCGTTTGCGGGCGTTCACGTACTTCACCGCATAGTCGAAGGCTAGTTTGTGAGGCTTTTTGTAGCCCATCTCGTCCGAAGTGAAAACCTTCTCGAAATAGGGTGCAAGTCCCGATTCGGTTGTTTTGATACGTTGAATCTCAACAAAGCCGTTGGTTAGCAGATAGATGTGGTAATTCTTCGATTTCAGATAGTCGAGCAGTTCAAAAGCGTGCGGCACAACGCGAGTCTGGTGTGGCGACATTTCAAGGTATCGCTCCCCAAAGGTCTCTGCCACAGCCTTATCGGTGATGCCGAAATGTGCAAGCGCATCGTGAAAGCGTTTCCATCGCAGCAGTTCTTTGGAAATCTTGCCCTGTCCATATTCCACCCAAAGAATATCGTTGTAATGGTGGTATAAATCAAGGAATTCCTGCTCGTGCGGTACAAGCTCGGGCAGCATCTGGCGCATAATGAACCGCAGTGTGTATTCGGAATTGGCGGCAAAATCCCAAAGCGTGCCGTCCAAATCGAAATACAGCCACTTGTAACTCATCAACTCGCTCTATTTCTTGATTTTAAGAACGGCTTTTGTGTTCTCTATTTTCTTGCCAGGAGCATTCGGAACGTTGATTTTCATAGTGAACGGCTCAATCGTGGCGCCCTCAATCTCAAGCGTGTAGTTTCCTGGCAACAGGGCCACCACCACGTTGCTTGCGGCGGGGTTGTAGTTGTAAGTGCCAAAGAGCGTTTTGTTTTTAAGCACCGAAATCTTCAAATTGGTGTCGGTTTCACCAAAATCAACGCTCTGGTCGCCTTGCTGAGTTACCAACTTGACAATGTACATTTTAACCATCGGGTCCTTCTCGTTGAAAACCACTCGGTAGATGTCGGCGTAGCCGTACGAGTCGGGACGGATGGCCGAAACATATGCATAGGTGCCGTCGAGCGTGTAGCTGATGGTCAGGTTGTCGTACATATCGTTGAGCGGGTAGCCGATGTTTTTGGGCTCGCCGGTTTTGAACGTCTTCAAGTCAATGTCGCAGACAAAAATATCGTAGCCGCCCATCGAGTTGAGGCCGTTGCTGCAGAAATAGAGTTTCTTGCAGTCGGCTGAGAGCATCGGGTACGACTCGTCGTATTTGGTGTTCAGGCTGCCAAGATTTGTCGGGGCGCACCAGTCGCCGTTGGGCAGACGAACGGAGTAGAACAGGTCGAGGCCGCCCTGGCCGCCCAGTCCCGCGCTCGAGAATATCATTGTGTCGCCGCTCGCAGTCGATGTGGCACCCTGCTCAAGGTTGCGTGTGTTGATGGTTGGCGGCAGAATGTTCTTGCCTTTCAGAGTCCCGTTTTCGATGCCCGACATAATTATATCACGTTCAATGCCGTAGGCTTCCTGTTGGAAATAAATCTCGCCGCTGCCAACCGACAAGCCGGCCATTATCTCGTTCTCAACGGTGTTGACGCCTGTGGCCGCGCGGTTCTTCTTGAAATCGCCTGCATCGCTGGCCGAGTGGAGCACGTCCCACGTAAACTCCTTAACTTCAGTGTCATACTTGCGGTTCGACGAGTAGAGCAGTAGCTCGTTGTCGATGGTGAGCATCGGGGTTATCTCGTCCATCTCGCTGTTGATGCCCTTGCCCAGATTCACGAAAGTGACATCGAGCGGCTTTTTTATCATTTTTTCGGCATTGCCGATGTATGCTTTGAGCGCGTCAATCTCAATCGACGATTTGAATTTTGCCTCAGCTTTCGAGCAAAGCTCGCGGGCCTTGTCGAACTGCTGGTTGTAGAGATATGCGCGTATCAGCGCCATTTGGAAATCCTCAGTCTGGCCATATTTCGGCTCAGCTTTAAGCAGATACGGCAGAGCCTCGGCCGGAGCGGCGTTGGTGCGGATTTTGCAGATTCCTATCGCGTAAGCAATATCAACATTGCCGGTATCTTTTTTATATGCAGGCAGATACAATTTGAGTGCTGTTGGGTAGTTGTCTTGCTTGAACTGGAAGTTAGCCTCTCTCACGTCTTGTGCCTTGGTTGCAAACGGTGCAATTACCGATATTGCCAGCACTATTGGTATTAACTTTTTCATTGTCTGGTTATTTGATAGGTTTCAGATAGATTTCTCTAGCTATATATTCGTCGCTTCCCGCGATATGAAGTTTTTCTTTGTATCCCGATTGCTGTCCTTCGAATTTGACTTCAACCGTGTAATCGCCGGCAAATAATTGAGCAAAGAACTCACCTTCGTCGACATTTATCTGCCTGATAATGTTGCCATATTCGTCATACACCCAGGCATAAGCCTTAGGCATTCGCTCATTATGCGGCAGGGCTGTATCCTCATTCTCGCCCACAAACACAACTCCCCGATAGAATGATGGTTGTGCAACATCATCGCTGATGAAATTAACCTGGTAAATGTCGAGATTGCCGACGCCTTCTTTGCGTTTGGCTGCAATGTATGCCGAGCCGTCGGCCGTAAATGATAATTTTGTGTCGTCGAGCGGAGTGTTCAATGGGAACCCCATATTCATTGGCATAAACCAAGAGCCGGCATCTTCATTGAACGATGCCCTGAAAATATCATAACCGCCCATACTGTCGTGACCTTTCGATGCAAAATACAGCGTCTTACCATCAGGACTTAACGCGGGATAATTCTCATCGTATTCGGTATTGATGGTTGTGCCCATATTCTCCGACGGACCCCATTTCCCGTCAGGGCCACGGTGCGACACATACAAATCCAAGCCTCCGCGTCCGCCTGGACGGTTGCTGGCGAAATAAATCGTATTGCCATCAGCGGTGAGGCAGGCCCCCATTTCAATATCGTCGGTGTTCATATCGGCAGGCAGGTCTGTTGCTGGAGCTTTGGTGAATTTCGCGCCTTTGCGTGTGTACATTTTAATGTCGTGTGTGGCATAATCACCATTGGCGTAAACCAACATTTTGTTGCCGTCGGGGCTGCACCCCACCACATTCTCGTCGTCGTAGCTGCTTATAGGAATCTGCACGGCCGGCTGCCAAAAGCCTTTCTTGCGTTCGCTGTATTGGCCGCTGTAGATGTATGCCTCATACTCCTTTATGTAGTGGCGGTTGCTCGAAAAATAGAGCAGATTGTTGTCGGGAGTCACCACCGGGCACATATCGTCGAATTCTGAGTTGATGGTTGTGTCGAGGCGTGTGAAAGTCACGTTTATAGGGTTGTTCATAAGCTCCTTGGTGTAATCGCACATCTTTATCATTCTGTCCGACTCAAACAAATCGTTCTCGTCAACGCCAACCATCTTGTAATCGTAAAACGCATCGATGGCCTCGGTGAACCGGTAGTTGTACATATAGGCCTTGCCAAGGAAGAATTTTGTGCGGATGGGGTAGTTGTTGAAGCTCACCACATATTCCAGAAACGGCACCGATTTTTCTTTGTCGACATTGGTCTCAGTGTAGCAGACGCCAATGCGGTAGTTGAGGTCGAGGTTATCCTTGTCGTATTTGTAAAGCTCCAGATAGTTTTGGAGTGCATACTCGTAATCGCCTTTCTTAAAGGCGTTTTCGGCGTATTTTTTTATTAAGATGATATCATCGTTCTGCGCTGAGGCCGTAACCGTAAGCATCAGAACCGCTGTAATGCTTAAAAGTAACTTATTCAATGACATAACCAATATTTCATATTGTTTTGCAGTATGAACCGCAAATATAAAAATATAATTCGCATTTTCTATCGCAGACAATCGTATTGATTGCCGCCCATTTGCAACATTCCGCGCTCGTAGTTTCGTCCGGTTATCGATGTGAGCAGAGCCGCCATTGTGCCGGTGCCGCCCGACGACGCGAAAACATCGGTGCCGCCGCGGCTGTCGGTGTTGAGCAGGCCGTGTTCGGCAAGTAGGTCGGCGGCGTGCCGGGCTACTGCCGGAGCCGGGTCGATGACAGTGACTTGCGGGCCGGCCAAAGCCTCAATCTGCGGCTTGAAAAAAGGGTAGTGGGTGCAGCCCAGAACAATCTGGTCAACGCCGTGCTCAAGCATCGGACCGATGTATTTCTGGAGCAGCGGAAGTGCTTTCGGGCCGTTGTACTCATTGGCCTCAACCAGTTCAACAAGGCCGTCGCCAATCTGCACCATCACGTCGATGTTGCGGGCGTACTTCTGGCTTGTGGCTTTGTAGAGGCGGCCGTTGAAGGTGCCTTTGGTGGCCAGAACGCCAACCTTGCCCGAGCGGGTGTGCAGTGCGGCTTGCTTGATAGCCGGTTCCATACCCACAAACGGCACAGAGTAAGCGGCGCGCAGCTCGTCGATGGCCGCGGCGGTGGCGGTGTTGCAGGCCACTATAATCAGCTTGCAGCCGGCGTCGAGAAGTCCGTCGGCAATGGTGCGGGCCAGCCGCACAATCTCATCTGGCGACTTGGGTCCGTAGGGGCAGTTGCGGCTGTCGGCAAAGTACACAATGTCCTCATTTGGCAGCTGCCGGCGCACCTCGCGCCACACTGTCAGCCCGCCAAGCCCCGAGTCGAATATGCCTATCGGATTGTTACTCATTGTGTTTGCTTAAAACAACAATATCCAACGGTTGGCCGCTGGATATTGTCATATCAATTCATTTGAAAGAATTTACTTTATCCCTAATTTTTTGAGAACCAATGGCAGCATATCAACACTCTGCTCTGAGTGGTAAAGAATGGCGCCCATACTCATATCGAAAACGTAGGTGAAATTGTTCTCGGCGGCCACTTCGTCGATAGCCTTCTTGGCCTTGTCGATGATAGGCTGAAGTAATTCGCCCTCTTTGTTGCTCAAATCTTTCTGTGCTGTCTGCTGGAAAGCCTGCAAGCGTTGCTGGATGTTGGTCAGCTCACTTTCTTTAGCTTCAAGCAGAACCTGCGGAAGAGAGTCGCGTTGCTCAAGATACTGTTGGTATTTGTTCTCTAACTCGCTCTGCATAGCGGCCATCTGGTCTTCGAGTTGTTTGGCATATTTTTCGAGTTGGGCACGTGCTTGCTCGCGCTCGGGCATCTGCTGAAGCAACTGTCCCGAATCTATATGACCAAACTTGAAATTCTGAGCGTTTGAAACTGTCGCCATTGCTGTAAGGGTCAAAACGGCAACAAGTGTTAAGAATCTTTTCATCATTAAAAATTTTATTTGTTATTGTTTGAATGCAAATATATTAAAATTGGTTTTGCCGATGCAAGTTTTGCGAAAAAACGCGCCTAATTCTTGTATCCCAGTTTCTGCAGCACATCGTCGCTCTTGTCGTACTTGGGGTCGGAGTAGAGGAACGAGGCTCCGCCGGCGGCATCGAATATGAACGCATAGTTGCCCGATGTGGCTATCTCTTTGATTGCGTTGAAAATATCGTCCTGAATAGGCTTAATCAGCTCCTGGCGTTTTTTGAACAAATCGCCGTCGGTGCCGAAGTATTTTTTCTGCAATTCCTTTGTCTGACGCTCTTTCTGCACAATCTCCTCCTCGCGTTTCTGCTTCATTTCGTCGGTAAGCAGAACCTTCTCGGCCTGATACTCTTTATACATTTTCTCAATTTCGGCATACTTGGCCTCAATCTCGGCCTGCCAGTCTTTCGACATAATTTCAAGCTGCTCCTGCGCCGACTCGTAGGCCGGTATGCTCTTCAGAATGTAGTCGGTATCGACGTACGCAAATTTTTGTGCAAAAGCCGATGTTGCAAGCAGTGCAAACATTCCGGCAAAAAGTGCTTTTTTCATAATCGTGTGGTATTAAGTATGTTACACAATATTGATTGTCTGTTTTACAATTAGAACGCCTGGCCGATGGTGAACGCGAACTGGCTGCCGTTGGAGCCTGGGTTGCGCGGGTTGTTGTCGAATCCGTAACCCCAGTCAAGGCCGAGCAGACCAAGCATCGGCAAGTAGAATCTCACGCCCACACCCGCCGAGCGGTAGAGGCTGTACGGGTTGTACTCCTGCAGTTCGTACCACGAGTTGCCGGCATCGAAAAACGCTGACGCCCAAATGGTTGACGATTCCTTCATAACCAGCGGGTAACGAAGCTCCACCGATATTTTCTGATAGATGTTGCCTTGCGGATATGCCGTCAGCGAGCCGTTACCGTTCCGGCCGTTGTCGTAGCCGCGCAGCGGAATAACATCGTAGCCGTAGTAGTAGTTGCCGCCTTGCATACCGTCGCCGCCCACCTGGAACGACTCGAACGGAGAGTATCCCCATCGGCGGCTGTAGTAGCCTAACAAGCCGAATTCAAAGTTGGTGCGCAACACCAGATTCTGGTAGATGGCGTTGAACCAGTCGGCTTTGAATTTCCATTTGTGGAACTCAATGAGCCGGTATTTGCGGCGGGCTTCCTCCTCGCGGACGGCTGTTGGGTTGTCGTCAAGCGATTTCCTCTCGTTTTTGTCCAGTTTCCAGAATTCCCATTCGCGCAGGAGCGAGTAGGGCGGAGTCAGCTGCAGCGAGAGCGATATGTTGGCACCGCGGCGCGGATAGAGCGGCTGGTCGAGTGAGTTGCGACCAATTACCGTTGTGATACTCAGGTTGTTTGATATGCCTGTCGAGAACTCGTTCAGAATGGCGTAGTTCTGGATGTTGTACCGCTGATAACTGATTTCGTTGTAGATAGTGAAGTAGTTGTCGGGCCACTCCAAACGGCGTCCCAAGCCCACTGAGGCGCCAGTAATCTTCATAAACTGCGAAATGTTCGACTTGTAAACGTTGCTGCTCGACCGCACCGTGTGGTAGAACGACACCGTGAACGAGTTTGGTTTGCGGCCGCCAAGCCACGGCTCGGTGAACGACAAACTCAGCGAGCGGTAGTGCTTGCCGCTGGTCTGCGCGTGTATTGAGAGTCGCTGGCCGTCGCCCGATGGCAGCGGACTGTATGAGTCGAGGTTGAATATGTTTTTGGCAGAGAAGTTTGTGAACGAAAGGCCCAGCGTTCCGATGACCATACCGCCGCCCCAGCCGCCTGAGAGCTCAATCTGGTCGGCCGGACGCTCCACCACAATGTAGTCAAGGTCAACCGTTCCGTCGGCTTGGTTCGGTGTTGGTTTCACATCGAACTTCTCGGCATCGAAATAGCTCAGCGACGCCAGTTCGCGGATGGTTCGCATAATGTCCGACTTGCTGTAGAGGTCGCCCGGGTGCGTCCAAATCTCGCGGCGGATAACGTGCTCGTTTGTGCGGTCGTTGCCGTGGATTGTCACACGGTTGATGCGGGCTTGCTTGCCTTCGTAAATCCTTATCTGTAAGTCGATTGAATCGTTATCTACCTGAACCTCAACCGGAATCGCCTGGAAGAAAAGGTAGCCTCGGTCGACGTAAAGCGAGGCCACGGCATCGTCGGCGGCCATAAGCCTCTTGTCGAGCTGAGCCTGGTCGAAAACATCGCCCTTCTTTATATTTAGCTGTGCGTTAAGTACTTCGGCCGGGTACTTTGTGTTACCAATCCATTCAATGTTGCGGTAAAAGTATTGGCCGCCTTCCGACACGCGGATTTCGATATTGAACATATTGTCCTCGTTGCGGTAAACCGTGTCCGAAACAATCTTGGCATCGCGGTAGCCGCGCTCGTTGTACTTTTCAATTATCTTCTTTTTGTCCTCCTCGTACTTGGTTTTAATGTATTTCGATGGCTTGAAAATGTTGTACCAAGTCTTTTGTTTGGTGCCCTTCATTGCCCGGCGAATCTTGCCGTCGCTGAAAACCTCGTTGCCTTCAATTTCGATGTGCTTGATTTTAACCTTGCTGTTTTTCTTGACGTTGAAGTGCAGAATGACGGTATTGGCCATCATTGTGTCCTCCTCCTGTTTCACGTTGACTTTCACATCGTGGAAGCCCTTTTTCACGTAAAACTCGCGGATGCGCTTCACTGCCGAGCTCACCATATCGTCGGTAATCTGGATTCCGCGCACCAGTTTAACTTCGTCTTTCAGGTCTTCGGCCTGCGATTTCGAGATTCCAGAAAACTCAACTCTCGAAAGTCGCGGGCGCTCTTTCAGCTCGAAGTTGAGGTAGATTTTGTCGTCGGTGATTTTTGTCACGTAAATCTGCACGTCGCCGAAAAGGCCGTGCTTCCAAAGTTTTTCGAGCGATTTTGAGATGGCGTCGCCAGGCACTTCTATTTCCTGCCCAACCTGCAATCCCGACAGGTTGACAAGAGTTGTGGTGTTCAAATATTTGACGCCGGTGACTGTTATGTCGGCAATCGTGTATTTCTTTGGTTTCGAATAATCTATCTTAATGTTGTCGCCGCCTCCCGATTGCGCCACTGCCATAACAGTGTTCAACACCAGTAAAACCGCAACTATTACTTTGTTCATCATCTGTTGTAATTTTCAAATGCTCTGCCCTAACTGTTCGCTTGTCATACCAAACCGGCGCTCGCGTTGCTGATAATCGACAATGGCTTTGTAGAGCTCCTCCTTGTCGAAGTCCGGCCACAACGTTGGCGTGAAATAAAGCTCAGCGTAGGCCAGCTGCCACAGCATAAAATTGCTAATCCGGTACTCGCCGCTTGTTCTGATGAGCAAGTCGGGGTCTGGAATGCCGCAAGTGTACAGGTTCTGGCTCACCGTGTCGCCGTTGATGCTGTCGGCCGCAATTTTGCCGTCGGCCACATCGCTGGCAATCCGCCTAACCGCTTCAATTATCTCCACCTTCGAGCTGTAGCTCAACGCCAGCGTGAGTGTCAGGCCGGTGTTTGCTTTTGTCCGTTCGATGGCCTCGCGCAGGTTTGCACAAACCTTTTCGGGCAGGTCGGAGAGCCGTCCTATTGCATTTAAACGGATATTATTCTTGATTAGTGTATCGGTTTCCGTATTTATTGCCGAAACCAGCAAATCCATCAAGGCCGACACTTCCATCTTTGGGCGGTTCCAGTTCTCTGTCGAGAAGGCGTAGAGTGTCAGATACTCCACACCAAGCTCGGCGCAGCCCTCGCACACGGCGCGCACGGCGTTCAAGGCATTCTTGTGCCCGAAAATGCGCACGTTGCCCTGCTTTTTCGCCCACCGGCCGTTACCGTCCATTATTATGGCGATATGCCTTGGTAATCTTTCCTTTATGATACTTTCTTTAAGAGACATCCCCTTGCTTTATTTCCGCGCAAATTTAGTCAAACGTCGGACATTTCTTAGGATATTCTATTTTATATGCCAAATAAATTGAGAAATATGACAGCCAGTCTTTATTGCTCGCGACATATCTTTGCTTCATATTGTTCACGTCCGATGGCCGTGGCGACACAAAATCGATGTTGTCGCTGAAGGTTTTAATCATCAGAAACTCAGCGCCGTACAATAGTTTTCGGTACGGTGTGTTGAATTTTACACCGAATCCGAACGGAATGTCAACAAGATACTTGTCGGTTTTGTTGTCGCCGGGTAAAAAGCCAAAGCCGAGGCCGCCTTGCAGATAGGTGGCGTATGGCACATCTTTTTTTCCTAAAACAAACGGTAGAAAGTTGAACTCTCCCATTATGTTGAAATGAACCAGACTGCGGTTGAATGAGTAGTCGCGGTCGCGCTGATAATCGCTTTTGTATTTAGAGTCGGAAGCGGTGATTTTGCCGTATGAAAGCATTGCTTTGGCCGAGTATCTGTTGTTGAGATTGTGACGGTACATCACAGCCGCGGCCGGTCTTGTGCTTTTGAACGGGACTTTGTTAATGTCGCCCAAATAGTAGCCTCCGCCCAACTGCAAGCCAACCTCGCCGTATGGGAACTCTTGCGCCTGCAAGCCGCACGCCATTGAAAGCGAAAGCGCAGTCAAACAAAGAATTCGGAAGCAAACGTGCATTTAGTTCCTGATTGTTTTGAAGTTAGGCAAGTGGTTGCGTTTCTCGCGGAACTTGAAGGCAATGTTCACTGACACAAACTGGTATTGGTCAATCCATTTGCCGAATTTGTAACTGCTGTTTACTAACCCGGATGGAGTCTGTGATTGTCTGTCTTTTCCGCCGTCAACACCATCGACATTATCGCCGATAACCTCGCGTAAACCAAATTCAGCACCCACATACATATTGCGTGCGATTCTGACTTTCGAACCCACACCTAACATCACAACAGGCGCAAAGCTGTGATAAGATTTAGAGTATCTGTTGCGCCCTGGAGTGTCGTTCCAGTAGAACAGACCATAACTGTAATATGCGCCCACACCTGCGAACAGGTACGATGGCATAGTGAAGTTCTTAAGTTTAGTTTCGCCCAATTTGCGGTAAACTGTTTTGTGAACACGCTCTTTGATGAATTCAAACTCGTAGCGGAAACCCAACTCGGCAAAACCCGACCGGAAAGCGATACCGTGGCGATACCAATAATTTGTCTGTTTCTCGATGGTCTCGCGGGCGGCCATATAGCCAATGTTCAAACTTGTGCTGACAAAATGCCGTCCTTTAACATTGTATTTCAACATTCCGTCGGCTAACAGTCCTGTTGTTCTGAATGGCAGAATCCACATCATCCTTTCCGGGTCTTTGGGTGAGCAGACATCACCCATAAAGTTTGTTACACCCACACCTGCGTGCAACTCATAATTGCGTTTGCTCCATTTCTGTGCTGATGCTCCGTTGAAACACAACACCAATAATAATATTATCGCTAATCTTTGGAATGTATTTGTTTTCATAATTGGTATTGTGTTAGAATTTTGGTAATCCGCTTCGGCCTGTTTTCAGCTTATACGAAACAGATACTACAGTAAACATATAGAAGTCATTGAATTTTGATTCGCCGCGTTGCTCACCAGGAGCATATCTCACATTTGGTAATGGGTCTTTTTCATCGTCGGTTTTTATGCTTCGGTCGGCCATACGGGCTGCTTGCGGATTTTTGCGTGCAAGCCATTCATTGTCAACGTACGAGCGGCTCACATCATCGATGTAGTCGGTTGTGGTGTAGCGCGGACCAAATTCAAGTCCGATGCCCAATTCGCGCGACAGCGGGTATTTGAAACCGATACCGAACGGGAATCCCATTGCGATTCGTCTGTATTTTCTTCGGCCTTCCATCAAGCCCTGGCCTTCGGTGCCTAATTTCCGCAAGGCAACCCACTTGCCGGTACCTTCCGGACCGTCATCTTTAGCCTTCGGGTTGTAATAGAATGCCGAAACACCGGCGAAAACGTAGGTGTTTATGTCGAGCAGACTGCGGAATGTGAATTTACGACGGCGGCGCGACCTGTAGTTGATGGGTTCTGGAATAATCGAGTATTCGAGTTGAACGCCTAACTCCCACAAGTTGGTACGGAAGCTGAGGTTGCGGTCGCGACGGTAGGCTTCGTCGGTTTTCGCATCGCTACCTGAAAGCCACGCATACGATACCGTGCCTTTCACAGCCAGCGGATTGAGTATCTTGTAGCGCATTCCGACTTGTGCCATAACGCGTTGCGATGTGAAATCGTAGTCAGCAAGGAAGTGTCCGTGACCAGAGTCTCTACCGCCAAGCTCACCCACAAATGTTGACAATCCAATACCACCAACTGCCTCATAACGCATTCGTTTCCAACGAGTAGCCTGGGCGTCGGCAAATTCTGACACCAACATCAGCAACGAAACCAATAATACTATATGATGTTTCATAGAAAAGTCAAAACACTATTTTTAACAAGAGGCCAAAAGTAAAAATTATTTTCTTACTCGCTTGCATCACCCGATTTTTTTACGGCAACAACGGTGTTATATTGATAAAGGTGCGTTGAAATGCTTTTTCTCATCGAAGCTGCAAAAGCCAAACGAACATTTGTGAGCCAATATTGCCTTGAATCGGATTTGTGCCCTGCAAAACAGAAAAGTTGTCGATAAAATTGTTGCAAATGGTATCGTTGTGTTTATGCAATGCGTTTATTTCCAGTTTTTTATGTGCCGACAAAAATCAAACTGCGATAAAATCGCACTTATGGCATATTTTTTGAATAACGGTGCGCTAAAAAAACTATTTTTGCACGGTTGTTTTAGAAATATGTTAAATTAACCAAAGAATTGGTTTTTAGCATTTTATAATTTTATAACAACGTAAGTTTTTTGATTACAGAGTTAAAAAATAGCGATAAATGGAAATTTCAGTATGGACATTATTGGTAGTGGGGCTCGGAACGGTGTTCTGCGCGCTTCTATTAATAATAGGTATGGGAAACCTGCTCATCAGCGTGGTTAACCGATTCTTCCCTGAAGAGGAACCGAAGGCGCAGGCCGCAACCGCAGTGGCCGCTGTCGCCCCGAACATCAAAGCAGCCATTGAGTCGGCCGTGAACACCATCACTGCAGGCAAAGGCAAAGTTGAATCAATCGAAAAAATTTAAAATATGAGTAAAAAGGTAAAATTCAGTCTGGTCTTCCGCGATATGTGGCAGTCGGCCGGAAAATACGTGCCGCGGGTTGACCAATTGGTAAAAGTTGCGCCCGCAATCATCAAAATGGGCTGTTTCGACCGCGTTGAGACCAACGGCGGTGGCTTTGAACAAGTAAACTTGCTTTACGGCGAGAACCCCAACAAGGCCGTACGCCAGTGGACAAAACCATTCCACGAGGCTGGCATTCAGACACATATGCTCGACCGTGCGCTGAACGGCATCCGTATGAACCCGGTTCCGGTTGACGTTCGCCGTATGTTCTACAAGGTGAAGAAAAAACAAGGCACCGACATTGCCCGCACCTTCTGCGGCTTGAACGACACCCGCAACATTATCCCGTCAATCGGCTACGCGCACGACGGCGGAATGATTTCGCAGTGCTGCCTTTGCATCACTTTCTCTCCGCTTCACACAATCGATTATTACACAAAACTCGCTTTCGAACTCATCGAGGCCGGCGCCGACGAAATCTGCCTGAAGGATATGGCCGGAATCGCACGCCCAGTATCGCTTGGCGAGATTGTGAAGAACATAAAGGCTAAATATCCGAACATTACCATTCAATACCACGGACACGCCGGTCCGGGCTTCTCAATGGCAACCATTTTGGAGGTCTGCAAGGCTGGCTGCGACTATGTCGATGTTGGTATGGAGCCGCTCTCGTGGGGCACAGGTCACGCCGATATTCTGGCCGTTCAGCCAATGCTGAAAGATGCCGGTTTCGACGTTCCTGAAATCAATATGGACGCCTATATGGAGGTTCGCACAATGATTCAGGAGATGATGGACGACTTCCTGGGCTACTACATCCCGGCTCGCAACCGTCAGATGAACTCGCTGCTGATTGCACCGGGTCTGCCGGGCGGAATGATGGGCTCGCTGATGACCGATTTGGAGACTAATCTGGAAAGCCTGAACAAATGGAAAGAGAAAAATAATCAACCGAAACTCTCTCAGGACCAACTGCTTGTGAAGTTGTTCGACGAGGTTAAATATGTTTGGCCGATGATGGGTTACCCCTGCTTGGTTACGCCTTTCAGCCAGTATGTGAAGAATATGGCGCTGATGAACGTTATTCAGATGGAGAAGGGCAAGGAACGCTGGTCGCTCATTGCCGACGACATCTGGAATATGCTGCTCGGCAAGGCTGGTAAACTGCCTGGCCCAATCGCACCTGAACTCGAGGCCAAAGCCAAAGAGCAAGGCCGCGAATTCTTCACCGGCAATCCGCAAGACCAGTATCCTGACGAACTCGACACCTTCCGCAAGGAGATGCAGGAGAACGGTTGGGAACTCGGCGAGGACGAGGAGGAACTCTTCGAGCTGGCTATGCACCCGCAGCAATACCGCGCTTACAAGAGCGGCAAGGCCAAAGCCGATTTCGAGGCCGACCTTGCAAAACGCAAAGCCGAAAAATGTGCTGGCAAGGGCGGAATCACTCTGCCACAGACAGTTACTGTTGAAGTGAACGGCGAGAAATATAAAGTTGTGATTGGCGAGAACAACGGTTCTGCCGCACCTGCACAACAGGCATCAGCCGCCCCCACAGCCGCTGGCGACACCGCTGGAGCAAAAGATCTCACATCGCCGCTCGAAGGCAAATTCTACCTTGTAAAATCGTCGGGCGACACCGCAGTGAAGGTTGGCGACACCGTGAAGAAAGGCCAGACCGTCTGCTATGTTGAGGCGATGAAGACCTTCAACGCCATTGCAGCCGAATGCGACGGCACCGTTGTTGAAATCTGCCTGACCAGCGGCGCTAGCGTGGCTGAAGACGATGTTCTGATGAAAATTAAGTAATTGGCTATGAGCGAGATATTTGAGAGAATATACAATATGACTGCCATCAGCAACATTATTGCTGAACCGCAGTTCCTGATAATGTACGCGCTCGCGTTTCTGCTGCTCTATCTGGGCATCAAGAAACAATACGAGCCGCTGCTGCTCATCCCCATCGCCTTTGGCGTGCTGATTGCCAACTTCCCGGGCGGCGGTATGGGCGTGCTTGGCGCCGATGGCGAAGGCCTTGTGCACTACACCAAAGACGGCGTTGAGATGGCGAAAAATGTCTATGAGATGTCGCTGCCCGAAATCGCGCACGACCTTGGCATTATGAACTTCATCTACTACGCTCTGATTAAGAGCGGATTACTGCCGCCAATCATCTTTATGGGTGTGGGCGCGTTGACCGACTTTGGTCCGATGCTGCGCAACCTGAAACTTGCCATTTTCGGTGCAGGCGCACAGTTCGGTATCTTTGCTGTGCTGATTATCGCAAGCTACTTCGGATTTACAATGCAAGAAGCTGGTTCACTGGCCATTATCGGTGGTGCCGATGGTCCGACGGCAATCTTCACCACCATCAAACTGGCGCCGCACTTACTCGGCCCCATCGCCATTGCAGCCTACTCTTATATGGCGCTTGTGCCGGTGATTATTCCGTTGGTTGTGAAACTCACTTGCTCTGAAAAAGAGTTGAAAATCAATATGAAAGAGCAGGATAAACTCTATCCGAACGCCAAAGAGTTCAAGAATATGCGTGCTCTGAAAATCATCTTCCCGATTGCCACCACAACTGTTGTGGCCATCCTGGTTCCAACAGCCGTTCCACTTGTTGGTATGCTGATGTTCGGTAACCTGATTAAGGAAGTTGGTGCCAACACATCGCGCATTTTCGACGCCGCTTCGAACGCCATAATGAACTCTGCCACAATCTTCCTTGGCTTGTCGGTTGGCGCCACAATGACTGTCGATGCCTTCCTGAACCTTCAGACAATCGGCATTGTGGTTGGCGGATTCTTCGCCTTCGGCCTGTCAATCTTCGGTGGCATCTTGCTGGTGAAGATTTTCAACCTGTTCTCGAAGAAGAAAATCAACCCGCTGATTGGCGCAACTGGCTTGAGCGCCGTGCCAATGGCATCGCGTGTTGCCAACGACATTGCACTGAAATACGACCCGCGCAACCACGTGCTCAATTATTGTATGTCGAGCAACGTGTCGGGCGTGATTGGCTCGGCAGTGGCAGCAGGTATTCTGATTGCATTCCTTGGGTAAGATTTGATTGTTAGACAGATATGCAAAAACCGTCTCAGATTTCTGGGGCGGTTTTTTATTGGTGTTTATAGGCTGTGATGAATTGTGTGTTCATTATGAAATTCTGTAATTCACATTCCGAAAACCTAATACCCTCAATCAAATAATTTTGATACTTTTGCGTTCTCTAAACGGTATGGCAAAAAAGCTGCTAATCATATTTCTGTTAGTCTTTGCGATTGCGGGCG
Organism: uncultured Bacteroidota bacterium; assembly: GCA_946404125.1. Classification (GTDB taxonomy): domain Bacteria; phylum Bacteroidota; class Bacteroidia; order Bacteroidales; family SZUA-534; genus RUG13583. Next base: position 9,486 of record CAMJCK010000030.1, on the reverse strand, counting down.
GTGCTTCGGCGCAGAAAAAGCGTCCGTGGTGCAAGCCGTTCTACGATGCCGAGCCTTACCATTTCGGGTTTGCATTCTCGTTGGGGCAGATGTCGTTCAGCATCAGCCATTCCGACGAGTTCAACCGGCTCGATACTGTTTATTCCATTGAATATAGTGGCGGCGCGTTGTTCGGCGCCAGTATGGTCTTCAACCTGAAGTTGGCCGACAATTGGGATTTGCGCACACTTCCTGGACTTGCATTCAGTCAGCGCACGCTAACCTATTTGCTTGATGATGACCAAGTTGAACTTGGCTATCTGCTGCGTTCGCACAATATGAAAATCGAGACCACATTGTTGCAGTTCCCGACGCTTATCAAGTACCGCTCAACACGCGAGAGCAACTATCGGCCTTACATTTATTTCGGTCTGAACCCCGCCATCGATTTGGCTGCGCGCAAAAAAGTTAAGCCGGAGGAACGTCCAAAAATTCGACTCAAAAAGTTCGATGTCTATGCCGAAATCGGTATCGGACTCGACAATTATCTGAAGTATTTCAAATACTCTACCGAACTGAAATTCAGTTACGGGCTGCTCGATATGGTCAAGCAGGACGGCACCGAATACACCCGCGCTTACCGCCGTTTGGGCTCAAAAATGGTCACTTTAGTGCTCTGCTTCGAATGATTAAGGAAATCACTTTGGCCTTGTCGCCCGAAAAGGCGTCGGCAGAGAAATTCTATCTGCCCGCCGCTGCCGCGAAGTTGGGCCTTTCCACCGAACAAATCTCGTTCTGCCGTCTTCGCGGACGGTCAATCGACGCGCGTCACGGCCGTGTGCTAATCAATCTGCGGCTCGATGTCTATATCGATGAACTGCCGAAGCCCGATGAGTGGCAAATACCTGATTATCCGAATGTTGAGCACTGTCAGCAAGTTGTGATAGTGGGGGCGGGGCCTGCTGGGCTGTTTGCCGCGCTCAAATTTTTGCAGTCGGGGCTGAAGCCAGTGATTGTTGAGCGCGGAAAAGACGTGCACTCGCGCCGTCTCGACATTGCCGCCATTCACCGCAACCAGGGCGTCAATCCCGACTCAAACTACGGTTTTGGCGAAGGTGGCGCTGGCACCTATTCCGACGGAAAACTTTTCACCCGTTCGAAAAAACGCGGCGACATTTCCGAAGTTCTGCGCATTCTCTACGCCAACGGCGGCAATCCCGACATTATGGTCGATGCCCACCCGCACATTGGCACCGACAAACTGCCAGGCATTATCGAAAATATCCGTAAAACCATAATCGAGCACGGTGGCCAGGTGCTTTTTGGCGTGTCGTTCGACAGTCTGATTCTCGATGGTGGCCGCGTTCGCGGAATCCGCACCACTTCAGGCGACGAAATACGTTCCGATGCCGTTATTCTGGCCACAGGCCATTCGGCGCGCGAAGTCTATTATTCGCTTCACCGTCAAGGCGTTGCGCTCGAACCGAAGGCCTTTGCAATGGGCGTTCGCGTTGAGCACCCGCAGAGTTTGATTGACAGTATTCAGTACTCGTGCCGCCAGCGCGGACCGTATCTGCCTGCCGCGGCCTACAGCCTTGTGCAGCAGTCGGGTGGGCGCGGGGTTTACTCGTTTTGTATGTGCCCAGGCGGAATTATCGTTCCCGCTTCAACGGCTGATAATGAGATGGTTGTCAACGGGATGTCGCCGTCGGCGCGTGGCAGCCAGTGGGCCAATTCTGCCATTGTGGTTGAGATGCGTACCGATGATATTCCGCCTTGCGCCGACCCCGTGATGGCAGGGCTCGAGTTTCAAATGCAATACGAGCGGCTTGCCTTCAACAATGGCGGCGCGGGCCAGATTGCGCCAGCGCAGCGGTTGGCCGATTTTGTCGAAGGGCGTGTGTCGGGTTCGCTTCCGCGCACGTCGTTCACGCCAGGCATTATCTCGTCGCCGATGCACCAGTGGTTGCCCGATTTTATCCGCCAGCGCCTGCAGGACGGTCTTCGCCAGTTCGACCGCCGAATGCGCGGTTTCTACACCAACGATGCCGTGCTGATTGGCGTCGAGAGCCGCACAAGTTCGCCCTTGCGCATTCCACGCGACCCTGAAACTCTGCAACACGTTCAGATTCAGGGACTTTTCCCGTGCGGTGAAGGTGCGGGCTATGCAGGCGGCATTGTCTCTTCGGCGCTCGACGGGCAGCGTTGCGCTGAAAAGGCGGCTGAGTTTTTACGTAAGTGACAGTGTCGATTTTAATTCACTTTTTGCTGCCGATTGACAATCAGCACTATATCGGGGTCACCGAAAAACCGCAAGAAAATTGGCGCGAAATATCGAAGAAGATATCGAACTCAACCTTATATTTGTGCCGCTAAAAACAGAGAGTATGATTAAGGATAGTCTCACAAATCACGCAAAGTATCATTCGTTGCATCCGTTGTTCGCAAAGGCTTTCGAGTACTTGCAGTCAGCCGATTTGATTGATTACGACGAGGGTAAATACCCGATTGACGGCAACGATATGTATGCGTCAATCAGTGAGTACGTTACCAAAAGCGAAGGTCAACTTGAAGGTCACGTGGAATATATTGATATTCAGTATATTCTGAAAGGAACTGAAATTATTGGCTTTGCGCCGAAAAATGGCCAGAAAGAGACAATTCCATACTCTAACGAGCGCGACATCGCCTTCTATGAGGGTGATTATGAGCCTATTACTCTGAATGCTGGCGAGTTCGTTATTTTCTACCCCAACGATTTGCATCTGCCGTGCCTGAAAAACGGCAATCCGTCGGTTGTGAAAAAGGTTGTGGTCAAAGTCCGACTCAATCCAGGCAAAGCCGAATAATTCCTATTTTATTGATTGATAAAATGTAACTGCACGGTTCAGCCGTTTTGCCGGCGAAATTCGGCGCACACAATAGCCGTTGCCACAGCCACGTTGAGCGATTCCATATCAGCCGTTGGCGGTGCGTACGATGGAATTTTTAAGCTGCTGTCCATCAATGCGCTAATCTCGGCCGACAAACCTTTCGACTCATTTCCCATAACCACAATGGCGTCTTTCGGCAGTTTTGCGGCGTAAAGATTCTCACCGTCGAGCCTTGTGCCAAACATTGGAATGCCAGCCTTGCGGGCGGTGGCGGCTAATTCGGCAAGGTCGCAGTAGGTGACGTTGACCTTGAAAATGGCGCCCATTGTCGATTGAATGACTTTCGGGTTGTAAACATCGACGGTGTCGGGCGAGCAGAACACGTTCGCGATTCCGAACCACGCCGCCGTTCGGACAATAGTTCCCAGATTGCCAGGGTCTTGCACGTTGTCGAGCGCAATGCTCAGGCCGCGCAAGTCGGCTGGGGTGCGTTTTTCGGGAAGTTTGGCCAAAGCAACGGCTTTGTTTGGCGTCTTCAAAAAACTGATGCGCTCAAGGTCGTGCTCGCTCACGGCGGAGATTTCAGCCTTGCGTTTTAAATTTGCCGGCAATTCGTCGATATATTGTTGAACTGCAAATACTTCGATGGTTTCGAAACGGCTCATCAGAAGTTCGCGAACCATTTTTTCGCCTTCAACCACAAAGCAGCCCGATTCAATGCGTTCACGCTTCTTGTCGAGCGATTTTATCAGTTTTATCTTGTTGTTGGTAAGCATAATCAATGTTTTTCGCAAAAGTAATCAAACCAACGTATTATATTTGTGCAATTCCATTGTCGAATGAAATTGGGGCGGAAAATCCATATAAGTGTTTTATTTGCAGCATTATGCGCATTCGTAATGTCGAGTTGCAACATCACCCGTATGGTTCCCGACGATGAGTATCTTTTGCGCCGGAACAAGACCAAAATCAGCGAAAGCGGCTTCGACAAGGAGGAGTTGACGTCGTATTACCGCCAAAAAGCCAACCGCAACGTGTTCGGGTATTATCCGTTCTTCCTGACAACCTACAATTTCGCCCACATCGGTCACGAACGCCGTTGGAAAAACTGGCTCGCCAGGGTGGTGGGAGAGGAGCCTGTGATTTTGGACACGTCGCTGGCCGACCGCACGCTCAAGCAGTTCGACATAATTCTCAGAAACAACGCCTATTACAACGCGTCGGCATCGTATAGCATTGCCCGGAAAAAGAAAAAGGCGAAGGTTACCTACAATGTTGAGTTGGGGCGGCAAACACACATAAACACAGTTTTTTACACCATCCGCGACACGGTTCTTGAGCCAATCATCAAGGCCGATTCGGCCAACATTTTGCTGCATAAGGGCAATCCTTTCACACTCAATGTCTTGCAGGCCGAGCGCGACCGAATTGTCAATTTGGTGCGTAGCAAGGGGTATTATCAGTTCAGTCCCGATTTGGTCCGGTACAGTGTCGATACCAGTAACTATTTGGCTGACGTTGAGGTGCTTGTCGAACGTCCTGTGGTGCAGAATCCCGATGGTTATCTCGAGAAATCGAACGCCCGTCAGTTCCGTATCAACAGTGTGGCGTTTTTCCCCGACTATAATCCGCAGGAGGCTTTGCGCAACAAAACAGCTTACTATTCAAATCTCGACACTTTGTACCGCGACCCGTACGTGTTCCTTTTCGCCGGCAAGCGGAAAATTACACCGCGTACAATTCTGAAAGCCAATCTTTTGGAGCCGGGACAACTCTACGATGTCAGAAAGGTTGAGCAGACGAGCCGCCACATCAACTCGTTGCGGATTTTCCGCCAAAACACCGTGAATTTCACGCAAGTGCCTGGCAACGACACGCTTCTCGACTGCCACGTACTGCTCACACCGTCCACTTATCAGAACTATTCCGTCAACCTTGAGGCTACCAACACGCAAGGCAATCTGGGCATTGGCGGCAACTTCAACTATCAGCACAAGAATCTGTTTCACGGAGCCGAAATTTTCAATATCAAGCTGTCGGGCTCGTTGCAGCGCCAGACCGAGACCGAGACAACCGAGGCGTTCAACATCATTGAGTTCGGTGCCGAGTCTTCGCTCGAAACGCCATCGTTTGTGCTGCCGTTCCGCACATCGAACTGGTACAAGCGCAGCGAGCCGCGAACAATGTTCACCGTGGCCTACAACTATCAGCGCCGGCCTGATTACACCCGCAAAATCACATCGTTGCTCGTCACCTATTCGTGGAAACGTGGCGACCATTTGCGGTTTCTTGTCAGCCCTCTCGATTTGAACACCGTCCGCATCCCCGAGCGCACCGAGGCGTTCGACAACCGAATCCGCGGCAAGTACATCGAAAACAGTTACAAAGACTATTTTATCATCGGTAGCCGTTATAGCATTCTTTATCAGGACCGCGATGCCTCGAAGAATACCGACTTCTCGTATTTCCGTTGGAATCTCGATTTGGCCGGCAATCTGCTTCATCTTCTGCACAAAAACACATCAACGGCCGACACCGTGGCCGGCGGCTACTACGAGATTGCCAATTTGCAGTATGCTCAGTTTTTGCGCACCGATGTCGATTTCCGCCGCTACCATTATTTTTCTGAGCGCGACCAATTGGTGGGGCGCGTGTTTGCGGGCATTGCCATCCCTTACGGGAACGCCACCGCCGTGCCTTTTGTGCGTCAGTATTATTCGGGAGGCGCCGATGGCATCAGGGCTTGGAACGTCCGCGATTTGGGCCCCGGCACCTATCGTGATACAGCGTCGTCGTACCCAAACCAGACAGCCGATGTCAAGCTCGAGTTCAATCTTGAATACCGATACACCATTATCAAAAATTTCAAGGGAGCCTTGTTTGTCGATGCCGGCAACATTTGGGCGCTTAAAAAAGACGATGACCGACCGGGTGCGGAATTTGATATTAATAACTTTTACAAGCAGTTGGCGATTGGTACCGGTACTGGTTTCCGTCTCGATTTGAACTTTGCCGTCATCCGCCTCGATGCCGGAATAAAGGTGAAAAATCCGTCAATTGAAGGCCCCGACAGTTGGGTTCTGTTCCATAACCGGTTCAAATTCAAAAGCATAACTTGGCAGTTCGGTATCGGCTATCCATTCTAATCCGCAAAGCGATGAAAATCAAGCGTTTTTTTATCGAGTATTTCACAATGAACAAGATGCAGCAAAGCGGTACAATTGTTCTTTTGTGCTTGATAATCATAGTGGCTTTGCTTCCGCGATTTGTCGCTTTTTACAAATCCAACCGCCGTCAGCCCGATTTTGCCAAGTTCGATTCCATTATGGCAAGTTACGAGCCGATGCCCGCCGAGTCTTATGCGCAGCAACCCCAAAAAGTTGCCGTTGTTCCCGATTCCATCTTCACATTCGACCCAAACACAGCCACTTACGACGATTTTCTCTGTCTCGGCCTTTCCGAGCGCATATCGGCCAACATTGTGAAATACCGTAAGTCGGGCGGAACGTTCAAAACTCCGGCTGATTTTTCGAAGATTTACGGCATAACCGATTCAGTTTATGCGGCGCTTTTGCCGTATATCAAGATTACGACCGCCGCCAAGCCTGCAGCCAAAACCAAGCGAGTCTCGACATCGAAATCGACCAAACCGGAAACAAAAAAGTCGCGTTATCAGCCGGCCGAGTTACTAATTGTTGAGCTGAACACCGCAGACTCCGCGCAACTCGACGCTCTGCGCGGCATCGGACCGGTCTTGGCCAAGCGCATAATCACCTATCGTGAGATGTTGGGCGGATTTCACACGGTTGAGCAGCTGCGGGAAATCCGCAATCTCTCAGCCGAAACCTACGCCGACCTTTATATCCAGTTCACCATCGATTCCTCGAAAATCCGGAAGATTGACCTGAACAATTTCGAGTACAAGGAACTGAAACGGCATCCGTATATGCCCGTTGCTCAGCTGAACTCGATTATGAACTACCGGCGGCTGATGGGCCGTTTCAAATCTGTCGACGAATTGCTGAAGCACAAACTCGTCGATACGCTCACTTACCAGAAAATATCGCCATATCTCGAAGCAAATTGACATATATATATTATAGGTGTGCCGGCGAAAAAATGCGAGCTGCGTCTTGTCAAAAAAAAGTTTGAAAAATAAATTGGGGACAAATTTTGTAATTGCATATCATTTTCTAAATTTGCGCCTTGTTTTAGAAATGTTAAACAATAACACTTTATTATGATTGTAATACCAGTAAAAGAGGGCGAAAGCATTGACAGAGCCTTGAAGAAATTCAAAAGAAAATTTGAGAAAACAGGTGTGGTTAAAGAGTTAAGAGCACGCCAAGTTTTTACAAAACCTTCTGTTGAGCGTCGTAAGGAAATCATCAAGGCTGCCTACATCCAGCAGTTACAGGACGCAAGCCAGGAGATTTAATCTGGCTTTCACCCCATTCAACGGGGGGATTTCCGGCAAAGTGTTGCTATGTTTGACAACGGATTTTCCAACTATTTAGCAAACGAAAAACGTTATTCAACACATACACTTCGTGCCTACGAAAGCGACTTGCGGCAGTTTTTCGATTTCGCACAAAGTGCCAACGAAAACTTCAATCCACTCACGGCTGACCATACGGTCATTCGTGAGTGGATTGTTTTTTTGATGGAGAATGGCGACAAATCGCGTTCCGTCAATCGCAAAATAACCACCCTTCAGACCTATTATAAATATCTAATGCGTGAGGGTTTGATTGATGAGCTGCCAACGCGGAGGATTATCAAACCAAAAACCGAGAAAAACCTGCCGTACTTTGTCGATAAAAAGGCGATGCAGGAGTTGTTCGATTTTTTTCAGTTTCCTGATGATTTTGAGGGCCACCGCGACCACGCCATTATGCTCACATTCTACTGCACTGGTATGCGTCTGGCCGAACTGTGCGGATTGAAGACATACGACATCGATTTCTACAGCTCGCAGCTGAAGGTGCTGGGCAAGCGCAACAAGGAGCGGATTATACCATTCGGCATTGAGCTCAAAGCCTGTCTCAAATCGTATATCGAGGAGAGAGACAAGGTCGCAATCGACAACGATATGCTGTTTGTTACCGACAAGGGCGAACCGGTTTACGACAAACTTGTCTATCGCGTGGTCAATAAATATCTCGGCGCTGTAACCACATTGGATAAAAAAAGTCCACACGTGCTTCGGCACACATTCGCCACGCATATGCTTAACAATGGCGCCGAAATTGACGCCATAAAAGAGCTGCTCGGCCACGCAAATCTGGCCGCCACGCAAATCTACACCCACACAACCTTCGAAAAACTGAGGGAGATTTACAATCAGGCCCATCCTCGCGCATAGTGCGTTAGCACTTGATTGATAGCGCAATCCTTTTTTTTGCGCAGCCATTCGCCAGTTTTCCTTCCGAAACAATATCGTTTCCGTAATAATGTGTGAATCAGCCACAATGCGCAAAGAGGCTCAAAAACGATGAAAAATCTTTTTTTATTATCAGTCAATCGATATATTTGACTCAAAGATTTTAAATGAAACACCTAATATTTTAAAAGGAGGATATTATGAAGATAAACATTCATTCGCTGCACTTCGATGCCGGCGAGAAACTTTTGGGCTTTGTGAACGCGAAAGTAAGCAAGCTTGACACCTTCCACGACGGAATTATTGCCGCCGATGTTACCTTGAAACTCGAAAAATCGGACATTTCGGAGAACAAAATAGCCGAAATTAGGGTGCAAATACCAGGTGACGACGTGTTCTGCAGCCGCCAGGCCAAATCGTTTGAAGAAGCTGTGGATCTTTCAGTTGACGCACTTCGCAAGCAGTTGCAGAAGGCCAAAGAAAAACTGCGCGGATTATAATTTCAAAAAAAATATCGCGAAGAGTTTTTATTTATCAAAATATGTCTACATTTGCACACCATTTTCCGAGAGAGGAAAAGACGTTCTGTAAATGTTTGCCGATGTAGCTCAGTTGGCCAGAGCAGCTGATTTGTAATCAGCTGGTCGTGGGTTCGAATCCCTCCATCGGCTCATTTGTCTTATTGATTGTTTTGGGAAGATACCAAAGTGGCCAACTGGGGCAGACTGTAAATCTGCTGCGTCATCGCTTCGTAGGTTCGAATCCTGCTCTTCCCACTTTTCGTGTTTAAGCGGGAGTAGCTCAGTCGATAGAGCATCAGCCTTCCAAGCTGAGGGCCGCGGGTTTGAATCCCGTCTCCCGCTCAAGCAGGCCGACGTAGCTCAGGGGTAGAGCACTTCCTTGGTAAGGAAGAGGCCATGGGTTCAATTCCCATTGTCGGCTCCAAGACTGGGATTTATTGTCTAATTGTAAATAATAGGTTATTATGGCTAAAGAACAATTTCAAAGAACCAAACCTCACGTTAATATTGGTACCATCGGTCACGTTGACCATGGCAAAACCACTTTGACAGCTGCCATCACCAAAGTATTGGCAGAGAAGGGTCTTTCTGAGTTGCGTTCATTCGACTCTATCGACAACGCACCAGAGGAAAAAGAGCGTGGTATCACCATCAACACCGCTCACGTAGAGTATCAAACAGAAAAACGCCACTATGCGCACGTTGACTGCCCGGGTCACGCCGACTATGT
>CAMJCK010000029.1:0-48338 GCA_946404125.1 uncultured Bacteroidota bacterium | reverse complement strand
CGGCTGAGTTCTCGGCCAAGTCGGCTTTCACAACCAACTCGTTGTACCATTGCGAATAATTCTCGCTTCTTGAAGTTAAAAATTTGCCCATCTCTTAATTATTTGATATATTTGAAACATTATTTACGCTTTTTCGTCGTTATAAAACAAGGCGCAAAATAAGCGAATTTTAGGAAAGATTAGAAACGAGTTATAAACGCAAAATATTACAACTATGAAAAATCTGACTTTAATGTTGACGGTGGCTGGTGCGATAGCGCTAACATCGTGTGGTTCAATGGCCGGATTGAGTGGTTACTACTACGACGACGTGTATTATAACCCCAAAACCGATGTGCGCGAAACGACATACGCCGCGCCCGACAACAACGCTGACAACTTTTTGAGCGCTGCTGCCAAAACCGATTATGACACAACAGCTTACGCTGACAGTAATGTTATTGATGACGATGTTGAGCCGGGCGAATATGAGCGCCGCCTGCAGCGTTTCAGCGACAACTACAACGGGAAGTATTTTGCCGATGGCGAAGACGAAGTTGAAGTTGCGCCAATCACCGTAAACTATTACTACGGATATGGTTACGACAACTGGAGCTGGCGCTTCGGATGGCATTATGGTCCGTATTGGTACGATTACGACTATTATTGGTACTCACCCTACCGCCACTATTCGTATTGGGACTATTACTACGGATATTACGGATACTATGGCCGCTACTATTACAGCTACTACGACCCGTGGTACTATCACAACTACCCGTCTTACGCCTATCACCGTCATCGTCCGCACCACCATCACCACGATGTGGCGCACCACGATGACCGCGACCGCTACGACCATAACAACCACAGCTACACTTATGGACGCCGCCGCACATCGGCAAGCGGTGTGGCAAGCGAAAGGTCCGCAAGCAGTAGCGGAATCAGCCACGGCGGCTCATCTCGGTCAGCCGCAGCTGTTAACGGCGGCACACGCCCAGGCAATGCATCGACGAGCCGCGGACGCACAGTGCAACCTGGCGACACTAAGAACGGCAGCAATCCGACATCGGCAGCAACTCGCCCAACCGAGAGACAGGCCGGCACCCGGAGCAACGCCTCGATACAAAACCAGCCGGCAGTCACTCGCTCTTTGGGCAGCAACCGCAGCGGCACCACCACCCAAAGCCAGGTGAACTCGCGGCCGAAGAACGAGATTCGCAACGGCCAGACCAGCACCGCAACTCGCGGCAGCTCAACAACAAAGAGCAGCAGCAACCAGCCGACAAAATCGAGCAGCACCACTACCCGCTCGTCATCGACACGCAGCCAGTCGGCAACACCGCAACGCAGCAGCTCGTATTCATCGACACATAGCAGCAGCTCATCTGGCTCAAGCAGCTACAACAGTGGTTCAAGCAGCCGAAGCTCAAGCAGTTACAGCAGTGGCTCAAGCAGCCGAAGCTCAAGCAGCTACAGCAGTGGCTCAAGCAGCGGAAGCCGAAGCTCAAGCTCGGGCAGTTACAGCAGTGGCGGAAGCCGAAGCTCAGGTAGCTACAGCGGTGGTGGCAGCCGTAGTGGCGGTTCATCGGGCAGTAGCCGCGGACGCCGTTAATTATTTTATCAGCACAAAAACGACAACAATATGAAAACGAGAATATTAGCAATAGCAGCTTTGACTGTTTCAACAACAGTGGCAATGGCGCAGAACGAAGATGACGCCATCCGTTACTCAAACGTGGTACCAATGGGCACGGCAAAATTCATCTCGATGGGCGGCGCAATGGGCGCCATCGGCGGCGATATGTCGGCCATCAGCATCAACCCGGCCGGACTGGGCGTCTATCGTAACAACCAGTTTTCGTTCACTCCGATGTGGAACACCGAAAAAGCGGAGGCCGAAATGTGGTACACCGACAACAGCAAGACCAAACAGACCAACCCTTCGGCCACAACCACCACAACCGACTTCAGATTCGCCAACGTGGGCCTTGTGTCGGCGTTTCCGGATGTAGATATGGGAGTTGTGTCGTTCAATATTGGCATCTACTACAATCGGATAGCCAACTTCGCGGGCGAATACGTGGCAAAAGGCTACAACGCCGTGGGCTCAATGCTGGACAAAGAGGTTGACGACTTCAACGCCGATGTGTGGCACGGCAACATCTTTTACAAATCGTACCTGTTCCGTTACGACTCGGTTGACCGAAAATACTATAACGACTACGAGTGGGTTGGCCAGTACGGATCCGACCAACGCAAATCGGTTGCCACATCGGGCAGTATGGGCGAGTATTGCTTTGCTTTGGGCTTCAACGTCAACGACAAATACTATTTAGGCGGCTCGCTGAACATTGTGCGCGTGAACTACAAGCAGGTGCAGGATTACTACGAGAAACCCGATTTCAACGATATCGACCTCATCGATTTCAACGTTACCGATGAGTTCACAACTACGGGCGGCGGCGTGAATATGAAACTTGGCGTGATTGGCTGGCTGAACGACTACCTGCGGTTCGGCGCATCGTTCCAAACGCCCACCATACTGAAGCTGACCGACGACTACGGTTCGCGGGTGGATGCGAACGTGGTGGACTGGATTCCGAATGAAGACGGCACAGACTACTATTCAAGCTCACTCAACGGCACCGCAAATTCGAACGGCACGGCTGACTGGAACCTGACACTTCCGTCACGGTTCACCGGCAGCCTTGCATTTGTGGCACCCGGACGCGGAATGATTGACATCGACTGCGATATTGTGAACTACTCGGCCACAAACCTCGACGATGATGACGAATATATTGGCAACGAATACGCCGACCTGAACGACCGCATTGCCGACATCTACCGCACAACGGTGAACCTTCGTCTGGGTGGCGAACTGACTTTCGGACCTGTGGTTGCACGCGGCGGCCTCGGCTTCTACGGCAGCCCCTACAAGAGCAGTGAGGTTAACAGCTCGGCAAGCCGCAAGGTGTTTAGCCTTGGACTGGGCTACCGCACACAGCACTTCTCTTTCGATGTGGGTTACAGCCTGGCATCGCGCAAGCACACCGCATACCTATATAAATATGACTATTGCGGCGCCGACATCAAGACTAAAAACGGCGCTTTGGCAATGACGTTTGGATTTAGGTTTTAGAAACACTGAGAACGCAGAGGCTGAAAGAGAACACAGAGTTTAAGTGGGAAAATATAGAGGGCACAGAGTGAAATATTTCTCTGTGCCCTCTGTTTTCTTTGTGTCCTCTGTGTTTTATCACGTTTTCTGCTTTTTCTTTTTGGCGGCTGGGAACAGCACATTATTCAATATGAGCCGATAGCCGGGCGAGTTTGGATACATCTCGAGTTTTGTCGGCTTGTCACCCACATAGTGCTGATAATCTTCGGGGTCGTGGCCGCCGTAGAAGGTCCAGGTGCCTTGACCGAACTCACTGTGAATGTAGCGCACCTCGCCCGCCGACTTGTTCTCTCCCATCACCAAAACGTTAGGTTTCAGCAGCTTGGCATTGTAGGCAGTGGTCTGTCCCATAAAACCGCGGATGGTGTTCTCGTGGTTCTGGCAGAGCATTGTTGGCACGGGGTCCCACTTGGCCGAGAACTCAAACAGCGCGAAATAATCGTCCTCGCGGGCCACGTGTCGCGTTGAGGTTACATCAATATCAGAATACTCGTAGATGAGCGGGTTGCGCTCGAGCGTAAAGTTCTGGAAAGCAAAGGTATTGCCGAAGTTGAGCTTCGATTGGGCGTTGGGGTCCATACCGTCGCCATCGTACATCACATCGCAGATGTCGGTATCGGCGGCAGCCAGAGCCACATCGTAAGAATCGGTGGCCGAGCACATTGCAAACAAGAATCCGCCGTTGGCCACATACTGCTTGATGGTCTGCGCCACATAGAGCTTGAGCTTCGACACCTTGCTGAAGCCCAATTTGCGCGCATCGGCCTCGGCGTTATGCACTTGACTTGTGTACCAGCCGGTGTTTTTGTAGGCGGCGTAAAACTTGCCGTACTGCCCCGTAAAATCCTCGTGGTGAAGGTGCAGCCAGTCGTATTTGGCCAGCTCGCCGCCGACAATCTCCTCGTCGTAGATTACCGTGTACGGGATTTCGGCGTAGGTTAGAACCATTGTCACGGCGTCGTCCCACGGCAGTTTGTCTTTGGGCGAATAGACGGCGATTTTCGGCGCCTTCTCAAGCTTCAGAGCGTCCATATTCACATCCTCGCGGCCAATCTCACCCAATATGGCGGCCGCTTTGGCATCGGCCAGAACCTCGAAACTGACATTGCGGATAACGCACTCTGTCTCAATGGCTTTGCTGTATGGCAACAGAAAACTGCCCCCCCGATAATTAAGCAGCCACTGCGCACTTAGTTGGTTTTCCAGCACCCAATAGGCAATGCCGTAGGCCTTCAGATGGTTGGTCTGCGCCTCGTCCATCGGCACAAGCAGACTGAGCGCCGAGGCCTCCTGCCCCATAATCGCCGCAAGGCTGACAATCAATATTTTGCGCCAAAACTTCAGCACTGCGGAACATTAAAATGGTACAACACTGACGGGCGACATATCGGACCCCGGCATCTGCGGCGTGAAGGCCGGTGCGTCGAAGCTCGTGTCGGGTGTAATGCCGGCTCCGGCTGTTGCCGATGTTTCGGATGCGTCATCGTTCATTTTCGAGCGGAAGGTCTGAGCCTGAATCTGGCCAAGCGTTTCGGGGTCGCAGAACTGCGTGAACTCGCTCTTGAACTGTAGGCGCACGTCGTCAACCGCACCGTTACGGTGTTTGGCCACAATAATCTCGGCCAGGCCGATGAGTGAATTGCCCTCCTCGTCAACTTTAAGTCCGTAATATTCAGGCCTATGAATAAAGATTACCATATCGGCGTCCTGCTCAATGGCACCCGATTCACGCAAGTCGGACAGCTGCGGACGCATATTTCCGCCACGCTGCACAACGTTACGGCTGAGCTGGCTGAGCGCGATGATTGGGATGCCCGCCTCCTTGGCTATCGCCTTGAGCGAGCGCGAGATGGTGCTCACCTCCTGCTCGCGGCTCTGCGGGGTGCCGCCGGCCGTCATCAGCTGAAGGTAATCGACAATGGCAATTTTTATGTGGTGCGTTGAAATCAGCCGGCGTATTTTCGAGCGGAACTCGTTGATAGACAGAGCCGGAGTATCGTCGATATACATTGGCGCACTCTCAAGAGCGTGCAGTTTGCCGTTAAGTGTATCCCATTGGGCATCAGTAAGTTTACCTGTTTTCAAAGTCGAGCTTGGAATCTCAGCCGTGCTGCTGATAACACGGTTGACAAGCTGCACCGACGACATCTCAAGCGAGAAAACGGCCACCGGAATGTTGCGGTCAACAGCCATATTCTTGGCCATCGAGAGCACAAAGGCCGTCTTGCCCATTGCCGGACGGGCGGCGATGATTATCAAATCGGATTTCTGCCAGCCCAGCGTCAGGCGGTCGAGAGCCTCAAAGCCGCTCGGCACGCCGCAGAGACCGTCGTCGCGGTTCGACGCCTCAATCAGCTGATTATAAGCGTCGCGCAGCACCTGCTGCATACTCTCAACCTCTTTTTTTATGTTGCCGTCGGTCAGCTCAAAAAGGCTGCGCTCAGCCTCGTCGAGCATCACGGCAACATCCTCAACATCCTCAAAACCACGTTTTTGCATCTCTGCGCCAATGCGGATAAGCTCGCGCTGCGTGTATTTCTGCGCAATAATGCGGGCGTGGTACTCAATGTGGGCCGTTGAGGCGATGCGGTTGGTCAGATAAACAAGGTACGACAGGCCGCCAACCTCATCGAGCTGCTTGTCGATTTTGAGCTGCTGCGACACTGTGTTGATGTCGATAGGCGTGTTTTTCGAGACCAGCTTTTCAATAGCCGTGTAAATTTTGCCGTGCTCCTCTTTGTAAAAATACTGAGCTTTCAGTATTTCAGTTACTTGCAGAATTGCGTCCTTTTCAAGCATCAGCGCGCCCAAAACCGATTCCTCAAATTCGATGGCCTGCGGCGGCACCTTTCCGGTTCCTGCAAACAAGCTCTCGGTTGGTTCGACTTTCGTCGGTGTGAATTTCTTTGCCATTTCAATTATTTTTTTTCGACATCGCAAAATTAGGCGGCCACACGTTTGCTCACTAAAATTATTGGCTATATTTATAAACAAAAACAAAGAAAACTGACACAGAATATGATAGTCCGCCCGAATGCAAAAATTAACATCGGTTTGAACATTGTCGAACGCCGCCCCGACGGCTTCCATAACCTTGAAAGTCTGATGGTTCCGTTCGGCTTGACCGATGAATTGAAATTAACAGAGAACAAACGACACGGTGCAAAAAAGTTCGAATTGGTGATTGACGGCCTGCCCATAGGAGGCTCGCTCGACTCCAACCTTGTGAGCCGCGCCTACCACCTCATCAACGCCGACTACAGCCTGCCGCCGGTGCGCGCCGTGCTCAAAAAACAGATTCCAATGGGTGCCGGACTGGGCGGCGGCTCGGCCGACTGCGCCTTCACCATCACGGCCCTCAACAAGATGTTCGACCTCAAACTGAGCGTGGACGCGATGCAACGCTACGCCGCAATGCTCGGCAGCGACTGCGCACTTTTTGTGCAGAACAAACCGGCCTTTGCCTCCGGGCGCGGCGAGATTCTCAAACCGGTGGACATCAATCTGAAAGGCTACTCGATTGTGATTGTGAAACCCGATGTGCACGTGAACACGGCGCAAGCCTACAAACTGCTCACTCCTCACAAGCCCGAAACGCCCATCACCGACCTGATTGACTGTAAGCCCGAAGAGTGGCGCGACAAGATGGTGAACGATTTTGAGGCTCCGATTTTCGAAATGTTCCCCATTCTGACCGACATTAAAGCGGCACTCTACAACGCCGGCGCGGCCTATGCGTCAATGTCGGGCAGCGGCTCGGCCATCTACGGATTATTTGCCGGCAAACCCGACACCAGCACATTGAAATTCGAGAACTGCTTTGTTTGGGAAGGGGAGTTCTAAAGGAAAAACTCCATAAATCAACAATCCTTCCCCAGCCGCCCGTACAATCAGGTTTACGAGATTGACTGCGACCGCCACCTCTACGACGGCCACAACTGGCTCTACGTGAACCTTGACCTCGACGCCAATGACAAGCCGCTGAAATGGAAAGTTCAGAACAGCTGGGGAGCCAGCTACGGCCAGCAGGGGCACCTGATTATGACCGACGAATGGTTCTGCGAGTATATGTTCCGCGTGGTGGTGAACCGCAAATACTGCTCGCAGGAAATCCTCAACGTATTGAAACAGAAACCGGTACGTTTGCCCGCCTGGGACCCGATGTTTGCAGAGGAGGAATGATTTTTAAGACAATACAGAATCGACACACAGCACATAGTTGATGACGATAATGCAAAACTCGTAAGAGATAAACTTCCACAAACAAGAACCCCTCCCCCAGCCGCAAGGCCGAGAGAGGGGTTTTTACTTTTGCGCTGTGCAGAGGGCTGTAAACAGCTTTAACTGCTTCACATTAGTTCACTACAGTGTATGAAGACACTTCTATCACTATTGTGTTGTTTGTTTGATTAAACGGACCAACAACTTGGTTGTTCATATTAGCATTCAAACCATTACGTCCCAAACCCGTACCAGATTCCGTTCCGACTTTGTACACTGTTTTTGTTGTAAAAGTGTTTTTGTAAATAAAATTCGGCACTTTGGCATATATGGGTTTTATGAAAGTTGCACTTTGATTATAATTAGACATATGAACCAATCCCATAGCTGCTTCCCACTCATTGTAGTCGTCTGTGGGATTCCAGGTCTTGTCACTCCACCTATACCAACGAGGTTTAACACCAATACGCGGTGACGCATCTCCACCATTGTATAGTTGTACTAAATATTGGTCACCATAAGAATCATTGTATTGTGCATTAGTTACGCCTATAAGCAAACGGTTCTCGAAATATTCCATATCTGTATATCCCGATTGATGTTTAGGTCTACCATCATTAAGGTCAATGTCTTGAATAGCATCAACAACATCAACATATATGTATTTGGGGTCTTGATAGAAAGCCCGATTATTATAAGTATCGTCCTTTTCTTTACTTCCAATTTTTATATTTGATAAACTGCTTTTGCAAAAGCTGGTATTATAGTTAAACGTAGACACATTTCCCGAGTTATAAACATTCTCGTTTGCCACTTCATACTCGTATGCCAAATTGTCAAAATACTCTCCGTTGACTTTTACTGTATAAGTATAGTATTTATTACTAACGTTGAAGGTTGACAGCGCAACAGAAAGAAATGCCGGGCTATAAGCAGGAACTTTGAAGGTTGTTTCACCGCTTTTCAGAGTTTTGCCGAGAAACGAAACGGTTGCAATGTCGGTGCTGCCACTATAGTCGTTAGCGTAGACAACCTTAACGGTTACATTGGCCAGCGGCATATCACCTATTTGATTTGCATTCTTAGTCAATTGTGCCATTGTTGTTTGCAAGGCGGCAATTTGCTGCTGCAACTGTGATAATGTTGCGTAAGCATCGAGAGTATCGTTCAACTTGGCAGTAGTTGCATATTCTGCCAAAGTATCGTTCAGCTTGGCAGTAGTTGCGTAATCTGCAAGTGATTGGTGTTCTTGCAAAGCTGTTGCGCCAAGAGCCGCACCGCTACGGATTGTCTCAATGTCGCTAATGGCATTCTGTATACCAGCAACTTCAGTTTTTGTGGCGTAAGCGGCCTCAACATCGGCGGCTTTCGTGTAAACGGCAAGAGTGTCGTTCAGCTTGGCTGTGGTAACGTATGCGGCAAGAGTATCGTTCATTTTGGCCGTGGTGGAATAGGCTGCAAGCGATTGGTGGCTCTGCAATGCCGTTGCGCCAAGAGAAGCGCCGATACGGATTGTCTCAATGTCATCGATAACATCCTGTTTACCAGAAATATCCTGGTGCTCCGTCAGATAGTTGGCGTCATTCTCTAAATCGGAAACTTTTGTCGGCACTGTGGGGATTGTTGGTATTTCCGATTTCTTGGCGTATGCCGAACGGAAATAGTTCAGAGTGTCATTCACAAAACGCAAGGTGGCGTAATTATTGAGGCTGCTGTTCAAAGCGTAAATGCTGAGAGTATCGCTCTTTACGAAACCGCTCAAATCCGGAGTTGCGGGGATGTCTGATTTCCGTGCGAAAACTGAGTCGTTGTAGTGGTTGCTTAAGCTGAGCGCTGCGTTCACATCGGCAGTTTTGGCGTAAACAGTGAGGTCAACCGAATCGGCTTGACCGCCACTCAGAACATAGTTATCAAAAGTCTCTTTGGTGACATAACCAGCTGCAACGTCGGCTGTTTTGGCGTAAGCGCTCAAATCGGCTGCAGCCGGAATATCCGACTTACGGGCAAATGTTGAGTCAATATCAGCAATTCGCGCGTAGCCGGCAAGGCTCTGGTGTTCGGTGATAAAGTTCACAGAATCTGCCAGATAGCGTTTTGTAACAAAATTATTGTAATTGACCGCGGCCGGGATGTCGGTTTTCTTGGCGTAGGTAGCCTCAACATCGGCGGTTTTCGCGTAAACGGTAAGGTCAACAGAATCGGCTTGACCGCCACTCAGAACATAGTTATCAAAAGTCTCTTTGGTGACATAACCAGCTGCAACGTCGGCTGTTTTGGCGTAAGCGCTCAAATCGGCTGCAGCCGGAATATCCGACTTACGGGCAAATGTTGAGTCAATATCAGCAATTCGCGCGTAGCCGGCAAGGCTCTGGTGTTCGGTGATAAAGTTCGCAGAATCAGCCAGATAGCGTTTCGTAACAAAATTATCGTAATTGACCGCGGCCGGAATATCGGTTTTCTTGGCGTAGGTAGCCTCAACGTCGGCTGTCTTGGCGTAAGCGGCCTCAACATCGGCGGTTTTAGCGTAAACGGTGAGGTCAACCGATTCGGCATCGCCGCCGCTCAAAACATAATTCTCGAAAGTCTCCTTGGTGACATAGCCATTGGCAACGTCGGTGGTTTTGGCGTAGTCGGCAAGAGTGCTGTTGAGCGCGTACGACCCAAGAGTGTCGGTTTTGGCAAAACCGCTCAAATCGGCTGCCGCCGGAATATCCGACTTCTTGGCATAGTCGGCCAACTCATTGGCTTTCACATAGCCCAGCAGAGACTGCACCTCGTCGCTGGTCAAGGTCTTGGCCAATTTCTGATAGTCGAGTTCGCCAGCTTGCTCGGCATAGAGTGCGAACGGCACGCTCAGGAGCTGCGTTGTGGCGGTGCCGTATGCGGTCTCGGTGCGCATATTGTAGATGGCGTTCGGCATATTCCATTTAATATCAGACAGTTTCTGCTTGCTCTCGCCCTGACCTACAACAAGTGTGAAAAGGCCGTTGGCGTTGGTGGTTACAGAGTGTTTCTCAGCATAGGTCTGAACTGCCTCACCATCAATCTCGGCCGTGATGGTGAGGGTGACATCGACCGTCTGGCTAGCAACTATGGCGTTCTGCGCGTCACGCACAACAGCCTGATAACTAAAGCCCTGCGGGGCTTGTGCGAATGTTGCCACCGATAGTAACAAAGCGGCAACAAGAGATGTGATTTTTCTCATTTCGTTAATTATTAAATTAGTCATTGATAAAATATTAGATGTTTTTTTGTTGGTTTCGCCGCGGCGATGGCGCGTGCAGCGTCTCCACCTGAATCGTGAGCAAATGCCCTAACGTTATTTTTTCACGATTTTGAATGTTCGCAACACTGTTCCGCCATCGTCAACACGCAGAAAATAAGCGCCTTGTGCAAGGTGCCCCATCTCAATTGATGTTTGCGCGCCGGCAATGTTGTCGGCAGCAATGGTGCGGCCATTGTTGTCGGTGAGCGTGAAGCGCAGGGCTGCGCTCTCAAGGTTATCGACACGCAGAGTTAGACGGTCGGTCACGGGATTGGGGTAAACCGCGGCCTCAAGGGTGATTTGCGTGTTCTCAATACCATCAATAATGGTAATGCTGTAGGCCTGCTGCACGCCCGGGGCAATGCTGCCGGCATCATTCGAGGCCGGAGCAACAAATGTCTGGCCAACGGTGAAGCTCACTGTTCCGGCCTCACCGCCTGCCGCTGCAACGGCGGTCTGGGCCTCTGCCTTCGCGCCAAGCAGCGCCACCGAGGCCACAAGTAGAATAATCCTTTTTCTCATTGGAAAATTATTTTATGTTAAACAATTTGTGAATCAATGCAATGTTGTTGTTGATCCCGAGCTTGCGGTAGATGTTCGTCTTGTGCGAATCAACAGTGCGCTTGCTCAAGCCCAGCTCGTCGGCAATAATCCGCGATGACTTTCCTTTGCAGCACGCCATAGCGACCTGCATTTCACGTTCGGTGAGATTTCTGTTCATTTCTGCGTTTTGAATTTGGTTCATAATCGATGGTTTCGCTTGAAAAACCGATGCAATTATACCATTCAAGACACAGTTTCGTCAATAGGTAATTATACCCATTCGGGCGCAAAAGACTGAATATCAGCGAGAAATTTTATTAGGTATTTGTACCTATATAATGGTGTTGGGTATTGGGTGTTAGGTGCTGGGTATTGGTAGGGACGTAGCGTGCCGCGTCCGCCCCGATACCAATCGATTCATCATTTAAACTGGTGAACAATTAAATGGTGTTAGGTGTCGGGTATTGGGTGTCGGGTGTCAGATGTTGGATGTTGTAAGCCTGAAATAATGCCTACGTCCTTGGCGGATACCAAATCACAACTTGGCAATTCCGTGTTTCACGGCGTACAGAATCAGCTCGGTGTTGTTGCAGATTCCCAGTTTCTGGTAAATGGCCGACTTGTGGTTATCGACGGTCTTTTTGCTGATGCCGAACTCATCGGCAATTTCCTTGCTCAGCTTGCCCTGGCAGCAAGCCTTGACAATATCAACCTCGCGCGGCGAGAGCTGGATTTCATCGCTGGCAACCGCTGGCTCCTGCGCAGCAGTTACCTGATTTTCAATCGATTCTGATGTGTTTTTCTCGGCCTCGTTGTTTTGGTTCCCGCTTTCGCGGATACGGGCATCGCTTTCATTTTCAGGCTCTTGAGCGCCGTTTGCCGGTTTAACCGAAACTGCATTCTGCTTGGAGTGACTCACAAACAGCTCACGCGCCACCTTCTCGGTGTGTTCAATGTCGCGGCGCATACGGCGGGCGAAATGCACCAAAATAGTGCCAACCAACAAGGCTGCGAAAACTAACACAAACACAATCAGTGCGTAACGCTGGCGATTGACGACAACCTGCAGCTGGGCGGCCTCCTTCTCTTTCTCGGCAGTGGCATAACGCGCCTCAAAATCAGCAATTTGCTCACTTATCTGCTCGTTGTAGAGTGAATCGTTGAGCTTGAGAGCCTGCTCGTAAAGTTCCGGACTCTGGCGCAACTCGGCAAGAAGACGCAGTGCGTCGAGCTTGGTTTTGCGCTTGTCGAGCTGCGTGCTCAAGACGAGACATTCGGTTGCCGCCTTTTCGGCTTCGGCCTTCCGACCGAGCGCAATATAGTTTTTCGTTTGCACCATCAGATTGATACACAGACTGTAATTGTTTCCAATGGCACGCAACCCATCAGTAGCGCGAGCCAAAGTTACCTCCGCTTTAGCATAATCCTTCTGACTCAGATAAACCGTGCCAAGCTGCGAGAGGCGCACTGGCATTTTGTCGGTCCGGTTGTCGGTGGAGTCGAGCGTGTAGGCCTTCCTGATGTAACCAACGGCCTCGTCGTTTTTGCCGACAGCCGACAGAATCTCGCCCAAAACGGCATAGCGGCCCGCCCGCATCCGCGTATTGGCCTGCGGCACGTAAGCTATGGCGTCGTGCATATAACGCTCGGCCTCGTCGAAGCGCCGCTGATGGGCAAAAAGCACCGCCAACAGGTTGAACGATGTCGATATTCGCGTTGAATCGCCAATCTGCAAATCGCACTCCAGCGAGCGGTTGCCATAAGCAATCGCTTTGTCATGCTGTCCCAAATCATAATAAGCGTACGAAAGACCGTTATATGCGTCTGAAAACCAAATTATTGAGTCGGGATGAATGTATGGCAGAGCCTCCTCAAGATATTTTACCGAACCGTGATAGTCATTTGCATCGTAGCACTCCTCATATTTGGCAAACAACTCTTTAAATTTTGTGGCATTTGGCGCAGCTGCTGACGATAATACACTGAAAATAAAGGCAACTGCAACGCATATTCTTAAAATCATCTTCTTTAGTATTTTTTGCAAAAATAAGAAATGTCTGCGTTTTCCGTCTTGGTTTGTGTTTGCGTTTTCAGTTTTCGTTTGCAACAGCGTCATTCGTCTCCGTTCATCCAAATGTCGAGCATTTGCTGTCGGCAAGGTGTGTTTAATTTATATATATCCATATTGTCACCCCGAAATCAGGGGCCAAACGACCGATACTTATTGTTTTTTTTTATTCGGTATAGATATATTTTGTTGGTTATAACACTATCCCAAGTAGGTATTAAAGGCGTTTTTTTATCAAAATACAAATCATCTTTCGCTTTAGTAAGATATGGAGAATGCCTTAACTCTTTTAATTGTTTTTGATATGTGATAATATAATCGAACTTCCGAAAATCAAGTTCATTGCCGAGATTTTCCACGAAATTTGAATCATACAATTGTCCATCAGGATAGAAATGTTTGTAATGCTCTACTAACCAATACAGCAATTTGTCTTTACTGTCAGCATATTCAAAACCAATAAATTGAGAATTATCAAATTCTTTGCTTGGCTTTAGAATTTCTTTTGCTAATTCAAAAGAGACGTGGCGCGGATAGTAGTAAAACAAAATGCATAAACCGACAATGAGCGCAACCATTGCCACACAATAATTAATTAATCGCATCATTTATTCCTTGTTTTAATATTGTTTATGTGAGATAATCACACCCCGTTCAACCTGGGAAATGATATATTTTTTAGAAACGTTTATTCGTATTCAAATGGGTCTTTGGATTGTATCATATCTAAACTACCATCATTATTTTTCCCGAAACCTATGTACTTGCCCCTTGATGGAGTTATGGCAAAATCAAATTTCTGTCCATTTAAAACCACTGACATTTGCATTGTTTTGTCTGATTTATAATGGCAAATTTCTTCATTATCTTGATATTTAATTAAAACTGTATCAGATACCTCTTTTATGATTTGAACACAAATATCTGTTATGCCTATTATTTCATCACTCGTAACAACAAGATTTCTAAAGACATTGCAATCCTCAATATTTAAACTTACAGTGTCTTCTCTAAAAAAATCTTGAAAGGCTATCTCCAACAAAGTTTCTTTTTTGGTGTCCATTAAACTGGTGTTTAATAACACACTCAAAATCACAATAAATTTATGCATATTCTATTATTTTGTATGTGTTTGTTCAAGATGCCTCTCAAATAGTGATATTCAAGATTCCGTAGATATTTCTCAATAGTGGATATTGTTTATGTTAGATAATCACTCCCCGTTCATCCAAATGTCGAGCATACGGCGGTCGCGTTTGGTGGGGCGGCCTGTTCCCGGGTCGCGGCGGCCGTTGATATCGGCGCGCATAAGGTCGATTTTCAGGATTTCCTGCTCGGGCGTCAGGTCTTCGAGATACTCGGGCACAAGTTTTGCCGACACGCGCGACTTGGGAATGCCCAAAATCCTGTATCGGTAAACCACGGGGTTCTTCTTCACCTCAACCACTTCGCCCACTTTTATCGGCCGCGACGCCTTCACGGTCATATCGCCAATGGTCACACGGCCCTTGTGGCAGGCATCGGCCGCCTGGCTGCGAGTCTTGTAGAGCCGCACATCCCAAAGCCATTTATCGATTCTGATTTCGTCCATAATGGCGCAAAGGTAGTTTATTTGGTGAATCGGTGAATTGTTTAATCGGTGAATCGAATGTTTATATGATTATGGTTTAACTGTTTGAAACGCTACGCTGTTTAACGGGTTGAAACTGATTAGTCTTTTTATTAATAGAGCGTTATTAGTTTAGCAGATTTTACTATATATCAACAAAATAAATCTGCAAAAATCTGTTAAATCTGTGTCATCTGCGTGCTACAAAAACCGTGTTTCCGAACCATTGCGACTATGCGATTATAATTACTACTTTTGGACAGTAAGAAAAACCGAAACTATGTGCGGAATTGCAGGATACTACGCCATCAAGGGTGAACCCAACAAGCGGCAGATTGAGCTAATGACCGACGTGTTGCACCACCGCGGGCCCGACGCTGGCGGCACCTACGTGGGGCCGAATGTGGCGCTGGGGCACCGCCGTTTGAGCATTATCGACTTGAGTGCGGCGGCCAATCAGCCAATGTTCTCGCACTCGGGGCGGCACGTGGCGGTGTTCAACGGCGAGATTTACAACTACCGCGAAGTGGCGGCCGAACTTAGCATCGCAATGCGCACAACGTCTGATACTGAAGTGGTTGTGGAAGCGTTCGAGCAGTTGGGACCGCAATTTGTTGAGCGGCTGAACGGAATGTTCGCCATCGCCATCTGCGAAGTGGCCACGCAGCGCATCTGGCTTTTCCGCGACCGAATGGGCGTCAAACCCCTATTCTACTACCTGAGCGACAGCACGTTCGCCTTTGCGTCGGAACTGAAAGCCATTGAGCAACTCGACGATTTCAAGCGCTCAAGGCGGATAAACCGACTGGCTGTCAATAAGTTCCTGCAGTTGGGCTACATTCCCGCACCCGACACCATCTACGAGAACGTCTTCAAATTCCATCAGGGGCACTACGCCGTTTTCGACGGGCAGCGGCTCACGCTTTCGCGATATTGGAACCTGACGGATTCAATTACAAATCAGCCAATTAAAGATACCGATTCAGCCCTGCAGACGCTTCAGAATCTGATTGAGAGTTCGGTCAGATACCGCCTGATTGCCGACGTGCCTTACGGGACTCTGCTGAGCGGCGGCATCGACAGTTCGCTGGTGACGGCCGTGGCCCGACGCCTTTGCGGAACGCGCACCAACACCTTCTCAATCGGCTTCAAAGACAGTCAACACGACGAGTCGCAATATTCGGAACAAGTTGCACGTCAGTTAGATACGAACCATCACTTGGTGATAATGGCCGAGCGGGACGCAATGGAACGTGTGGCCGATATGTTCTACTCGTACGACGAGCCCTACGCCGATTCGTCGGCGCTACCGACAATGCTGGTGTCGCAGGTGGCGGCGCAGCACGTGAAAATGGTGCTCACTGGCGACGGCGGCGACGAACTTTTCCTTGGCTACGGAATGTACCGCTGGGCCGACCGCCTGGCCAATCCGTTGCTGCAAGCCGCGCGGCGACCGATTTATCAGGCTTCGCGCCTTGCCGCAAGCCGCTGGCAGCGCATTGGCAAAATGTTCGACTGGCGCAGCGGCGACAACCTTCAAACGCATATTTTCTCACAAGAGCAATATCTGTTCACCGCCGCTGAAACAGAGCGCTTTACGCAATCGGCAAACCCGCCATTGCCGCGCTTCGACGCACCAACGGGCAGCCGCTTGTCGGCCGCCGAGCAGCAGTCGGTGTTCGATATGCTCTACTATCTGCCTGACGACCTGCTTGTTAAGGTTGACCGCGCATCAATGCGGCACTCGCTCGAATCGCGCGTTCCGCTGCTCGACTACCACATTGTGGAATTTGCCGCCAATCTGCATAAGTCGCTGAAAATTAATGGCGATACGAGCAAATATCTGCTCAAGCAGGTGCTCTACAAATATCTGCCGCCCGAAATCTTCGACCGCCCGAAATGGGGTTTCAGCGTGCCGCTCTGCAACTGGCTTCGCACCGACCTGAAATATCTGACCGACAAATATTTAGCCCGCAACGTGATTGAACAGGCGCAAATGGTGCGCTACGCTGAAGTTGAACGACTGTTAAAGCGTTTCTATGTGCAAAAGATTGATTATCTGTACAATCGCGTCTGGGCGCTCATTTGCCTGCACCAATGGTGGGTTGAGCGAATGAATAAATGCTAACGGCATAAATCGTGCCGGCCCTCGGCAAAATCACACCTTAATTGAATAAATGACACCGCTCAGCGGTTGCAAGCAAATGTCAATGCCTTTATCGATAATCTGTTGAACATCAATATTTTTATCGAGTGCCTGCCCTAACACCGCTTTGAGCGACACTTCCCCATTGGTCGGCACACCCATTGTGCCAAAGGCGTGGTCGGGTATCCGCAACTGAAAATCTTTGGCGTTCTGCTGGTCGAAGTTGACAACCACAAGCATCGCCTCGGTGCCAACGTGGCGCAGATAGGCATAGATTTTCGATGCATCGAGAGTGCCGTTGTTGGCCCACATCAGGTCGTAGAAACGGCCTTCGGTGAAGCAACGCTCGGTGCTGACCAACCGCAGCAGATTGCAATAGAAATCGCGCAGTTCCTTCTCGCTGTCAGTCAGTTGAGTGCAGTCGGCCTTGCCGTTGTTGAACCATTTTTGGAACTGCGGCACGTTGTAGTAATCGAAAATGGTGGTGCGCCCGTCATCGCCGCTAAAACCCGTTGCACCGTCGGCCGGCTCGCCCAACTCCTGCCCGAAATAGACCATCACCGCACCCTGGTTGAGCGTGGCGGTCACAATCATTGCTGGTATCGCTTTACGCGGATTGCCGGCAAAAAAACGCGACGCAATGCGCTGCTCGTCGTGGTTCTCAAGGAAACGCAGCATCCGGCTGTCGATTCCGTCGAGATTTTGCCAACACCGAGTGAGATTGCTGGCTGGCTCGCCGTTGCAGATTATGCCGCGCAGGGTGTCGTACAGGCCAACCTTGTCGTACAGGTAATCGAAGCCGCCGCGATAGATATAATCTTTGTATGCCGCAGGACCGTAAATCTCTGCAATAAACTGAATGTCAGGATATTTCTTTTTTACTTCGGCAATGGCGTACTGCCAAAACTCAACGGGTACCATCTCGGCCATATCGCAGCGGAAAGCGTCAACGCCGCGCGCCGCCCAATAGCAGAGAATGTCGGTCATTTTTTGCCAAACAACTGGGTGCGGCTCAAACTGGCAGTTGCGATTATTTTGATAATCAACGCCATAGTTGAGTTTCACCGTCTCGTACCAATCGTTGACCGACGGCCAAGCCGAAAACTGGTCGTTGCCCGTAACCTTGGCGGGATTTTCTTCATAGTCAGGCACTTGCGCACTTTCTATTTTCGTTCCCGAGCCTTCAGGCAAATGCAGCGGCTCGGCGGTGTAGTAGAAATCGTTCAATGGCGAGAAATGCCACTCGGGGTGGTCGTTGCGGCCAAAGTCGGCTTCGGGGCGGACGTCGGAATGGTACTGGCGCGCCACGTGATTGGGCACAAAGTCAATCACCATCTTCAGCCCCGCCGCGTGAGTGCGGCGCACAAGGTCGTCGAACTCGGCCTGACGGTTGGGCACAGAATCGGCCAAATCGGGGTCAATGTCGTAATAGTCGCAAATGGCGTAGGGCGAGCCTGCTTTTCCCTTGATAATCCGTGGGTTACCATCGGGAATACCATATTCGGGATTGCCTTGGCAGCGGGCGTGCTCAATGAGCCCTGTGTACCAAATGTGAGTGAAGCCCATCTCACGTATCTGCTTGAGAACGTGCGGTGTAAATGCCGACATCTTGCCCACGCCATTCTTTTCGCGCGAGCCATTGAAAACTGGCGACGTGACATTATTGCCAAACAACCGCACAAGTACTTGATATATAGAGATTAAAGACATTTTTGAGTTTGAAGTTTTAAGTTACAAGGTTTTATGGCCGCTTGACGGGGCGAACCGACCGACCATCGCAACGGTCGCTGTTGAAGTACGGGTCCACGCCGCTGCTGTGGAAATTGCAGTACCGCGCGTTGCTCGGGTAGTCGGCATCGAGCGAACCCGACCCGTAGTCGGAATTGAGCGAACTCGACCAGTAGTCGCCGAAGCCGCCCAAGCCGTAGAGTCTACTGACGTTGTAATGGCCCGCGGTGGGCAGAAAAATATGCGCGTCGAAAAGAGAGTATGACACTGAAGGTGTGCCGTCATAATAAACTTTAATTCCTTTGTCGCCTGCCGACTTTGCTTTGTAAACAATGTAACCACTTACGTTCTGATTATTGTAGTTTTTCGTCCAAACCCAATAGCATTGGCTGCGAAGTTCTTTCCAGTCGGCGACAGTAGGTATTGAGTAGTCTGAACCTAACACGACTGTTGCAGCATCATCTTCTGGCAAGAGAATTGTAAGAGTATCGGTGTAACCATCGTTGCCCCATTCTGCATCGAAACAGTATTTTGTAAGAGTTTCTTCCGAGCCTTTGCAATACTTATATGTATCCCAACTGTAATCGTCTTTTGTTTGGGTTTCGCCCCAAGCGTAATAATCGCCATAGTTCCACGGGGCTGTGGCGCCTAAATTGCGAGTTGCCCAAAGCGTGCCGCTTTCAAGGCCTAAATCGACAGTGGGGGCAAAAAATAATGCTGTCAGACTAATATTTTCGCTGTCAATGGTTACGGTTCGCGGATTGTCGGTGCTGCCATCGCTCCAACCCATAAAAACGCAACCATCGGCAGGTTTGGCAGTAACGGTTACACTGCTGCCAGGCGCGTAGCGGGCATTAACTTCGGTGTCGATTGTGCCGTTGTCGCTTGCAGATATGGTAACAAGCGGGCTTTGAGCAAATTGAGCCGTCAAGGTTATATCCTTATTAGATATGGTTATGGTCAGCGGATTGTCGGTGCTGCCATTGCTCCATTTGGTAAAATAATAGCCATCAGCAGGAATCGCTTTAAATTCAACCGTTTCACCTTCTTTGTACTCGCCGTTTTGTCCTTCAACGGTTCCGCCTTCGGTGGCAGTAACTTGAACCGTGTATGTCGGTTCTTCTTCTTTGCATCCTGCAAACACCATCGAAATCAATGCAACGCCCATCGCTGCCCAAACAAGTCTTCTCATATCCAATATATTTAATTGCTAACAATTTATTCTAACCCCGATAATTATCGGGACTAAATTCAAAATTCGTAATTCCCAACACCCATTGCCTAATCCCTAACACCTAGTGCCTAATGCCTAGTGCCTACTCCCTCACTTCATTCCGCGCAAGCGCTGATAAACGTTGGGTATGAACTGCCGCTGCAGCACAATGGCCGAGCGGGCGGGAATGTAAAGGCGGATAACCGACTTGTCGTCGACGCTGGCCACGGTTGTGGGGTATGTCATCGACTCATCGATACGGCCGAAACCGCCGAAACGCAACTCATCGGTGCTGAACAGAATCTTGTATTTACCCTGAAGCACAGGTATTTCGAAGTTTGTGTAACTCTTTGTCGGGTGGAAATTGAAGACGAACAGCAAATCGGCGCGGGTGAAGGCCAGCACCTTGTCGTTATCGTCGACCATCTGCGCATAGAACGGGAAAACGCCCAGCAAATGGCGGTCGCGCAGAAGGTGCACGGCTTCAATGTCGAACTCATTCAAATACTTGTATTTCAAGTCTTCGCGGTCAACCAGACTCCATTGGCGCAGCGCATATTTATACGACCAGTTGTTGCCCTCGCGCGGAAAATCAATCCACTCGGGGTGGCCGAACTCGTTGCCCATAAAGTTCAGATAGCCGCCGCCTGCAGTGGCCATTGTGAGCAGCCGAATCATCTTGTGAAGGGCTATTCCGCGGTCGATTTGCAGATTCTGCGACGTTACCAACATATTGAAATACATCTCTTTATCCATCAGCCAGAAGGCGATTGTCTTGTCGCCCACCAGCGCTTGGTCGTGCGATTCGGCATACGAAATGGTGCGCTCGTCGGCGCGTTTCGAAGTCAGTTCGTGGTAAATGTGCCCAAGGTCCCACGACTCGTCGTTTGCGCTCTCTTTCAGCACTTTAATCCACATATCGGGGATTCCCATCGCCAGACGGTAATCGAACCCCACGCCACCGTCGGCCAGCGGCATTGCCAGGCCAGGATAGCCGCTCATCTCCTCGGCAATCGAAATGGCATCGGGGTTCACCT
This sequence comes from uncultured Bacteroidota bacterium, assembly GCA_946404125.1. Classification (GTDB taxonomy): domain Bacteria; phylum Bacteroidota; class Bacteroidia; order Bacteroidales; family SZUA-534; genus RUG13583. Next base: position 27,345 of record CAMJCK010000029.1, on the reverse strand, counting down.
GCTTGATTAGTTTGTTGGCTAGCATCAGATAGGTAATGGCGTCCTCGTCCTGCGCACCATTAAAATATAGTTCATACGACGTGAAATCCTCGCCCAGACCGTGATTCAGGTAAATCATACTTGTCACGCCGTCGAAGCGGAAACCGTCGAAATGGTACTCGTCGAGCCAGAATTTTATGTTCGAAAGCAGGAAGTGGATAACGTTGCCCTTGCCGTAGTTGAAGCAGTAGGAATCCCACGCGGGGTGGACGCCGCGGTCGCCGCTATGGAAGAACTGATAGCGGGTTCCGTCGTACAGGCCCAGGCCCTCGTTGACGTTTTTCACAGCGTGCGAATGGACCAAATCCATCACCACACGAATGCCCTGCGCGTGACATTCATCGATAAGCGCCTTCAAATCGTCGGGCGTGCCGAAACGCGACGAGACTGCAAAGAAACTCGACACGTGATAGCCGAACGAGCCGTAGTAAGGGTGCTCCTGAATGGCCATCATCTGAATGGTGTTGTAGCCCAGTTTGACCACTCGCGGCAGCACGTTCTGACGGAACTCATTGAAGGTTGTCACGCCCTCCTTCTCGCCCGACATTCCAATATGCACCTCATAGATAAACGGTTCGGTTGCCTTGGGGCGTTCCTTGCACTTCCACTCGTAGGGCTCGGGCGGACACCATACCTGCGCGCTGAAGACGTTTGTCTGCGGGTCTTGCACCACCCTGCGCGACCAGGCAGGAATGCGTTCGCCCTCGCCGCCGCTCCAGTAAACCTTCAGGCGGAACAGCGAGCCGTGCCCGAAACGGTCGGCAGGCAATTGCAACTCCCAGTTGCCGTCGGTCAGCGGTTTGAAGTCGAAATCGTGACTCTCCTGCCAGCCATTCACATCGCCAATGAGCGTCACGCGCATAGCGTTCGGCAGCCACTCGCGAATGGTTGTGGTCTGTCCGTCGCAGAAAGTGCCGTAAAACAAATGGCCGTTGGCAAAATCGAAGAGAGTTGTCTTGCCGTTGCCAGTAAGTTTTGCCTCGGTCTCGGCGCAATTCTGCATTCGTTTGACAATCACATCCTTATAAGGATTCAACCAGGGGTCGTCTTTAACTATTTTCGGTGTCTTCATAATCGCATCGCTGAAAAATTCTACAATAGGCTAAAATATAAAAAGCCGTATTATTTGTCAACTTAAAATTGAAAAAGCACGCAAAAGGCACATTTTTCCAATCTCACCGAAAAACCAAACATAAATCGGCTATATTTGTGGACTTGTAATTACAAAAGAAGAAATATGGCTAATTTCAGTTTCGCCCTACGCCTGGCGTTCGGGTTTCTACCAAAGACAGAGAAAATTGAAGAAGAACGCAACCAGCTGATTGCCGAATTCAACAAGCTGAATGAATATAAAGAATCGGATGAGTTGAAGAAGTTCAATGAGTTGAACGAATTTGTGGAATCTGCCGATTTCAAGAAGAAAAAGGCCGAAATCACGGCTCTGAACTACGCATCGTCGGACTATTGCGCCAAAGAGAAAAAATTCGCCGCGCTGAAGAAAGACAAACAGATTGCCAACTATTTCAAGGTTCTCGGTTCCGACGACTACAAATCGTTCCTGCGAATCAACGAATCGGATACTGTTAAGCGCTATCTTGAACTGACAGAGACAGTTAACTCGGCCGAGCACAAGAACAACAAAATTGAGATTGACAAGGCTTACGACGAAGAAAAATCGAAAGCCGCTACCTATAAAAAGCAGAAAAAATCGTCGGAGGTTAAGGGTTTGCTGAAACTGATGGCGAAGAAAAACATCAGCGAAGCCGACTTGAAAGATTCTGAGGAACTTGCCAAAAACTTCGGGCTTAAATCGTTCGTCGATTCGGGCAAATGGGAAGCTTTCCGCGAACTCGAAAAGCACGTGACGGCTGCCGACTACGAGCGCAATCTTGAGGCGATGAACTATCGTAACTCAAAGTATTTCAAACTCGAAGAAGATCTGAAAAACCTTGAGGCAAGCGGCGACATCAAATTCTGGAAGAAATATCAGGCAAGCAAACAATACAAAATGTTCTGCGGAACCGAAGGATCTGCCCTACTCAATGAATTCAATGAGTTAGAGACATTTGTGAACAGCGACGATTTCAAGACTCAGAAAGCCTATCTGCTTGACAAAAACCGTTTTAGCCAAAGCGAAGAAGCCGCTAAAGAGCGCGAGTTTGAGACGCTGAAAAATTCCGAAAACATTAAATGGTATCAGGCAACGGTTAATTCCAACAAATTCGACGAACTGAAAGCGTGGAATCTGACATTCGAAGACGATTTTGCTGACGGCAAGGTCGATGAATCGAAATGGATGAACTGCTTCTTTATGGGCAAGATGGTGCTGAACGACCGCTACGTTCTAGCCGGCGACAAGCAGTATTACACTGATAACAAGAATGTTGACATCAAAAACTCGGTATTGAGCATCGTCACCAAGAAAGAGAAAGCCACTGGCAAGGTTTGGGACGCGAAACACGGATTCCTCACTCAAGATTTCGACTACACATCGGGAATGCTGAGCACCGCCAACAGCTTCCGCCAGCAAAACGGCAAGTTTGAAGCAAAAATCAAAATTGACGCAGAAAATCCTGTTTATCAGGCATTCTGGCTGAAAGGCGAAAAGAAAGAGCCGCAAATCGATGTCTTCAAATTCAATATGGGCAAGAAAGGCTCAATGCAGATGTCGGCTTACAACAACGGCAAGGCCGCCGGAACGAAACTGGGCGGTTCGGCTCTGGGCAAGGACTTCTTCATCTACTCGGTTGAGTGGGAAGCCAACAAAATCACCTGGAAAATCAACAACGTTGAAGTGGCATCGACAACAAACGCCGTTCCGCAAGAGCCGCTGTTTGTGATGTTCTCTGCCGGTTTGAACAAGAACGCCGACAACGCGCAACTGCCGTCGGCATTCCAAATTGACTGGGTACGCTGCTACGAAAAGGCATAATATCAATACGATAGAATAGAGAAAGGCTGCTGCGTGCGGCCTTTTTTGTGGAATAAGGTTGGGGTTTGGGATTCAGGAGTCGTCTGTTGTCTAAAGTCTGATGTCCGTAGTCACAAACAACAATTCACCGATTAAACAGTTCACCGATTAAACAGAAAAAAAATGTATACAAAAGAGTCGCTGAGAATAGTTTTTATGGGCACGCCCGAATTTGCGGTTGAGAGCCTGAAAGCGCTGATTGACAACGGATATAATGTTGTTGGCGTGGTAACAACGCCCGACAAGCCCGCTGGCCGCGGACAGAAAATGAGCGAGAGCGCCGTGAAGCAGTTTGCCGTGAGCAAAGGTCTGCCCGTTCTGCAACCCGAGAAACTGAAAGACGAAGGTTTTCAGTCGGCTCTGCGCGATTGGAAGGCTGATTTGCAAGTAATTGTAGCGTTCCGAATGCTACCCGAAAGTGTGTGGAGTATGCCGCCGCTGGGCTCAATCAACGTGCACGCATCGCTGCTGCCCAACTATCGCGGCGCAGCGCCCATAAACCGCGCCATTATGAACGGTGAGACCGAAACGGGCGTTACCACTTTCCTGCTGAAGCACGAGATTGACACTGGCGACATTCTGCAATACGAGAAAATAAGCATCGGCCCCGACGACAACGTGGGCACCATCCACGACCGCCTGATGGTGGTTGGCGCGCAACTGCTGATTCGCACCGTTGAAGCCATCTGCGCAGGCAACACCAAAGGCACACCGCAAAGCGAACTGATGCCCGCCGACGGCATTCTGAAAAGCGCACCGAAAATCTTCAAAGACGACTGCCGCATCGACTGGAACGCCGAACCTGCCACCATTATCAACCAAATACGCGGACTAAGCCCCTATCCTGCCGCCTTCAGCAATCTGCAGAAAGACAACGAAGAACCGCTGCCAATGAAAATCTTCAGCGGGAAATATGAGTCTTGCGCTCACAATCAGCCGTTTGGCAAAGTTGCGACTGATGGCAAATCATATTTGAAAGTGTACGTCGGCGGCGGCACAATTGCGCTCGGCGATGTCCAACTGGCGGGCAAAAAACGTATGCCTGTGGCCGATTTTCTGCGCGGATTCAAGACGGAAGGATGTGAGTTGAGGTTTCTGTAGGGACGCAATGTTTGCGTCCGTTTTGAGAACATAGCCCCGATAGCTATCGGGAACGCTGATTTAACAGATTTATACGAATTCAAACACGTAGGGCTGTCATATTATGGCAGCCCTACAATGTGGATTGTCAATTCGTTTTTTACTTCTCAAAGTACCTGCTTCCTAAATATTTTGATAACCCTTCAGGCATCTGTCCTTTAATGTTGTCAAACAACTCATAATAACTATTGAAGATGCGGTCATCTTTCAATAATTCCATTCTCAATTTATCGGGCAATTTCGATTTAAAATCTTCCAATAAATCAGGGTAGCTATTACCATATTTATCAGTGGGATTGTTTTTATAATCAAATAGATATAACAAATTAATAAACTTAATTGTAGTGTCTTTACTAATTTTATCTAATACTTCTTGCTCAATGTATGGGTTGTTCTTTTTGAACCATTGTAGAGCATTTTCATCGTGTTTCAGATTTGAAAGAGCAATTAAGTGGCAAATGTTCTGTTTTATACCATCGTAATAATTATTGTATATGTCCTGCAGTTCTATGAAATTTTCCGCGTATTCATTGTGTGAATAATAACATCCACTATCGCCGTATGAATCTGCAAATAAAGCTTCCATATGTTCTGTAAACTTGCTTTCTATACACAACATTGATTTGCAGTCTTTACTTATAAGAACTACATCCATATTGGCAGGTTTCCGACTACCAGTAAGTACTTTCATCTTGACTTCGAAATATACTTTGTCGTAACATATATCATTTAGTTTTAATGGATGTCCATCGTCAATCCAATGAAAAAAATTGTAAGACAACATAGAAGATGAATAGATTGCTCTAGCGTGGCAAGGCTTATCATCTTTACCCACTAATTCATGTCCATCGCCGCTCATAAACATCTTATAAAACTTGCCATCCATATCAATAAAAGTGCGGGCATCAGGATAAACATTATAACTGTAATCGGATAAATAATAATTCTCATCAATGTCATAGTCTTTTAGTTCGGTTGATTTTTCCAACATTTCCTTCAACTCTTGTAGTTGAGATTTTGCTTTGTTACTCATAATCAATTGTTTTTATTAGTTATTAATATCCATATATGTGTAAAATTAGTAAAAACCTTTTTTATATCATTCATCATAAAAATATAATCCGCTGCAATAATACCCTAACCCTGCGCCAAACTGTTGCGCGCCTAAAAAAAACTTTTCTCAAAACCTCAGCCACAAATTGGCACAGGTTGAGGTTTTCTTTGTTCCAAAACATAAAAACAGAAATACTATGGACATTGAAAATCAAAATCAGGAAGAGCAATTGGATTTGCTAACGGCAGTTGAGCACATTGTTGAGTGGGCTTGCGGTTCGGGGCTGAATGCCGATTTCTATCGTGTGGCCGACACTGACATCAGTTATTTGTCCAACAGACTGAATCTGACCAAAAAGCAAAGCGTTATGCTGGCTTTGCTCATCGACTACAGCAACGATGTTTACATATCGGTTAGCGATTGGGGAAGGTGTGTCGATTGTCGTACCACCCGCATTATCAAGTATATGGCCGATATTGACGTGCTTGAAAAGCGTGAGTTTGTCAGGCGCTGCAGTTTGAGCAACAACGAGCGGCGCATATCGTACCGCGTGCCGTACGAAGTGGTCGAGGCATTCAAAAACAACGAGATTTATGTGCCACGAAAACTTTCGGGGCTGACGTGCGAGGAACTATTCAAAGAGTTTGAAATAATATTCGATTTGCGAAAAGCCAATGACCTGACCTACGATGCTGCTTGTCAGAAAGTTGAGGATTTGCTTGAGCAAAATTTCCAACTATTGTTTGTCAATAAGATAATGGGCTACGGGTTGGACATCGACGACTTGATGTTGCTTGTTTTGTTTTCGCATTTGTTTGTCAACTGCGGCGATGACAATATCTCGCTGAACGACATTGAATTCCTTTTCGAGCACCTGCGCTGGAACAATATCAAAGCAATGCTTAACCGTCGGCAGCACGCTCTCATCATATCGAAAATTGTAGAATGGAACAACAACGACGGCTTTATTGTCCACAACTCGCTCTCAATGACAGAGCAAGCGAAAGATGACTTGTTTGGTGAACTCAATTTAGTGACTCTTGACGCTCAAAAAAAACGTAACGATGTGATTAAGACAGAAGAGATTGCCACCAAAAAACTATTTTACAGCGATGCGGTCAGCCTTAAAATTGACGAACTTACCCGATTGCTCGATAACAGCCATTATCTGCAAATCCGTGCGCGTATGGAAGAATCGGGGTTCCGTTGCGGTTTCACATGCCTTTTTTACGGTGCGCCAGGAACTGGAAAAACCGAAACCGCTTTGCAACTGGCTCGTCTGACTGGCCGCGATGTTATGCAGGTGAACATTTCGCAAATGAGAAGTATGTGGGTTGGCGAAAGCGAAAAGAACATCAAGCGTTTGTTCGACAGATATCGCACAAAGGTAAAGGCCGCAAAAGTGGCGCCAATCCTGCTTTTCAACGAGGCCGATGCCATAATCGGCAAGCGGATGGAAGGCGCGGAAAAATCAGTCGACAAAATGGACAACACTATTCAAAATATTATTCTTCAAGAGATGGAATCTCTTGATGGTATTATGATTGCCACAACCAATCTGGCCGATAATATGGACAAGGCTTTTGAACGGCGGTTCCTCTACAAAATCAGGTTTGAGAAGCCGAACGCCAAAGCCCGCGCAAGCATCTGGCACGAGATGATTCCTTCGTTGAACGACGAAGAACTTGACACATTGTCAAGCCGTTACGATTTTAGCGGAGGGCAGATTGAGAACATCGCCAGGCGCTATACAATCAACAATGTTTTGTATGGTGACGTCAGCACGCGCGAAAATTTGATAGGATTTTGCAACGACGAACGCCTTGAATCCGACAGACACAGTAGAATCGGCTTCTGACAAAATCTGCCGAAAAAAGCACAACATCTGTCGTATAATCTGGCGCAACCTTATTATATCTTTACGGGAAAAAGAATGAATATGTCAAATAAAGAACGTGGACAAGGATTAATTAGCAAGTATGTATGGTTGGTAGAAACCATATACAAGGCTGGAAAAATATCGTTTAAAGATTTGAATCAAAAGTGGTTGGACGATGACATCAGTTGCGGTATTGCGCTTCCGAAACGGACATTCGACCATTGGCGGGAGGCAATTGCCGATTTGTTTGGTATTGACATTTCAAACGAGAATTGCGGCGAATACTGCTACTATATTGAAAATCGGGAAGATATTGACGGAAACGGTTTGCGGTCGTGGCTTTTCAGCACATTCTGCACAGGCAACGCGCTGTCGGGCTGCAAAAACATCAAAGACCGCATTCTGCTTGAAGACGTGCCTTCGGGGCAAAAACATTTGCAAACCGTTGTTGAGGCTATTAAGGCCAACCGCGTGCTCAATATCACTTATCGCCAATTTTTCAGATGTGACGAAGTTATAAACTTCGATGCACAACCGTACTGCCTCAAACTATTCCGCCAACGGTGGTATTTGGTGGCTCGCAGCACCACGCCAGAATACTATCGGCAAGGGCCTCGCATTTATGCACTCGACCGCGTTCTAAAAATCAGCACAACCGCCGACACGTTTAAAATGCCCGTCGGGTGGAGCGCACACAACTATTTCAAAGGTTGTTTCGGAATGTATGTTGAGCACGCTATGGGGGTGTCGACAGTCAAGTTGAAAGTGTCGGCAGAAAAGTCGGACTATATCAGGACATTGCCTCTGCACGAGTCGCAGCAAGAAATTGAACGGGCCTGCTGCTATAGCATTTTTAGTTATCGATTGCGCATAACCAACGATTTTATGCAAGAAATATTAAGTTATGGTAGCGATATGGAAGTGCTTGAACCACAATCGTTCCGTGATATGGTCAGGGCCAAGATTTCAAAAATGGCGAAACAATATGAAGAATCGGTGTCTGAAACTGAAAGGAAAATCAAGGTTGATTCATCACCGAGCCTTAAATCTCAAACCAAATTCACTGTTCGCTCACTGAAAAACAATGAGTTGCCGATGCTCGACGATTTTGTTTATATGGCCTGTTTTGTGCCTGAAAGCGAGAAACCGTATCCACGTTCGATTGTTAATGACCGTGATGCTCGCGCCTTCGTTGGCGGCTTGGGCTCGCAACCTGACGACCATTGCCTTGTGGCCGAATCCGATGGTGAGATTGTAGGTGCAGTTTGGGTGCGGAAATTGACCGACAATGACGCCAAGCCTAAAGATGTGCCGCGGTTAGCCATATCAGTGAAGCCAGAGTTTCGCGGTCGCGGAATTGGTACAAGTCTGATGAAGGCTTTGCTTGCTAAAATGCGGCAAGAGAATTACGAAAAGGTTGCGCTAATAGTGGATGAACTCAATTTTGTGGCGCAAAAATTGTATCAGAAGTTGGGATTCGTCAGCGTTGGTGTGGATGGTTGCGACTATATTATGGTGTATAGGTTTTAAACATACACAGCAACACTACCTTGACCCCAAACAACTGATTACCAACCAATAATCACGCAACCAAGATTCACAAATAGATTCTCACTTCTTCTTCGCCTTCTTCCTCAACTGGATTGTGTCGCCTTCTTTAGGCTGCGAGCCTTCATCCATCAGGTTGAGTTTGTAGAGCGCCTTCAGGCGGATGGCGTACTGCTGGGCAATGTCGTGCATTGTCTCGCCTTTCTTCACGGTGTGAGTCTTGTATTGCTTCTCGGCTTTCGACTGTTTGCGGCTGATATACAAACGCTGCCCTACTTTCAGCTTCGCCTTGGCATCGAGTTCGTTGAACATTCGTAACTGCCACGGTTCCAGCTCGTAACGTGCGGCCACTTTCTCAATTTTATCGCCAGGCAGAGCCTCAACATAATCGGTGCGGTTGTTTGTTTTGATGTTACCGAACGGCGAAATCTCCATATCGGTCACATCAACCTCGATGAAGTTGTTGGTTTTGACGGCAATCTCCGTCTGCTTTTCGGGGGTTGTGGCCGGCTGCACACTCTTGTCGAAGCGGTGCAGGTTGTTCTCCTCGACAATCTGTATCAGGCGGTCGGCGTAGGTTTTGCTTGTGGCGTAACCTGCTTGTTTCAAGCCTTTTGCCCAGCTTTTATAGTCGGTGGTGCCGTATTTGAACAGAAACGCGTAACGCTGATGTGTGCAAAGGAACTCCGAGTGGTCGATAAACGACTGACTGGCCTCTTTATACGAGCGGAAGCACTCATTTGGGCGGTCATCGTCGTGGAAAACGGCTTCGCCTTTCCAGTCCTTGTGGCACTTGATGCCGAAGTGGTTGTTGGCTTTTCGCGCCAGCGTGCTGTTGCCGTCGCCCGACTCCAAAATGCCCTGCGCCAGCGTGATGCTTGCCGGAATGCCCACTCGGTTCATCTCCTGAACGGCAATCTTGCTATACTTGTTGATATATTGTTCGCGCGTAATACGCTGAGCCACAACTGTCTGCTGCAGCAAAACCAGTCCAACGACTGCAAATAAGAACTTCCGCATTTTCAATTTCGATTTAGGCAAATATAAGTAATTCAAGATTATCGGCGAAACAAAAAAGGGTGCGCCTTTCGGCAACACCCTCCCCCTATGAAAACAAATTTTTACAACCTTCTAATTGTACAGATAGCGTTTGATGCTCTTTTTCGGTGTTTTTATAAACTCTTCCTCCTGCAATTCAATTTTCGAAATCGCCATATAGTTAGGCATCAGCTTGTTAAGTTCCTTCTGGTTCTTCTCAAACTCAATCAGAATTTTTTCTCTGTCGAGACCGTCTTTTTCGGCTTTCTCCTTGTCGGGAACAATGAGAGCGTGCAGTTTGCCACCGCGCTCAACAACAAGTGACTCAGCCACATACGGCAAGTTATTGATTTGAGCCTCAATCTCTTCCGGATAGATATTTTGTCCCGAAGCACCCAGAATCATATTCTTGCTGCGGCCCTTCAATGTCAGATAGCCGTCGGCTGTGATGGTGCCGGTGTCGCCAGTCTTAAGCCAGCCTTCGCTGTCGAATGTGGCAGCTGTAGCCTCAGGATTCTTGTAATATCCTTTCATCACCTGAGTACCTTTCACAAGTACCTCACCCTCAATGTTTGCAGGGTCAGGGCTATCGATGCGCACTTGGCAGCGACGAATCGGGTAACCGCAGCTGAATTTGCGGGCGGTGTCCCACGGAGCATAAGTGATGATTGGCGCGCACTCGGTCATTCCGTAGCCAACAGTGTAGCGGAAGCCGATGCGGTTCAGGAAGCTCTCAACCTCTTTGTTCAGAGCGGCACCGCCAATGATAACCTCGTAGAAATTGCCACCAAATGCTTCCTCAAGCTCTTTGCGAACTTTGCTGTAAACAATTCGGCGCAAGCCTGGCACGCTTAAAAGGAATTTAGGCAGACCACTGCTGATGGCTGGTTTTATTTTTGCCTTGTAAATTTTTTCGATAATTAACGGAACAACCACAACCAAGCCCGGTTTGATTTCGCCGAAAGCCTGAAGAAGAACTTGTGGCGAAGGAATCTTGCCCAAGAAAGTGATGTGGCAACCGAGCGAGAACTCAGTCAGAAACTCGAATGCCATTCCGTAGGCGTGAGCCAGCGGCAGAAGCGAAACCATACGGTCGCCCGATTTGAGTGGAATCACCTCTGTGCCAAACTCAACGTTTGTGGCGTAGTTGCCGTGAGTCAGCATTACGCCTTTTGAGTGACCCGAAGTGCCTGATGTATAACTAATTGCAGCCAAACGATTGTTGTCGATGTGCTTCAAAGCAAAATTCTCGCGGTTGACATCAATATCGTTTTTATAATTGGCAAATGCCTGATTTACTTTTTCGTCGGTCGAGTAAAGCACTCTGTAATCATCGAGCGAGATGAAACCACGCACGTTCGGGAATTTGGCAACATCCATTTTCTCGAAAATGTAGTCGGAAACAAACACCAACACTGCGTCAGAGTGGTTGATGGTGTTTTCAAGGTCAGGAATTGAGAAATCCTGCAGAATTGGAACCGAAACCGTGCCGTAAGATGTTGTGGCAAGGAACGTTACGGCCCAGTTGACATTGTTGCGGCCGACCTGGACAACCTTTTCCTCTTCGGCTATTCCACACTCGGCAAGCGCACGATGAATCTTTTTAATCATCTTGCCTGTTTGTCCGTAACTCATTGGTGCTTCGCGATAATTGCTCAATGCAGGAAGGTCCCAATCTCTTTTAATTGCTCTCTCGATGAATTCGACGAATGTTAACATACTGTTTTTTTTATCGTTTGAGCCGGGAGTTGCAAAAAGCGTACCAAAACAATTTGATAGCGTTTTTTATTTTTATGTTGCTGAACTAATTGTTTTTGGGGAATTATGATGGAGCGCAATTCTTTGTGAATAACTTCATTGTATTTTATTGATAATCAAACACTGCTGTGATGAAGCTCAATATTTTTTGACTTAAAGTAACAACTACGCAAATGTTTGAATTAATTTGCGAGAAAAATTCAACATAGAATGAAAATCATCGTCGAAGCCGGTGGCACAAAATGCAAGTGGGGGCTGATTGATAATCAGATACGGACAGTTGAGACTATCGGCTTCAACCCGAACTGCGGGCACCCCGACGGTTTGCTTGGCATTGCACAAGCGGTTGCCGAAGTCGCCAAAAACGAACCTGATTCGATGTTGTATTTTGGCGCAGGTTGCGGAAATCAGCAAAATCAGGAATTAGTGCGCAGCACTTTAAAAAAGGTATTCACGAATGCCGAAATAAAGGTTTGCTCAGATTTGGAAGGCGCGGCAATCGCTCTGTTTGGCGACCAGCAAGGCATTGCCGCCATTCTGGGCACAGGCGCTGCCGCCGGATATTACAATGGTAAAGCAATCGAGCATCAGGCGCCATCGCTTGGATATCTGCTTGGCGACGAAGGTAGCGGTACATATATTGGCAAAACGCTTATTGCCAAAGTATTGCGGAACGAATTATCGGCAGATTTATGCAATAGATTCTTCGATTTTGCCCAAACAACACCAGCCGAACTTATTAAAAACGTTTATTCGGCTCAGCCCGTCAATGCTTATCTCGCTAAATTTGTGCAATTTACAAGCGAGAATATCTCTGAACCAGAAATTACCAAACTGGTTGCCAACGCTTTTGGACTTTTTCATCAAAAGCACATCGAACCACTGAATATCAATAATTTGCCCATTGGTTTTGTCGGTGGCGTGGCGTGGCAGTTTGCCGATATTCTGCAAGCTCAATACGCAAAACGGGGCATCGAAATTGTGATTTTGAAAGACGCTTTCGCTCGGCTTTGCGAATCGCACGGTGCTTAGCTAAACACCTGTCATTTAGACTCTTTCATTTTGAAATTACCGCACGCCTGCGTTCCGCGAATAATGGCAAATTTCTGATGCGGACAGCGCAGCAGCGTCGGTTTTCCCCACATATCAAGGTTCGGGAACTTCATATCCCATTCAGCCAGCGCACATTCGTCGCAAACGTGCTTTTTATATTCTGGTGCTTGTGCTGCCATAGTCAAATTGTTTTATGTCAACTATTTATCTTCATCAATCTTATCAACAATGGCTTTCGTGTCAGCCAGTTTCTGCTTGCATTTTTTCAGCAAATCCGAAACACGGGCAACCGCGTCGGCCAACTGGTCGATGTCCATTCGGTTGTTTTCAATGTCATCAACAATCGATTCTATCTCTTCGATGGTTTTCTCATACGAAAATTTTGTTGCCATAACAATCTTTTTTTGAGGTTATTGAATCATTATTTAGCATCGTTGAGCCGCCCGGTCTGCTCCAGCATTGTGGCAATCAGGCTGTTTAGTTTTCGCGATTTGAGCAGTGTCTCAATCGGCACGTGCATACGGTATTTCCAATAGTTGCGCGGATTGGCGGGCACGTTAATTCGCTCTTGTTCAGGATTTTTTACACGGAAATCGGGGTTCAATGCGAAGTAATCCTGAATGGGAATCATCACGCACATTGCAGGCGATTGCAAATGGCTGTCGATTATCATTTTACAAATATCGACACTGGCCGCCGCGGGCGCTTTGCCTTTCTGTTTCAGCCAGTTGCTGAAGTAGCGCTGCGTCGATTCGGCATTCTCCTCCCACCAGCCACGAATGGTTGAAATATCGTGGGTTGACGTTGCGCATACCGACGTATACGGAATTGTTTGCAAATCAACAAATTCGGTAAAAGTTTTCGGCATCCGCTGTATTTCAAGGCTCAATATGCCCAACTCGTCCATCACGGGCTTCACGCAGTTCGGAATCATTCCCAAATCCTCGCCGCAGACCAGCATATCGCTCGCTTTGAGCAGCGCCGACAGTTTCACTTCGGCCTCACGGCGCCAAAACGCATCGTGACGGTGGTAGAAATAATCCTCATAAACAGCGTCTAACAACTGTTGGGTAGGCTTCGGCAGCCGCGCGTACGACGACGTTTTCTGCAAATCGATACGCAGGTGGTAGCCGCCCGTGGCCTCGTCTTTGAGCAGCAGCACATCAGCGGCCACAATGAGCAGGCCATTGAGCAGTTGGCGTTTTGGCTTCGAAAGCGAATCGGGGTCGCTCGTACCGACTATCTTATTGTAAATCAGCCGTTGGGTGGCAAATTCAGTTTTCAGTCTGAAAAGGCCGTCAGGTTGACGGTCGAGATAAGTTTTCTTTACCTTTTCTGCCTGATTTCCAAATAGTTTATCGATTGTTTCGGCATCGGTTGTGGGAATGCAGGCATCGGCATAATCAATTATAATGCCGCGCTCGAACAGTTCAGCCTCCGTCAGCGGCAGCGACGGGTTGAAATGCCCCAGAATGCCGTGTACTGCCGACGTTGGGATTTCCCAAATGCGGAAAAAACCGAGAATGTGGTCGATTCGGTAGGCGTCGAAGTAACTGTTCATCTTTGCCAAACGCCGCCGCCACCAAGCGTAGCCATCTTGCGCCATCCGCTCCCAATTGTAGGTGGGAAAGCCCCAATTCTGACCATTCTCCGAGAAGAAATCGGGCGGCGCTCCTGCCTGACCGTCAAAGTTATAGAGTTCGGGGGCACACCACGCGTCAACGCTGCAGCGACTAATGCCAATCGGCAAATCGCCTTTCAGAATTATGCCGCACTTGCGGGCGTGCGCGGTAGCCTCACGCAACTGGCGGTCAAGTTCGTATTGCACATAGCACCAGAAAGTTACGTCGGCATAGTATGGCGAATCGGGCTTGAACATCTTGTGCACTTCACGCTCCGAATACTTCGAGAATTTGCCCCAACAGTTGAAATCGCCTGTGCGGAATTTGTCGCGCAACGCACTGAATGCCGCGTAAGGCTCAAGCCATTCGGCGCTTTGTTTTACAAACCACTTAAAATCTTTATTATCAATAATTTTACCTTGATTTTGACCAAACACCGCACGGCAATAATCGAGTTTCAGTTTTATAACCTTCTCGTAATCAACATCCAGCCCATCGTTAAGTCTCCGCGCTTCATCTTCAAATTGTTTTTGTTGCTGATTATCTGCAAGTTTGCCAATCTTGAAAATATCAAGGAAAAGCGGATTGAGCGCAAACACCGAAATTGCGTTGTATGGGTACGAATCGAGAAACGAATATGTTGATATTGTGTCGTTTATGGGCAAAATTTGTATCATTTTCAGTCCCACGCGAGAAGCCCAATCAATGAGTTTTTTCAGGTCGCTGAAATCGCCCACGCCGCAACTGTCGGCCGTGCGCAACGAGAAAACAGGCACATTGACGCCCGCAAAACGCACCTTGTTGTCGGACATTGTGAGTACACCATCATCGATTCGGAAAAGTGCTGACGACTGCGGATAAGTATCTACAAATCTGTGGTTTGCGCCTGGTTGCCAATAAACGAATGTGTCGTCGGCAGTATCTCTAATAACATATTTATATTCAAACTCTGCTGGCAAATCGCTGAGCGACAATCTGATATGCCACATTGCATATCGGCCCACCGACATCGGCAGCATTTCCGTCCAATTGCCCAACTGACTGCAATTGCCTGTCAGACAGACATATTGCGTTGGTTTGAGCATCGGCACGCAGCAAGTGAGTTCTATTTGGCGGCCCGAAAGGCGTTTGCGCTGCGGCTTGTCGGCAAAACGACTGTTGGCGGGGAAAAGCACATCGGTGAACGCTGAACTCAAATAGGCTGCCTGCTCCTTCGGCAACTCCTGCCAAGTGTCAACGCAGTGGCACGCGGCGGCACCTTGCGGCGTATCGGGCAGAACTCGCACTCGGCCCACTTCCATCGTGTGCTGCTTATTCTGCTCATCCACAACAACATACTTATAATAAACCGTTTCGGTGCACTCACATTCAATGGTTGCCCGCCAGCGGTTCAAATCGCAGCACTCAAGCGGCAACGCATCGTCTAAATCCCACATTCCCAACTCTTTCGACGAGCCCGTGACCACCAGACGCTGCCCCCATTCTGTCGGACAATAACAATCGAAATGGTATATCATAAGTTTGTTATAAGTTGAAAGTTAATAAGTTATAAGTTTTGTTTAAAAGTTTATCCCGATAGCTATCGGGGGCTTCGCTGTTGAGAAGGTTGAGAAAGTTTATAATACGCTAACCTTTACTCTTTACTCTTTACACTTTACACTCTCCCCTCTACACACTTCCCTTTACCCTCTACTCAGCAAATAGCGTTCGGCGTCGAGAGCGGCCTTGCAGCCCGAGCCTGCGGCCACAATGGCCTGACGGTAGGTGCGGTCCATCACATCGCCGCAAGCGAAAACGCCAGGCACATTGGTGCGCGACGAGTTGGGCTCGGTCAGAATGTAGCCGTCTTCGTCGGTCTTCACAAACGGCTGAAAAACAGCGCTATTGGGGTGGTGACCAATGGCAAGGAAGAATCCGTCAATCTTAATCTGACGGCGCTCCTCGTCGGGCGTTCCCTGACGGTAAACCAGATTGGCCCCCTCAACAACGCCATCGCCGAACAAATCTAAAGTATTGTGTTCGAACAAGATTTCGATATTCGGGGTGTTCATCACGCGCTCCTGCATCGCCTTCGACGCACGCAGAAAGTTTTTGCGCACAATCATATAAACCTTGTTGCAAAGGTGAGCCAGATAGGTGGCCTCCTCGCAGGCAGTGTCGCCGCCGCCAACCACCGCAACATCTTTTTTGCGGTAGAAAAATCCATCGCACGTGGCGCAAGCCGAAACACCGCTTCCGCGATATTTCTCCTCCGACGGCAGTCCAAGATATTTGGCCGTTGCACCAGTGGCGATTATAACAGCCTCGGCATCAATCAGTTTCTCATCGTCAACGGTAACCAAATGGCGACCATCGGCAAAATCAACTTTTGTGACCGTGCCAAACCGTATGTCGGTGCCCAAACGCTCGGCTTGTTGGCGGAACTCTTCCATCATCTGGTTGCCGTCAACGCCATTCGGATAGCCGGGAAAATTCTCAATTTCAGTTGTTTGCGTCAGTTGACCGCCAGCCTGCAATCCCTGCACCAAAACTGGCGACAGATTGGCGCGCGAAGCATAGATTGCTGCTGTATAACCTGCTGGTCCTGAACCAATTATCAGGACTTTTACTTTTTCTGTTTCCATAATCGAAATATTTTGCAGACAAACATATAAAGAGATTCTGTTTTTGCGGCGGAAACGGCGTCGGTAGTGCTAACAGAAAATTAACAAACGGAATGGCCGCATTACGGCACTCTACAGCAATCAGGCTAAAATTTTTCGCAAAAGCGGAAATATTTCTGCAAAAAAAGTTTTGCAAGATGCCTACCTATTGATACATTTGCAGCCGCAAAACCACGGGGTGTGGCGCAGTTGGCTAGCGTACTTGCATGGGGTGCAAGTGGTCGTCCGTTCGAGTCGGATCACCCCGACCAAAAAATCCTGAAAGTCATTGATTTTCGGGATTTTTGCTTTTAGATAAATATCTGATTATGAACTTGAAATACGCAATTGTGGGCACTGGCGCCATTGGCGGTTACTACGGCGGACGGCTTGCCAATTCGGGCAAAGATGTTCACTTTCTGTTCAACACTGAATATGAGCACGTTGCCGCACACGGTCTGCAAGTTGACTCGGTGAATGGCGATTTTGTCATCAATCCGATAAACGCCTACAAATCAACCGCCGATATGCCGCAATGCGATGTTGTGCTGGTTGGCTTGAAATCGACGCAGAACCATCTGCTTCCGCAATTGCTTCCGCCGCTGCTCAAGAGCGACACCATTATTATATTGGTGCAGAACGGACTCGGACTTGAACAGCAACTGGCCGCCGCACTGCCTGGCCAACCCATTGCTGGCGCGGCCGCGTTCATCTGCTCGTCGAGAGTTGGCAAGGGCCACATCCGCCACGCCGACTATGGCGCAATCACCATTGGCGAATATCAAAAGTGCGCGCCCGACGCGCTGTCGCAAATCAAATCCGACTTTGACGAAGCCCAAATCCCTTGCACCATCACGCAGAACCTGAACGAGATGCGCTGGCGCAAACTCGTCTGGAACATCCCCTACAACGGCCTGACCGTGGCGCTGAACACATCAACCGACCGCCTAATGGCCTTTGCCGCAACCCGCCAACTTGTAACCGACCTTATGAACGAAGTGGTTGACGCCGCCGCCGTCTGCGGTGCGCCGTTTGAGCGCGATTTTGTCGGCAAAATGCTGGCAATGACCGACCGAATGACGCCATACAGCCCAAGTATGAAACTCGATTTCGACAACCGCCGCCCGATGGAAATCGACGCCATCTACACGAACCCCATAAAGACGGCTCTGGCCGCGGGCTACCATATGCGCAAAACCGAAATGCTTGAGCAGGAACTGCGGTTTATTCAAAGCAACATTTTAAATCTGTAAAACCGGATTCCATTTACCGGCTTGTGCCTTCGACCAGCCTGTTCATTTTTTTTATTCTGACGCTGCCATTTATATAAAAGTATTTTTTACTTTTATCGTCAAATAAACTTAATACCACACATAAAATGAACGGAACAAAACTCGCCATTGCGGCGGCGCTCACAAGCATTTCGCTGACAATCAGCGCACAAGAAGAGTGGCGCAATCCACAAGTGAATCAGATAAACCGATTGGAACAGCACGCCGACTATTTTGCTTTCAGCAGTGCCGACGATGCGAAAACCGGCGACAAGACGCTGGCAGCCAATTATTTATCGATTGAAGGCCAATGGAAATTCAACTGGGTTGAGAATGCCGACCAACGGCCGACAACATTCTTCCAAACCAACTTCGATGACTCGCAGTGGGGCACGATGCCCGTTCCTGGGTTGTGGGAACTCAACGGCTACGGCGACCCCGTCTATACCAACGTGGGCTTTCCCTGGGGGCCGTTCTCGGGAAACAACGCGCCCGAAGTGGGCACGCAGCACAACCACGTGGGCTCATACCGCCGAACAATCGCCATACCCGACAACTGGACTGGTCAGAATGTTGTAATACACATTGGTTCAGCAACTTCAAACGTTTACTTGTGGGTGAACGGCAAGTTTGTCGGGTACTCTGAAGACAGCAAAGTGGCCGCCGAATTCGATATTACCAAATACTTGAAAAAGGGTGATAATCTATTTGCTATGCAGATTTTCCGCTGGTGCGACGGCTCGTATCTCGAAGACCAAGATTTCTGGCGCTTTGCGGGCATCGCACGCGAGTGCTACCTTTACTCGCGGCCCAAAGTGCACGCCAACGATGTGGAGATTGTCCCCGACCTGACCGATAACTACACCAACGGCGCACTCGACATTACCGTGAAAACTTCGGGTAGCGCAAAGGTGAAGGCAACACTGTTCGACAACGCTGACAATCAGGTATTTTCGGCCGATTTGCAGCCGAAGGGCAAGAACACATTCGCGCTTTCGCAGAAGTGCGGCGCGGTGAAAAAATGGTCGGCCGAAGAGCCGAATCTCTATTCGCTCGAAATCACCATCCTCGACAATAAAAACACTGTTCTTCAGGCGATTAGACAAAATGTCGGTTTCCGCAAAATTGAGCAGAAAACCGATTTGGGGCAGATTTGGGTGAACGGCAAGCCCGTTCTCATTAAGGGCGTCGACCGCCACGAACTCGACCCCGACTATGGCTACTGCGTACCGCGCTGGCGTATGGAGCAGGACGCAAAGATTATGAAAGAGATGAACGTGAATGCGGTGCGTACCTGCCACTATCCCGACGACCCGTACTGGTACGAACTCTGCGACCGCTATGGGTTCTATATGGTGAGCGAAGCCAACCTTGAGTCGCACGGGCTGATTTACACCGACCGCTGCCTGTCGCACAACGAGACGTGGCTGCAGGCCCACCTTGAGCGCAACCAACGCGCCTTCGAGACCTACAAAAACCACCCCGCCATAATCTTCCTGTCGTTGGGCAACGAAGCAGGTCCTGGCAAGAATTTCGAAGCGTGCTACAAGTGGCTCAAGGAGCGCCAATCGAGCCGCCCCGTTCAGTACGAACCCGCTGGTCTTAAGGAGTTTACCGATGTTTTCTGCCCGATGTATGCCGACTATGGCACAATGGAGCGCTACGCCAACGACCCGAAGGCTTACCGTCCGCTTATTCAGTGCGAATACTCGCACGCAATGGGCAACTCGTGCGGCGGTTTCAAGGAGTATTGGGACTTGATTCGCAAATATCCGAAGTTGCAGGGTGGCTTCATTTGGGACTTTGTCGACCAAGCACTGCACCGCCGCCGCGCCGACGGCACGCTTGAGTACACCTACGGCGGCGACTACAACAACTACGACGCCACCGACAACAACTTCAACTGCAACGGACTCATTTCGCCCGACCGCGTGCTCAATCCACACGCCTACGAAGTGAAATATTTCTATCAGAATATTTGGACAGAACTTATTGATATTAAGCAAGGTACAATCAAAATCACGAACGAGAACTTCTTTACCGACCTCTCGAAATACTATGCCGAGTGGAGCATTGAAGCCGATGGCAAATGCATTCTGGCTGGCATTGTGCCCGATATCAAAGTTGAGCCGCAATCGTCTGCTACTGTGCAACTTGGGTTCGACGGCAGCCGCATTCCCGCTCAAGGCAATGTCTTTTTCAATATCAAATACAAACTGAAACAGGCCGACGGTATTCTGCCCGCAGGCTCGCAAGTGGCTTACGACCAATTGGTTATCGCGGAATCGGAACTGAAAGACGCCTTCGCGGAAAGCAGAAAAACGATTGCCGTGGACACTTCAGCGCCACAAAAGACAATCATTAAGGGCGAAAACTTTGAATATCAACTCGATGAAGCGAATTTCTTATGCAGCATTGTTATTGACGGCCGCCAATATTTGAAAGACGGCAGCACGCTGCGGCCCAACTTCTGGCGCGCCCCCACCGACAACGACTACGGCGCACGTATGGAACGTCGGTTCGCGGCTTGGGAAAACGCTTCTTTCAAACTGAAAAACAGGGAGCGGTATTATGCCGACAAGGACAAAATCACGACTGTTGTGGCTGAATATCAAGTAATTGCATCAGACACAATCCAATTGGGCGAACTGGCGCTCACCTACCGAATCAATGACAAGGGGCAGATTGCTGTGCATCAGCAGTTTACACCGAACAACGATGCCAAGGCAAAGCCCAATCTGTTCCGCTTTGGAATGCGGATGGAGATGCCCGAATCATTCGACCGCATCGACTACTTCGGCCGCGGCCCTGTTGAGAACTACGCCGACCGCAAACTGTCGCAACCCGTCGGTCATTTCGCACAAAGCGTTGAAGAACAATACTATCCGTATATCCGTCCGCAGGAGACTGGCACCAAAAGCGACCTGCGCCGCTATGCCATCACCGACGTTGCGGGCCGCGGATTGCAGTTCACATCGACGAAACTTTTCTCGGCATCGGCTCTGCCATACACAATGGAAAACCTTTGCCCCACAAAGGATAAGCGCCAATACCACTCAACCGACCTCAAGGCAGAGCACCTGACAGCCGTCTGCATCGACGGAGCGCAAATGGGAATGGGCTGCGTGAACTCGTGGGGCGCCTGGCCGCTGCCGCAGTACTGTCTGCCTTTCGGGCCGTACGAATTTGAGTTTGTGATTACGCCTGTGAAATGATATTTTTGCGGCGTTTAACGCTGACAAAAAATCGGAAAATGGGAAAGATAACCACTCGCGAGAAGCAGATTTCGAGAACAAGTTTCATCGGCATTGCCGCCAATCTGCTGCTTGCCACTTTTAAGGCAATTGTGGGCTTGATGGCCAACTCAATAGCCATTTTGCTCGACGCCGTCAACAACCTGAGCGACGCGCTCTCGTCGGTGATTACCATTGTGGGCATCAAACTGGCACACCGCAAACCCGACCGCGAGCATCCGTTCGGCTATGGGCGGATTGAGTATTTCAGCGCCATCCTGATTGCAGGGCTTGTGTTTGCGGCTGGCGCGGCATCGCTCATTGAGTCGGTGAAAAAGATTATCGACCCTGTGGTGCCTGAATACTCTGCGGTGACAATTGTGGTGATTGTGGTGGCCATTGCAACTAAGTTAGTATTAGGCAGATACGTTAAGCGTCAGGGCGAGCGTTTCAGTTCCGATGCGCTGATTGCCTCGGGTGCCGACGCCCTGCACGACGCCGTCATTTCCACATCAACACTCGTGGGCGCCGCCATAACGCTGATTTTCGGCCTGGCGGTCGACGGCATAATCGGTGCGGTGATTTCGGTGTTCATCATCAAATCGGGTATCGAACTGTTTATGAAGCCGATGAACCAGATTTTGGGTGCCCGCACCAACAGCGAGACCACGCAAAGTATGAAAGCCGATATTGCTGAATTTGAAGGTGTTATCGGCGTTTACGACCTTGTGCTGCACAACTACGGCCACGACCGCGCTGTCGGCTCGGCCCACATTGAAGTTGACTCAACAATGACCGCCCGCGATATTCACCTGTTAACCAAGCGGATACAACGCCAGATTGTGATGAAGTACGGCGTTTTCCTAACCATCGGCATCTACGCCACCGACAGGCAAAACGGCGAATACGGATTGATGCAGAGCGACATACGCAGCATTGTGTCGAACTTCGACGGTGTGCTGCAGGTGCACGGCATTTTCATCGACACAAACTCAAAACTGATTTCGTTTGACGCGGTAGTCGATTTCAAGGTAAGCGACAAACTGGCTCTGCGTCAGCAAATTGCCGATGCCGTTGTGCAGAAATTCGCAGGATACGAAGTCGAGATAAATTTCGATATTGATTACAGCGATTGATACCTGATTACTATTTGATTATCAGGCACTAATACATCATTCCGAACATCCAAAGCGGGATGCGGTTGGTGCGGCCGATTGTGATAATATGGCGCAAAAAAGAATGTTTGGAAACACTTTTTTTGAGCAGAAAAGATGTTTGGAAACATTTTTTGAGTTTGATTTCCATTTTATGATTTCCATTTTATGGAAAAACATTCAGTGTGGGCATAAAAAAAGCACCCTCATCGGGTGCTTTTTCTATCTGAACCTATTGTTATTAAACAAGTTTCAAGTCTTTCAAAGCATTCACGTTGCCGCGAACTGACTCGGCGCTGGCTTTGAATTTGGCTTTCTCGTCGGCATTCAGGTCGAGTTCAACAATCTTCTCAATACCGTTCTTGCCAAGGATTACAGGAACGCCAATGCAAAGGTCAGACTCGCCGTACTCGCCCTCGAGCAGAACCGAGCAAGGAATCATCTTCTTCTGGTCGTGGATGATAGACTCAACAACGAATGCTCCAGCCGCACCTGGTGCGTACCAAGCCGATGTGCCGAGCAGACCAGTCAGCGTTGCGCCGCCAACCATTGTCGATTTAACAACCTCGTCAAGTTTCTCAGCGCTCAGGAAGTTGGTTACAGGCATTCCTTTGTAAGTTGCGAAACGAGCCATCGGAATCATTGTGGTGTCGCCGTGGCCACCGATTACAAAGCCCTCAACCTCGTTGGCGTTGCAGCCAAGAGCCTGCGACAGGAAGTATTTGAAGCGCGAACTGTCGAGTGCGCCACCCATACCAATCACGCGGTTTTTCGGCAATTTGAGAGCCTTGAGCGCAAGGTAGGTCATTGTGTCCATTGGGTTCGAGATGCAGACGATGATGGCGTTTGGCGAGTACTTCAGAAGGTTTTCGGCAACGCCCTTAACAATGCCAGCGTTGACACCCAGAAGTTCCTCACGGGTCATACCTGGCTTACGTGGAATACCCGAAGTGATTACGCAAACATCAGAATTGGCGGTTTTGGCGTAATCGTTGGTGCAGCCAACCAGACGGGTGTCGAAACCCAGCAGTTGCGCTGTCTGCATCATATCCATTGCCTTGCCTTCCGAAACGCCCTCTTTGATGTCGAGCATTACAACCTCATCGGCTACCTCATTGAATGCAAGCACATTGGCGCACGTTGCACCCACATTGCCTGCTCCTACTACTGTTACTTTACTCATAACTATAATTTTTTAAACAAAATCAATTTTCCGCCTTTGTTAAAAGGTTCGCAAATATATAAAATTTAGGAATTAGGATTCAGGAATTAGTTGTGCCGATTTTTGCACCTTTATATATAATTATCGCGGTAGCACAGAGAAAAAAGATTATTGCAAAATCAAAATAAACGCAGTAAATTTGCCTATCGATTAAAGGTTTGACAATAAGTTATTTACAATGACAACAGACCAATTGGAATTTGCGACATACTGCATTGGCAACGTCGCCCGCGCGTTAGGGTGGTCGCAGCCAAAGACTTACAGTGTGCTAAACAAATCGGGGGTGCTAAAGGATTATATTGTTGGGTGTTACGATGTGGCACACACATTCAGCAAACCATATATTATTGAAGATATTGAAGACTTTCTGAAAAGACGCAATGCGATATGATGACCGTTTATCACACTTCATATACGGAAATATCACACCCCGATGTTTTGCATTCGAGAAAATATCTTGATTTTGGCAAAGGTTTTTATGTTACGCAGTTACGTGAGCAGGCTGTGCGCTACGGCGAAAAATTCATAAAGAGCAACCGACCAGCCTATTTAAATGAGTATCAATTTGATTCCGACAATTTGGATTTCAGTCGCAAGCGGTTCGACCATTATGATACTGAATGGCTCGATTTTGTGGCCGACTGCCGCAAGGGAAATCCCGTTACTCAATATGACATCATTGAGGGCGGCATTGCCAACGACCGCGTTTTCAATACTGTAGATTTGTTTTTTCAAGGCATTATTACAAAAGAAGACACAATCAACCGACTTTGCTACGAAAAGCCAAACTGGCAAATATGCTTGTTAACGCAAAGAGTTATTGACAGTTGCCTGACATTCGTTAAATCTGAAAAAATATCATAATGGAAGCCAATGAAACCATATTAGAGATGAAATACGCCCGCATTATCAAGGCTATGGCCGATATGCGCAACATTACTCTGGAGGAGGCAATGGATATATTCTATAACTCTCAAACTTTCAATCTGATAAACGATGGCGTGGCCGACCTTCACTGCCGCAGCGACCTCTATCTTGCCGAAGAAATACTTATGGAATACGACGAAAAGCACGGACAATTGCACGTTGACAACTAAACCCAACACCCAATACCATCCTATTGTCATTCAGCATCTTGCCTCAATACTGAATTTTTTTCAAAAAAAACTCCGTTCCCTCTTGCACATATCAAAATCAGATTTACTTTTGTACTGTTATATCACACTATAACAGTATAACGGATGAGCAAACAAAACAGACATAATATTACAGACGCAAAAAATAGAAATCAAAATAGTACGGACGCGATTAATCGCATTCGTACAAAACAATCTAAAGGACGCGATTAATCGCGTCCCTACGAAACAATCTAAACACTAAACTTTTAACCTTCTAAACCTTTAAAGCAATGATACACGTAGAAAACCTGACCTTCTCTTACTCGAAGAAGAAAACCGTGTTCAACGGGCTGAACCTTGACATTCCCACGGGCGGCATTGCTGGTATTCTGGGCCCTAACGGCGCTGGAAAAACCACGCTCTTGAAACTCTTGACTGGCCTGATGTTCCCCAAAGCGGGCACCATTAGCGTGATGGGCGACACGCCTGGCGACCGCTTGCCGCGATTCCTTGAGGAACTCTACTATGTGCCCGACGAGTTTATGATTCCCGCCATAAAAGGCTCACGTTTCGCCGAACTCTACAAACCGTTCTATCCGCGGTTCGACTCGGCGCAGTTCGACCGCCTGCTGACCGATTTTGAAGTGGAAACCGACGAGAAACTCAACAAAATGTCGCTCGGGCAGAAGAAGAAGTTTATGGTGGCCTTTGCGCTGGCAACCAACTGTCGTCTGCTGGTGTTCGATGAGCCGACAAACGGAATGGACATTCCCGCCAAAAACGTCTTCCGCAAGGTGGCGGCCGGCTCGCTGCGCGACGACCAACTGATGCTAATCTCAACCCACCAAGTGGCCGACATTAGCCGCCTGATTGACCGCGTGCTGATTATCGACCGCGGACAGGTTCTGCTCAACAGCACCACGTGGGACATTAGCCAACGCTACGCCTTTGTCACAACAGGCTCGGCCGACGGTGCGCTCTACGCCGAAGAAGCCCCTGGCGGCTTCCGTGCCGTGGTTCCCGCCAACGGCGAGCAAACCGAAATCGACCTTGAACTGCTGTTCAATGCGCGGAAGAATTTGAAATAAAAGTTGAGTCGCTTCGCTTGTTGAGATGTTTATCCCGATAGCCATCGGGGGCTTCGCTGTTGAGAAATTGACAACTAAAACTCTAAACTCTTACCACTAAACTCTAAACATTTACAACTATGAACACTAATTTCGATAAGCAACGTTTCGGCAAGTGCCTGAAATACAGATTGACAGACCGACTGATGGTTATGTATGCCATTATGGCTCTGATTGTCAACTTGCCGATGATGATGGTGGCCTATACCACGGGCGCAATATCTTTTCCGTTGATGATAACTTGTTCTTACACAATGTTCTTCGGTATAGTTTTGGCAAACAACAAATTTATAGATACGCTTTTGCCTGCCACTGCACTTGAAAAATTCACAAGTTTCTGCGCCGCTGTGGCTATTTATATTGCTGCAATTATGGCGATTGTGGGCTCGACAACGCTCGTGCTGTCAATCATAGGATGGCAAAAAAATTCCGATTTTCTGAATATCCCGATGGGGTACGTGGCAATGGCAGTTTTTATGGTGATGCCGATTGGCGTAATTGTCGGCAATCTGCGGCGTATCAACGCGCAAAGTGCGCCCGTTGCGATGCTTGCCCCAATGATGGCGGTTTTTGCACTGGTATTTCTTATTGCGGCGTTTAAATCGCTTTGGATGCTATTGGCAATGGCCGCCGTTGGGCTTGCGTTGTGGTATTTGGCCTACCGTGGCTACTGCCGCCGAGAAGTTTGTTGAGTTATTTAATAGTTAGGATTTAGAAATTCAACTTTTAAACTATGAATCAAACCTTTAACATAAAACGATTTCTTCGCTACACGCGGTTTGTCCTGTCGATGAACCGGTGGTACTACGGCATTCTGATGGTGTTCTTCACAATTCCGGCCGCGGTGCTGTCGGTTTGCGGTCAAGCCAATTTCGCACGTGGATTGTTGTACTTTTCAGTAATGCTTACTTTGCCTTTACCAAGTATTGATAATGTTTATGTGAGAGGTCACAAAATGCGCGAAATTGCAATACCTGCATCGTGGCTCGAAAAACTTATTATCGAGGTTGCTGTACGCCATTGGACATTAGTTATTCCGTTTACCATTCACGCCATTGCTGTTGCTATGGGTATAAATGAATTAACCTGTTATTTTGCCGATGGTTTTGAAATTTCAGGATTCCTTTTTTTGCTGTTTTTGACGAATGGTGGATTGATTTGCTGTTTGGCCGCTGATAATTCTTGGTTTTGGAGAGGTTTTAATACAGGAGAAGGAAAAGAGAAACTATCTTTTTACGCTTACGTGTGGGTTGCTATATGTTTCGGTATTTTGGGAGTCTTAGATGACAATTTATATTCTTCAATTCCGACAACAATCCCGCTTACAATCATAATCGCATTTTTTGTTACGACTGTGGTTTTCTATCGCAAACGGAAAGGGTGTTGAAATGGAGTTTAAAGAGCAAAAAGGAATATTTCAACAGATTGCCGACCGCATTTGCGACCGCATATTGCAGGGCGAGTTGAAGGCGGGCG
>CAMJCK010000028.1:0-49040 GCA_946404125.1 uncultured Bacteroidota bacterium | reverse complement strand
GCTACCTTTGCGGCGATTTCGTGCGCGACAAAGACGCCGTTATGTCGTCGTCGCTGATTGCAGAGGCCGCAGCGTGGGCGTTCAGCCAGGGCAAGTCGCTGTTCGACCTGTTGGCCGAAATCTATATGCGTTACGGATTCTACCGCGAGAAACTCGTGAACATTGTGAAGAAAGGCAAATCGGGTGCCGAAGAGATTCAGCAGATGATGACCGACTTCCGCAGCAATCCACCCAAAAAGGTGGCTGGCTCTGAAGTTGTCTGCATAAAAGATTACAAGTTGGGCAAATCGGTTGATTTAAAGACAAATAAAGAGACTGAAATAACTCTGCCGAAGTCGAATGTTCTGCAGTTCATTACTGCCGACGGTACCATTATTTCGGTTCGTCCGTCGGGTACAGAGCCGAAAATCAAGTTCTACATTGGCACCAAAATGCCTTTGGAGAAAGCGGCTGACTATCAGACAGTCTTCGGCAAACTGAACGACAAGATTGCAACTATTTGCAGTGATTTGAAGTTGGCGTAAAACGGACAATCGTTTGGTTGAGAAAAGTTTAGAATATTGAGAATCTAAACCTTCTCAACCTTCTAAACAGCGAAGCGCTAAACCTTTAAAGTAGCGAAGCGCTAAACTTTTATGGACAATAAATCGATATTGGTAAAAAACACAATCAATCGAAAAACAAAAAATTGATTGATACGTAAAGCGAATCGTTTTAAATAAAATTTGGTGTTATGATTTACACATTAGGCGAAATTGTACTGGACATTATCACCCGCGATTTCGACAATATGAGGGCGAAACCGGGCGGTTCGATGCTGAACACCGCTATTACTTTGGGGCGGTTGGGAATGCCGGTGAACCACATATCGTACCTTTCGTTCGACCAGAACGGCCGGCTGATTCTCGATTTCCTGGCCAAGAACAAGGTGGGCGCCAACTATATCTATATGTCGGACGCAATCCGCACCAACCTTGCGTTTGCGCACCTTGACAAGCAGAACAAGGCCCACTACACCTTCTACAAGGACGATTTGGACGATTACGCGCTGATGAAGTTCCCGAACATTCACCGCGGCGACGTGATAATCTTCGGCTCGTTCTTCATTCTGAACAGCCGCGCCCACGATGTGCTCAAATCGTTCCTGCAAAAGGCCAAAGAGAACGGCGCCTTCCTGGTTTACGACCCGAATTTCCGCGCGTCGGACAAGCCGCGTCTCAACGAGTTGATGCCGTACATTGAGAGTTGCGTGCGCCTGGCTCATTTGGTGAAGGGCTCTGACGAAGATTTCGAGGTGATTTTCAAGACCACCGACAGCAGCGAAGTCTGGAACAAAGTGAGCGAGTTGGGTGCTAAATCGCTGATTGTGACCCGCGGAAAGAACGGCGCCGAAGAGTTCTCAATGCAGGGCAACACCCACATTAACGGCTGCGACATTGTGCCAGTGAGCACCATTGGCGCAGGCGACACATTCACAGCAGGACTGGTTTACCAACTGTCGCAACTGTCACAGATTAAGAATGTTATCGATGGTCAGACTGTTGATTGGCTGCCAGTTCTGAAAACGGCCAATGAGTTTGCCGCGCAGGTTTGTATGAGTTACGAGAACTACCTGTCGTGGGATTTCATAAAGAACCTGAATGTACAGTAAGGACGAGGCCCGTCAACTGATGACCGATTTCTGGAACGGCTTTGCCAACTACAGCCGCTGCCAGGCGGTCAGGTTGGGGCGGCCAGTCGAATGGATGCTGTACAAAACAGGAATCAAAGGACTCGAACTCAAGTTCGACCTTGACTGCAAGTGGATTCGCACGGTGGTTGAGGTGAACGCCCGCAACGAGAGCCGCCGTCAAGCCATTTATGACGAGTTGCTGAAGTACGCGCCCATACTCGAAACCGACCTGCCCGCACCGCTGCATTGGACAGACAATCATAAACTTGACGTTGGCAAACCCGTAATGCGCGCCTACTGTGAGCGCACCGACCTGAACTTCCACAACCGCGCCACCTGGCCCGAGATGTATGAGTTTATGTTCAGCACAATGCTTCCCCTGCAAGACAATTTCAGCGATATTCTGCCAGTGTTGGAGGAGAAATTCGCGAGTTTTAAGTTTTAAGTTCCGCAGTTTTAAGTTGGCGGATGGTTGTTAGATATTGATTTTTAATTTCGTATATTTGTATCAACCAAAAACGTTTTTGCGATGGACACACCGACAATGACACGATTGATAGCCGATTATTTCAAGACTCAGCCCGTGCTAAAAGCGTGGCTGTTCGGCTCGTTCGCGCGCGGCGAGGAAACGCCGTTGAGCGATGTGGACTTGCTCGTGGCTCTTGACCATTCGAAACCTATCGGGTTGAAATTCTTTGGAATGTGGAACGATTTGGAAGACCTGCTCGACCGCTCTGTCGACCTTGTGGAAGAAGGGTGTCTGATGCCATTTGCTGTTGAAAGTGCCAATCACGATAAAAAACTGATATATGAGAGAACCGCTTCGCGCTGAAGGCGCAATTTATAAATAGCCCAACGCAGAGTGAGCGCAGCGAACGGCTCGTTGGGTAAAATTTCCCCTTTGGTTGGCGCGCTGAAAGCGCAACTCATATCGGCTTTTTTATGAATTGCCATTTCAGGGCGCCGTATTGTGGTGTCGGCGTTCCCTAAAGCGCCGCTTCGCTTGCTTTGGGCTATATTTTTTTGCGCTTTCAGCGCGATTAAAAGTTTGTACTGAACCCATAAAATCTATTCCGCATTTTTCGTGCGTTTTGTAGTTATCATTAAATTTGTGTGGAGTGAAAAACGACTATAGTATGGATAATAACAACATTCACGACAGGATAGAAAACATTTTAAAATGTTTATGTGAAGGACTTGTTGAAAAAGACGAGGCTATGCGCCTTGCCTTGCTTGCCGCAGTTGCGGGCGAAAGCATTTTCTTTTTAGGCTTGCCAGGAACGGCAAAAAGTATGGTCTCACGACGTTTGAAAAGTGCGTTTAAGGGGGAAAATGGCAACCCATTGCGTTATTTTGAATATCTAATGAACCAATTCAGTACACCCGATGAAATATTCGGTCCCGTGAGTTTGGAATCGTTGGAAAAGAATGTGTATAAACGTATTGTGGATGGATATTTGCCCAATGCCGAAGTTGCTTTTCTTGATGAAATTTGGAAAGCAAGCCCCGCAATCCAAAATACTTTGCTGACCATAATAAATGAGAAGAAATTCCACAATGGCAATGAAGTTAAAGATGTTCCACTGAAAGCGCTTATTTCCGCTTCAAACGAACTGCCTGCCGAAAATCAAGGACTAGAAGCCTTGTGGGACAGATTCTTAATCCGCCTTATGGTGAACCCTGTGCAAAGCAAAAAATCGTTTATCGATTTGGTTTGCGGGCAACCCGTGCAAGCGGAAATAGACACATTGGAAGATGCTATTTCCATTGACGAACTTGAAGAATGGAAGAATGAAATAAACGAAATAACCATTCCCGACGATGTGAAAAGAGTTTTTGATGCCATTCATTCTAAAATGTGGAAACTGCACGAAGCCAAACCTGAAAACAGCAAATACTACATTTCCGACCGCCGTTGGATGAAAATAGTGCATTTGCTGAAAACTTCTGCGTTTTTGAATGGACGTTCTGACGTTGATTTAATGGATTGTGCTTTGATATCTTATTGTATTTGGAATTCAAATGAGTTTATTGAAGAAATAAAGAAAAATGTTGAAACCTGCATAATTGATGATGGTCACAAATTCTTTGGCACAGTCGAAGAAATAAAGACACAGATAACGGATTTTGACAAATTTGTTGACAGTTTTTTAGAAAAATATGGATATTGGAAAGAATCGGAACCCAAAAAGATTAAGATGAATTGTGATGTTTATGCGTATAAAATTAGTAGCCCGAAAGAAATAAATTCATTTCAGAAGTGTATTCCACATTATATTTCACCTGACTTTGAACACGATAATGGACATATAGGCGCCTATTTTGATGATAAGAAAAACCGTATAGGTTGGAATGATACTAATAATGGTGACGAATATTATATTCAAGAAGACAGTTTTGATATTGAAGGTAATACTATAACGTGGAGAGATGGATTCAATAGTAATCTTTTTTATAGAGGGTTGCATACGCCTTCAGAAACAGCGCAAATAGAGATGTCACCACGAACATATATACCACTATTGAAAGATTTGGAAATAAATGCTAATTCTCAATTTGATAAATTGAATTCTAAAATAGGGAATATATTGTCGTCTGTTACGGAACATATAAGGACTTGTGAAACTAACTATAAATCGAACCTGTTTGCAAATAATATGGAGTTGTGTGATATTATTTTGCAAGACGTGAAGCGTGCAAAAGAAGAAATTGAAGATATAAAAGTTGAACTTGATAAGGTTAAGAATAAATATGACTGTCTGAAAAATGAAAAATAGATATAGAGATTACATTTTACCAGACAATTTATTTGATAGGGATATACAAGAATATATCACTGGTCACGAAAGTCTTTATAAACAGATTCAAGATGAAATAGCGACAAAAGAATCTGCAATAGCAGAGCGTGTAGCAAATGAAAGCCCTTATAAAAGTGAAATTGATTTTGTTGACAAACTCACAAATACTGATTACTTAAAGATTCCGAAACAACTTTCTACTATTGAAAAAGAATATAAGACTGTCGTAAAAGATTCTAAAGTTGGATTTGCTTTTTATAATGCGGAGTTTGAAAAAACAAAAGCCATAGAAGATGAAGAAAACCGTAACAGCAAGATAAACGCTATTGTAAGAGTCCTAATCAAAGATATGCAGCAACACCTTTGGGAGCGTAAGACTGCGTGGGAAATGCGGCTGATTGAAGAGTTGCGGAAAGAATACTTGAAAAAACTACTTGAGCAGATTGAGCGTTTTAAGAAACTAGAGCGATTGCTTTCGCCGTTTATGGGGCGTACAGGTCTGTTGTGGGATATGTCGTCAGGGCTTTTTCAAGACAGTGGCTTCGAGATTCTTGAAACGTATGCTGATTTGCTTGAACGCGACGAGTCGTTGAAGGAACTTGCGCGGGTACTTGGTAGGCACGCACGTGCACAGCGCGAGTACGAGAAGGAAATTATCGAAAAAACTGTTATAAATACCGAATGGAAACCGCGGCCAGCATTGAAAGGACAAATTGCAGGACTTTGTACGTCAAACGATATTTCTTCAGTGTTGCCGTCGGAATTGGCATTGTTCAGAAATCCTGCAACAAAGAAACTTTTCGAAAAGAAATTCGCCGAAAAAAGCCTTCTTTCGTTCAAATATGAAAATGAAATGCCGCAAGAAAAGACGGAAACAGTGTTGGAAGAAGTATCAAAAGAAAAAGAAGAACCGAAAGGGCCGATTATTATATGCGTTGATACAAGCGGTTCAATGAACGGTACCCCCGAAAGTATTGCCAAAACCGTAACTTTTGCGCTTTCAAAAATCGCTATCGAAGAGAAGCGCAAGTGTTTCCTAATTTCGTTTTCCACAAGAATCGAATGTCTTGATTTGAGTGATTTTAAGAAAGGTGCATTGGAAAAACTTATTCAATTCTTACGAATGTCGTTTCACGGCGGAACAGATGCCACACCAGCGCTTAAATATTCAATAAATCTATTACAAGAAAAAGATTGGCAAAACGCAGATGTTCTTATGGTTTCAGATTTTGTGATGAACAATTTGGCAAAAGAAACAGCACAGTCAATGGAAGACCAAAAGGCTAAAAAGACAAAGTTTTACAGTTTGGTAATCGGACAAAGTGGCAACGTAAACACATTGCAATGTTTCAACCACAATTGGAGTTACAATATTTACGACACTAACGCCAGCCGTAAACTTGTGGAACAGTTGCGAATTATAAAAGATGAGAAATAAAAGTTAAAATGCACCGAATATGGAATCGCAACAACCGAATATAAAGAGCAATGGCAAGACAACTGCGTAATCTGTTTAAATTCTACCTTCTAAATCCTAACTCATAAATTCTAAATTTCCAATGCCCTACGCCGACAACCCGCAACTGCAACTAGCATACGATTTTGTCCAGTACACCAACCGCAACGTGTTTCTGACGGGGCGGGCAGGAACGGGCAAAACCACCTTCTTGAAACGCATTAAACAGTTGACACCCAAGCGGATGGTGGTGCTCGCGCCCACGGGTGTGGCGGCAATCAACGCGGGCGGAATGACCATTCACTCGTTCTTCCAACTGCCGTTCGGGCCGTTTCTGCCAGGCTATGCGCAGGCCGAAGGCGGCAAGAACAAATACAAGTTCAGCAAGCGCAAAATCGACATAATCAGAACGTTAGACCTGTTGGTGATTGACGAGATTTCGATGGTCCGCGCCGATTTGCTCGATGCCATTGACGATGTGCTGCGGCGCTATCGGGGCAACCAGCAGCCTTTTGGCGGCGTGCAGTTGCTGATGATTGGCGACCTGCACCAGTTGGCGCCCGTGGTCAAAGACGACGAGTGGGATTTGCTGCGCGACGCTTACCCAACGATGTACTTCTTCGGCAGCAACGCCCTGCGCCAGACCGATTACGTGGTTATCGAACTCAAGCAGATTTACCGCCAGACGAGCCAGCACTTTATCGACATTCTGAACCGCGTGCGCAACAACACCGCCGATGCCGCCGTCTTTGCCGAACTCGACAAACGCTATCAGCCTGATTTTGAGCCAAAAGACAAAGATGGATACATAACGCTCACAACCCACAACTTCCAGTCGAACGACATAAACCAAAGCAAACTCAAGAAGTTGAAAAGCAAGTTGGTGAAGTTCGAGGCCGAAATCAGCGGAAACTTCCCCGAACAGATGTATCCCACTGAATATCAGTTGGAACTGAAGGAAGGCGCGCAGGTGATGTTTGTCAAGAACGACCCGTCGCCCGAAAAGCGGTTCTACAACGGCAAAATCGGCCGCATTGTCAACATCGAGGACGGCAAGGTGTATGTGGATTGCGGCGGCGCTGACGATACCATTGAAGTTGTGCCCGCCGAGTGGACGAACGCGTCGTACAAAATCGACGAGCAGACGAAGGAAATCACTGAAGTTGTGGACGGTACGTTCCGTCAGTACCCGCTCAAACTTGCGTGGGCAATCACCATTCACAAGAGCCAGGGCCTGACGTTCGACCGCGTGATTATCGATGCCGCGCAGGCCTTCTCGCACGGCCAGGTGTACGTGGCTTTAAGCCGATGCCGCACGCTCGAGGGCATAGTGCTTTCGTCGCGCTTGGGCGGCAGTTGTCTGATTGGCGATGAGCAAGTTACGCGCTTCAACCGCGAGGCCGAGCAGTCGGTGGTCGATGAGGCGGTGCTCAACCAGTCGAAGGTGCGCTACGAGACCAGCCTTATCGGCGATTTGTTCGACTGCACCGAAATCTATCACGAGATGCAGCGACTCAATCGTATCTTACTGAAAAACAATGGTGTGCTGATTGGTAATCCTGCCGAAAAACTCGAGCCCGTTCTGCCGCGAGTCAACACCGAGATACTATCCGTTGCCGACAGTTTCGGCCGCCAGGTGGCGCAGATAATCGGCAGTGGCGTTGAAGGAAACAGCCACCTGCAAGAACGCATTGGCAAGGGCTGCGACTATTTTGTGCCGAAAATCGGCGAACTTGTTGAGACCGCCGTCGATGCCATAACCATTACCACCGACAACTCTGACGTTGAGGCCGAAGCCAACGACTCGCTGAAAAAACTTCGCGACCTGACGCTGCGCAAAAAGCACTGCCTGAACACGATGAAAGACGGTTTCGAAGTGCAGAAATATTTGAAAACCAGAGCAATGTCGGTGCTGACCGACCTTAAGCCGAAGAAAGAGAAAGCCAAGGCCGAAAGCGGCACGGAAAACATTGCGAACGCTCGGTTGTTTGCGTCGCTGCGGCTGTGGCGCAACAGCAAGGCCGCCGAAATGAACGTGCCCGCATACGTGGTTCTGCAGCAGAAGGCGCTTTTGGGCATATCCGAAGCGTTGCCCGAAAACATTGCGTCGCTCACCAAGGTGAAAGGCGTTGGCAAGGCCATTGCGCGCCGCTATGGTGCTGATATTGTTGAGATTGTGCGTCAGTACAAGAAGGAAAACGGGATGACCGTGGATGGCGATATTTTCGACGGCATTGATGAATTGGAAAAGAAGCCCGCTAAAGCGCCGAAGGTTGATACAAAGGAAGTTACGTGGCAGATGTTTACCGAAGGAATGTCGGTTGACGAAATCGCCAAAACGCGCGGATTGGTAATCTCAACCATTGTGAATCATTTGAGCCATTATGTTGCTCAGGGCCAGTTGGAACCGTCCGACATTATCGCCCCCGAGCGTGCCGAAACCATAGCCAACTATCTGAAAAACAATCCACAGCACACCTTGACAACCGTCCGCGAAGCACTCAACAACGAGTTTTCGTACGACGAGATTCGGTTGGTTATGGCGTGGGTTGGGCGCGAACAATAGAATGCTGATTAAACGGGTTTTCAAGATTAAATAAAATCGATACTTTTGTCTAAAACGATGAGCGATGGGCGAAAACTTGCAAACCACAGAGCAGATAAAAGACATAATCTACACCGTGCGCGGTGTCAAGATAATGATTGACGCTGACCTTGCGGTTATTTACGGCTACACAACCAAAGCCCTAAACCAGCAAGTTAAGAACAACATTGCCAAATTCGACGATGATTTTCGGTTTCAACTGACAAAAGAAGAGTTTGATGAAATTTTGCGGTCAAGAAATTTGACCGCAAATTCCAAGCGCGATGCAATGACACGGACAATGCCCTACGCTTTTACCGAGCAAGGCATTTATATGCTTATGACCGTGCTGAAGGGCGAACTTGCAACAAGGCAAAGCAAGGCACTTGTTAGGGCGTTCAAAGAAATGAAAGACTTCATTATTGACAATCGTAGCCTGATTGGCAACCGCGAATTATTGCAACTTGCTGTTCAAACTTCGCAAAATGCTGCTGACATTTCCGATATTCGGAAGAATATGGTTACGAAAGACGATTTGGCCAAAGTGGTTCAGGATTTTACCGCCCAACAAACTCGTCACGAGTATCTGATTCTGAACGGGGAGTCTGTTGATGCCAATATCGCCTACGGCGCGATATATCAAGCGGCAAAATATTCAATCTATATCGTTGATAATTATATAGGTACAAAGACGTTGGATTTGCTTAAAAATGCTTCGTCGGGTGTTGTCATTACAATTTTCAGCGACAATATTAATCGTGGTTTGCGGCAATCGGACTACACTGATTTTTCCAGGCAACAACCGAATATGCAAATCTCATTCCGAAAAACTTGCGGCATATATCACGATAGGTACATTGTACTTGATTATAATACCAGTAGCGAGAAGATTTTTCATTGCGGTGCTTCGTCGAAAGACGCCGGAAACAAGGTGAATACGATTATTGAAGTAACCGACCGTCAGGTTTATCACCAAATTGTTGACGCACTATTATCAAATCCCGTATTAACGTTGACATAACTTATTGTAAAACAATGACAAGATTATTCCAGATATTATTGATTGTGTTGCTTTTCGCCGCCTGCGACAAATCCGACTCGTATCAGTTGCCGCCTGTGGAAAAGATTGAGTGCCAATATTTTCCGCTCGATTCGGGCGCTTGGCGCGATTTTTCGGTGGTCGAAATTAAAATCGATGAGCCGATTGCGCTCTTCGATACTCTGCAATACATTGTGCGTGAGCGCTTTGGCGGAATTTTTATCGACAACATTGGCGACACTTTGCGGCAGATTGAGCGTTTCCGCCGAGCAAGCGAAAACGAAAAATGGCAGCCGATGAACACGTGGTTGGCATACGTTAACGGCACGGAAGTGATTCAGATTGAAGAAAATACGCGAATTATAAAAATGCAACTGCCGCTCGCCGTTGGCAAAACGTGGAACGGCAATGCCTACAACCGCACCGACACTTTGCAGAAGTATCAGTTCCGAGTGGACAGTATCGATTGCCCCGCCGCGGTGGGTCGTTTTCTGTTCGATTCGGTGCTCACAATCTCGCAGAAAAACGAGTTGACGGCTATCAGCAAAGTGCTTGTCGCAGAGCGTTATGCCGCCGGAATCGGAATGGTTGAGAAGGTTCAAATCGACATATATTCAGACTCTTACGCGCCCGATACCGACATTGAAAACCGCGTAACGCAGGGTACAATGATTCACCACACACTTATCGATTTTGGTAAATGACAGACAATCAGGCAATATCGCTTTATGAACTTTTGCACAACGTCCGTGCGGAACTGAAAAATTCGTTCGCGACGCCAGTGTGGGTGGTGGCCGAAATCATTGAGTTTGGTCAGCGCAGCAACGGCCATTGCTATATGGAACTTGTTGAGAAAGACCAAGATACCGAACGAATGACGGCCAAAGTGAAAGCCACAATTTGGGCAAATGTTTATGCTCGTTTGAGCCCTTATTTTGAGTCGGTTACGGGCGAGTCGCTGCACGCCGGACTGAAGGTGATGCTGCGCGTCACGGTCGAGATGCACGAACTTTACGGATTGACTCTCAATGTGTTGGATATTGACGCACAATACACTTTGGGCGATATTGCCCAGCAGCGCGCAAAGGTGATTGCCCAACTCACCGCCGACGGGGTGATTGATATGAACAAGCAGATTCCGTTACCGCTTGTGGTTCAGCGCATTGCGGTGGTTTCGTCGGACACGGCAGCGGGGTGGGGCGATTTTGTCAATCAATTGGAAAACAACGATTTCGGCTACAAATTTCACGTCGAGTTGTTTCCGGCACTGATGCAAGGCGATGGCGCAGCAGAATCGATAATCGCGGCTATGGACAAGATTTTCAGTCAGATGGATGAGTTTGACGCGGTGGCCATTATGCGCGGCGGCGGCTCAAAATCCGATTTGAGTTGCTTCGACAACTATGAGTTGTCCTACTACGCCGCACAGTTCCCGCTGCCCATTCTGACCGGAATCGGCCACGAGCGCGACGATTCGGTGCTCGACCTTGTAGCCAACACAAGGCTGAAAACGCCAACCGCTTTGGCTGCTTTCATAATCGACCGCGCGGCAGCCTTTGAGCAGGAACTCACCCAGAAATGTGACTATATGATTGACGTCGCCCGCCAGCGTATCGAGCAGAATATCAAGCGTGTTGACGATGATTATCACCGTTTTGTTTTGGGTGTTAGAGCCGTTGTCGGTCACTCGCAGGAACAACTGTCGGGACTCAACTTGCTCGCCAACAGCGCAGTCCGCCGCTATTTCGACCTACGAACGGCCCAACTCTCGACCTTCGAGCAGAAAATCCGTCTTTTGCCGCAAATCGGAATCGCCGCCGGCACCACCCGCCTTGCCACTCTTGAGCAGCGCCTGCAGACAGCGCTCGCCACATTCTTTGAAGCCCGCCAGCACCAACTCGACCGCCTTGAACTCGTCTGCCGCCAGGCCGACCCGCGAAATGTGCTCAAACGCGGCTATTCAATCGTCCGATCGAAAGGCAAGGCCGTAACTTCGCCCGAGCAAGTGCAAACGGGCGACAGCCTTTCCATTCAGACTGCCGGCGGTGAAATCAATGGTGTTGTCGGTTGATTAGGAACGCCATAAAACACGTAGAGACGCGGCACGCCACGTCTCTACATATCAAATTTTAATTCCTAAATTCTAATTCAGTCCTTCAATCCTTCAATCCTTCTCAACCTTCAGCGTGTCATACATTTTGCGAACCTTCTCTTTGGCTTCCTCAATTGAGTTGCCGCGAGCCAGCAACACGGCCATACGGCGGTGTTCGTGAACTTCGGGCTTGCCAAAGATACGCATTTGCGTGTCGGGCATTGCAAGCGTCTCTTCAAGATTGCTGAACTTCACATTTTGGCTGTCGCCGAAGACCACCACGGCTTTCGAAGCCGACGGGCCGTGGAAGGCGATGTTCGGAATGGGCAGGCCCAAAATGGCGCGCACGTGCAGCGCAAATTCCGACAGGTCCTGCGAAATCATTGTCACCATACCCGTATCGTGCGGACGCGGCGACACTTCGCTGAAAATCACGTCGTCGCCTTTGATAAACATTTCCACGCCAAAGATTCCGCGGCCGCCAAGCGCGTCGGTAATCTTCTTCGCAATGTCCTGCGCCTTCGCCAGAGCGGCGTCGGTCATAGGCTGCGGTTGCCACGATTCCTGATAGTCGCCGTCCTTCTGCCAGTGGCCGATGGGGTTCAGGAAACTTGTGCCGTCCTTGTGGCGGATGGTCATAAGCGTAATCTCATAATCAAAATCGATGAAGCCCTCGACAATCACCTTTCCTGCACCAGCGCGGCCGCCAGCCTGCGATATTTCCCACGAGCGGTCGATGTCGGCTTCGCTTTTCACCACGCTCTGTCCGTGGCCCGACGAACTCATAATCGGCTTCACAACGCACGGAATGCCAATCTCTTTGATGGCTGCGCGGTACTCGTCGTAGGTTGCCGCAAAGCGATAGGGCGATGTCTTCAGCCCCAGTTCCTCGGCGGCCAGACGGCGGATGCCCTCGCGGTTCATTGTCAGGAAGGTGGCGCGTGCCGTTGGAATCACGTTAAAGCCTTCTTTTTCAAGTTCGATGAGCGTTGGCGTTGCAATCGCCTCAACTTCAGGAATGATATAGTCGGGACGCTCTTTGTAAACAATCTCGCGCAGTTTCTCGCCGTCGAGCATTGAAATCACATACGAGCGGTGCGCAATCTGCATTGCGGGCGCGTTTGCGTAGCGGTCAACCGCAACCACTTCAATGCCAAAACGTTGCAACTCAATAGCCACTTCTTTGCCCAGTTCGCCCGAGCCGCACAGCAAGGCCTTCTTTCCGCCTTCCTTAAAGATTGTTCCAAAAGTTTCCATATACTCTTTTTTAGTAGTTAAGTGAAAGTCAAATGTATTCAATAGATTCGGCAGATGTACCGCCCGCCAAATCAAGTTGTTGACAATTAGCGAACAGGCGGAAGATTGAAAGGCACTAGGCATTAGGTGTTGGGGGTTAGGTGATGGTTAATTATGAATTACGAATTATGAATTACGAATTACGAATTCCGAATCATTACACATTACTCTTCAAACTTCAAACTTTAAACTTTAAACTTTACTCTTTACACCTTACTCGAATTTGTCTGTCGTCTGTAGTCTGAAGTCCGTCGTCCAAATCCACTTCCTTCCCCCCAAACCCTAAACTTTTTTATATTTGTGCCCGATGCGCGAGACAATTACCATAATCGATGTTTTGATAGTGCCGCTTTATCTGCTGATATTCTGGTGGATAGCGTCGTCGGTCAAGCGGAAGCATATAGAAAGCGAGCCGTGTTACCGTTTTTTTACTATCGGCCTGATGCTGAAGTTGTTTGCCGGCATAGCCTTCGCGCTCATCTACACCTACCACTACGGCGAGACCGATACACACTATTATTATTGGGGTACGCAATCGCTTGAGCGACTGGCACACAAAGATTTCGGCGCTTTCGCGATGATAATGGCCGGAAAGCATACCCCCGAGCTATATTCAGCATTCGATTGGACCACCGGCTGGCCAACCTATTGGCGCGACCCCAACTCGTTCGCCGTCTGCCGGTTCAACGTGCTGCTCTACCTGTTCGGATTCAAAACATTCCTGGGCAATGTGTTGGTACTCAATGTGTTCCTTTTTGTTGGCATTTGGAAATTCTATAAGCTGATGCTCAAGCTCTTCCCCAACAACGACCGCAACTTTGCCATTGCATTGCTCTTTGTGCCGTCGGTGGTGTTTTGGGGCTCGTCGCTGCTCAAAGATAGTTGGTGCCTTGTGGCGTCGATGTTTGTTTTCTGCGCCGTCCACAGCATATTCATTTCGCGCAAGCGGATTGCCGGCAATGTTATCTTGCTGATAGTGTGCAGTTATATCTGTATGAGCATCCGGCCGTATTCGTTTTTCACCACAATGGGCGCCTGCCTTGTCTGGCTTGGTTTCACCTACGTCTATCGGATGCATTCGCGGATGTTTCGAGTGATGATTTTTCCCATAATCGTTGCCGTGATTTGGATTGTGGGCGTGGGACTTTTCTCGCGTTTGGGTTCGCTGGCCAACGAGCGCTATCAGTCGCTTGACGCGATAATTGAGACCGCCGTCATCATTCAGGACGACCTGAAAAAGGAATACTACGGCGGCAACAGTTTCGATATTGGCGAGATTGACCCGTCGCTGGGCGGACTTTTGGCCAAGGCGCCAGCAGCCATTGTTGCCGGTGTTTTCAGGCCGTTTTTGTGGGAGTCGCGCAATGTGCTGATGCTCATTTCCGGTCTCGAAACCTTTGCCATTATGCTGCTAATCACTTGTTTATTTTTTAAGTTCGGTCTTCGCCGAATGGCTTCCGTGATAATGCGGAATCCGTTCTTGATATCGGCGTTTGTGTTTATGATAACCTACGCCTTCTTCGTCGGGCTCACCACAGCCAACTTCGGTGCGTTGGTGCGCTATCGGATGCCGGTTATCGTCTTTTTGGCGCTCATTTTGGCGGTTGTTTGGCGCTATATGCAGTTGTCGCGTCTGCTTACAGAAGGCGACAAGGAATAAAAATGACACCGCAATATATTGGCAATCATTTTGTTATAACTTGCGTTACGATTATCGGCAAAAAGTTACGCATTTGTGGTTACACCATAAAGAAAGTTGCTATATTTGCAGCGTTAAAACCATTGTCGTGTAGTGTAATGGTAGCACCTCAGATTCTGGTTCTGCTTGTGAGGGTTCGAGTCCTTCCACGACAACCACAAAGCCTTGTAAGTGAATAACTTGCAAGGCTTTCTTGTTTTTATGGTGAAAATATACTGAAACAATTGTCCGATTTTTTCAAAAAAAGCGCGTCGGATAGTAAAAATCGGACACTCCTTATTATATTTGTTGATGCCGTTTCTGTGATGCGGCATATAACTATTATCGGAAACAATTACGGAAATGCAAGTGTTGGTGATTGCCGTTTTGTCGGCAGCTTTGATAATGGCTGTGGTTCTGCTGGTTATGAGCAAACGGCGTTCTGGCTCGGTTTGCGATGCTGATGCCGTCATCAACAACATTATGACGCGCACAAGCGTCCGCACCTTCACCGACGAACCGCTGACCGACAGCCATATAGAGGCTCTGCTGAAGGCCGGAATGGCGGCACCGTCGGCGAGAAACAAGCAGCCGTGGAAGTTTGTTGTGGTGAAGAGTAGGCCGCTTTTGCGACAAATTGCCGATTCGCTGCCCAACACGCGCCTGGCAAGTGCCGCTTGCGCCATTGTTGTTTGCGGCGATATGACCAAAACTCTTGATGGTGTTGACCGCGATTTTTGGATTCACGACTGTTCGGCCGCGACCGAGAACATTCTTTTGGCCGCCCACGCATTGGGCCTTGGTGCGGTGTGGACCGGAATTTTCCCCAATCCCGACCGAGTTGACAAATTGCGCGGCTTGACTGACATCCCTGAAACGCAGATTCCGTTGTGTGTGATTGCCATCGGCCGTCCGGCAGAGAGCCCGGCACCCAAAGACAAATGGAACCCGGAGAATTACAGAATGATTGAGTGAAAATGCTGACATTGATACTAATAATTTAAACTCTAAACATCTAAACACTAAACATTTAAATACAATGAAACGTTTAATTCCATTTTTTGCAGTTGCGGCATTGTTTACAAGCTGCGCAGTAGTCGATTCTTCAGAGGCAGGAATCAAGTTCAAAAAATTCTCGGTTACCGAGCAGGGCGAGCTTCAGGCTGTGCCAATCACTGGCTGGGTGGTTTACAACCCCATCACCACATCGGTCTACAGCTATCCGGTGAATATTCAGCGTGTTGATTACGAGCCGTTTACCGTAACCACCAAAGATGCGGCCGTATTCAAGATGGACCCGAGGCTCGCTTATCAGGTTCGCCGCGAAATGGTGGTGAAAATCTTTGCTAAATATCGTGTCGATTTGCGCAAGATTGAGGATGGCTATATGAAAACAGTTGTGTACGACGCTTACCGCATCTCGGCCAACCGCTACACATCGGACGAACTGATGGCCAGCCGTGCGCAGTTTGAGGCCGAGGTTCGCGTAATGCTCGACAGCGCATTGCTGAAAGAGGGATTTCTGGTGTCGGAATTCACGTCGCAGATAACACCGCCGCAGTCGCTGTCGGCAGCCATCGAGGCTAAAAACAACGCCATCCAGGAGAGCTTGAAGGCCGAGAACGAGGTGAAAAAGGCTGAGGCTCAGGCAAAAATAGCCATCGCGCAAGCGGAAGGAGAAGCCAAGGCACTGAAAATCAAAGCCGACGGCGAGGCTTACTACAACCGCACAGTGGCTGCCAGCCTGAACTCACTTCTGGTTCAGCAATACGCCCTTGAGCGTTGGGACGGCAAACTGCCTGTTTACACCGGCGGCAACAGCATTCCAATGATAAATCTTGACACTAAATAATTTGTTTACAGATGGTTGCAAAACGGCCGCCGAGCAGCAGCGGCCGTTTTTTTCTTGACTATCGGAATTTGTTATTATTGCATTAATTTGAAAAAGAAAAATGAAGCATCAGAATTTATTGGCCGGGCTGATTCTGCTTATGTCGGTTTCCGCCTGCGATGACGATAATGGCGGTCGGATAGTTGATTGGGCGCCAGTTTGCATCAGCATCACCGCTACCGGCAGTAATGGCAACGACCTGCTTAATCCACAGAATAACAGTAATATACTCGATGGCACATCTCTCACTTTCAAAGAAAAAACATACGAGGTGAATTATGATTTAATGAATCATTTTGAAGGTGCAAAAGCCTATATGCCGCATATGTACGGGTTGCAGTTGGACACCGTGCGCACCAATGGTAACGCCCAGTGCCGGTTGTTGTTTGGCGAAATCGATGGCGGCGCCGATATGAATGAGGACCTTGTGATAAACTGGGGCGACGGCACTTCCGATGTCATTAACTATCACTGCTGGAAACACAACGAGCGGAAACTCAGTTGCAATCGAGAGTGGAAAGTTAATGGGGAGAAGGTTGACGGCGACAGCAGAAGTTTCGCGTTTGTGAAGTGGATGGTTGGGTATATTGCTGATATATAATTATTTAACAATGAGAAATATTCTTGGCTATTTTTTAGGATTTGTGATATTCATTGCGGGTATTCCTGCTTTGATGTGGTGGGCATCGGGCCAGCCGCAAATGGCCGATTTTCCGCTGTGGAGGCTCATTGCCGCCGCAGTTGTGGCTGTAGCCGGTGTGGCTGTGAGCGTGTGGAGCATTGTTCATATGCGCAGAGTGGGGAAGGGCAATCCGTTCGATGCGGTTGGCCACGAGGTTGCTCCGCGCACCAAGCACCTGATGACCGATGGCCCTTACCGCTTCAGCCGCAATCCGATGCTGACGGGCACCTACATATATTATATTGGTGCGGTGCTGGCGTTTTTTAGTTGGCAGTCGCTGGCGGTTTTTGCCGTTGTGGTTGCGCTGATGACCATTCAGGTGCTGTCGGAGGAGAAGCGGCTCGAACGTGACTTTGGCGACGAGTATCTTCAGTATAAG
The DNA here is from genome assembly GCA_946404125.1 of uncultured Bacteroidota bacterium. GTDB lineage: Bacteria > Bacteroidota > Bacteroidia > Bacteroidales > SZUA-534 > RUG13583. The sequence continues at coordinate 31,473 of CAMJCK010000028.1, read as the reverse complement.
AAAACTACCGGACGGTTCTTTTAAAGAATTTGCGGCTCATTGATAATTGATTGCGTGACGGGGGGGAGAAAGTTAGCCACCTTCGGCCACGCAATTTTTTTCTTTAGTGAGGCCAAATCGCTGACGGAAAATCAATTTTATTACTATCATTGTAGAGTGCCGATGGTTTTGTCGGCTGATTTGTGAATTAAAGAAAACATTGATGTATCTGCTTGGTTTTCTGTTAGTATTGTTAGCTCTGATTGCTGTTGCCACCATCTCGCTTGTGATTTCGAGGCGCAGTCACTCCGATTTTTTCGAGTTGATTGAAACGCACCTTTCCACAACAAAATCAGAATGGCTGGTTTACTACACGCGGAAAGACCGGATGGTGTGCACCACTAATGCCGAATCGAATTTTAACAACTACACACTCAATCAGTTCGTTTACAGTTTCGCCGACAGCCAGGTGCTTCTCGATATTTTCCAGAGAATGAAAGGCGGCGAACTTAAGATGCGGAGCTTTGTCGGTACTAACACCAAGGGCGACAGGTATTTCACACTCAATTTGAAAGCCGAGATGTTTTTGGGGAACCTGCATCACGTCAACATTATTTTGACCGAGGAATCCGTCAACACCGCGCCGGCCAAGCATTTGTCGTTCTCAAACTTCCGCTCGATGTTCGATTTGGTGTCGGCCGGATTTGTGATTTGCGAGATGGATGGAACAATCATCGATTTCAATAAGGCCACGGCCAGCATATTCGGCATTCCAAACAAGGAGGCGTTCCTCTCGCACAAGTTTAAAATCTACGACGGCCCGTACTACACTGGCCCGCAACCTGGTGCCGAGATAACCAACAACGGGGCGTTGTACATTGCCAATGTTGATATGTCGAAGACCTCGCACCGATTTTTCGGACGCACTGGTTTGGCCTCGCTCGCTGCCCGATATTACAAGATGAACGATGATGGCAAGGACTATATCGTGGTCATAATCACCGATTTGTCGAATCGTGGCAACCCCGAGTTCGTCACCTTGCTCGACGAGCAGCAGACCATCTTGAAGGTTTCGTCCGTTGGTTATGCCATCTACAATCTCGATGGTGTGCTGGAGTACGCTAACGATGCGTTTTTCAATATTATAGGTGTCAGGAATCCGGATGTTTATATGAGCCGCAGCCGCTCAATTTTCGACTCGCCCGTGCTGCCCGACGATTTCAAGCGCGCCATTATGAAAAACGAGATGACCGAAACGGTTGTCCATTTTGCGATTACCGACGAGGTTCGCGAATATTACAATTCCATTTATAACGGCACTCTCGACCTGAAATTCCAGTGCCGCCGTGTGCTCTCGGCCGATGGCTCGAAACTGAGTTACGTGCTGTGTATCACCGATATAACCGAAGACGAACACAAGCGTCGCACAATTGCCGAGCTCGACAAGGACAAGGAGATGCTGATGCGCACAGCCGGCATATCAACCTGGAATTTGAATCTGCAAACAGGTGTGCGTGAGCAAGTTAGCGGCATAACCATCTTCCCCGAGAATTCAACTCACGACCAGCTTGTGGCCAATATTCACCCAAGCGACGCGAATCTGTTCCGGGTTATTTTCGACTCGCTGCGCGGAGGTACGTTGAAGGAGTCGCGTAACGTGTTCAGAATGAAGAAGAACGCCGCCGATTCTCAATATTCCTACTTCGAGGTTTCGCTTGTGGCGAGAGACGAGAACGGCGTGGTGAACAAAATTGGTTGCGCTTTCCGCGATGTCACCAGCCAGGCGCTCTACAAGCAGTCGTTGGAGCAGAGCAAAATCCGCACGCAGCTCACAATGCAGGAGTCTGACCTTATGCAGCTCGATTTCGACGCCGAGACCGACATCCTCACGCTTTACCAGACCGAGGGATTCCTCGACGCCGGGGCAGTGCCTATCAAGTCGCTGGTTGAGTTTGTGCACCCCGACGACTTGCAGATGATGAAGGATTTGGTGAACCGGATGCGCTCGCACGAGGATTTCACGCAAACCGTCTATTTGCGGCTGAAAAACAGTCACAAGCCGGGCGAGTGGTACAACTTGCAGATGTTTGTGATTCCGATGCTGCGCACTCCGCAGGGCAAGGTGAGCGTCTATACAGGTCTTGTCCGCGACAACACGCGCTGGATAAAACTGATGCAGCAGCAGGAAGAAAACAATATGATGATCAACACTTTCATCAATATGGTGCCCTGTCTGTTCTATATGAAGGATGTTGATAACGATTTGCGCTATGTGCTTGTCAATGAGCAGGCTTACAAATGGCCCAACTTTGACCGCGATAAAATTATCGGTCACACCGATGCCGAGGCCTTCAGCAACATCGATGCCTTCGACATTGAGCTGGAGCGCGCTCACGACTTGGAAACCATTGAAAAAGGTTACCTCGAGTATGACATAACCGTTGAAATGAACGATGAGAAACGCACCTGGCACAACATCCGTTCAGTAATCAAAACCCCGACCGGCCACCGCTATCTGCTTTCGGTCTCGCTCGATGTGTCGCAGCTGCACACCAACATCGCCAAACTCGAAATGACCATCAAGGAGACTGAGAAACTGAACAATATGCTTTCTACGTTCATCAATTCGGTTCCTTGCCAGTTCTTTATGAAGAGCGTCGATAACAATATGTCTTACGTGATGGTGAACGACAAGTTCTGCCAGATGACCAATATGAAACGTGAGGATATTATCGGATTTAACGATGCTGAACTTGTTCATAATGAGCTTCTTGAAAAGATTCAAGAGTCTGACCGATTGGCTGTTGAGCAGGGCAATTACAGCTACAACCTCTCGGGCAACCAGGTGGGCAACAGCGTTTATAACGTCCACAAAACCAAGCTGTCGCTCGATGGCCACACCTACATTCTGGCCACCGCACTCGATGTGACGCAGCTGGCCGAGACGCTTGAGGCGCTCAAAAAGGCCAAGGTTAAAGCCGAAGAGTCGGACAAGCTGAAGTCGGCGTTCCTGGCCAATATGAGCCACGAAATCCGCACTCCGCTCAACGCCATTGTGGGTTTTTCCGAGCTGCTCACCACCACCGACGACCCCGTACGCCGCGCCACCTACAGCCAGTATGTGTCGTCGAACAGCGAGCTTTTACTGGGGCTGATTAGTGATATTCTCGATGTCTCGAAGTTCGAGGCCGGATATGTCAATTTCAAGTACGAGCAATTTAACATATCTGCCTTGTTCCAAGAGATTTACGACACATTCCAAAAGAAAATCAAACCCGATGTGCTGTTTTTGTGCGACCTTAAAAACAGTGAGTGCGTTGTTGAGTTCGACAAAAACCGTACAGCGCAGATTATCAATAATTTCATCACCAACTCGAACAAATACACCAAAGAGGGATTTATCAAATTCGGTTACGTGTGCGAGAACGGCGGAGTGCGCATTTTTGTACAGGACACCGGCATCGGCATCGCCGATGACAAGAAGTCGAAGGTGTTCAACCGGTTTGAGAAACTCGACTCGTTTGCGCAGGGCACCGGCCTGGGGCTTTCCATCTGCAAGTCGATTGCCGAGGCTGCCGGCGGCAAAGTCGGATTTGATTCGGTTGAAGGCAAGGGCTCCACTTTCTGGGCCTGGATTCCAATGAACATTATCAGTCAAGACACCCCGCAAACCGCATCGGAAGGCGACCTTTCGGAAACGGTGCCCGGATTGAAGAGTGCGAACATTCTGGTGGCTGAAGACAACGACAGCAATTATATTCTGGTTGAGACAATGCTTGCCGGGCACGCTCTTGAACGGGCGCGAAACGGCCGGGAGGCTGTTGCTAAGGCGCAGTCGAACCGGTACGCAGTTATTCTGATGGACATCAGGATGCCAGAAATGGACGGTCTTGAAGCCACGCGACAAATCCGCAAGTTCGATGCTGATATTCCGATTGTGGCGCTCACCGCCAACTCGTTCGACTCGGACCGCGATGCCGCACTTGAGGCTGGTTGCACTGCCTATCTAGCAAAACCGGTCCGTCAAAAAGACTTGACAAACTTATTGGTAAAACTTGTAAATAATTGAATTTTAAATAATCAAAAATCAAATCCCGATAGCTATCGGGACAAAAATCCTAAATTAAAATGGTAAAACACGTTATTCTCTGGCAGCTGAAAGACGAACTTTCAGCAGAACAAAAAGCGGCCGTGAAGGCTGAAATCAAAAAAGGTTTGGAAGGCTTGGCCGGCAAGGTGCCCGGGCTTCTGGAAATCAAAGTGAACATCAATGGCCTGCCAACATCGAACGCCGACCTGATGCTCGATTCGACTCTCGAAAGCTTCGACGCACTTAAAGGCTATGCCGTGCACCCGGCTCACGTGGCTGTGGCCGACGGCTCGGTGCGCCCGAACACAAAACTGCGCGTCTGCCTTGACTACGAAATTTGACGCACTTTGTCGGAAAACATTGGTGTTTGGTCGATTAAATAGTTAAAAGATACATCGACCTATTGCTATAATGGTTTGTAATATTGTATTTTGCGAGAAAAAATTAGACGTATGTTACGTAAAATCCGCATCTCACTGGCAGTGGTGTTTTACACACTGATTACGCTTTTGTTCCTTGATTTCACCGGAACAATTCACACCTATTTCGGCTGGATGGCCGACATTCAGTTTGTTCCGGCGCTGCTGGCGCTCAACGTTGGCGTGGTGGTGGCGTTGCTAGTGCTCACATTCCTGTTTGGGCGAGTCTATTGCTCTGTCATCTGTCCGCTTGGCGTGATGCAGGATGTGGTGGCGTTTTTCGGCAAAAAGAGCAAGAAAAACCGTTATTCGTTCTCGCCTGAACGCAAATGGCTACGTTACAGCGTGTTGGTTATATTTTTGGCAACGATTCTGGCGCCGGGTGTAGGTTTTATTGCTCATCTGGTGGCGCCATACAGCGCCTACGGACGCATTGCCAACAACTTGTTCGCGCCTGTCTATCAGTTTGGTAACAATGTTTTGGCCTACTTTGCCGAACGCGCCAACAGCTATGCTTTCTATACTGTTGATGTGTGGATTAAAAGCCTGACAACCTTTGTTGTGGCTGCCGTTACCTTTGTGCTGATTGCCGTTTTGGCGTGGCGTGGTGGTCGCACTTGGTGCAACACCGTCTGCCCTGTGGGGACGATTTTGGGATTCTTTGCAAAATACTCGCTTTACAAGCCGGTTATCGATACCGAGAAATGCAACTCGTGCGGCTTGTGCGGACGAAACTGCAAGGCTTCGTGCATCAACTCGAAAAAGCACGCCATCGATTACAGCCGCTGCGTGGCTTGCTTCGACTGCATCGACAAGTGCAACAAGGGGGCTATCAGTTACAAATTGCGTTCGGTGGCACAACCTGCTGAAGATAAGGGTGTTGACAAATCGAAACGAGCGTTTCTGACCACATCGGCACTGATTGTGGCCGGCGCTACAGTGAAGGCGCAAGAGAAAAAGGTTGACGGCGGATTGGCTGTAATCATCGACCGTCAGGCCCCCAATCGCAAAACGGCACTTAAACCCGCAGGCTCGCTGAGTATTAAGCATTTCACCGACCATTGCACGGCTTGTCAGCTATGCGTGTCGGCCTGCCCGAATCAGGTTTTGGTGCCGTCGTCCGACATTGAGCACCTGATGCAGCCCGAAATGTCGTTCGAGCGCGGTTACTGCCGCCCCGAGTGCGTCAAATGCTCAACCGTATGCCCAGCCGATGCCATCAAGCCAATCGATACTGCCGAAAAATCTTCGATATCAGTTGGTTATGCCGTTTGGCTGCGCGAAAATTGCGTGGTTGTGACTGATGGTGTAAGTTGCGGCAACTGCGCGACTCATTGCCCGGTTGGCGCTATTCAGATGATGCCTGAAAATCCCGACCAATACGGCTCGCGCAAGATTCCGGTAATTAATCCCGAACGCTGCATTGGCTGTGGTGCGTGTGAGCATCTGTGCCCGGCACGTCCGTTGGGCGCCATCTACGTCGAAGGGCGCGAAGTGCATAAGGAAGTGTAGATGTGATGGTTTAGAAGTTTAGAAAGTTTTCCCGATAGCTATCGGGGGCTTCGCTGTTGAGAAGGTTTAGATTGTAAACTCTCTCAACTTTCTAAACATTCTCAACCTTCTTTACTCATTAAACTTTACCACTTTACACAAAACTTATCGTAGGCGATTCTTCACAAAATGCTTTCGTGTGAACAGCAGCAGTGCCGCCACACCCACAACATTCACAGCCAGAGCCGTCCAAAACGCCGCGTGATAGCCGTAGTTCTCGGCTGCGATGCCGCCAATCAGCACGCCGGCACCCACGCCCACGTCCCACGAAGTGAGTTGCGTTGCATTGGCAGTGCCGCGTAAACTGTTGGGTGCCAGATTGATGAACATTGTCTGAAAAGCCGGAAACATATGCCCGTTTCCAAATCCGATGATGAACGCCGCACCGTAATAGCCGATGGGTGAGTGGACGGCTGCAAAAAGCAGATAGCCGAACATTGACACCAGCACACCGAACGACGCGTTGCGCGTGACTTTCCCGTCGCGAAGCGAGCGGCTGCCAACAATGCGCGCCACAATGAGTCCGCCGGCAAGCAGCATAAAAAACAACCCCGTGCCGCCAGTAATGCCCAACTCTTCTTTGCCGTAAATGGCTATGTATGTTGATAATACGCCGTACGAGAAGGCGTAGCAGGCCTGCGTTGCCGCTTCGGGCCAGCCTTTCACCAGAAAAAAGCGGTCGAGCGAGACGGGTGTTTGCGGCCTGACCTGCTCGCGCGGTGCGGTTTTCAGCGTTGAGTTGATGGCAAAGCCGATGCCGGCGCACACCAGCGACAAGGCGAATAGCACGTCGTAGTTGTGCCAGACGTGAAAAACATAAAGCGCAATGGTGGGGGCAAGGGCAGTGGCAATATTGTTGCTAAGTCCGTAGTAACCAATGCCTTCGGCTCGACGCTCGGGGTGCAGCACGTCGATGGCTACGGTGCTGTTGGCCACGGTGGTGGCGCCAAACGGCGCGCCGTGCATTGTGCGCACAATGGCGAACATAAGCAGAGAGCCAGCCACAAGGTATCCGGCAAAGAAGGCGAAAAACAAAAAATAGCACACCAGCAGCACCTGCTTGCGCGGAAAACTATCGACCAGAAAACCACTGAACGGCCTGAAAAGCAGCGCCGTGAGCGTGTAACCCGACAGCACCAGCCCGATGGTGTCCTTGTCGGTGCCGAAAGTGTCGCTCAGGTAGAGTGGCAACAGCGGCGCCAGCAGCATAAACGAAAAGAAAATCATAAAGTTGGCGCACCAAATCTTTATGTAGTTCCCGTTCCAGAGTTTCGGTTTCGCGGTGTTTGTATCTTGTTGTTCCATTGATGTTTGCAGATGAAGCGAGCCGATGTTGTGGCAAGCGCTTTGGCGGTGCAAAGGTGGGGAAATCAAATGAGAAAAATCCAATTTTATCGTTTTATATTAGATTGGCGAATTTCAACAAATGTTTTAATCATTAATTTTGTGCGTCATTTTGGCAAGAAAATATGTGCCAAATGATATGAAGAGCGTTTACGCGCGCTGACTCGACACTTTCGAACTTCGCAACTTTGAATCAACAGAGACAGTAGCAACGAGACGTTTCACCGGATATGATATTACATTAACCGTGGCATATTATGCCATAGGCTTTTTGTGATATGTATTTGCGTGGGCTATCTGCGTTGCTTATCTCGTTGATGAGGCAATGCGAAGGCCTGAAAGTGTGGGATAAGTAGTGTAAGAATCCTGCGCTTTTCTTTTTATATCAGCAATAATTCGGTTTGGGATTGCCGACGATGGTACTTGTAAATGCACATTGGCAATCTGATACAAGAAGAACTTAAGCGACAGGGCCGTTCGGTTACCTGGTTTGCGGAGCAACTTTTCTATACTCGTCCGCACATATATAAGATATTCAGCAAGGCGACTATCGATACAGGATTGCTGCAGCGCATTTCCAGAATACTCAATCACGACTTTTTCCTGGATTTGTCGAAAGATGACAATGCACAACAAGTGTAATCTGATTGGATACAAAATCGTCATATCATTGGCAACAGTGTTGTAAATCAAGGCATTAGTGGCGGGGCTATATTTGTCATACTAATGAAAGAGAGAATTGGTATGAGAAGAATAATGTTTCTATTCGTTGCTGCTTTAGTTGCATTGCCAACGTTCGGACAAAACGAAAAATCATTGAAAAGGAGGGTGGCTATCGGGCGTTTCTCAAACGAAACCCAATATGCCAAAGGAATGTTTTATGATAGAGAAAACGACCCCATTAGAAAGCAGGCGTTGGACATTCTTTCATCTAAATTGGCGGCAAGCGGCAAGTTTATTCTGTTGGAACGCGATGGATTGGAGGAATTGATGGCAGAATCGGGAGCCGGTATGCAAAAAATCGGTGCCGATTACATCATTCTTGGTTCGATTACCAAGTTCGGCCGTAAGGTTGAAGGAGACCAAAGAGTTTTGTCACAAACTAAAACACAGACTGTTGAGGCAGGAGTGAGTATCCGTCTGGTTGAAGCGTCATCAGGTTTGATAATATATTCAGATGAAGCTTCGGGTTTTGCTGAAACATCGGCAAAACAGACTTTAGGACTTGGCGGAACAGCCGGTTACGACGCTACTTTGAGCGACAAGGCCATATCGGCTGCTTTGACACAATTGGTCGAGAATATCATAAACAAATGTATGGACAAACCTTGGCGCGGTTACCTTTTGTCGGTCGATGATGGAAACTATATCATTTCAGGAGGAGCGTCGCAAGGCATTGATGCCGGTCAGTCGTTTGTCTTGTATAAGAAAGGCAAAACTGTAACCAATCCGCAAACAGGAATCAAGGTTGAACTGCCCGGAACAAAGGTCGGTTCGCTTACAGTTACGGCAAGTATGGGCGATACACCAGAAAGCGAAATATCATTCTGTACATACGAGGGAACACCAGTGTCAGAAGAAGATTTGTTGAACTATTACATTATGGAGAAATGAAAAAGTCATTATTGCTTGCAGTCCTTTTAACATTCTTGTTCGGCAGTTGCCGCACAGGTGTTTATTCAGTCAGTAGCGGACAAGCCGACGAAAGCGCAGTTTGCTTTGTTTCAAGCAAAAGTTTTCCCATCGAAGTGAATATTGACGGAGTTTCGTACAGCACGAAAACAATTAAAGACAAACCGCAGAAGGCTAACAGAAATATCAAGGCAACTGCAAACGAAAAAATCAAATTGGCAACAGGCCGGCATACGGTGAAAGTCACTAAAGATGGCACACAAATTTATTCTAAAGAGATATTTATTTCAGCAACAGAAGTGAAAATCATTGAGTTATGAAGAAGATACTGACAATCGCAACGATAGTTTTTCTATCATCGTGCGCCCCGCAGAGAATGTATTATTGGGGCTCAAAACCAAGTAGCGACAAGGGAACATCGAGATACGAGGAACTTGCCTATCAAAACTATGACAAGCAGACACCGGAAAGCATCTGCGAACTTATTTGTTTGTATGAGGATATGGTATCACATCCTGGTGGCACCCGCAAAATAGTACCACCAGGAATATGCGCCGAATACGGATTCCTTCTGTTGCAAGAGAGTACAGCTGCAACATTTGAAAAGTACGCAACCAAAAGGCAGAAAAAAATATTCTCGTCAACTGACTATTCTGCATTGTTCCCTGAAAAAGGAGAGGAACTGATGAAGAAAGAGATGGAATTATATCCGGAATCTGTAAAATTCTTAACGCCAATTCTTAAACGATTAACAGGAAAATGAAATGAAAACGAAAATTATAGCCATAGCAATTGTTGCCAGCGTCGCATTGTCGTCGTGCACAACATATACAAGGGTAAGCCAATATCCCAAAATGTATGATGAAAAGCCGCTTACTCTTCTAGTGATGCCGCCAATCAACAACACAACCAATGTTGAGGCAAAGGAACTTTTGTACACATCGATTAGTCAGCCGCTGATTGAGGCCGGTTATTATGTTGTGTCACCGCATCTCTCAATGGAACTGCTGAAAGCCGAAAGCGCCTATGATGCCGAAATGTTCATCGACCAAGACGCTGCAATGTTCGCTAAAGTGTTTGGTGCTGATGCCGTAATCTTCTCTGTAATAGATGTTTGGAAGAAAAATGGATTCGGTATAGAAACCAAAATCAAGTACAGTGTTAAATCCACAACAACAAACGAAATCCTATTTGACCGCACTTGTGACTTATATCTCGATTTGAGGCAAAATAGCACCAATAGTGCACTTGTCAACCTTGCAGCCACTCTTATTACAACAGCCGTAACCGACCATATTGTCGCGGCACGGAAATGTAATAAATACATTTTCAGTGATATACCGCGAGGAAAGTACAGCCCGAGTTTTATGAACAACCAAAACATAAAAGCTTCGAAAAAGGATACAAAAGTTACTGTAAAATAGAGTTGTGCGATGTTTTTAGACGGACTGAAAAGAACGGCTTTGGTTTGCGTAATTGTTGGAATGCTACGATTGTTGGCATATCTGATTTTCAATGGAATAATGTCGGTCTATTCGGTCACCAAAGTTGAAGTTTTCAAAGCTGTGGCAAATGTGTTCGACTTGGAAATATTCAGATTTAGTGTGACGATGTTGCTTTTTTGGTTTGCAGTGGCAATATGTTATGCGGCTGTGATATTTATAGTGAAACAAATGGAATACAGTACAGATAAGGCTTATTGATTTGTTAACCATTTTAAAATCAGTTTAATAATAATTTTAAAAACGAAACAAAATGAAGAGAATTATTCTTGTTATTGCGGCTGCCTTTGCAATGAGTACGGCGGCTAATGCACAAATTAAAGACCTTGGTGTTCGCCTATTTGGTCTTGACAATCTTGGCGCAGAATTGAGTGCCCAATGGGGTATGGGTGGCAATCGTCTGGAAACCGACCTGGGTTGGACATTCGGTGACAATTTCGGCGCTATCAGTTTTACTGGCATTTGGCAGTGGACAGGTGAAATCGGCAGTGGTTTCGGTTGGTATGCAGGTCCGGGTGTCAGTGCCGGCTTGTGGTTTTATGATGGCGATGCCGATGATGAAGGTGGCTTGAATCTTGCCATAGCTGGTCAAGCGGGTGTTGAGTACAATTTTGATGCTATTCCGCTTCAACTTTCAGTTGATGTGCGCCCGAGTTTCAGTCTCATTCCAAGCACCGATTTCCATTTTGGTGGCATAGCACTTGGTGTTCGCTATCGATTCTAAAAGTTTTTATAATTTTAAAAATATTGAAAATGAAAAAAATAGTATTTGCCCTTATGGGTTTAATTATAATATCATCCACAAGTACGTTTGCGCAATTATCGTATGGAGTTAAGGCGGGTTTAAACTTTTCAAAAATGTCGATGAAAGTTGATGGAGAATCAGTTGACGACATCAAATTTAATCCCGGGGTGAATTTTGGTGTATTTGCAGATTTTGGGATCAGCGATATTCTTGCGCTTGAAACAGGTCTTACTATTGAAAAGAAAGGCTTTAAGACAAAGGAAGAAGAGACTTCGTATGGTGTGGATGTTGAAATGACCAGCAAGTTTAATATTGTATATGCTACAATCCCAGTTCAAGCTCGTCTAAATTTTGGCAATTTTTATGCGATGGCAGGACCTTATATCGGTATCGGCTTGACAGGAAAACATATAGTTAAAGTGACTGTTGATGATGAAACCGAAAAAGATGATGATTCTATCGAATTTGGTAATGATGCAGGTAAATCAGATGTCAAACGTTTTGATTTTGGATTTGGAATAGGTGCAGGCTATGAAATTACTGATAATTTGGGCGTACGTCTTGGTTATGATTTAGGTATAGCAAATTTACAACCAGGCGGTGATAGCAATTATTCCGCAAGGAATGGTTCGATTAGCATTTCTGCGACGTATAAGTTTTAATCATTGAAAACCTTTTATTTTCATAAAATACCCTTTGGGGTGTCAGCCTGCGGTGGTTTATCCGCAGGCTGTTTTTTTGTAGCCGACTAATGCCCCAAAAACAAGCCATACCTGTCGGAATCTCACTTTTTTTACCACTTTCCGACAGGTATCATTAAAAACGTTCCCATTTTTTTGTTAAAATCTTCAAAATTCTTCAATACGCTGAAGAAATTCTTTAAAAATTCTTCAATGCGTTGAAGAAATTCAATAAAAATTCTTCAATGCGTTGAAGAATTTATCAAATCGCGCGTCCGTCTGCCGATTTGCGCGGCCATTGTTGTTCTTTCGCTGCAAAGGAGCTTTTTTTAGCTACATTTTTCCTAAATAAATCTACCACTAAAAAATTGTCGTTGTTGTGGGTGCTTATAAATGAATATATTTGACCAAAATTGAAAACTATGGCTAACGACGTAACAATCAGCCGCCGCCAGTTCTTGAAGACCTTGGGCGGGGGCATAGCGGCAGCGGCGGCAGTTTCGGCTTGCGGCAGCGGCAATCAAAAATCAGCGGTTTCGAAAAGCGCTAGCGGTGATTCTGAAGGCCAGATGACCTACCGCACCGGCAAGCACGGCGAGAAGGTGTCCATTTTGGGCTACGGATGTATGCGCTTCCCCACAAAAAGTGGCGCGAGCGGCCGCGAAGACCGCAACGGCGAGCTCGACCAGGACCAGATTGACCGCCTGATTGGTTACGCCATTGAGCACGGAGTCAACCTTTTCGACACGTCGCCGGCCTATTGCCGCGGACAGTCGGAAGGCGCGTTGGGCAAGGCTTTGAGCCGTTTCCCGCGCGATAAGTTTATGGTTTCCACCAAGATGTCGAACTTCGGCAATTTCTCGCGCGAAGCGTCTATCGAGATGTATCACAACTCGATGCGTGAGTTGCAGGTCGATTATATCGATTTTTACCTTCTGCACGCCATTGGCGGCGATTGGAAGGGGTTCGAAGACCGCTTTATCAGCAACGGAATACTCGATTTTCTGCTCGAAGAGCGGGCTGCCGGCCGAATCAAGAATCTCGGATTCTCGTTCCACGGCGACGTGAAGGTGTTCGACCGTGTTTTGGCGATGGACGACACCTGCCATTGGGATTTTGCTCTTATTCAGCATAGTTACGTCGATTGGCACCACGCCCAGCTGATGAATCCGCGCAACGTCAATTCCGAATATCTCTACGGCGAACTTGCCAAACGCGACATTCAGGCGTTTGTGATGGAGCCGTTGCTCGGCGGCCGTTTGGCCAAACTCAGCGCCCACGCCGAGGAGTTGCTCAAAGCCCGCGACCCCGAGGCCAGCATTGCTTCGTGGGCATTTCGTTTCTCGGGCTCGCAGCCAAAAATTCTGACTGTTTTGAGTGGAATGACATATATGGAGCACTTGCAGGACAACGTGAAGACATATTCGCCACTTAAGCCGCTCAACGACAGCGAGTTCGAACTTTTGGAGCAGATTGCCGACATAATCGCCAATTTCCCGGCCGTGCCCTGCAACACTTGCCAGTACTGTATGCCGTGCCCCTACGGACTCGACATTCCGGGCATTTTCAGCCATTACAACAAATGTCTGAACGAGGGCAATGTGATTGAAGATTTGAAGAATCCCGAATACAAGAAAGCCCGCAAGGCGTTCCTTGTCGGCTACGACCGCAGCGTGCCGCGCCTGCGCCAGGCCAGCCACTGCATTAGCTGCAACCACTGCATACCCGAGTGTCCGCAGCGAATCAACATTCCGCAGGAGATGCACCGAATCGACCGTTTTGTTGAGGCTTTGAAGATAGGCGATGCCGATTTGGGCGAAATCACAACGCTTGCCACGCTCTTGAAACAGCTCGATGCCAGCCGCCTGTCGTGCGTCATAAGCAACAACGGCGAGGTGAGCACCTACCGCCAGAGCGGTGTTCAGGACCTTTACGATTTGCTGAGCGAGGGCGGCGACAAACTAAAAGGCGCGCTCGTTGCCGACAAAATCATTGGCCGTGGCGCTGCCGCGATGATGGTTCTTGGCGGCGTTAAGGCCGTCAATACGCACACAATCAGCACCCCGGCGCTGCAGATGCTTCGCGACGGCGGTGTCAAGGTTTATTTCGATACCGAAGTCGATTACATTGAAAACCGCCGCAAAACGGGCCAGTGCCCGCTCGACAGCCGCCTGCAGAACCTGACCGACCCCAAAGAGTGTTGGCCGGTCATTCAGCAGTTCGTGGCCGATTTGAGAGCCGGCGTCGATGTGATGCAGTAGTTTGTAAAGAGTTAGTCAAAAGGCAAAATAAAAAACGTAACAATCGGTGATGGTAGACTTTATTCAAAGCACTCTGTAGTCTGTTGTCCGTAGTCTTAAGTCTAAAAACTAGCATTCTAAACCTTCTAAACAGCGAAGCGACTCAACTTCTAAACTCTCACCACCAAAATGGACGACGAGAAATATATGCGCAAAGCTCTTGAGCAGGCCAAGTTGGCGCTCGAGAAAGACGAAGTGCCCATTGGTGCCGTGGTTGTCTGCAACGGGCAGATAATCGCTCGCGCCTGCAACCTGACCGAGACGCTCAACGATGTTACCGCCCACGCCGAGATGCAGGCCATAACGTCGGCGGCGGGTTATATCGGCGGCAAATATCTCACCGATTGCACATTGTACGTCACCGTTGAGCCGTGCCCGATGTGCGCCGGTGCGCTTGCTTGGGCGCAAGTGAGCCGCATTGTCTATGGCGCCATCGACGAGAAACGCGGTTGTCACCATTTCAGCGGAATCCACCACCCAAAAACAGTTGTAGTCGGCGGAGTGCTTGAAGAAGAATGCGCTGCGCTGATGAAGGAATTTTTCGCCAAAAAGCGTGGAAGAGGATAGGTGCGGTGATTGGTAAGAGGTAAGAGGTAAGAGGTGAGCTGTAGGAGAAGATGAATTTCTAAACCTTCTAACTCCTTAACTTTAAACCCTAAACTATAAACCCTAAACTATAAACCCTAAACTTTAAACTCTCCCCTCTAACCTTTAACCTTTAAACCCTTATTCCAATCAACAGTTGGTCGTCGGTTTGCGAGCAGACTTGGCCAAGTCCCGAAGTGCGCCATTTCATCATAGCCTCTTCAATGATTGTCTTCTGTTCGGTAAAAGGTTTGTCGCAGTTGTTGCGCAGAAGTTTTTTCAGCCGTTCGGCGCTGAATTTCATACCGCGTTCCTCGTTGCTGAACTGATTCCCGAACCCGTCGGTGAAAAGGTAGATGGTGTCGCCCTGTTGCAAGTCGATGCGGTGGTTGGTGTAGGCCTCGGGCTTGCGCGGCTCGTAGCCGATGTGAATCTTGTCGGGGAAGTATTCGAACATTCCGCCGCCACGGATTATTATCAGCGGGCGGTAGGCGCCGGCGTATTGCATTTGCAGCGTTTCGGTGTCGATGATGCAGAGCGCGATGTCCATCCCGTCAAGGGTCAGGCCGTTTTCCTCCGTCTGGCGCAAAGCCACGGTAATTTTTGTCCGGAGTTCGTCGAGGACGGCTGCGGCGGTGATTGTCGCCATATCGGCGGCCACCACAATATCGTTGAGCGATGTCATTCCCAGCATACTCATAAACGCGCCCGGAATTCCGTGTCCGGTGCAGTCGGCAACGGCCAACATCTTGTAGCGCCCAATCTGTTTGGCCCAGTAGAAGTCGCCCGAGATGATGTCGAGCGGGTTCCAGATGATGAGCGTGTCGCCGAACGTTTCGTTCATCAGGCTGGCCGATGGCACAATGGCCTGCTGAATCTCTTTGGCGTACATTATGCTCGACCGCGCCTCGTAGTTGGCGTTGGCCAGCATACTGCGCTGCAGCCTGTAGTTCTCGCGTTTCCGCATCAGCGCAATGTTGGTGTTGTGGTGGCGACGGTTGTTTCGGAAGATGTTGATTGCCAGCCCCATAAGCATCAGTGCGAACAGACACACCATTGCAATCACCAGCTGGCGTTGCTTTTTGTGCGTCTCAAACTTGATTTTCTGCCGCTGTGTGGCCAGGTCGAGGTTGTGCATCTCAATGTCAAACTGGTCTTTCACGCTCATCTCTATCGAGTTGGCTGCAAACTCGCTGTCGTAGAACCGTTTCTCGGTGTACGCCAGTTTTTCCATATAGTTCACGGCCTTCTGGTAGTTGCCAGTTTCGGTGAACAGCTCCACCGCAAGCCGATAGATGTCGATAAGTGCGGTTCCGGAGTTGGCCGAGTCGCTGAGTGCCATTTTTTCGATTTCGCGCAGCGTTTTCTCGCACTCGGCATATTCCTTCGTGGCCAATTGGTATTTGCCTTTGCAGAGTTCGAAAAGATAGATGTAGCTGCTTGTGTAGCCGTTTTTGTCGGCAAGATTGAGGGCCTCGTTGAATAGCACCAGACTGCTGTCGATGAGCTGTTGCCTGATTGTCGGACGTTGCAGTTCGGCGTAGTCAATGTAGGTTTGCATCTGGCACAAATCGGAGTTCATAATGTGGAAATCGATGTCTAACTCCCTGAAAATCTTGCTTGCCCGTTCAATCAGTCTTTTCGCGTCGGAAATTGATGCCGAATCTTTGAATTCCTCGTGCGCGCTCAGTTGCGTAAACGCCATATAGTAATAATCGAGCGCCTCTTGGCGGATGTTGTTGTTGGCGATGTCGATTTTCAGCGCCTCGTTGAAGTAGTTCGCAGCCTCCTCAAACAGTTTGTAGCTTATGTAGATGATTCCTAAGTTGCGATAGGTGTAAGTAATTAATGTTGTGTTGTTTAGTCCCAAAAGCAGGTTTAGCGCCTTATGAAAATGCTCGCTTGCCGAGTTGTAGTCGCCCAATTCTATGATGCACTCGCCCAAGGCATTGTGGTTCAGAGCCATTTCAAATTTTAGGTTCAGCGAGTCGTTGATTTTCAGCGATTTGTAGCCGTATTTAATGGCGCTTTCAAAGTCGCCGGTTGCCTGGCAGTACCAGCACAAGTAGCGGTAGGCCATTCCGAGCCATTTAGCTCCGGCCTTGAACGACAGCGAGTAAAGCTCCTGCGTGTATTTCAGTGTTGAGTCGATGTTGGGGTGGTTGCTGCAAATCTCGGCCAGGGCCAGTGCTTTGGTGCTGTCTTCGGGCAAGGTCGGCAGCAGACAGACGATGCTGTCCACCTGCTCTGGCGTGAGTTTGTCCGATTGCGCGTGCAGCCTCAGCGGCAGTGCGCCCGCGGCCACCGTCAAAATTGCTGTCAATATGGTTGTTAGCCTGATTCTCATAGCTTTTGTGTCATATTCTGAATCCCACCAGTATCATATCGTCGGTTTGCGGATAGTGTTTCTGCGTTGATGGTGTCCGCCATTTGCTGATGGATTTTTCAATGGCGGCTTTTTGCGATGCAAACGGTTTTGAGTGCACGTCAACCAGAATGTCGATGAGCCGGCGGGTTGAGAATTTAGCCTCTTTGCCGCGGTTGTTGCAGCCGAACTGGTCGGTCAATCCGTCGGAGAAGAGGTACACAACATCGCCTTTCTGCATCTGTAAATTGTTGTTGCGGAACGCTTTGGCGTTCTCCGACAGGTAGCCGATAGGCATTTTGTCGGCCTTGGTAACAATTGTCTCGCTGTTGCGGATAACCACCAGCGGCCTGAACGCTCCGGCGTATTGCAGCGTCAGCGTCTCGTCGTCGATGATGCAGAGCGCCATATCCATACCGTCGAGCGACATTCCGCTGAGCTCGTTTTGGTGCAGAGCCTCAATCACCTTGGTGCGCATCAGCTCCAGAATGCAGGCAGCCGTCAGCTGTCCGCTCTGGAACTCGTTGGTGTTGGCAATGTCGCACAAGGTTGACATTCCGAGCATACTCATAAACGCTCCCGGAACACCGTGACCCGTGCAATCAACAATGGTAACAATCTTGCGTTTGCCGTACCGTGTGGCCCAGTAGAAATCGCCCGACACAATGTTGAGCGGCTTCCAGATGATGAGCGTTTCTCCCAGGATATCAGCCATTTGCTGGTGCGTCGGCATCATCGAGTTCTGGATTTTCTGCGCATAGCTGACGCTCGATATTATCTGCTGGTTGATTAGCGCCAACTGGTCGCGTTGTTTCTCAATCTCTTTGTTGTGTAGTTCCAGAATTCGCCCCAAGCGGTGTTTGCGCTTCAAGTTCCGCCTTGTCAACCAAATGAAAACCAGCATAATGGCAATAAAACCAACGGCGGCCCAGGTCACAGTCCGCTGGCGCGTTTCCTGCGCGTCTTGCAGCATTTTCGCCTCCTCGTCTTTCAGCTCGCGGTCGCGCCGAAGTTTGTCAAACTCGTTCTGCACCTCCGATTTGTTCGATTTCAGGGCATAGTCGAGGCTGAAATTATCCTTTCGCAGCTTGGCGGCCTTGTTCATATAGTCGAAGGCCTGCTTGTAATTGCCAGTGGCTTTGTAATATTCGGCAAAAACATCGTACAGTTCAATGTAGAAAAGCACGAAGGCCGAGTCGGCATCGAGCCGTTTCTCAATGTTTTTCAGCTTTTTGTATGCCGAGCCGAAATCGCCGTCTTCAATCGCGTAACGCGCCTCTATGATTCTGAAGTCGTGCGAGTTGTCGAGCAGTCCGATTCTTTCGGCCAGGGCTATTCCCTTGCTGTAGTAGAGTTTGCTGCTGTCAACGAGCTCTTTCCGCCGGTCGCCTGTTTTTGTTTTCGCATATTCCAGAAGAATGCTCATCATATTCTCGTAGGCGATAATCAGGTCGGAGTCTTCGTCAATTTTCTTCATCAGTTCAAGAGCCATCATTGTGTGTTTTTTGGCTCCGACAATCAGGCTGTCGATTCGGGTGTCGTTGAACTCGCTGCGTTCGGCCGTACCTATGTATAAATAGTCGTTGGCTATGCACACCGGCCGGTTTTGTTTCAAGTCGATTTCCAAAGCATTGTTAAAGTGGCGCATAGCCGTTTTGTACATATTGAAATCGATGCAGGTCAGGCCCAGCGAGCGGTAGATGTAGCTGATGTTTGCCGAGTCATTCATCTCGATAAAGAGCTTCAGAGCCTTCTGGTCGTAGTTGTCGGCCTCAATGTATTTCGACATCATTGCCATTGAGTTGGCGATGCTGTGGAAGCAGAGCGCCAGTCCGCGCTTGTCGCCGATTGAGTCGGCAATGCGCATTGCTTTGAAATAGAAAGTGTTGGCGGTATTGTAGTTGTATCGGTTGTAGTGGCACCAGCCCTTCACCATATTGGCCGAAATCACGAGCCGCTGGCTGTCGAGCCGTTGCGCAAGGTCGAGCTCAATGTCGGCGTATTTTTCCACCGTATCAACATTGTTGTGGCCCATACACACGCGCTCAAGCACTTTCAGCCGCTCAACGCCGTCGGGCAGGATGTTTGCCACGCGCACAAGACTGTCCATCTGCCTGTCGTAGTCGGTGTCAACATCGTCTTGCGCCATTGAGAGCGGAGTGTTGGCCACGATGGCGGAAATCAGCAGTATGTACCTATATATTAATTTCAATATCAGTTTCTTAATCACAGTCCTTTTCTGTCGCCTATAACCTAAAATCTTTTGCCCGTCCGCCTCTCGTTGCGTCGTGCAATCTGGTCGGCTAACTAAAGTAAAATTAGTTTTTTCTACGAAACTCAGCGCACATTGTTATATGTGTAAGCAAATTCTGTTGATTTTTTTCTTCCCGGTCGCCGCCGATGTCAGCCAACCTATTTTTTGGGGTCTTTTTCGAGCGTTTTTTTCGGTTCGGGTTACAAAACGCGCATTTTTTAGGTTACGTTTTTTCTGAAAAATTTTGAAAAAAATCTTCGCAAACCGGGTTGTTTGAATCGAAAAAATGCGGTTATTTTTTAATGTTATTGATGATGTAATGGGTGTTAACTATTATAAAATCAATTTGTTATGATTGATAATTATACTCTTCAGGTTGAGCCTGAAATAGGTCATATAATATGACGAGTGTCATACTTTTTTGTGCCCACTGTCATAACGCTGATTAGAACTAAATTTGCATCTTTGCGTTGAAGAGAATTGAAAAAGTTAGTTTTTCATAATGGTTAGTTGTTTGTTAGTAAAGTGACCTGGGAGCCCTCCTGGGTCACTTTCGTTTTTTGTCGGTTCCTAATCGGTTTAATCGTTCAACAGGACAACTTTTACTCTTTCCACTTTCCACATTCGATTTAACTTTGCAGCAAAATTTCAGATATGATTTCAGTCAGCAATCTTACCGTATCATTTTCAGGCGTTCCGTTGTTCAACAACATCAGTTTCCTGATGAATCCGCGCGACCGTATCGGCTTAACCGGCAAAAACGGAGCCGGAAAATCGACACTGCTCAAGGTTCTTTGCGGCGAGCAGCCCTACGACAGCGGCCAGGTGTCGGTGCCGAAAGGGGTTACAATCGGTTATCTGCCGCAGCAGCTGTCGGTTGAGGACAAGCGTTCGGTGTATGCCGAGGCGCAGAGTGCGTTTGTTGAGGTTAAGGCGCTCGAAAAGGAGATTGCCGCACTGAACAATCAGCTTGCCGAACGCACTGATTATGAGAGCGATGAGTATATGGCTCTGATTAACCGCCTGACGGAGAAAAACGACCGATTCCATCTGCTCAACGGCCATAATATCGACGGCGAGATTGAAAGCACTCTGCTTGGTTTGGGTTTTGAACGCACTGATTTTGAGCGCCCTACGGCCGAGTTCAGCGGTGGCTGGCGTATGCGTATTGAGCTGGCTAAAGTCATTCTGCGCCACCCCGATGTGCTGCTGCTCGACGAGCCCACCAATCACCTTGATATTGAGTCGGTTCAGTGGTTCGAGGATATGCTGAAAACCTACGAGGGCGCCGTGATGGTTGTCTCGCACGACCGTGCTTTTCTCGACAATCTGACCAACCGCACCATCGAGATTTCGCTGGGCAAGATTTACGATTTCAAAGTGCCTTATTCACAATATGTTGTGCAGCGTCAGGAACAGCTTGCGCAGCAGATAGCCGCCTTTGAGAATCAGCAGAAAATGATTGAGGACACCGAAAAATTCATTGAGCGGTTCCGCTACAAGGCCACCAAAGCCGTGCAGGTGCAGTCGCGCATCAAGCAGCTTGAGAAGGTTGAGCGCATTGAGGTTGACGAGTTCGACACATCGTCAATCCATTTCCGTTTTCCGCCCGCGCCGCACTCGGGTCAGATTGTGGTTGAAACCAAGGCAATGACCAAGCGTTTCGGCGAAAAGCTGGTGCTGAACGACATCGATTTTACGCTCGAAAGAGGACAGAAGGTGGCTTTTGTCGGCCGCAACGGCGAGGGCAAAACCACTATGGCCAAGGTTATTCTCGGCATCCACCCGTGCGAGGGAACGGTGAAAATCGGCCACGGCGTTAAAATCGGTTATTATGCTCAGAATCAGAGCGAAATGCTCGATTTCAACAAAACCGTTTTCCAAACCATTGATGATGTTGCCAAAGGCGAAATCCGCACCAAAATCCGCGATATTCTGGCGGCATTCCTGTTCCGTGGCGAGGATATCGACAAGAAAGTCAGCGTGTTGAGCGGAGGTGAGAAGGCGCGTCTTTCGATGGCCAAGTTGCTGCTGGAGCCTGCTAATCTGCTTGTGCTCGACGAGCCTACCAACCACCTTGATATGCGCTCGAAAGATATTCTGAAACAGGCGCTTATGGCTTACGACGGAACGCTGATTGTGGTCTCGCACGACCGCGATTTCCTTGACGGGATGGTGAACATTGTTTATGAGTTTCGCCATCAGAAGATGAAACAGCACCTGGGCGGCATCAGCGATTTTCTCTACCATAAGAAACTCGAGAATATGCGGCAGTTTGAGATGGGGCAGAAGGCCGACAAGCCAGCACCGGCCCAATCTGCGAAAAGCGACACGCAAAAAGCAAAACCACAACCAGTTGCGCCTCAAAATAAACTGAGCTACGAGGAGCAGAAAGAGCAGGAAAAACGCATCCGCAAGGCCAAAAAAGCCGTGGAGGATTGCGAGGCGCTGATTGTGGAGCTTGAGTCGGCAATTGCCGAAATGGACAATCAGCTTGCCAATCGCCCCGAATCGGCTGACAATGAGTTTTTTGCGAAATATGAGGCTACCAAAAAACAACTTGCCGACGAGCTTAACAACTGGGAGCGTCTGACCGAAGAGGCGGAGAAGTTAGGGTAGAAGTTTTAAGTGATAAGTTTTTGAAGTTTAAAGTTGTAAGTTACAAGTAACCAAATAGTTGCTTGCTTGTGCCTTGGCCTGACGCAAACGAAAACGAAAACGCAAACACAAACGAAAACGCAAACACAAACACCCAACACCTAACACCCAACACCAGACTTTCTCTGAAATCCCCCGTTTCGTATACAGCGCACACCGTTTCGTATACAATTAAAAATTGGTGATGGCGGCCAATCTATTTTTGGCACTAGAAACTTAAAAACGAAATGGATATGAAACGGATTTTAATCTTTGTAGTTTGCTTATTGCTTCAGAATCAGATTGTTGAGGCACAGTCGTTCACACAGAACATTAGGGGATTGGTTTTCGACGCGGCGTCGGGCGGACCAGTGCCGTTTGCCACGGTTTTCCTTGACGACCAGCCAACACAGGGCACCGCAGCCGATGCCGACGGACGGTTTGTGATTAAGAACGTGCCCGTTGGCCGCCATACTGTTGTGGCACAGGCTGTTGGTTACGAACCGCTGATAATGAAAGAGTTGATGGTGTCGTCGGCAAAAGAGACGTACGTTGAGGCGGGCTTGAACGAGTCGGTGACAAGGTTGGGCGAGGTGACCGTCCGCCCCAAAATCAACAAGCAGCAGCCGCTCAACAAGATGGCTTCAACGGGCGCGCGAATGTTGAGCATTGAGGAGGCAAGCCGCTATGCAGGCGGTTTCGGCGACCCCGCGCGCTTGGCAAGTTCGTTTGCGGGCGTGTCGCAAGACGGCTGCACCAACGGCATTTCAATCCACGGCAACGCGCCGCGCCTGCTCTCGTGGCGCATTGAGGGCGTCGAGATTCCGAACCCGAACCACTTTGCCGACATTTCGGTGGCGGGCGGCGGACTGATGTCGTCGTTAAGCGCCTTTGTGTTAGGTAATTCCGATTTCTTTACAGCCGCGTTCCCTGCCGAGTATGGCGATGCTGTTTCGGGCGTTTTCGATATGAAAATGCGTCAGGGCAACAACGAGAAGTATGAGCACACCTTCCAGTTCGGCACGTTGGGTATCGATTTTGCTTCGGAAGGCCCTATCGGCAAGGACCGAAACGCTTCATACATAATCAATTACCGATATTCGTCGCTTGGTTTGGCGTCGAAAATGGATTGGGTTGATATGGGCGGCGAAGTGGTTGATTATCAAGATATAAACTTCAAGGTTAATCTGCCCACAAAATCGGCGGGAACGTTCTCGGTTTGGGGCACGGGGCTTATCGACAGCGATGAGAAAACCGTTTCCGACACCGCCGAATGGGAAACCAGTTTCGACATAAATCAAGGCAAATCGAAACAGCGAATGGGGGCTATCGGCCTGAAACACCATATTTTACTGCCGCGCGGCGGACAACTCACAACCACTTTGGCCGCCACCGCCAACACAATGGAAGCCGACCGAAAAGCGTACAATTTCAGCACCAACGCCTACGACCTTCCTGCGGTTGAAATGTCGACAACGTACACCGATTTGATTGTGGATGTGGCACATAGCCGCAAGGTCTCGGCGCGCTACACAATGAAAAACGGCGTTCACTACACGCATTTTCTGTACGACATTCAGATGCAGCGCGGCGACACTATCGGACAGCCGCTCTACACGGTGTTTGAAGCCGATGGCGCGTCGGGGTTGCTGTCGGCCTACACCAGCCACCAGTTGAGTTTGAGCAACGAGTTGACGCTCACCGCAGGGCTGAATCTCGAGAGCCTGCGCCTGAACGGTGCCGTCAGCCTAGAGCCTCGCGTGGGACTGCGTTGGCAGCCGACCGCACGCTCAACTTTTGCCGCCGCCTACGGCCTTCACAGCCGTCGCGAGAAGACCGATGTCTATTTCGTGAAAATCGGCGGCGAACTTGTCAACGATGATTTGCAATTCACTCGCGCACACCACTTTATGCTATCGTACAGCCTGAAACTCACCGAGAACTCGCTGCTCAAAATCGAGCCGTTCTATCAGCATTTGTTCGATGTTCCAGTTGAGGAAGGCACGTCGTTCTCGGTGCTCAACCATATCGAGTATTATATCGACAAAGCGTTGGTTAACAAAGGTTTGGGGCGAAACTACGGCGTCGATGTCACCCTTGAGCGCTACCTGAGCAACGGTTGGTACGGAATGACCACGGCTTCCATTTTCAGTTCGCGCTACCGCGGCGGCGACGGCCATTGGTACCACTCGCGCTACGATAGAAACTACGTTATCAATGTGTTAGGCGGCAAGGAATGGATGTTTGGAAGCGAGAAACAGAACGTTTTTGCGTTGAGCGCGAAAGTCACCGTTCAGGGTGGCGACCGCCACGCGCCTGTGGCCGACGATGTGACGCCCTACGAGATTATCCACTCGATTGATGGCGCCGCCCGCCTTGACGAGACCCGCGCCTTCACCGAGCAGTACGGAACGGCAATCGCCTACAACTACTCGGCCCGTCTCACAATCAACAAGCGCCGCGTGTCGCACAGTTTCGTTATCGATATGACCAACAACAAAGGCTACTACGACCACGTCTACAACCTGCGCACCCACGAAATTGAGCCGTACACAGTGAAACTCTCACTGCCGAATATTGCTTATAAGATTGAATTCTAGGATGATGCGCAGAGAACGCGGAGAAGGACGGAGCGCACGGAGAACTACAAAAAACACGAAAAACGTTAAATCTTTTCCGTGTTTTTCGTGCGTTCCGTGGTTATGATTAAATTTGTATGGATTGAAATTGAAATGTTAACACAAAATTCCATAATCACCGCCCTGCTTCTCGACCGCCGCTTCCATTGGTTGCGGTACGCCAGCCTGTGCGTTGCGATGCTCGTTTTCAGCGTTTCCGAGATAACGTTCAACTACAGTATGCTGCTCGGCGATGCGGCACATAAGTTTATTGTTATATTGCTGATTAGCAATTGTTTTCTTTGCAAGGTGGCGCTGCTTGCGGCGCTTGTCGAGGTGCTTGTGCCGCGCATTCTCAACCGCGGCCG
Organism: uncultured Bacteroidota bacterium; assembly: GCA_946404125.1. Lineage (GTDB taxonomy): Bacteria > Bacteroidota > Bacteroidia > Bacteroidales > SZUA-534 > RUG13583. Next base: position 6,404 of record CAMJCK010000028.1, on the reverse strand, counting down.
TTACGGGCTGTTCACCATTACGCTGATAGCCGTTTCCACGGTGTTTGTGGTGCTGCAGTACGTGATTGAAGGCGGCATTTGCGCCCAATGCCACATTGCGTCGCGCTACACGGCCCCGCTGCACTACATTGCGCTCGACGCGATGGTGCTCAATATGCAGTGGTTCATAGTCGTAATTGGCGTATTATTAGGACTTTGCATAAAGCGAATGGCGCAGGAGCAGCAGTGCAGTCAGCAACAGCAGGCGGAGCAGGCGCAGATGGAGTCGGCGCTGATAAAACAGCAGATTTCGCCCGAAATGCTCTGCACCACGCTTCACACCTGCGGACAGCGCACGCAAAGCGATGCCGAAGCCACGTCGGCCGCGCTGCTGCAGTTCAGCAAGGTGCTGCGCTACCAACTCTACGACAGCCGCCGCGAGCGGTCGTTGCTCAAAAGCGAGATTGATTTCGTGCGCGAATATCTCGCCGTCCTGCAGTTCGATGGCGTTTGTAAAACGTTCACAATCAGTGTCGAAGGCTCGATAATGGGTGTTATGGTGCCGCCGCTTGTCTTCACGTCGCTGATGCAGTACAGCCAGCCAGTCGCCAATATCGATTGCCAGTTTACAGTCGGTGCTGATAATCTGCAGTTTACGCTTGCCGATGGTCGCGTCGATGCCGATTTTGCCGATGCCCGCAAGCGTCTGTCGCTGCTCTATGCCGACCGTTACTCGCTGACAATCAGTCCCGCACACATTTGTCTAACAATCCCAATCCGTTAGTTATGGCCACCTTCGACAGTTTCTTCAACAAAGTGCTTTTCAGTGGCAAGTATCGGATTGTCAGACATTTGCTGTTCCAGTTACCGATATTTATGATGTCGCTCAACGCATTCGGTGCCGCCGACGGACAGATTTTCGATTTCAGCCGCCAGAACGTGCCGCAATGGCTGATAATGTACGCCTATCTGCTAACGTGTTGGTACGTAAATATTTACATACTCACGCCGCGATTCTTTTTCAAAGACAAGATTCTGAAATTCACCATTTCCACAATTCTGCTTTCGCTGCCGTTCGGCGTTTTGAAGGTTTTGTCGGAAGTCTTTGTGAATTATGCCGTTCATAATTCACTGATTATAAGTTCTATAAACGTGGCGTCGAGTTTTCTGTCGATGGTTTTGCTGTCGGTGGCGCCAACCAGTCTGCTGCTGTTCCGACGGACGGCGCTGCAGAACCTGCGCAACCGCGAGTTACAGGCCGCTACGGCGCAGACAGAGTTGAAAATGCTTAAGCAACAGATAAATCCGCATTTTCTGTTCAATATGATAAACAACGTCAACGTGCTTGTGCGCCGCGAGCCTGCGCAGGCGTCGGCGCTGCTCTACAGGCTCGAAGACCTAATCCGCTACCAGTTTGCCGACAGCCGCCGCGAGCGCGTCAACTTGCTGACCGACATACAGTTCCTTCACGATTTTCTCGACCTTGAGCAGGTGCGCCGCACGGGCTTCACTTATAAGATTGATACTGACGGTATTACCGATGGCGTTGAGGTGCCGCCGCTGCTTTTCATTCCGTTTGTCGAGAACGCCGTAAAGCACAACAGCGATGGCGAAAACGGCTCGTGGGTGAACATAAGTTTCTGTCTTGCAGATGGTTTGCTGACGTTTGTCTGCCAAAACTCGAAGCCCGCCGTTGCCGCCGCGCCCGCCAAAGTGGGTGGCATTGGCCTGAAAAATATCAGCCGCCGCCTTGAATTGCTCTACGGCCACCGCCACGCGCTTCAAATTGACGATGAAAATGATACCTTTACGGTGAGGTTGAAGATTGAATTAATTGGAAATTAGGAATTAGAAATTACGAATTACGAACATATTTCGCATACTCAATTTAACTTCAAGCATTCGCATATTTCGATAAAAACCATAATTGATTCTATTTTTTCATATTTTTGTTTTCGAAAGGAATGCCAACACAGATGGCAATATAACTCGGCAACGGTGAGTTGGCACCGTTCAGGGCCGTGGGCGTCTTTTCGCAATCAAAGGTTATATTGCCTTCCTTTTTACTATTGATTTACATTCAACCCGTTAAACCAGTTCAACCTGTTAAACTGACACACAATGAACTGCATAATAGTTGATGATGAGCCACTTGCGCGTGAGGCGATAGAGATTCTGCTTGAGTCGGCGCCCGAACTGACGCTTGTGGGAACGTTCGGCAGCGCATTGGCGGCGCAGCGTTTCCTGTCGCAGACGCAGGTCGATTTAGCCTTTCTCGACATACAGATGCCAGGCTTGACGGGCATTGAGTTCGCCCGCACCATTTCGCCGCAAACGCTTGTGATTTTCACCACCGCCTATTCCGAATACGCCATTGACAGTTACGAGGTTGATGCCGTCGATTTTCTTGTGAAACCCGTTGAAAAAGAGCGTTTTCTGAAGGCTGTCGACAAGGCCGTCAGTTACTTCAAACTGCTCACGCAGGGCGACAAGCAGAACATAGAACCAGGTGCCGACGATTACTTTTTCGTCAAGTCGGACCGCAAGTACTGTAAGGTCTGCTTTGCCGACATTCTGTTTGTCGAAGGCCTGAAGGATTATGTGGTGCTTCAACTTGAAAATCAGAAGATTATCACCCGAATGAACCTGAAAGGCATATCAGCCTTGCTGCCGCCGTCGCTGTTTATGCGCGTCAGCAAGTCGTACATTGTCAACACCACCCATATCGATGCCTTCGACAACAACGACATTTATATTGGCCCGCACGAAATAGCTATCGGCGAGAGTTTCAGAGACGAGTTTTTTGATGCGTTTGTGAATAATCAGAAACGCGGGCGAGGATAGGGGTGAGGTGCTTTTTTTTCGTACTTTTGCGCAACGTTTCACAGCCTATCGGCGCAAGCCATTGGCATATAACTAATTACAAAATGCGATTCAAACTGACTATTGAATACGACGGAAGCCGCTACGCCGGATGGCAGGTGCAGAAGGGCGAGCGCACCGTTCAGGGCGCGTTTTTCGACGCCTGCAAGAAGATTTTTGGCGAGACACGATTCGAGTTTTTCGGCTCGGGCCGTACCGATGCCGGTGTGCACGCCTTGGGGCAAGTGGCTCATCTTGAAGTGGATACAAAAATATCGGCCGAACGGCTGATGCTGAGCCTGAACGACAATCTGCCGTACGATGTGAACGTTTTGGCCGTTGAGCAGGCGAACCCGAAGTTCCACGCGCGGTTCGATGCTGTTGAACGCAGTTATATCTATCTGATTACCAAACGCCGCACGGCTTTCGGCAAGAGCAACGCTTGGTGGATTCGCGATGAGCTCGATGTGGAAGCGATGCGCAAGGCCGCGAAAGAGATGGTTGGCCGCCACGATTTCGCTTCGTTCACCGACAAAAACGCCGAAACGCCCAACACCATCGTAGTCATCAACAGCATAATGATTTACGAGATTGGCGACCAGATTGCCATCCATATCACCGGCTCGCATTTCCTTTGGAAGATGGTGCGCCGTATGGTGGGCGTGCTTGTTGAGCTGGGGCGCGGGAAGATAACAATGGTCGACATCGACAATATGTTCGACAGCTACTCGTCGCTGCCGGCAAAACTCACAGCACCGGCCGCCGGGCTCTATCTTGAGCACATCTATTACAAAGGCGAGCACACCATTCACGGACCACAGATTGTGCCGCAACTGATTAATATGGGGCCATTTTCAAGGCAGGAAAGCGGAAGAGAGAAGGCTTAATGGGTATTTTGATTTAGTCCCGATAGCTATCGGGATTTGATGTTCGTAGGGACGCGATTAATCGTGTCCGATTCACCCATTAAACAATTAATAATGAATAATTAACAATTAACAACGGAATGACAATCCGAGCCGTCTGTAGTCTGTCGTCCGTAGTTTGATGTCCAAAAAATGAACCATTTCACTCATCTGCAAGAGTTTATCCGCACCACTGAAAACTGGAAGGATGTCATCCATCACCGGCCGTACTGCGTGCGAATATCGCCCTGTCCGTTCAACGACAGGTGGAACTTGCTGATGTACAATATGCACCATTGCGATTTCAGTTTGGATGTGGTGCGAGAGTGTCGCGGCACGGTGGTCGACGACGACGGCAACATCATCTGCGCACCGTACACCAAATTTTTCAATTTCGATGATGAGCACGCCGACGCAATCGACTGGCAATCAGCCGTTGTGCGCGAAAAAATCGATGGCGTGCTAATCAAGATGTTCAAGCACGAAGGCAAGGCTTATTGGGTGTCGAACGGCGGTTGGGATATCTGGCACATCGACCTTGCCGGCTCGCCATTCGACAACGCCAAAACAATGCTCGACACGCTGCTCGAAACCGCCGGCATCGGCTGGACCGACCGCATCCCCGATGGCTATACACTTATGTTTGAGATGGTTAGCCCATATAGCCGCATCATCTGCTTTTATGAGGAGCCGAAACTCTGGTTCCACGGTATCCGCGACAGCGAAGGCAACGAGATGACGCCCGAGGCTGCCAAAGAGCTGTTCGGCATTCCGTTCGACATTCCGCGGCAGTATCCGTTCCACTCGCTTGAAGAAGTTCAGGTCGCCATCAGCACTTGGCACAGTTACGCACAGGAGGGCGTGGTGGTGTGCGATAAGAATTTTAAACGACTGAAAATCAAGTGCGAAGACTATCTTAAAAAGAAGTTCTGCAACGATGCCAACACCTTGCGGCAATTCTGGCGCATTTGGTCCGACGGCAGTTTTGACGACCTGCCCGAGGGCGAGACACGTTGGCGGGTGTCGCTCATTGCCGATGCCGCAAACCGCGCTATCGACCTGATGAACACGCTCTGGACCCGCGCCAACCGCCTGCTCGACGCCTGCAGCCACGATTTTGCAACCTACGCCCGGCAAATCACCAGCGACGACAGCTCGTCGTTCCACCAGCATCTGTTCCTATCGGCCGCCAAACTGTCGCAAGACGATTTTCTGACTGCCGTCGATGCCGACATAAAGCAGGTTTACGTGCACTTTGTGAATCTGATGAACGAGTGCGGAATCGACCTGACGGGTGTGATTGCACAAAAGTATATGTTTGACTCCAAACAAGATACGGTAAGCTTTATTAAGCTCAACAGTCGGAAATCGGAGGAATAAAACGCGGTTATGCCGGACGCTGGCCGCCCCGAAAAATTACTCAACGCCGTAAATTCTTTGCATTACCTGCTCGATGGCCGCTCCGCGCAAGCCGCGAGCCGCAATGGTTCCATCGGGTGCGAAAAGAATTATCTCAGGAATGGCGTTGATGCCGTAGATGTCGGTGGCAATATGCTGAGAGTTGATTATCTGCGGATAGGTAATTTGCTCATCTGCAATGGCTTTTAGCGATGCGTCGGGTTTGTCCCAAACGGCCACGCCAAGCACCACCAGCCCTTTGCCGGAATATTTGCTGTAGGCGGCTTTAAGGTTTGGAATCTCGGCGCGGCACGGTCCGCACCACGAGGCCCAAAAGTCAACCAGCACATAGTTTCCGCGCCCAACGTAGTCGCTCAGGCGCGATGTTTTGCCGTTGTAAGCCACCTCAAAATCAACGAATTTCGCACCGGGCTCGGTCCGCGCCTTATCTTCAAGAGTCTTCCTGATTTTCCGCAACTTATCGCTGTTTTGCCATTTCTGACTGAGCATCCCGATGTATTCCAAACCGCGCCGATTACTGATTTGGTCGTGGAACTGCAAGACGATGTGGTAACCGAGAGGGTCACCGGCGTGTTGCTTGATTGCTGGGGTCAAAACCTTGTCGAATTGCATTTTAGCGTCGGTCTCGGTGATTTTTCGCTGGCGATATTGCGAGATAATCTGCACCAGCTGGCCATAAAGCGCGCCGCAATCGTTGTTGAGCGCTGTGCCCGATGCCGGCATAATTCCGCCATTGCTCATATCGACATTGATTACACCGTTTTCGAAAAACACTGGCGCAATTTGAATCGACAGGTTGGAACTGCCCAGATGCCCCATAAAAGCACTGTCAGCGAACAATTTACGTGGTACAATCTGCCCGTTGTTCACCTGCACCGAATCCACAATGGGGTCGGAACCGATGTTTTGGTTGCGGATGTAAAGCGTGCCAGTGAAATCGGGTTGCCCGATGTTGCCTTGCAGCGTGTAGCTGATTTGCGCACTGGCCGGAACGGTTGTCGCGGTGGCAACTGCCAGTATGGCGATTATGTTTTTTATCTTGTTCATCTGGTGCAAATTGCGTTTGTTTTCGATGGCTAAAATCTGGCTGCCTTCAACTTGTTTATTGCTGTCCGCCCTGAGGTTTGCCTCCGTTGTTCCCGCCTTGGGGTCTGCCGTTGCGCCTACGGTTGCCGTGGTTGTTATTGCGGCCACCGCGGTTGTTGCGTCCGCCTCGGTGGAAATGGCGGTTCTGCTTGC
>CAMJCK010000027.1:0-49138 GCA_946404125.1 uncultured Bacteroidota bacterium | reverse complement strand
CCGATGGTACTGCGTACAGTGGGAGAGTAGGTCGCCGCCCGCCTTCAGAACCCCGGTTCCTTTTTGGAGCCGGGGTTCTTTTTTTTGTGTGTGCTGATACTTGTGTATTGCGTTTACTCTGCGAGGTTTTTGGTTCAAAACCGTCTTCGTAATTTATAGCGCGTATTCTAGGCCGAAAGAGGTTTTGAATTCTGATTTTCCAACTACATTTGTGCCATTGAAAAGTTTTCAGAATGAAGAAAATCCTCATCATAACGCGCAACCCGATAGTCAACACGCGGCAAATGGAAAACACTGCCGGAGTCAGCCGTGACGGGAAATATCAGTTCGTCATCAACGATTGGGACTGCAAGCCCGATTTCGTGGTTGTTAACGGCAAAGCGGTGCGCGAAACTCGGATGTTCGATGTGCCTAAAAGCCGCACAATACTGCTTACCGATGAGCCGTACAGCGTTCTGGCCTACCCAAAAGGCTATTATCGGCAGTTTGGAACAGTAATAACCAATCAGCAGGGAATCAAATCGATAAATGGTACAAACGTCATCCACACCCACACTTTTCTGCCGTGGTACGTTGGTATGACTTGGGAACCCGACCACAGCAATCGCATAACATTGGATTACAACCAGATAAAAGCTGCCAATCCTGTAAAAGAAAAACTGATGTCGGTTGTGTCGAGCTACAAGACTTGCTCGGCTGGCCACGTTGCCCGTAGGCGTTTTGTGAACCGGCTGATGGCCCGCTATGGCGATAAAGTTGAACTTTTTGGCGAGCGTGTCAACGATTTTCGCGACAAGTGGGATGTAACGGCGCCGTATAAATATCAGATTGTCATCGAAAATTGCTGCAACAAGGACTATTAGACAGAAAAAATTGCATTGGCGGGTGGCGGGAATCTTTCATTTATGGTTCTCTAGTTTTGATTTTTATTGTATGTGTTGTTCATCAGGATTGCTGTCAGTTATGTTATGATATGAGAAAACCGATGTTACAATGGCAAAAAGAACAGACGCGAACTGATAGTTGTTACCCTCGACACACAATGTTAGCATTAGCATAAACATTGAAAGGGAAAGAATCGGATTGTCTCGTTTTATTCCGAAGTGTATTAAATAGATATACACCCCCAAAATTATTATGGCAATGGGAATGCCGAAAGTCATGGCGTCTTCCAGATACTGTTGGTGAGGAACTGGCAGAGGTTTCTTTATACCGCATTTTTGTTGCTCTTCCAGGAAAACTTTTGTTGCTGTACCGCAGCCGTAGCCAGTTAATGGATGGTTTGCGATAAGCTTGCAAGCAAGTTTCCAACAATATAGTCGGAATACAAAACTTTTTCCTTCTACATGTTGCATGTCATTGAGTTCGAAGAATGTTACATATATCCGCCCTAAAGGTGAGGCGTATCGTGCGTTAGCAATGCCGTTTTCAATATCGTGTATTTCATCGTCGGTAAGCGCCATGACAGCTTTGTAGTCTTTAAAAAAGCCCTTGCTGTTCAAATACCTGATAAGTGTAGAAGACACTTTTGTGTACTCTTTTGAGCTGCGTTCCGCCCAGGCTTGCTGTAATTCGCTCTTGCAAACGTATACATCAATATATTGTCCGCATTCAACCATTGATGTGGTGTCGAAAGTGTATGGATTGCCGTGAGCTGTAGTCAGTTGGTGTTTCGATTCAGAGTCGAACCGAGGGGTGAAGTAGCGATTGGCCGAAATGTAAAGTAAGCAGCCAACAGTAGAAAATAGGGCAAGAATGATAATTGGAACGGCAACCCGCATTGTTCGGGAACAGTTCTTGAAAACATAGTAAAGCAGCCATATTATTAGTGTTGCGCTTCCCGCAACCAATGCGGTATATTTCTCAAATGTGACCATACAAACAATCATGTATAATCCGATGATTGTCAAAATCAGATTGTGTTGGCGCGATTTGTAAACACCTTTCATCCTGAGAGAGAAGCAGATGATACTGCAAACGCACATTTGCAATCCGTAAGAAATGTGCCAGCAGAATGGGTATATCTGACGGATTTCCAAATGATTGAATAGTAGATTGTGCCATGCCCATAACGTCGTGAGAGCCACCAAATAGGCGTAAAATTCTGCCAGATTTCTAATATGGTTGAGTTTTATACGGTTTGTGGCTATCACCAATGGCATATAAAGCATTGCTAATTTTGTGTTTAGCATACCAATGCCCTTGTCTTGGAACTGGGCTGGCAGTTGCCCGATTATAAAGACAAAATAGAGAAAAAGCAGAGCCCATAAATGTTTGTCAGTTTTGATAATCTGCCATTTTCTTGGCCACTCGCCACTGATTAGCCAATTGACGCCAAGTGTGCCGCTACCTACTGACAACATGAAATTTGAAGTGCATAAGCCCACAAACAAAAATAGCAGTCCGATTATGTTTACAGCATAGTGGAATTTCTGTCGGTAAATATCGAATGAAGGGCTTTTGTCCATATTGTCCGTTGATTCAGTCCTTGACGCTTTTTATTCCTCTAAGGTAATGTAATATTTCCAAAAACTGTCCCAATATTTACCTTGGGTGTCATGGCATCCGAATGGTAATACGCCATGTGTCAGTTTGAAGCACCAAGCTGGCGATTTTTCAAAAGAAAATCTAAGGGCTTGACGCCAGTCGGGCATCTTTAGATTCTCTTTTTCTTTCAGCAGAATTGAAATCACGACATCTTCTTGAAAATCATTAGCTTCAATTAAATCGTTTATCAGATTCTGATTCTTTTTTGTGATTTCTTTCATCTTTGCTATTCGCCGCAGGCTAAAGCCCCCATTGCCGACCTCATGGAACAAATGTGCCGAGTGAACTATATTTTTGCGAATGGGGAATAATTTCAATAAGCGGGTGTACCACTGTCGTACAATCCGGTTGAAGAGCTTGTCGTTGAGCATCCACGGTGCGCCTATATAATCATAGTCAAGACCTGTCCAATAGTCCAACTGATTATTAAATACGTATGCATCTATTTGATAAACAAGCATGTAGTCGTATTCTAAAAATAGATCGTAAAACCACGGGCTGAGCATCATTTTGTTGTAGGAATCTATGCCTTTAAAATTTTTATCAGCTAGAGGTATTAATTCAATTTCAGGATATTGTTCTTTAAGATAGCCTGCCTGATAGTTGCTTGGATGCAGAACAACAAATGAGTGAGTCTTTGCTAAAACTTTTATTCCTTGTTTGAGTGCGCAGCGTTCTTTTTTGGTCATGTCGCGCCACACAAAAGTAACAACAACTGTTTTTATATTAGGGCGGTTATCAGTTTGTTTCATAATTGAATTAATTCTTTATAGTATTCCATCAACTGACTGGCCTGATTCTCTTCAGAGAACTTATTTGCATATTTTTTGCTTTTTGCAACAGAGTTTTGGCGATAGACCTGATTTTCAGGCTTGTCAAAAAACTTCGCAATAGCTTGTGCTAAAGCGGTTTCATCATCAGGGTTGACATACTGGCAATCGGGGCCGCCAGCCTCTTCAAGGCATGAGCCGGTGGCAGCAATGACGGGCACGCCGCAATTGATTGCCTCGATTATCGGAATGCCAAACCCTTCGTAACGCGACGGATAGATAAACACTTCGCTCAATTGGTAGATAGGTGCAAGGTCTTCGAACGGAACTTTGTCGTAGATATGCAGTAAATCACCAACACCAAGTTCATTGGCGGTCTTTTCAATTTTTGCAGTATAACTTGTTCTTTTCCCGATAATTACAAGTGGTAGCTTTTCTGATAAAAGCGGTAGCGCCTTTACAATCAGCAGAGCGTTTTTCCGTTCCTCAATGCTTCCGACATTCAGCAAAAATCTGTCAGGAAGGTTGTATTTATGCTTTACATTTTGCAAAACGCTATCAGTGACTTCCGATTTGAAAACCTTGTCGCATCCTTGATAGATGACTGATATTTTTTCTGGATTTATTCCAAAGAATTCAACAATGTCGCGTTTTGTGCATTCACTTACTGCAATAATCTTATCGGCATTCTGGCAAGCTTTGCGGAATTTGTATTTGTAGATTTTCCGGTCGAAAAATTTGTAATACTGCGGATATTTCAGAAAAATCAGGTCGTGGATGGTGACTATGCTTTTTGCCGACGTCTTTTTTATTGTCAATGGCAATTCGTTGCTTAGTCCGTGGTAAATGGCATTATGAAGTTCGGATATCTCGTTTTTAATGCCGAAGACACGCCACAGCGATGGAAAATTCCGCCATAATCCAGCTGTCGGCAAAATTACTTCGATATTCTGGTTGACATTTAGAATGTCCTGAAACTGAGGGCTTTTGCCGATTTTGGGTAATAAAACAACGTATCGGTTTTTGGGAAAAAACTTTGCCAACAGGCTGATAATGTGGCGGCTGTAATTTCCTAACCCGGTTTTGTTGTTTGCGGCGCGTTTCCCGTCAAATGCTATTGTCAACGTCTGATTCATCGAATTCTCTGTATGGTTTTTCAAGATTGAGGTAGTAGAAGTTGTGCTGCCGCTGGTCGCTATGCGGTGGTATGGTCATGTAGTCGCCATATTTATGCGACAAGTATTTGTCGAACTGCTCGATTCCCAATAACTCTTTTTCTTCAAATGTTACGGGCATTGGGTTGCCAACGATAGCCTTGTCTAAAACACCTTTCCATCCGTCATCGTGGTCTACAATGAGTTGGCATTTGTCGTAATCGTAGGCGGTCATCATCTTGCGTAATTTATCTTTTATCCATTGTCTTGAATAGATCTTTTGGAAAAGCAATGGCAACCAGCAGGCCGGTCCGTGGCCGTGTTTGTACGGGTCACGAAAGACGAAATAATTAACGCGCTTATAATATTGATATCTAAAGAAATGCCACCATTGCGTTATTTTGCTTGTTGGTACGCCGTCAAGCGGGAAAACATCAATGTATACACCGCCTAAATATTTCAAATGGTGGCGCTCTATGATTGTGGTTTCGGCATCTTGTATTTTTGCAAAAGGCAACGGGTACTCTTCATCGTTTTCGGCACAAACGAGTTCATAATGTTCTGGTAACCACGATTTTGAGTTCTTGATTAGTCTTTCATAGTCGGGGCGGGGCATAGCAATGTCGGCGTCGTCGTCCCACGGAATGAACCCCTTATGGCGGATTGCGCCCAACATTGTGCCGGCCGTCAGGTAGTATCTTAAATTGTGCTCTTTGCAGGTTTTGTCAACGGCCTGAAGAATCTCAAGAATTTTCAGTTGTAACGGGCGAATATCGTAGTCTGCCATAGCTGTAACTATCAAATTTTCATATCCTTAACTCGCTCGTAGTCTTCCACTGTGTCGATTTCCATTGAGAAGAAATCGGTGGTGTCGAGATATTTGAAAATGTGTCCCTGCGGAATGAGCCGCTCAAAGGCTTTCTCGTAGAAAACGTTCGAAAGTCCTTCACGGTCAATCATTTGGTGCAGTTCTTTGTACAGGGCGGCAGAATAGTTGGCCGACATTTTTTCCAATCCAACCGATTCGCCAACGGCATTCTCAATGCTGCAAACCTTGCTGATTTCTAGCACATTGCGCTCGTTGTCGGAAATGATTTTGATTTCTTCTTCGCCCAATTCGTGGCGGTTCATTGCCAGAACGTCAGGATTTTTGTCGGCCAAAAGCGCCGCAATTATGTCCTTCGAGAAGAGTATGTCGCTGTCGGACAGGATAAAATCGTTGCCGCACGCAAAATCTTCGGCCAAAAAGAGCGAATAAATGTTGTTGGTTGTGGCGTAATCCTTGTTGCAGAGAAACTTAACGTTGAGATTGGGATAGTTCTGCGCGACAAAAACGCAAATCATATCCTGCAGATAACCAGTAACTATCAGAAATTCAGTTATTCCGTTGCTGATAAAATTGTCGAGTGTCCGCTCTAAAAGCGTTTTCCCGTTCACCTTCAAAAGGCATTTCGGGGTGCTGGCTGTGAGCGGGCGAAGGCGCGACGCGGTGCCTGCTGCAAGGATTACGGCTTTCATTTTCCGGCAACTTTTTTAATGGTGTCGATAACGATTCGGTTCTGTTCGGGACGGCCGAGCGTAATGCGCAGGTGCGTGTTAATGTCGGGCTCGTTCATAAACTTTATCTTGTAATCTTCTGACTGTAAGGCTGTTTGCAATTGCTCTTTCAGTTCAATCGGGTACTTTATCAGAATGAAGTTGGCTTGCGACTTGTAAACCTTGAAACCAGTGAGCGCGCCAATTTCTTGCTCGTAGCGTTGGCGGTCGGCGTTCATACTGTCGGCAATGTTGCGGTAGTAGTCGGTGGCCTTGAGTGCCGCAATGGCCAGTTCTTCCGAAATGCGGTTGTAGCCTAAATACTTGTTGCCGAAGCGGTTGAATTTGCCCAGGCCATTGCCCGTAAAGCCAAATCCCATTCGCAATCCAGGCAGACCGTAGAATTTACTCAACGTGCGGACAATCAGCAGATTAGGAAATTCGTCGACCAGGCGTTTAATGTAGCTGCTGTCGCGGTTCACGTATGAAGCATACGCTTCGTCGATAATTATATATGTCGTTTTCGGGGCTTCCTGCAGTAGATTCTCAATTTGCTCGGGCGTCAAGGCGTTGCCTGTCGGGTTGTTGGGCGACGCCAGAAGCAGAATTTTCGGGTTCAACTCGTGCAGCATTTTCTTGAGCGCGTCAAGGTCGTAGCGGTAAGTGTCGCCGTCTTCGTAGAGCGGATACTGGACCGTCTGGCCGTCAACTTCGTCGGCAATCGACTTGTAGTACCACCACGAGAATTTCGGCACCAGCATTAGTCGGTTGTGGTCGGGCAAGGTCAGGAAGTAGTGAACGGCTTCCTTCAGCAGGTCCTCGCCGCCGTAGCCGAGCATAATCTGCTGCTCGTCAATCCCGTATTCCTCCGAAAGGAAAACCGAGAAAATGCTCTTCTTGCCTTCGTCGTAGATTCTGGTGTAGAATCCAAGTTTTTGTGTATCAAAGTTTTTGAGTGCCTCCAACACTTGCGGTGCCGGTGCAAAATTGAATTCGTTTCTGTCTAGAAAGTTCATAACTGTTTAAATTTCTGCGAAAGTACGTTTTTTATTATTAACGTGAACAGAAAACGGCGGCGCAAACCTATCCTGGCGCACAAAACTTATAATTACTTCAGCTTATACTCGTAATTCGTGAAAATCTTCTTCACCTTCACAAAATAAATCAGTGTGCCGACGGTGGCAAGGGCGGCGAGCGTGTCGGAAACGGGCATACTCAACCAAACGCCGGTGAGTCCGAGACCGCCAATGCGCGGCAGAATGAGCAGTGCGGGAATGAGGAAGATGAGCTGGCGCGTCATCGACAGAACGAGTGCGATTTTCGGGCGGCCAATCGACTGGAAGAAATTACTTGTAACCATCTGAATGCCCACAATGGCAAAGGCTGCCAGGGCGATTCGCAGGCCGTGGGCCGACAGCTCAATCAATTGCGGGTCGGTGGTGAACATCGAGGCGATGAGCCGCGGGAACAATTCGCTTGCCAGGAAGCCGAGAATAGTCACCGTTGAACCGCAGACCAGCGTCAGTTTGAAAACCTGCTTTACGCGGTCGAGGTTGCGGGCGCCGAAGTTGAATCCTGCAATGGGCTGCATTCCTTGCGTGAAGCCCGCCACAACCATCGCAATCAGGTTCAGAAGGCTGTTGATGATGCCGAACGCGCCAATGGCGAAATCGCCGCCGTATATGCCCAGACTGCGGTTCATAATCACAACTACCATACTGGCGCACAGCAACATAACAAAGTTGGGCAGACCAATCGACAGAATGTTCGACACAATTTTGCCTTTCAACTTGAAGCAGCCAGACTCAAAATGCAGCGGCTTTTCGTGGTTCATAAAGTGTTGCAAGACAATGATTGTTCCCACAATCTGTCCGCACAACGTTGCCAGTGCCGCACCGCGAATGCCCCAATGGAACACAAAAATGTAGATTGGTGCAAGCACGACATTTATGGCCACAGTGGTGAGTGTGATGTACATCGATTTCTGCGGATAGCCCGAAGCGCGCATTATGTGGTTCAGTCCTAAATAGATGTGTACCAATAGGTTGCCGATGAACGCGATTTCCATAAACTCGCGGGCGTAGGGCAGGGTGTTCTCGCTCGCGCCCATCAGCATCAGAATGTCGTCAAGAAAAACGTATCCGAACACCGATGTGATGATGCTTAATATAATATTGAGAATGAACGCGTTGCCGAGAGTATGGACGGCGTCTTCGTCGTTGCGCTGCCCCATATAGATTGACACCATTGTGGATGCGCCAACGCCAATCATCGCACCGAAAGCGGCGAAAAAGTTCAGCAGCGGCAGAGTGAGCGCAAGGCCCGAAATGGCGTACGGTCCCACGCCTTGGCCGATGAAAATTCGGTCGACAATGTTGTAGATGGCCGATGCCGCCGTGGCAATGATGGCTGGCAGCGAGTATTGAAAGAGCAGCCGCCCGATGTTGGCTGTTCCGAGTTCTTTTGCAGCGTTTCCCTTCGTCATAGTGCTTCTAAAAAATCGCGCAAAATTCCGAAAAAAACTTGAAATGGCGAATGTTTTTAGTCACAAGTTGTTGGGTATGGCTTATAAGTGCTGATAATTGACTATATGTCAGATTTTCAGACTGTTCCATATAATTGTTTTGCGCTGACGGATGTAGATGTTCCGATGTCCAAAAAAGTATATCTTTATTTTTCGAAAAACGAAGTTGATATTTTATTTAAAAAGTTGATATTATGAAAATTAGAGAAAATTCTGCGATTCACTATATCGGTTGCGACGATACCGATTTGGATTTGTTTGAGAATCAGTACATTGTGCCAGAAGGAATGGCCTATAACTCATATCTGATTGAAGATGAAAAGATTGCCATTACCGACACCGTCGATGCCCGCAAGAGCGATGAGTGGCGGAAGAATTTGCAAGCCGCGCTCAACGGCCGCCAGCCCGATTACCTTGTGGTTCACCATCTTGAGCCCGACCATTCGGCAAACATCAGTTGGGTGATGGACACTTTTGCTGGCTGTCGGATTGTTTGCTCGGCAAAGGCCGCTGCCTTTCTGCCGCAGTTTTTCGGAACCGATTTCGCTGGCCGCGTTGACATCGTAAAAGAAGGCGACACTCTTTCGCTTGGCGCTCATACTCTGCAATTTATAATGGCGCCGATGATTCACTGGCCCGAAGTGATGGTTTCGTACGAGCAGTCGGAAAAGGTACTTTTTGCCGCCGACGCTTTCGGCAAATTTGGCGCTCTCTGCAACGAGACCGACGACTGGTCTTGCGAGGCTCGCCGTTACTATTTCAACATCGTCGGCAAATACGGCAATCCTGTTCAGACTTTGCTGAAGAAAGCCGCCGCGCTCGACATTCAGACCATCTGCCCGCTGCACGGCCCAATCTTGAAAGAGAATCTCGGTTATTACATTGGATTGTATCAGACTTGGAGCGCCTATCAGCCTGAAACAAAGGGCGTTTTCATCGCTTACGCGTCGCTGCACGGCAACACTGCCAAAGCCGCCGAGGAGCTTGCCGCAATGCTTGAGGCCAAGGGCGAGAAGGTGGCCATATCGGACCTTTCGCGTGCCGACATTGCCGAGTGCGTTGAGGATGCTTTCCGCTACGACCGAATGGTGCTTTGTGCCTCGTCGTACGATGGCGGCGTGATGCCTCTGATGCGCGATTTCATCTGCCACCTTGCCGACAAAACCTACCAGAAACGCACCGTGGCGCTGGTTGAGAACGGCACGTGGGCACCATCGGCAGCACGCACAATGCGCGCTTTGCTCGAACCTATGAAAGAGGTAACCATTCTTGAGCAGACCGTCACCATCAAAACAACATTGAACGACGACAGCCGCGCGGCACTGAAGCAGCTTGCCGCAGCGTTGTAGCCGCAATCTTGCTGAAAACAAAAATCCCCGAAAGGTGTTGAGCCGTTCGGGGATTTTTTTGTTTGCTAAAAGCTGTACGGATATTCAATTTTTTCAAGGAACAGGGCTTGCGCCGGAGCCGACGTGCCGGCACGCCCGCGGTCTTTGGCCTCGATAATCCGGCAGAAATCATCGGTGGTTATTTTGCCGTAACCAACCTCAAAGAGCGTTCCCACAATGGCCCGCACCATATTGCGCAAAAAGCGGTTGGCGGTGATGGTGAACACAAGTTCGCCGTCGGTTTCTGTCCAAAAAGCCTCAAAAACGGTGCAGTTATTGGTCTTAACATCAGTGTTGAGCTTGCTGAAGCTTGTGAAATCGGTGTATTCCATTAGTTTGGCGGCGGCCGCGTTCATCTTCTCAATATCGAGATTTTTTGCCCGATGGGTAAGCCGATAGCGGAAAACGTCTTTCCGCGTTGTGACATAATATTTATATGTGCGCCGTGTGGCGTCGAAACGGGCGTGCGCCTCGGGGTGCACCAACGCAATGCGCTGAATGTTGATGTCGAACGGCAGAATGCAGTTCAGTTTGTAGAGAAAATCAGCGTTGGTGTGCAGATTCTCCACTTCCGAATCGAAATGCGCCACATAGTTGCGGGCGTGAACACCAGTGTCGGTGCGGCCTGCGCCGGTAATCTCGGTGTCGGTTTTGAGCAGCGTTGAGAGTGCCCGCTCAATGCGCTCTTGCACCGAATCCTGGCCGGGCTGGCGCTGCCATCCGCAAAAAGGCGAGCCGTTGTAGTCGAGGACAAGAAAATAGCGCATCGCAATTGTCGGTTTTGTCTGTTTATCAATGATTTCAAAATAAAAACGGGATTTTGCGGCTCTGTTGCCAGACTTGCGCAAAATCCCGTTTCTGAAAAGCTATTCTTTAACAAATTTTATAATTCTGCTTTCGTTGCCATTGGTGATTCGTATCAGATATACACCTTGTGCCCAGTCACTTACATCGATTTTCATTATATCGGATGTTTGTGCCGACACAAAGATTATCTGGCCCGAAGCCCTTGCAACCATAATCCGGCATCCGGCTGTGAAGGCGCCTTTGAAATCGATGTTGACCGCGTCTTTGGCCGGGTTCGGATAGACGGTCACCTCGTTCAACGCAAAATCAATGATGCCTGTGGTGTCTTGCGGAACGTTTTTCTTAACAAAGACAGAGTTGAATGCCTGGCAGTGGTTGCTGTCGGTAACGGTGAGCGAGTACATTCCGTCAGCGTTGATGGCAATCGATTGGGTTGTCTCGTTGGAGTTCCAGAGGTAGCTGACGTCCGACATTGGCGATGCCGCAAGTACGTATGGGTACTCATCGGGGCGCAATGTGTCGGTGCCGAACGTGAACTCGGGTAAGCCGTAAACCTCAACGGTGAACTCCGATGTGTCTTTCGGCTCGCCGTCAACATCCAATGCAAAGCTTAGAGTATGGATGCCGACAGTGTTGAGCGTCAGCGTGTTGTTCATTTTGTGAGTGATGGTTGCATTTTTCGCGAAATTCCACGGCAGCAGGATGCTGTCGCGTATCACGGTGTCGGCGAGTGCGCAGGTGACACCGATGAACCGCCCGGCGGCAATTGTGGCGTCGCCGTTGTTCAGAATTTCGATGACGATGGAGTCGTTGGTGATGCTTCCGCACTGCGATACCGGATTGGTCATTGTTGTGACGGTGATTGTGGCCGGTACAAAGTGGACATTCACGGTGTCGGAGTTGAAGCAGCCGTTTTGGTGCATAACATGAACCCAATATTGCCCGCCTTCAGTCACTGAAATGCTCGATGTGGTGTCGCTGGTGTTCCACATATATGAGCTGTAGCCGGATTTCACGGTCAAATCAACTGTCGGTTCAAGAGAGTTTACATCGTCGCCGAGAAGCACGGTGGGCAGTTCGAGCGTGGTGACGTTGAAGAGCGCCGAAGCCACAAATCCGGCAATATCGGCACTTATGGTAACCGGATGAGTGCCAACAGTGTTGAAATCGGCATTCTGGTTGAAGGTTACGAGCGTTGAATCGCCGGCGCGTAGCGTTTTTTCGAAGGTGAACACCTCGTCAATGCGGATGGAGTCAGCAACATACGATATTTGCGACTGACTGCCGGCTGCGATAATATCGTTGCCCGTGTTTTTCAGGTAGAATGAGATGGCAGCCGTGCCGTCGCCCGCGCAGTAGGTTGTGTCGAACCCTATGCCGGTGATGTCGTAGCGCGGCTTGATGAACAGAATGTAGGTTGAGTCAACCGCCTTGCAGCCGTTGGTGTCGATGGCGGTGAGCTTGTAGAGGCCGGTTTTGATAACCGACAGCATCTGGCCGCTAATGACTTCGCCCTCCCAGCTGAATGTGTTGAAACTCAGTCCGGCATCAATGGTGTAGCTCTCATCGTAGGTTTTCACTGTGTCGGTGAACGGAATCGGGTAAGCGCCAATTCTGAAGCCGGTTTCCTTGTGGTTGTTGGTGTCGGCCTCGTGCATTCCAACTCCGATTCTGTTGACTTTCATATCGCTGGCAATCACATAATTACCCGTGTCGGGCAAGCTGATGCTGTCTTTGAACGCAAAAGTGTACGGGCTTTCGGGTGTGATTGTCTTAGCCAGTGTGATGTTCCTCTTTTCGGTGTTGCCGTCGAAGGTGTACGAAGCTGTGATGTCGGTTCCGGCAGGAATCTCATCGAGACTCAGAACCGAGATTTTGCCCGTGAGTCCGGCCTTGCTGGCGGTCGAGCAGCTGTTCATTGTCTCTTTGGCAACATTCGTGAACACATCGAAATCAAGATTGTAGGTGATGACCGCGATTGAAGCCGACGTGCTGCAGCCGTTTGAGTTGCGCACACTGACAGAATAATTCTTTGTCCCCGACATTGGCAAGGCCAGCGAGTCGGCATTGGTGCCGTTGCTCCACGAGTAGCTGTTGTAGCCGCGGGGAGCGTGCAGTACAACGGTGTCGGGCGCGGTGGTGTAGATGTTGTCGCCTAAGCTGAAGTTGGCCGGGTGCGGATATTGATAAATGGTGTCAACCGCCTCCTTGTTGTTGAACCTGTCGAGTTTCCAGTTGAGCTTCATCTTGAATGCGTAAACCGAATCTTTGTTGAACGCGTACCTCAACGGCAGTCTGACAGTCATTGTCGTGTCGGTCTTGAACTCCTTCTGAACGGTGAAATTCATCGTCGCGGGCGCATTGTTGTTGACAGTCATCAGGAATGGCAGTGTGGTTCCGGCCTTGACGGGATTGAGTCCCTTGTTCTTGAGTCGCAGCTCGATGCTGTTGGTCTGGGCAATGTCGCAGCTCGGAACCGGGGCCAGCATCTCAACAATCTCCAAATCGTATTTGATGATGGTTATAGTGTCGGCGGCCATACAAACCGTGTCGTAAATCATCGGGTCGTAGTATTTGATTTGCTGGTCGGGGGCATAGCAGCCGTGCTCGTTTGCGGCGTTGACAATATACTGCTCGCCCTGCAATGTAACGTTGAGTTTCTGCGCATCGCTTACCCAATTCGCGTCGTAATCGTCGTTGGCGCCTTTCTCATACCAGTTGAAGGTTATGAAATCGGTTCCGGCGTCGAGCAGGATGGTGTCAGGCTCAAGCGTGAAGATGGTGTCGGGGCCGATGTTGAGTCGGGGAACACCCCAAACGTTAAGTTTCTTGTAGCGCGAGTTGTCGTCGAGATTGATGTCGTGCTCGGGAGCAATGTCCACTGTCAGCGAGTATGTTCCCTCGTTTGACATATCAACCTTCGAATTGAAGGTGTATTCAACCACCGTGTCGGCTTTCAGCGAGTCGGTCAGCACAATGTGCTCAACAATTGTGTCGCTGTTGAAGTAGATTACGGTAGGAATTACGTATCCGGCAGAGTAGCTGTTCTTGCTCTTGTTGGCAAGCACAATCGTAACATCGGCGTTGCTCTGCGGCTCGCAGCGGTCGGTTGGCGACACAATGCTTGTCAGCGACCAGCTGTCGGAAACAACCAGCAGGCTGTCGGCCACGGTGGCGCAGCTGTGCTCGTCGGTAACGCTGACTTTGTATTTGGCTGTTGTGCTGTCGGTTACAGTGAATGTGTTTCTCACCGAATCGTCGTAATTCAGCCAGCTGTAGGTGGCACCCTCAATGAAATCGGTCTTCAGAACCAGCGCCTGCGGGTTCGCGGTCAGAATGCTGTCGCTGCGGCCTTTGTCGTCGCGCAGATAGACTGTCGGCAGCGGCCAAACGGTAACCAGGCTGTCGCGGGTGTCGTTCGTGTTGTCGAGGTCGGCGCGGACAAGCGTGAAGAACGATATGCGTTGCCTGCCGTCGTATTCAAACTTCGGTTGCTTTTTGAATGTGTACTCAAAGCTCTCGCCAATCGGCAGCTGCGCGGCCATAATGGTGTCTTCGGCAAACATGGTCCGGATTGAGTCGGCGTCG
Organism: uncultured Bacteroidota bacterium; assembly: GCA_946404125.1. GTDB lineage: Bacteria > Bacteroidota > Bacteroidia > Bacteroidales > SZUA-534 > RUG13583. The sequence continues at coordinate 34,824 of CAMJCK010000027.1, read as the reverse complement.
AGCAGTTCGTAGCAGATGCTGATGGTGTCGCCCACCTCAACAGCAAACTCGTCGGAGTAGTTCTTGACGGTGACGGTTATGTTGCTGAACTCGTTGTTGATGCAGAATTGCGGTGGAACATTCTTCACCTCGGCAATACCCACATCGGTCTGCGAGTTGATGATTTTTATTGTGTCGCGAGCCTCGCAACCGTAAATGTTGGTCACCTTCACTTTGTATTCATACTCCACAATTCCGTCGGGGAACGGATTGAGCCAGCTGAGCTGACGCATGCTGCCGGCAAGGTCGCCATTGCTGAGTTTGGCGGGCTGGCCGTAGTTGTCAGTCCATTCATACAGAGCAAAATCGGTGCTGTCCGATTGCATTCCGCCGTCAATCACGCAGGTCTCGGGGTTGGTGGTTCCCTTGTCGGGACCGAGTCCGTAGCTTGGGCTCAGGCCGTAGAGCGGTTCGCCAAGAACGGTGGCCGAGGCGCGGAGCGTGTCGTTGTTGATGTTGCTGAACAACATTGTGTCGCCCGGAATCAGTGTGAAGGCCGTCATATTATATGTCTTTTTGCCCCACATATTCACCGTCTGCCTAAAGGTGAAATCAACCGAATCGCCGATGGACAGAGTGTCGAGACCAGCGTTCCTGATTGAGAATGTGTCGGTTAGCGTAATCTTGTCGTTTATTCTGACACTTGCAATCAGCATACTGTCGGCAGTTGTAATGTGGCGCACTCCGTAGTTCTTGATGCGCACTGTGATGGGCTGTTCCTTGAGCAGCTCGCACTGGTCGGTGGGCTCCACAATGGCGGCCACTCCGGCGTCAATCGGTGACTCGTAAATTTTTATGTCATCGATGGAGAAACCGGTGTGCTCGTAATAGTCGTCGTCGGCGGCGGCAAACACAAACCGCAGTTTCATCGATGGCTGGCCGATAGCCTCGTCGGGCAGCAGCTGCTTGACAGTCGTCCAATCAAAATAGCCGCTCCAGCCGTTGGTGCCGAGCGCGTAAATGTCATCGTCGTTGGTGTTGTACCAGTTCCAGGTTGGGTGCTCGTAGCTGAGTCCGTCGTACTTTGGCAGGAATGTCCAGCTGGCGCCGCCGTCAATTGAGTAGTAAACGGCCAGACCGTCGTCGTCGGCAGCGTCGCCCTTCAGTTTGAACTCAAGAATCGGTTTCTGCACACCGCGCATATCAAAGCAGGGGCTTTCGAGTGTGTCGGTGTTGTTGGCAAGATAGCGTTTCTCGCCAAAGTAGCCGTAATCGGCAGTTTTGATTGTCCAGCAGTACGATGTGTTGCCCGACGGCATAACGTCCTCGGCGTGCAGCCAGGTGCTGCTGTTGGTGCGCAGCCAGTTGCGGCTGTACCAGTACGATGTGTCGCCCTCGAAATTCTCGGCGTACGGCAACCGTCTGTATGGCAGCGACATAATGTTTTTTTTCGCGCTGTTGTCGGTTTTCTCCTCACGCTCCTCGCCAGCCAGAATCACCTCGGCGCGGATGTCGTAGCGGCCGCATTTGCTCAGGTCGGCTTTGGTTTTGAAGGTGTAGGTCTGGGTGGCTTTGCGGGCAATGTTGAGGCTGTCGGACTGCACAGTCTCGGTCACCCATTCGCCGCCGTTAATCGAGTATCGCGCGGTGAATCCCTTAATGGCGTCGTAGCCGTTGTTCCAGATGCTGATGGCAACCGGCTCCTCAGCCGACAGGCCGCAACCGGTGTTCGGGTAGTCGATTGACGCCAGAACAGCATCCTTGCGGATAAGGGTGCCCACAAGCGCCACATCGTCGATGTTCCAGCCGCTGTATGTCCAGTTTTTCGATGTCGGGCCGAGTGCGAATTTAACCTTCACCGACGATTGGCGGTTGGCCATTTTTTTGAGGTCGATATTTTGGAACGTCCAGTTTTTGTCGGTCATTTCCGAAGTGTTTTTCCAAACGCACGATGTGCTGTCGGTTGTGGTGACGTACACCGATGCCCGGTCGTCGGCGGCAATGTTCAGCCAGCGGTAGAACATCAGCCTGATGTTTTTGTAGTAGTAGCAGTCGAATTCATTTGTCTCGGCAAAGTATTGGTCGGCCCTGAGCTGCTTCTCGTAATCGCCCGGCGTCACATTCTGAATGCCATTGATTACCTCGGCGCCGGTGAGGTCGGTGCCAAGCACAAACTCCTCGTTATGAGCAATCTCGGGGTCGGCATAACCACGGTTTCCGCCTCGTCCCAGCGGTTTGTCAATCTCAAACTCGCCAGCCAGAGTCCAGGTTGTCTTTGCCGCGATGGTGTCCTCAAATCCGTCGATGAAAATCGATTCAAAAACTTTCCGGTAGTCGTCGGGGTCGCACGGGTTCAGCTCCTTCGAAGTGTATGCCGTGTCGAGTCGGATGGAGTAAGGTGCGATTTTGAACCCGATGGTGTCGTCGCGGAACAGATGGTCGGTGTCGTTCTTTATGTCGCAGGCTATCCAAAGGTACGACAAGCCTGACGGCAGGTCGCGGTTGATGTTGCTGAATGTGGCTTGGCCGTTGACAATGCTGGTTCTGGCCCACAGATTGTCGGTGCTGAATTTGTCGGCAACGGTGTAGTATAGCTTGACCGAATCAACCGGGTTCCGCTGTCCGCTGTAGGCGGCCGCCTTCAACGCAGTGGCTGTCAGCGATTTGAGCGGCATATGCCCGCTGTTGCCCCTCACGTTGATTTTCAGCTTCAGAATGGTGTTGTTCGACGAGCCGGTGGCAATAGGGTCTTTGGTTGTTGTTTCGGCGGTAATATCGCTCGGATACAGATATTTGGGAATATTCGAGGTGCTGAAAATCTGAATGTCGTCGATGCAGCAGCCGTATCCCGCGTTTTTTGTCACGCCCAGGAATCCGATTTGGATTTTCCCGCTGATTGTTTCGGGCAGGTTGAGCGAGTCGCGCTGCCACGGTTGCAAGTCGTCGGTTGCGTCGTCATATTCGCTAATCACATTCCATTTGCCAACCGTGTCACCGTCAATGGTCCGGTAGCAGACCTTCAGCTCAAAGTTGGCGAAGGCTGAATCGTTTGTGAAATCTTTTCGGTTTTTGTATTGCGAGTAGCTGAATTGCAGCACATATCGTTCATCGTTGTCAAAAACAATCGGCGGAGTTATCAGATACTTGCCATTCTCATTCTCGGTGGTTAGCGACAGCAGCGCATTGTAGTTTCCGCTGTTCGCCTTCTCGGGTTTCGATTTCGTTGTGGTTCCGGCCGGTTTCGCGCCGCCGTTTCTGAATTTCCATTTCATTGAGGGATAATTGGGCTGGTCGCGGAAGAAGATTGTGTCGTACTCCTCAGTCCAACCGGTTGATTCTGAGTTGATGCCGCTCTCAAAACCGCTCTCAAAACCTTGGTCGAGAAGCGGAATGATGCAGCGGCCAACCGGATTCAGCGTGTCGCTTGGAAACGTCAGCTCGCCGATGCTTATGGCGTTCGGCTCAATCTTCATATCAATCGGATTGTTCGCAAACTGGTTGGCGGAGTCGGCGTCGGCTTTGGTGTTGCAGGCTATCCACAGATAAGAGCTGCCCACCGTCAGGTTGAAGTTGATGTCGCTGAACGTGGCTTTTCCGTTCACAATGGTTGTTTTTCCCAGAAGAACGTTTAGGGTGTCGTTTTTGTCGAAAGTTCCGGTTTGGGTGTAGAACAATTTGACGGAGTCCACCGGATTCACGTCAACTGCGGTGGCAACGAGCGAGTTGAGGGGCAGCGGGGCGTTGCTGCCCACAATTTTGACATTCAACCGCATTATCGCGTTGTCGGGCGTTCCCGCCGAAACCGGAGCGATTTGAGGTTGCCAGGCATCAACGGCGATGCGGACATTGTTTTGCGCCGATGCGCCCAAAGTGCAGGCTATCAGTGTTGCTGCGAAAAGGTTTTTAACAGCCATATCTTTAATTGGTTAACGATTAAACAATATTTGGTGACGACGGCTTGCCCGCCAATCGTCAAAACTCTGCAAAGTAACCAATTAATAGTTAATTGTCAAAGAATTTTGGTGTGTTTGCCCCTTCGGATGTTTTCGGCTGACTGGCCGGTGGAGTGCGGCTTACTGCATAATCCGGGCGAGTCCCTTGGTGTGCTCAAACTGCTCGCAGAGGATTTTTATGAGCACGGCCATCGGCACGGCCAGAATCATTCCGGCAATGCCCCACAGGAAGCCCCAGAAGAGGAGCATAATCAGAACCGTCACAATGTTGATTTTGAACGATTTGCCCATAAAAATCGGCTCCAGAACCGAGCCCACAAGCAACTGTATGCCGATGAACACAATAACCGCGGCGGTCAGCACGCCCGGATGCTCAATGTCGATGACAGCCATCAGGCAGACGGCAATGGTGACGAAAATTGAGCCGAGCATCTGTATGAAATTCAGGCCGAAAGCCAGTATGCCCCACAGTAGCGGGAAGCTCACGCCGAACGCCCAGCACGCCAGGCCGACAAGGATTCCGGTTATCACGCTTGTGCCAATTTTCACCGAAAGGAATTTCGAAATGGCGTTCTCAATCTTCAAAAACACATCAATGGCTTGTGTGGGGGTTGAGAACAGTGTCTCCTGCATTATGAGTTTGAAATTGATGGAACCTGCCATAATCAGCACCATCAGGAAAAGCGTTATGGCCACGGTGGTCCCGAAGTTTTTGATGTGAACCAGTCCGGGGCCCACAAGGCTGACAATGGCTTTTGTGACCTCGCTGTTGTGCACAAGTCCGCGAATGAGCCCGTCGTCTTTTTTGACATCAATTTCGAATAGCTGGATGTATGGCTCAACAATGCGCCCCAGTTTCATATCAAGTTTCTCGTACATTTCGGCGCGGCCTTCAAGAATCTCGCTGCCCGACAGCTGCATAATTTTGAACGCTCCGATAAAAACAACGGCAATCATCACCATCACCATTATCAGCGAGAAATATTTGGGCAGACGCTGCTTGGTGGCCCACCGCATAAACGGCAGGAACATTATCGAGAAAAAGCAGGCGAACGCCAGCGGTACGAATATGAATGACAGCACTTTAAGAATATACAACGCAAGCACGACCGCAAAAATCAGCAGTATATTGTTTGTGAAACGGATTGACTCGATGCCCATTTTTCAAATTTTGTTAGTTTCCGCAAAGGAACAAAAAAGATGCAAAAGTTGTTGCTCCCCGGCTTTTGTATCGCCAAAATGACTATCGGAAAACGAAAATGTTACATTTGCACCAAACAATACTATGACAGCTGTAAATCAGAAACGGATTGCAAAGAACACGCTGATGCATTGTGCACAACTTGCTGTGCCTGTGAGGCTTTGCCCAACGGGCGGCGGATTCGTCTCTGCTGGCGGTTTCTTAACACAAATGCAGCGTTGGAGCGAAATATGCGGATAAAATCATTTCTATCGGCTTGCTATCAGGAAAAGGAGAGGCTGAGGCTCAAAGTCAGCATATCGCTTTACAACCGGCATTTGCGGAAAATGCTTCCGAGAATTTCGGCGCAACGGCCGCTCAGAGTAATGTTCTATGTCAATAATCTGTCGATGTGGAAGAGCGACAAGCTGCTGCAGTTGCTGAAAAACGACCGGCGCTTCGAGCCATTTGTGGTCTCTTATCTTTACTCTTCCGATTCGCCGGCGGAGAAGATGCGGATTGAACGTGAGCTGTTTGCGCATTTCCGGCCGATGGGGATTGAGTGCGAGAGCGGATTCGATTTTAAGAAGAACAGTGAGGTTCCGGTTCCCGAATTCAATGCCGGGCTTCTGTTTTACCCGCAGCCGTACCGCAACCGGCTGAAAGAAATTCCGCGCAACGTTTTGCTGTCGTACATCCCTTATTGTTTCGAGATGGAGGATCACAGGCATTTCTATAATAAATTGTATCAGAACATTTGCTGGAAGATTTTCGTTCCGACGCCTTTGCACAAAGAGCTGAAAACCAAATACAACGTCAACAAGGGCGCGAACGTTGTGGTTGCCGGGAATCCGCTGGCCGATTATTTCTTCGACGGGCACACGCCTTCCGGCGATATGTGGCCTTCCCGGAATCCGCAGCTCAAGAGAATCATCTGGGCTCCGCATCACTCCATTCTGCCTGGCGATATGCTCGATTATTCCAACTTCCTGGAAATAGCTGACGCTATGCTCGATGTCGCCCGGAAATACGCCGGCAAGGCTCAATTTGTGTTCAAGCCCCATCCGATGCTCAAAGACAAGCTGTATAACTTTGACTCTTGGGGTGTCAGTCGCACCGACAAATACTATGACGCCTGGAGCTCGCTGCCCAACGGCGGATTCGCAAATGGCAATTATGTCGATTTGTTTATGACTTCCGACGCGCTGATACACGATTGCAGCTCGTTCACCGCCGAATATCTCTACGTCAACAAACCGGTGATGTATCTGACTAAAAAACAGCGTGTGGAGCAGTTCAACACCTTTGCCGACGAATGTTTCAAGGTCCATTATCACGGTTCCACAATCGCCGACATAGAATCTTTCATCGATAACGTTGTGAGCGGAACCGACCCGATGCTCGATGTGCGGACCCGGTTCATCGAGGCCCAGTTGAAGCCAAAAGGCAAGGCTACGGTTGCCGAAACCATTTACAACGAGTTGTGCAAAATATTTGATTAAATGGCAGAGAATCTGAAATCGCAAACCGTCAGCGGTATTTGGTGGAGCTTCCTTGAGCGATATTCCACACAGGGAGTCTCTTTCATCATCACTTTGATTATGGCCAGGCTTTTGTCGCCGGGCGAGTACGGATTGATTGGAATGCTGGCCATTTTTATGTCTCTTGCGCAGGTCTTCATCGACGGCGGGTTTGCCAATGCTCTGATTCAGAAAAACACAAGAACCGATGTCGATTTCTCAACCGTGTTCTGGGTCAACATCACTATCGGACTGCTGTCGTATCTGCTTCTGTTTGTGTCGGCTCCGGCAATTGCGTCGTTTTTCAACCACAGCATTCTTGAGCCAATCATCAGAATTTATGCCATCAATCTCATACTGTCATCGCTTGCTGCTGTCAACAAGGTCAAGTTGACAATCGACATCAACTTCAAGACACAGCTGAAAATATCGCTCATCTCGGCAGTCGCATCGGGCGTTGCCGGCATTGCCTGCGCGCTGAAAGGCTGCGGAGTCTGGGCTATTGTGGTCCAGTCGAATGTGGCGGCTGCGGTCACGGCCATTCTGAGCTTCTTCTTCGTAAGATGGAAACCGTCATTCGTCTTCTCGTGCGATTCGTTCGGCTCGTTGTTCAACTACGGCTCCAAACTGCTTGTGGCTCAAATCATCAACACGGTTTACATAAATCTTTACAATCTGGCTATCGGCAAAAAGTACACATCGGCCGAGCTGGGATTGTACACCAAAGCTGGACTGTTCGGGCAGATGGTCAGCACGAACCTCACTTCGGCAATGACGCGGGTTTCTTTTCCCGTTCTTAGCCGTGTGCAGGACAACGACGCGCAACTGGTGGGCGCTTACCGCAAATTCGTATGTATGGTGGCGTTTACCGTTTTTCCATTTGCTCTGGGATTGTGCGGTATGGCCCGGCCGCTGATTGTTTCGCTCATCACCGACAAATGGATTGGCTGCGTGCCTTTTATCCAGATTCTGATTTTCGCTTATCTGTGCGACGGAATCACACTGGTCAATCTGAATCTGCTCTACGTCAAGGGAAAGTCAAATGTGGTTCTCAAGCTCGAAATCGTTAAAAAAACAATTGCCGTGGCCATCTTGTTTGTGACAATCAGATTCGGCGTTAAGGCCATCTGCCTGGGACAAGTGGCGTATGCCGTTATTGCACTGATACTCAATACGCGAAACACCAAAAAGCTACTGAATTACGGTTTCCTGAGTCAGGTGAGAGACCTGCTACCGTATTTGTTGTGCTCGCTTATAATGATGTCGGTGGCGCTTGGGCTCGATTATGTGGTCGGCAGCAGTTGGATTGTTTTAGGTCTTTGCCTGATAATTTGCCCTGCCGTCTATCTTCTTCTTTGCTATGTGTTTAAGCTGACGGCATTGAATGAGATGGCATCAATTCTTGCGTCCAACAGGTTTTGCCCAGTGTGGTTAAACAGAATTCTGACTAAATTGTCGCCGGAATCTTAAACCGCCATATCTTTGAATATGAACATTCTTTTTCTCAACGTATTCAAGCCCACAAGCAACGCCAGCGGCGGAATAGCGCGTGTCACCTGTAATTTAGGCAATATGTTCACCCTCAACGGATACAGGTGCGCGATGGCTTACTATTACGGCTCGGCGGGCGTCTCTGTCGATAGCTTTGAGAGTACCACGCAGCTTACAATCGGTCAGGAGCAATCAGCCTTGGAGGAGTTGGCGGCCACATATCAGGTGTTTATCTTGCAGGTGCAGATTAACAAAACTTTTCAGCACCTTATACCCATACTCGATGCCATTAGAAAACGGTTCGGGACAAAGGTTGTCTATTGCCATCACACAATCCCGTTTAACGAGGCGGCAGGCTACGATTTCCGCTATCTCCGCTTTTTGCTGTTTCACTCTTCCGATAATCTGTCGTTCCGTTTGCGCGATGCGGTTTGGTGTCTCGTCTCAATGCTGTTCCCGCGCTATTCGATTAGGAGAATTGCCAAACGCCGGCAGTATGTGACCGACCACGTGGACAAAGTAGTGCTGCTGTCCAACTCGTTCATTCCTGTTTTCAGGCGCTATGTGAGCTGTCCCGACAGTAAGGTTACAGCCATTGGCAACTGCGTTACGTTTGAAAATGTGCTGCCGCAGGAAAAAATAGGCGCAAAGGAAAAAACGGTTCTGGTTGTGTCTAATATGAACGAACGGGCCAAACGGATTACCGAGATGCTGCATATTTGGCGCGGCGTGTTGAAAAACGATTCGTTGGCCGACTGGCGTCTGATATTGGTTGGCGACGGGCAGGACCTTGCCTATTACAAGAAATTGGCGCACAGGCTCCGGTTGCGCAACTGCACGTTTGTCGGAAGACAGAATCCGAAATCTTACTATGAGAAGGGGAGCATACTTCTGCTAACTTCCGCTCACGAAGGGTTTGGTATGGTTATTCTGGAGGCGCAACAGATGGGGTGCGTTCCGGTTGTTTACGAATCGTATGAGTCGGTGCACGACTTGATAACCGACGGGCAGAACGGATTGCTCATCCCGAATCGGAATCGTAAAATATTCATCAGCAAGCTCGCCCGTCTGATGGAGAATGAGCGCGAACGCAGAGAAATCGCCGTCAACTGTGTCAATATGGACAACAAGTTTTCAACTGATGTGATATTCGCAAAGTGGAAAGAGCTATTTTGCGGCCTTCAAAATACTAATCAGTAGTTGATATGGTCAATCAGAATAAAGAAAGCGCAGGGGCTGGCAACAGTTTGAGCAAGGCGTGTGAAATTCAGCTGAAAATCGCGTGCCACATTCTCGACGTCTGCAACCGGCACTCGTTGAGGGTATGGGCCGACTGGGGAACGCTCCTCGGCGCTGTGCGTGAGCGCGGGTTTATTCCCTGGGACGACGACATCGACCTGATGATGATGCGCGACGATTACGAAAAGCTTATACAATTGGCTGACACTGAGTTCACCAGCCCGTTTTTTCTGCAGTCGGTCCATACCGAGAAGCAGTATTTCCGTGGCCACGCGCAGGTCAGATTCGACGGAACATCGGCCATTCTGCCCGACGACGTGAACCAACCGTTCCATCAAGGCATTTTTGTCGACATTTTTGTTTACGATAACATCCCCGATGAAAAAGGACGCGCCTGGAAACGTTCTTTGCGCAAGGCCAGGTTGGCGCGCAAATGCCTTCAAACCGCCTACTACAAGGGATTGCGTCTCAGTGAGCCGCTTACATCTGTCAAATTCATAATTGCAAAAGCGGTTTGCTTGCTATTCGGCCCAATGAGCATTTATCGAATATTTGAGAGGCAGTTCACCAAGTGGAACAACACCGATTGCCAATGTGTGGCCTGTCCGACTTTCGACCTCAGGCTGATAGGCCGCGAGACAAAGCGGAAGGAATGGTATTCCCACACTGTTATGCTGCCGTTTGAGAATATTGAGCTGCCGGCCCCCGCCAATTACCACGAGGTGCTGACAGCGGTTTACGGAAATGACTATATGGTTCCCCGCCGGGCGCCTTCCGGACACGGTGAGATGATTGTCAGTGCAGACAAATCATACAAAGACGTCTTGGCCGAACTGAAAAACAAAACAAGAATATGAAGCAATACGATTACCTTATAGTCGGTGCCGGATTGTTCGGCAGTATGTTCGCCTACCGCGCGTGCAAAGCCGGCAAGCGGTGCCTCGTCATCGACCGCAACCCGCACGTTGGCGGAGGTTGCTACACCGAGAATCAGGCTGGAATTAACGTGCACAAATACGGGCCGCACATTTTCCACACCTCTAACCAGCAGGTTTGGAATTTTGTGAACAGCCTTGTGCCGTTCAACAATTTTGTGAACTCGCCGGTGGCCTGCTACAAGGGCAAACGCTACAATCTGCCTTTCAATATGAACACCTTCCATCAGCTTTGGGGGGTGAGCACGCCCGAAGAGGCAAAGGCGATTATTGATCGGCAGCGCGCTGAATATGCCGATATTGAAGAACCGAAAAACCTTGAGGAACAAGCTCTTAAACTTGCTGGCCGCGACATCTACGAAACGCTTGTCAAAGGCTATTCCGAAAAGCAGTGGGGAATGAAGGCTACCGAGATTCCCGCCTTTGTGATTCGCCGTCTGCCTTTTCGCTTCGAGTTCAACAACAACTATTTCAACGACACATTCCAAGGCATTCCGGTTGGAGGCTATACGCAGATTTTCAATAAGTTGCTCGATGGCTGCGATGTGCGGCTGAACACCGATTATTTTGCCAACCGCGAGTATTTTGATGCTCTTGCCGACAAAATTGTTTTCACCGGCCAGATTGACGCGTTCTACAACTACCGTTTTGGCGAGTTGGATTTCCGCTCGCTGCGTTTCGAGCATAAACTGCTTGCTGGAGTGTCTGATTTTCAAGGGAATGCCGTGGTCAACTACACCGAGGCCGAAGTTCCCTATACCCGCTGTATCGAGCACAAGCACTTTGAGTTCGGCCAGCAGCCCGACACGGTCATCACCTACGAGTATTCGCAAAAGTGGGAGCGTGGCGCCGCACCTTACTATCCCATCAACAACAGCCGCAACAACGCTCTTTATGCCCGGTATGCGGCTTTGGCGGCACAAACCCCGAACGTTATTTTCGGCGGCCGTCTGGCTGAGTACAAGTACTACGATATGCACCAAATTATTGAGAATGTATTGAATATGCAGATATGAGCGGCGATTGGCAGAAAATTCAATCGGAAACAATTGATTGGTTGAGGCCGGTTTTGGCGTTTATGGTTGTCGGGCTTCACGTCAGGCAATATTATACCGACGGAACCGAAATTTTTTCCGAAGGTTGGTATGAAGCGTCAACAATTATGATTTTCAGAGTGTTGTTTTCGGTCGCGGTTCCTGCCTTTTTCCTTATATCCGGATACTTGTTTTTCAAGAAGTTGGAAGATTGGAACACCGATGTCTGGCTTGCTAAGATAAAAAAACGCGGAGCCACGCTTTTAGTGCCGTATCTGCTTTGGAATCTGATAGCTATATGCGGGTTCCTTATAACACGCACTGCCGGACATTTTATAAAAGGAAACGAGCCGGTTGATATGGTCGCCCTGCTCAACGAACGCGGGTGGTTTCGTTTGTTTTGGGACCGATGTCTGTATGGCGATTTACGCCCCGAGCAGATAAATCTTTTTGGAATTCCCGTCAGTTCGGGTGCGCCGATGGACGAGCCGGCTTGGTTTCTGCGCGACCTTATGGTGGTCGTGCTTCTGTCGCCTTTCATATATTTTATGGTAAAGAAAGCAGGAAAATTATTCCTGATATTGGTTGCTCTGCTTTATAGCGTCGATTTATGGATTCCGTACCCGGGTTTCTCGTCGAAAGCGTTTTTTATGTTCTCTTTGGGTGCCTGGCTTTGCATAAACCGATTCAATATGTCGGAATTTTTTAGCAAACATTTTAAAATTCAATTGTTTCTGTCGGCATTATTGTTGATTGTCGTGTCGGTGTCGTTCAATGTTAACGAATGGATTTATTGCATAACCTCACGATTATTTGTGCTTTGCGCCATTCCTCTATTCTTTAATTTGTGTGCGGCGCTATCTGAAAAACACAGCCCGGTTGGCGCATTGTCAAAAAGTTCGTTTTTTGTGTATATGGCACATATGGTTTTGGTTGTCGATGCGGTTAATTGGCTGATAACATTGCTTTTACATCCCGCGAATAACGTCCTGAATTTCGCGTCGCTTGTTTTGGGCACGGTTTTGGTTTACGCAATCTGTCATTGCATATATTTAATAATGAATAAATTTATGCCGAAAATGCTGGCTGTGCTTACGGGCGGCAGAATAGTTGCAAATAATAGAATATCAGATAAATGAGCAAACTTCTTTCCATAATCATCCCAACCTACAATATGGAGGCCTTGCTTCCGAGGTGTCTCGACTCTCTGCTTGTCGATGGTGCGCTGGAGCAGCTTGAGGCCATTGTGGTCAACGATGGCAGCCGCGACGGCTCGCTTGCCATTGCCAACAGCTATAAGGAGCGGTTCCCCGATACGGTTACGGTCATCGACAAGCCCAATGGCAACTACGGCTCCACCATCAACGCGGCGCTGCCCGTGGCCAAAGGCAAGTATGTGAAGGTGCTCGACAGCGACGACTGGTTCAATTCCGACGCACTGCTGCAGTATCTTGACTCGCTGAAAAGCGTTGACGCCGATTTCATTCTGACGCATTTCACGATAATCCACCCGGGCGGCAGGCGCGAACTGGCCAAATATAATCTCTACGGCAAGGAGCCTTATGAGTACGGCAAAAAATACAGCCTCGACTATGTGCTTGGCGGCGGTTACATCAGGTTTTTTATGATGCACGCCATCACCTATCGGACCGAGATGCTGCGCCGGAACCATTACGTCCAGACCGAGGGCATATCATATACCGATTTGGAGTGGGACACCTATCCCTTGTTCTATGCCAGCGATGTGGTATTCTTCAACCTCGACCTCTATCAGTACAATATGGACCGCGAGGGGCAGACTATGGACCCGAAGGTGCTGAACAAAAGCATCGCGCAGCAGGAGAAGATTACCTCGCAGATTCTGGCATTTTTGGAGAGCCGCGGACTAGACGGCCTGAGCAACGAGCGTCAGAATTTCCTCCGCCAATACTACTTGAACCGTTTGAGGCTGATATGCAAGAGCCATCTGTTTGATATTGAGCGAAAAGACTTCAACTTGGAGCATTTCGCGCAGCTGGAGGACGGCTACCAAAAGGCTTGCCGCAAATTCGGGCTCGGCGAGATAAAACTATATCCCGAAAACAAGATAATTCGTTGCAACGCAATGAGTTACTGGCACAAGCATCATAAGCGGTGGCCGGCTTGGTTCGAGCTTGTCAACCGGGCCTTGAATGCAATAATGAAGAAACTGTATATGTTGTTTTTCCGATGAAGAAACTGCTTTTCATTCGATACAAAAAATCGGGCAGAATCCTGGAGGGCGGCGAGCAGGTCTCGCAAAAGAACTTCGATATTCTGGCCAGGCTGTTGGGCGAGTCCAACATCGACACTGTCTATATCCACGACGAGACGCGGCGGCGCGGAATTGCCGAATATCTTAAAGGCGCGTTTTGGTTCCCGTTTGGTTACTATTTCGGTCTGACACCCAAAAGAGTCCGAGAAATCGCCCTCAAGGCCGAGGAGTACGATTACGTTTTTGTGGGGCGCAGTGTTTTCGGCATTCTGGCCAAAAATCTGAAGGCGAATGGTTATAAAGGCCGTATTATCAGCTTCTTCCATAATGTTGAGGTGCTCTATTTCAACGCCAAGCTGGAGCACAAGCCCTGGCGGTTTGTCATATCGCGCTGCGCCGACAAAAACGACCGGTGGACGTGCCAGTATTCCGACCGCATTGTGGCGCTCAATTCGCGCGATGCCGAAATCATCAACAAAATGTATGGCCGGATGGCCGACGCTATGGTTCCGGTAACTTTCCGCGACTGCTACCAAAAGGCTGAATATCCGCAGCAAAACACATCGGCAAAGCCGGTCTGCCTGTTTCTGGGTTCCTATTTCGAGCCCAACTGCGAGGGAATCGAGTGGTTTTCAAAGAACGTCTATCCGCACGTCAGCATAACTATGAAAATTGTGGGGAAGGGGATGGGTCGTATCCGCGATAATTATTATGTTCCTGAAAATGTTGAGATTGTGGGCGACGCCCCCGATTTGCTCCCCTATTTTGAGGAGGCCGATATAATGGTTCTGCCAATTTTCAAGGGAAGCGGAATGAAGGTGAAAACCTGCGAGAGCCTGATGTACGGAAAGAACATCATCGGCACCGACGAGGCTTTTGAGGGCTATGCGCTCGATTACGGCAAGGCCGGCGGCAAATGCAACACCGCGCAGGAATTCATCAGCGCCATTCAGTCGTTCATCAACAATCCGCGTCCGCGGTTCAATCAGTACTGCCGCAATGTTTTCCTTGAAAAATACTCCGAGGATAGCGTTGTTGAGGCGTTCCGCGGTTTGCTCGGCTGAGTGCCGACTTCAGGTTTTCCACCGAATCGCTTTTCGCGAAAAAAACCGAAACGCAATAATCTGCATTCCGGTTGAAAATCTTTTTTGTGCGTCGGCTAACGGCCTCATTCGCTCGGAATCTCCTGTTTTGTTCTGAACAGTCCAACCTTCACATTAGCAAGTTTTTGGCCGTTGCAAACAACATCAACGCTACACGTGCACAGGTTGTTCGTGGCCGAGATTACTGTGGCCTCAGCTGTCAGCAGGCCGCTGTTGCAGTTCCTGAAAAACGATATGTCGGCATTTATCGACAGAGCCACGCGCCCAAGCGTGAACGCCGCCACAGCCGCCGAAAAATCGGCAATGGTGAACAGCACACCGCCCTGAATGGCGTTGATGCCATTCAGGTGCTTGTCGGCAATGGTCACTTGGCACTTAGCAAAGCCCTCGCGGCACTCCACAATCTCAATTCCGCAGGTTTCCACAAAACGGTCGGTGCCGAAGAACCGTTTGGCAGTATTCAGTAAATCAGCCATTTAATCGACGTTGTAAACTTGGTTCGAAGCAACCAGCTCCATTTTGTTGGCTTGCAGAATGTCAATCAGACGCTCGTTCGAGTCGCTGCGAATCACCACTTTGGCGCTGCCGCCGTCGGCAAAGGCATACATATAATCAATGTTGATGCCGTTCGACGAGATGATTTTCAGAGCCTTGTGCAAACCGCCCGACTCGTGGGGCACAACCATACAAACCACATCGGTCAGCGTAACGGTGTAATTGTTCTCTTTCAATATCTTATAAGCCAGCTCGGGGCGGCCCACAATGAACCGCACAATGCCGTAATCAGAGGCGTCGGCCACGCAGAATGCCGACATATTGATGCCCTGCGCCGTCAGCACCTCAAGCATCGTATTCAGGCTGTTGGTTTTGTTCTCCAAGAAAACCGAAAGTTGTTTTACTATCATAATCTGATGTTTTATAATGTTCAACAAAACTGATTTGCAGCAACTTGCGGCCGTCGGACGCGCCAAAACCGATTGTTGCGGCTTTTGTGTAAATATAAAAGAATTTGTGAAAATGTTCGATTGCGTTTTTCACTGAATTTTACAAACCACAGAAATTATATTGACCACGAACACACAGAAATCACGGAATTTAGTCCACAAATGAACTTGTTCATTTGTTAGTCCCGTGTTTTTCGTGCTTTCCGTGGTTAAAAATATTTTGTTCCGATGTATTTGCGGTGTGCCGAAAAATATCGCCGTGGTGTTTGGCGCAACCAAAACTTTCACTACCTTGTTTGAGTGTTTCGCCGCCGGCGCAAGTGCGGTGATACCGTGTTAAATATCAATTTTTTAAAACTACTATTATGGATTTTATGAATTTGACAACCCTGCTTTTCATCATCGGGGTGCTGATGTTCATCATCGAGATTTTCACGCCGTCGTTTGTGGCGGGCTCGGTCGGCATCGGGTTCTTCTGTGCCGGTCTGGCTTCGTTGGTCACCGATTCGGCATCCTGGCTGCTATTCATCGGCATTTGCGGCACGGCGGTCACAATGTTCGCCATCAGGCCGGTGGTGCTGCGGTGGCTCGACAAAACGGGCGCGCCAACCAATTCCGACGCGATGATTGGCCGCGTGACAAAGGCAAAGGAGCAAATCGACTGCGATTCGGGTTCAATCAGCCTTGACGGCGTTGTGTGGCAGGCACGCACGCTCGACGGTTCTGAAATTGCCGCCGGAACACCCGTCGAAGTGGTTAAAATCGACAGTATCATACTTTATGTTAAACCAAAAAACAGTTAAAAAATGAGTGCAACATTGGTTCTGCTATTTGTAATAGCATTGTTCGTCCTGATTTTCGCGATGGCCGGCTTCAAGGTCGTCAAACAGTCGGAAACGATGGTCGTTGAACGTTTGGGAAAATTTAACCGGCAGTTGTCGTCGGGTATCAACATCATCTGGCCGATTATCGACAAGCCGCGCCCGGTGAAATGGCGCTATGTGACTGAATATAACGGTACCAAGTACGTGCGTTTTGTCGACCGTCCGCGCATCGACATCCGAGAGACGGTTTACGATTTCCCGCGTCAGAATGTGATTACCAAGGATAATGTGAATTTGGAAATAAACGCATTGCTCTATTTTCAGATTATGGACCCTGTGAAGGCCGTCTATGAGATTGAAAATCTGCCCGATGCGATTGAAAAACTCACACAGACCACGCTGCGTAACGTCATCGGTGAGCTTGAGCTCGACGAGACGCTCACATCGCGCGACACCATCAACACCAAACTGCGCCTTATTCTCGATGAAGCCACAAACAAGTGGGGCGTGAAGGTGAATCGCGTTGAACTTCAGGATATTAACCCACCTGTCGAAATCCGTCAGACGATGGAAAAACAGATGCGTGCCGAACGTGAGCGCCGTGCCACCATCCTTGAAGCCGAAGGTCACAAAAAGGCCACCATCTTGGAAGCCGAAGGTATGCGCGATGCCGAAATCAATCAGGCTCAGGGCCGCAAGCAGGCTCAAATTCTGCGTGCCGAAGCCGAAGCTGAAGCAAAAATCAAGGTTGCCGAAGCCGAAGCCAAGAGCATCCGCCTGATAAGCGAAGCCATCGACCAGAGCGCCCATTTCGACCCGGCACAATACCTGATTGCAATGAAGTACATCTCAACCTTTGAGCAACTGGCCGGCAGCAAAGACTCAAAGACCGTCTTTATGCCGTACGAAGCCACAGGCGTGCTGAGTTCGCTCGGCTCGCTGAAAGAACTTTTTGAAGGAACCGAGAAGAAGGCGAAGAAATAGATTCACAACAGATTATAAGAAAAACGGCAACCACTCGGCTGCCGTTTTTCATTTATAGCTATAGAACTAAACTCTAAACTTCTAACCATCTAAACTTTTATTTAAACTTCCTCTTATCCATAACTCGTTTAGCCTTGCCTTGGCTGCGTTCGATGGTGTTCGGTGCCACAGGGCGGATGTTCGGCTGGATGCCGACAACACTTTGGATGGCGTGAGCAATCTTCTTGCGCAGTTTCTCCATTTCGCTCATCATATCAGAATAGAACTCTTCCTTCACTTCAACGTCGATGTCGAATGTATCGGTGTTGTTGACGCGGTCCACAGTGATGAAGAAGTGCGGCTCAACCTCTTTCAGAGTGCAGAGCACGGCCTCGACCTGCGACGGGAAGACGTTCACGCCGCGGATGATAAGCATATCGTCGGTGCGGGCAAGGATGCGCGACATTTTGGCCAGTGTGCGGCCACAGGCGCAGCGCTCGTGTGTGATGCTGGTGATGTCGCGGGTGCGGAAGCGGATGAGCGGCATTCCCTCTTTGTTGAGTGTGGTGAAAACCAGCTCGCCCTCTTGCCCGTCGGGCAGAACCTCGCCCGTTTCGGGGTTGATGATTTCGGGGTAGAAAAGGTCCTCGCTCAGGTGGGTGCCGTTCTGACATTCGCACTCGAAGCCGACACCAGGGCCCGAAATCTCGGTCAGGCCGTAGATGTCGTAAGCCTTGATTCCCAGGCGGTATTCAATCTCTTTGCGCATTTCCTCGGTCCACGGTTCGGCGCCGAAGATGCCCACTTTCAGTTTTATCTCGTTGCGCGGAATGCCCGATTTCTCAAGCGATTCCGACAGATAGAGCGCGTACGATGGTGTGCAGGCCAGGGCGGTTGTGCCAAGGTCGTGCATAAGCAGCAGCTGCTTCTCGGTGTTTCCTGCCGATGTTGGGATGGTGACGGCGCCAATGTTCATTGATGCGTCGTGAGCGCCAAGGCCGCCAGTGAACAGGCCGTAGCCGTACGAAACCTGAATCACATCGTCTTTGCCAAGGCCGTAAGCCGTCAGGCAGCGGGCGCCCGCTTCGGCCCAGTCGGCAATGTCGTTACGGGTGTAGCCAACCACAATCGGCTTGCCCGTGGTTCCCGACGAAGCGTGAATCTTCACAATGTCCGACAGCGGCGAACTCAGCAGTCCCCACGGATAGTAGTCGCGCAGGTCTTTCTTCGAAGTGAACGGCAGCTTGCAAATGTCGTCAATCGATTGAATGTCAGAAGGTTTGACGCCTGCGGCCTGCATACGCTCGCGGTATGGCTGGCAGTTGTGATAGACGCGGTCAACCACACGTTTCAGGCGTTCGGTTTGCAGGGCACGCATCTCGGTGCGTTCCATACACTCTATTCGTTGGTTCCAATATCCCATAACGATTTGATTATTTAGTAGTTGCGTAAAATGCTTTTATGTTCAAATCCACCACTTCCTGGCCTTTTGAGCCGAACAGGTTGCCAATGGCCCACTCAAAATCGGCGTTGCTAATGCCAATGAACCGAGCGGCGGCGCCCAGCATCACAATGTTGTACGATTTGGGGTTGCCCAACTCGTTGGCAATCTTTGTGGCATCAACAAACACCACGTTCTCGGCCGATTTGCGAATGGTGTCCATCACCTTCTGCTCGTCGGGGTAGTTGCCAATGTTTTTGAATGGCTCATCCGATGTTACAATTGCACCATCTTTCTTCAGATAAGGCAGATAGCGGAGCGATTCGAGCGGCTCAACTGACAGAATCAGGTCGGCTTCGCCCATCGGAATCAGGTCTGAGAAGATTTCGCCGTCAGCGATGCGCAGGTGTGTCTGAACTTCGCCGCCGCGCTGGCTCATTCCGTGCACTTCGGCCTGCTTGATGTTCAGCCCCGCGTGCATTGCGGCCATATCCAGAATTGTGGCAATGGTCAGAATTCCCTGTCCGCCAACGCCTGCAATTATTATGTTTCTTTCCATATTCTTACGATTTTTGATTTTCGATTTTTGATTGATTTTGAGTAAAGTGTAATGTTTAATGAGTAATGATTAACGTTTGTGAAATCAGTTCGTAATTCATAATTCGTAACTCGTAATTCTTTGGCCTTTACTCTTTTACCTTTACTCTTTACACATTCCTTATTTCTTCGCCGCCTTCTTCTTCCGTGCCAGTGTCTGCATACACTCGCGTTGTGCAAGAATCACCGAAACGCCCTTGTAATCAATCTCTTTCTTAATGATTTCGATATTCTGCTCAAGGCGCGGTTTGACGGGGACAATCGTTACAATGTGTTCAGGCTCAACGCCCAGACCCTTGCAGATATCCACCATCTTGTTGGTTCCTGCCGAGTCCTGACCGCCAGTCATTGCGGTTGTCGAATTGTCTGAAATAATGATAGTTACCTGCACGTTGTCGTTGACGCAGTCGAGCAGGCCCGTCATTCCCGAATGGGTGAAGGTTGAGTCGCCAATGACGGCCACAGCAGGGTGCACGCCCGATTCGGCGGCGCCTTTGGCCATTGTTATCGACGCGCCCATATCAACGCACGAGTTGATTGCCGAGTAGGGTGGCAGAGCGCCGAGAGTGTAGCAGCCAATGTCGCCGAACACGCATTTGTTCGGATAATTGGCCAGAACGCTGTTCAGTTCCTCGTACAGGTCGCGGTGGCTGCAGCCCACGCAGAGTGCGGGCGGGCGGTTCACCATAATGTCGGGAACAGGCTGACCCACAACGGGTTTCACGCCAAGCGCGGGTGCCACGGCGTCGGGCGAGAGTTCGCCCATTCGCGGCAGAGCGCCGTCAAGGCGGCCACGGAATTTCTTGTTGTCAGAGAATCCGCGAAGCAGTTCCTCGTAAATCGGGTAGCCTTCCTCAACTATCAGAATATCATCGTATTTATCGATAAACGACTGCACCATATCTTTGGGCAGCGGATATTGCGAAATCTTCAGAACAGGCAACTCAAGGTTGTTGGTCTTGCAGACTTCCATCACGTAGTTGTAGCCAATGCCGAAGGCGATAACGGCCTTCTTGCCATTGCCCTCGACAACCTTGTTGAACGGCGACGCGGCCGACGATTTCTCGATTGCCGTCTGCTTGTCAATCAGCCCTGCGTAGTTCTTTTTGGCGATTGCAGGCAGCAGAATCCACTGACGCGTGTTCACATCGGGGTTGAAGGCGTTTTGGTCGCGCATCGCTTTGCGCTCAATAACGGCGCGCGAGTGCGACATACGTGTTGTAAGACGTAGAACAACAGGCAGTTTCACGGCTTCCGACAGGTCCAAACCAAAGCGGACGGCATCGTAGGCTTCCTGTTGCGTTGCGGGCTCAAGCAGCGGCAGCATCGCAAAGCGTCCGTAGGCGCGCGAGTCCTGCTCGTCTTGCGAAGAGTGCATCGACGGGTCGTCGGCAACCACCAGAATCAGGCCGCCGTTGACGCCCGTAATGGCCGAGTTCATAAACGGGTCGGCGCAGACGTTCAGGCCCACGTGCTTCATACACACAATGCTGCGCTTGCCTGCAAACGACATTCCGAGCGCGGCTTCGTAGGCCGTCTTCTCGTTGGCCGCCCATTTCGAGCGGATTTTGCGGCTCTGCGCGTCCTTCGATTTCTGAATGAATTCTGTTATTTCTGTCGACGGCGTGCCAGGATAGGCGTAAACGCCAGAAATGCCCGCATCGATTGCACCCACGGCAACCGCTTCGGCACCTAATAGTAACTGCTTGTCCATTTTATTGTAATTCAAATTGATATATTCAAAACCTTTTGAAATTGGCCAGCCAGCAAAGTGCCACCGCAGCCAATTTCACAATTCCGCAAAACTAACTTTTATTTGTTATAGGTGTACCCGCCGCGGCTTTTTACGTGAATTACGGAATGGGGCGGGGAAGGGGAAATAAAAGTACGTTCCGCACACCTATAAATAAAATTTCATTAAACTTTTTTGCCGATACGGGGAGTAGGTATTGGCCGTTAGCTCAAAAAAACTCTATATTTGTTTCATTCAAAAAACAACGAGCTATGAAGATTCAAATGCCAGAATTGCCGTATGCTGACACTCGGTTGGAGCCGATTATCAGCCGCGAAACTGTTGAGTATCACTATTTCAAGCACCTTCAGGGTTATGTGAACGCCCTATCGATGCTTGTGCAGGGCACCGAGTTCGAGGGCAAGAGCGTTGAGGACATCATCAGGAAAGCCCCCGACGGCCCCATCTTCAACAATGCCGGGCAGATTTTCAACCACGTGTTCTACTTTATGCAGCTGAGCCGTCCGCACGACGATGGCGCTCCAAGCGGCCGCTTGGCCGAGCTCATCAACGCCTCGTTCGGCAGTTTCGACGAGTTCAAGCAGCAGTTTGCGCAGGCCGCCACATCGCTGTTTGGTTCGGGTTGGGTTTGGTTGTCGCAGGACAAGGGCGGCAAGCTGGTGATTACCAAGGAGTCGAATGCTGGATGCCCGTTGCGCAGCGGCTTGAATCCGCTTTTTGTTGTCGATGTGTGGGAGCACGCTTACTACATCGACTATCGCAACCGCCGCGCCGATTATGTGGCCGGCTTGTGGCGCATTGTGAACTGGGAAACCGTGGGCGGACGGCTGAAATAGGATAGGAGTGAGCATTATAAAAACAAAAGCCCGACCAACCGGCCGGGCTTTTTTGTGCGTGTTATCTGCAATCAATCGTCGAACGTGAAAACAAAGTCCTTGAGTGTGCAGAGCGATTTCTCTTTGGTGTCAGATTTGAAAACAAAGTAGATGGCGTGCTTGCCTGCGAGGTAGTTAGCTACGGCATCGTTTGATATGCCTATCGCCACATCCCAGTCAGCTTTCTCCCAGCCGCCATTAATCTTCGTCTCACCAATCTTCTTGCCGCCTTGCGAGGTCCAGGGGCGGTCGAGCATAATCTCGATGGTGCCGTCGATTCCTTCGGGAATAAGCCGCAAAACGAGCAGCAGATTGCCTTTGTTGGCCAGACGGTCGGCCTCGAAGTTGAAGTACTTATAGCCCACAATCGAGCCGTCGGTGTTGTTCACCACCGGGTTGGTGTTGTTGCGGATGTCGTAAGGCGCGTCAAACTTGTCGCTGTCGCCGTAAGTAGCGGCCACATACGAGCCGTAGAACGTGTTGTTCGGCCAGGTGTGTACGGCGGGTTTCGTACCTGTGTACCAGCAGGCTATGCCGGCCGAGTGGCGCTCGAAGGGGTCGAGTCCGTTGAGCGCGAAACCTTCCGATGTGTACTCGCCCTCGCTGATGACAACCTTGCCGCCTTTGCCTTCCTCAACCTCAACGCTGATGGGCGCAACCATTGCCTGACGGGCGTATTCGTTGAGTCCGCTTTGGCGATGGTAGAAGACGTACCATTGTCCGTTAATCTCGCAAATGCTGCCGTGGGTGTTGCCGTCGATGGTGGCCGAAGCGATGGTGTCGCCCTGCTCGTTCACCTCGCGGCTGCGGCCGTCGATAATGGTGCCGCCGTAGGTCCAGGGGCCAAGCGGATTATCGCCGTAAGCGTAGGCCAGAGTGTAGTTCGACACTGGCAGGCCAAACTCGCCGTCTTTGGTGAAACGGCTGTAGATGAACACATATTTGTCTTTTATCTTGCGGATTGACGATGCCTCGAAGAAGCTGAAAACGCCCTCCTGCATACGTCCCGAAACCATATCTTCTACGATTTTCGTTCCCGGCTTCACGGTTGCCATTGTGGCCGGGTCGAGCTCGGCGGCATACGAGCGGTTGAAGCCCCAGTAGCCGTAAATCTTACCGTCGTCGTCGACAAACACCGCCGGGTCGAATGCCAGAACGCCGTCGTTCACATTCGGGTTTTGTTTGTTCCAGTTGCAAACCTCAAACGGTCCGTCGGGGCGAGAGCTTTTGCACACCATTCCGTTGCGGCCGCCGGCCTGGTTGTTGGGGTAGAGGTAGTAGGTCTTTGTGCCGTCGGCGTTAGTCACAAGAGTAACATCGGGTGCAAAAAGTACGTCGGCAACGCTGTCGGGGCTCAGGAGCTCGCCGTTGGCATTCTTGTTCACGCTGAAAATCTCGCCGTCGTATCGCCAGTGCATAAGGTCGTTGACCGATGCCGACCAAACCACCAGCTCGCGGCCGCAGTAGTCGGTCAGGCGGCTGTCGTGCGAGCCGTAAATATAGACGCGCTGCTGTCCCGGATTGTCGGGGTCCTCAAACACGTAAGGCTCGCCGTCGGGGATGTGCTCCCAGAGCGGAAGGAAAGGGTTGCCGGGCATTGCCGGAGCCTTGTCGGCGATGGCTGGCGCTTGGTTAGAGCACGATGTGAAGAACGATGCGCCGCAAATGGCCACAAGTCCTAAAATACTGTTACGTAGTGTGTTGTGTTTCATTCTTGTAGATATTTTAAGTTGCTTTTTCAGAAACAGGTTGGCAATTTAGTTTTTTCGGCGATATGTGCGGTGTTTTTTAACTACGGAATGTTCTGAAAACACAAAAATTCAAAACATTCAATCAAACGCCTGAAAAAACGGATTTGCATAACCGACACCAAGAAAAGTGCAACTGCCAGCCGGCCGCCCCCACATAAGGCTGCACTCTGGAAGAATGAACCTGTAAGTTCCAATCTTTCGCATCTCCGCATCCTGCAGCAAACTCTCACTCCGCCAGCCACCTTCCAATCTGGTTCAGCGCCACAAAACGGTAGCGCTGCGAATCACCGGTACAGCCTGAAATGCTCCGGGTTGTGCCTTCTCAGTCACAGCCCGCGTGGTTTGTCCGCAACGACGCGGACAAACATTATAAACGTAGCACTTTTCGTTCTAATTGTAACACTTTTCACTCCGATTGCCCCTTTGAATTGCGTCATCGCAATCCAAAAACCGCACCACCTTGCGCTCTAGCGTCCCGCCGTGCATCCTTTGGTCCCATCTCTCTCAAACAAAAACGGCCCCCTCCGCTGCCGGAGGGGGCCGTTTCGCTTTTCCGTTGTTCTATGCCTCTTATTGCTTCTCGGTGAAGTAACCCGGCGGCCCGTTCAGGCCGGCAATCTTGGTACGGGTGGCACCCTTTACCCACCATCCTCAAAAAAAACACCACCCGCTGCCCAGGTGGTGCCTTTTCTCAATTACTCCGTTTCTCAGTTTTCTTCTAAATCCAGCACAACCTTTCCATCCACTGTCTTCCACTGCTTGAGGGCGGGGTTGTTTTGGCCTTCAACGTAGCTGTTCAGCGCATTGAGCAATGAGTTGCCGTAGCCCAATGTCTGCTCGCTGCCGCACATCTCGGTGGTTCCGGCTGTGATTGTGCCATCCTCAGTGAAATAGCCGCAGCCGGTTACAGTGCCTCCCCGTTGGTAGCTGGAGTTGTAAATCATATAATTGGTTGGTGCAGGGTCTTCATACTCATCTATGTTGGCCCAAATACAACTCTCGCGCCAATAGGTGTTCTCTATCAGGCTGCCCTCATACGAGCCGCCGCATATCGCTCCTGGCAAACCAAGAATATTATCGCCCCAATTCGTTGTTGTTTTCAATTTAACTGTGCCCCAGTTCACGGTGTTTCTGATGATTGCTCCGCCATCGTTATCACCTGCTATTCCACCAACACGCCCGAACCGGCCTCCCCAGTTAAGGTTGATTACACAATATAAGTTACCCGTATTGATGCAGTTTTCAATCAGACCCTCGTTTTTATTACAGATACCTCCTGATGCATTCATCACCTCGGCATCGGCCGACATATCATTCCAACAGTTGCGGAGAATGCCACCTTTCCCGTTCGTAGTCAACATACCAAGGAACCACTGACAGATTGCTCCCGATTCGCGCGTAACTATCATATCACCGAACGATGCATCGAGCTGTGCCTTGACATTCTGTATAATTCCCTTGTTGGTAAAGCCAAACAAGCTGAAATACATACTTGACTTAACCGATTTAAGTGTAATAGTGTGCCCGTGGCCGTCGATGAGTCCCTTGAAGCCGTCTTTCAGGTTGTAGCCGACATTTTCGAGTGTTAAGTCGTTCTCGATGCTCACATAAATATCTCCGGTATGGTAGTTGGTGTCTATCTCATTAAACAGAGCAATGTATTCTTCCGGTGTTGTAATTGAGAATTTTGCGTACTCCTTGCCGTCGACTGTTTCGGCAACGCCTTGTTTCCACTTCGCATAAAGTGTTGTGTCTTTGGTTATTGCCCCGGCAAAGCTGAATGCCTCGGTGCAGGCCGCACTGGTGAACCATCCTGCAAAGGCATAGCCGCTGCGCGTTGGAGCGGTAGCCGGTTTGATGGCAGTTTCGCCTTTGACGACAATCTGCGATGCGATTGTTCCGGTGCCGCCGTTGGGGTTGAAGGTTACACCGACGGCCTCAGCCAAGTAGCCACTGGAATTTACACACCAGCTTGTGTTGGCCATAGCAAACTTCCCGCACTCATCCCCAATGCTTGTTGTTGCGCCATCGGCAAGGTCGAGCACCTGGGTTGATGTGCTGTATTTGCCGCTCGCCACACTGATTGTGGCAACAGGCGCTTCGGCTGTGAGCGTGTTCAGCAGGTGAACTTTGCTTTTGGAGGTTGTGAAATTAAGGTATATGTCATCGTTGGCACTGAATTTTATGCTGTCGCTCAAAATAAGCTTCGCGGTGGCAGAATTCACATACACACCATTGCCGCTGGTGGTGGCTGTGTTTCCGCTGATGAGGCCGCCCTTCAATGTTGCGGTGCTGTTACCGTCAATATAAAGCGCTCCGCCAGTTTTCGCCTGGTTGTCTGTGATTTCACCGCCATACATATTGAACACACAAGGTGCGTTTGTTGATCCCTGCAAATACACAGAACTGTTTTTGTTTTGGGTTTGCTTCATTTTCGTTATGGAGCCGCCGTGCATATTGAATGCGGCCGTGCCGCTGTCATAGTCAGCAGCAAACAAGCATACCGCACCGTTCCAAACTGTAAGCGTACTGTTCTCGTCCTGTGTGATTGTTCCTCCATACATGTTGAATGTGCCAGGCGGGTCAATCTCAACATCCGTAATATAGGTATTGCTAGTAGTCTGATGAGTAACATTATTAGTTCGCTTATTTGTCGAAATGGTTCCACCATACATATTGAATGTGCCACGCACAAACACACCGCCACTGCCATCTGTTGTGATATTCCCGATTATTGAGCCTGATTTCATATCAAATGTTGCACTGCGACCAACATAGACACCACCTCCACAGGTTTTGACATCTTCGCCGGCGGTATTACTTGCTTTTTCGGTTATCATATTGCCATCGATTACCGTACTGCTCATTGTTACTACTGAGCCTTCGGCAAGATAGATGCCAGCTCCCTTAACCGCCGTCTTGTTTCCGGCAACATAGCTGCTGTCTAACGTGACTCGGCTGTTTTCCGCGGCGTACAATCCGCCGCCGTTGGTGCTGTTGTATCCGCCAACGAGGGCCAGATACCTGACGGTTACCGGCACTGTGGTGCTGATGGTGAGCGGACGGCCGTTCTCAGTATTTGTAGTGAACCCGCCGTCAAGCGTATCCTGCGGAACACCTTCGCTCCAGCCGTTCAGGCCGGTGAGCGTGATGCTCTTGGCGCGGGTGTTGAGCGTGTCGCCCAGACCTTGCGCACCGGTGAGCTTGCCGCTCACAAAGATGTTGTAGTTCATTGTGCGGTCGTTCATCTTGGCAAATGCTGCGGCAAGGCTTGGCAGCGGACTTTCTGCCGAAAGGCCCGTGTTGCCGGTGCTTCCCGTTGCCGGATTCACATAGTAGCTGAGCAGTTTCGCCGTGAAGTAGCCCGGTTCTCCATTCAAACCATCAATCTTGGCATAGGTGGCATCGGTATGGCTGCTGCTGTATGTGGTGCCACTGCCGCCTACAAGTTTCGAGCATTCTCTGAACATATTTGTCGATGACAAACCACTCGCTTTGTACCAATTGGCTCCAACTGCGGCGTAGATGGTGGTAAGTGCCTCGCAATTTTGGAACATAGCATTCATATTGGTTACATTATCGTTTTTGAAACTGCTCAAATCGAGCGTGGTTAACTTCAAGCAACGTTCGAACATATAGCTCATATCAGTAACCTTCTCTGTATTGAAGCTGCTCAAATCGAGCGTGTCAAGCATTTTGCAACCATTGAACATCTGGCTCATATCGATGACATTCTCAGTGTTGAAACTGCTCAAATCGAGCGTGGTGAGCGAAGAGCAAGAATAGAACATCCATCTCATATCAGTAACATTGCTTGTATTGAAACCTCGCAAATCGGCCGATATAAGCTTCTCGCAGCCGTAGAACATATCATAGCAATCATCTCCGCTAAGCACAATATTCGCCCCCTCGGGCACCACAAGCTTTATGTATGCCGGGCTGTTCTTGATGGCATTGATGATTGTTTCATCAGTTCCTGCCTTGCCCAAATCTTCAGCCGAAACCGCGCCTGAAAGCACCACCTCGATGGTGTCGTTGGCCGTGGCGTTGCCGATGGCCGCAATGGTTGATTCCTTATCGGGGCAGATAACTCCGCCAACTATGGCATATTTCAGGGTGAAGTAGCCCGGCTGGCCGTCTTTATCGATGCGGGCATATTCGGCATCGGTGTAATCATCTTCGTATCCAGTGTTGTTGCCGCCTACAAGATTTTCGCAGTATACGAACATATTTACTGATTCTACCCCACTTCTATTCCAATTGGCTCCGCTTGCCGCGTAGATGGTGGTGAGTGACGAACAGCAATTGAACATACTTCTCATATTGGTAACATTCGCGGTGCTGAAGTTGCTCAAATCAAGAGTGGTGAGTGACGAGCAATTCTGGAATATTCTTTCCATATCGGTAACCATCGCGGTGTTGAAGCCGCTCACATCGAGCGTGGTGAGTGCCGAGCATAATTCGAACATACTTTCCATATTGGTAACCTTCGCGGTGTTAAAGTCGCTCAAATCAAGCGATGTAAGTGCATGGCATCCTCGGAACATTCTGCTCATATCGGTAACATTCTCGGTGTTAAATCCTCGCAAATCAACCGACACAAGGTTCCCACAACAATCGAACATCCCTTTGCAATCATCACCCGTCAAAACAATATTCGCCCCTTCTGGCACAACAAGACGGAACCATACATCGCTTTTTTCATTGGTGTTGTAGATGGCGCCCATAATTCCGCTTGGGTTAATATAGGCTCCATCTGCCTTGCCCAAAGCACTTGCTGTAACGTGGTTTGAGAGCACAATGTCAACCGTGTCGGTGGCGGCAAGAATGGCGGCTACGGTTGAGGCGCTATCGGCGCAAGGCTGGCCGTTTACACTGGCGTACACCTCGGTGAAGTAACCAGGATTGTCCTGACCGCCATCAATGTGGGCACGGGAGACATCAACGATGCTGCTGTTGAATCCGGTATTGTTGCCGCCTTTCAACTTTTTGCAATCGTAGAACATATAACCCGATGTTAACCCACTCTTATTCCAATCGGCTCCATCAGCGGCATAAATGGTGGTGAGTGCCTCACAAACACGGAACATACCGCTCATATCTGTAACACTCGCGGTGTTGAAGTTGCTCACATCGAGCATAGTGAGTGATTCGCAAATATCGAACATATAGCTCATATTGGTAACACTCGCAGTGTTGAACCCGCTCACATCGAGCATAGTAAGTGCCTTACATTGACAGAACATACATTCCATATTGGTAACACTCGCAGTGTTGAAGCCACTCACATCAAGCAAGGTGAGTGCCTCGCAACCATAGAACATTCTATTCATATTTGTAACACCCGCTGTGGTGAAGCCGCTCACATCGAGCGTGGTGAGCGCCCTGCATTCATAGAACATATAGCTCATATTGGTGACATTCTCGGTGTTGAAGCCTCGCAAATCGGCCGACACAAGTTTTGAACATTCGTCGAACATTCTCGAGCAATCTGCGTTAAGCACAATATTCGCACCCTCGGGCACCACAAGGCTGACTTTGCTGGCCGAGGTGTTCGCAATTGCATAAATAATTGTGTTCTCGGTTGCGGCTTTGCCCAAATCGTCGGCTGAAACCTGGCCCGAGAGCACCACGCAGATGCTGTCGGCGGCGGCGTCGCGGATGGCGGCAATTGTTGTTGCGGCATCATAGTAAGCGCGACCGCCAACCATTGCGTACGGCTCGGTGAAGTAGCCCGGGTTGCCCGTACCGCCATCAACCTTGGCACGGATGGCATCTTTAACACTGCTGGTATCGCATTGAGTGCCTTTGCCGCCTACAAGTGCGGTGCAACCAGAGAACATATCAGTCGAGGTTAAACCACTCTCTTTAAACCAGTTGGCTCCAACTGCAGCATAGATGGTTTCGAGGTTCTCGCAACCTGTGAACATTGAGTACATTTTGTTAACCTTCGCTGTGTTGAAGCTGCTCAAATCGAGCGTGGTGAGTGCCTCGCAACCACTGAACATAGAATACATCTCGGTAACGTTATCGGTTTCGAAATTGCTCACATCGAGCGTGGTGAGTTTCTCGCAATAACTGAACATACCTGCCATCTTGGTAACCTTCTCGGTGTTGAAGCTGCTCAAATCAAGCGTGGTGAGTGATGAGCATCTTGAGAACATTCCTGCCATCTTGGTAACCTTCTCGGTGTTGAAGCTGCTCAAATCGAGCGTGGTGAGTTTAGAACTTTCACCGAACATATATTCCATATCGGTAACATTCTCCGTGTTCAAACCTCTCAAATCAGCTGAAAGAAGATTCCCACATCCGTAGAACATCTGTTTGCAATCTTCACCTTCGAGCTCAATGTTAGCGTTTTGTGCCACCACAAGATTGAACCTTGCATCTTCGTGCTCGTTGGTCTTTATTGCATTGATGAATGTGCCCTCAGTACCGGCCTTGCCCAAAGCATATTTCGAAACACCGTGGTAGAGAATCACATCGGTGAGGCCATCGGCGGCAAGAATGGCGGCTATGGTTGAGGCGCTATCGGCGCAGGCAACACCGCCCACTGTGGCGTAGCGTACGTTGTTGCGTACTATGCGGAGGCCGAGGTTTTCATAGCGGTCTCTCGCTGGACTGTTGTGACGATGATAGACGGTAATGTAAGTAGTGTCATTATGTTCCCAGCCACCACTACGGGTAATTCGTTGACTGCCTGTCGATGACGAAGCACCAGTCAAATCCGTCTCTGCGTTTATGCTTCCAAGCCAGTCCCAGCACCATTCAAATACATTGCCGCTCAAGTCATACAGATTAAGGGCGTTAGGCAGTTTGGTTCTTACTTCGTGTGATTTTGCGCCGCTGTTTGCACCGTACCAGGCGTAATTTGTAACTTCAT
Organism: uncultured Bacteroidota bacterium; assembly: GCA_946404125.1. Taxonomy (GTDB): domain Bacteria; phylum Bacteroidota; class Bacteroidia; order Bacteroidales; family SZUA-534; genus RUG13583. Next base: position 4,126 of record CAMJCK010000027.1, on the reverse strand, counting down.
CAACGCTGCTTGTTCCGCTGAACTTTTGCTGGTTGTTAGCGGTAAGGTTTCCGCCACGCGCAAGGTATTCCCATTCAATTTCGGTTGGAAGACGCCAGCCGTTGGCATTATGGTCAAAGCGGATTCCTCCGTTTTCGTCAGTAGAACCTTGATAATCAAGTCTTTCTGACAACACTGTGCTATTGTAATAATATTTCCCGTTGTAAACGGCTATATTAGTTCCGCTTACGTCTTCGTCGAGCCACGAAGAAGGATTCCTACCATTACCAGTACCGCCCAATTCTTCACCAGAGTTGTCTGTAAGGTAATAGACAGGGGTAAGATTATCAGCCAGACTCCTAAAGTTACAGTACATAATTGCCTCATACCAGGTCAAATAATAGGCTGGATAATCATCGCCGAGTCCATTGCCTGATGTCGGATGGTTTTCATCATTGTTAACTACTCCGTAATAAGTCAAGTATTGTTCATACTCGCGCTGAGTTACCTCGTGGTCGCTGACAATGAGGTCGGGGATGGTGATTTTGCGGTCCTTGATGAAGACGCCTGAGTTGCTGATGGTCGTGCTGCCGTCGAAGTTGGCTCCGTCAACCTGCACAAAGCCGTCCCACAGCTTGCCCTCGGCGTTGATGTACCAGGTGGTGGCGCCACTCGACAAAAGTTTGAACTTGCCAACTTCGGCCGCAAGAGTAGTCGATGTTACAGTATCGGCAAGCGCAAGAACGGTGCGGTTGTTGGCGTAAGTGTCAGGTGCAAGGGTTATGGCGCCGACCGAATTGTCGAACTTCTTGCAGATGGTGATTATGTTGCCGGAAATCATCCTAACTGTATCTTCAATAACCGCACTGCCGCCAATATTGAATTTGCCTTGCTCGAAGCAGACGCTCTTTGACGATGGCGACTTGTTGCCGCGGACAGTTCCGCCTGTAATAGTGAATATACCATTATTAGAAACGTGCACGGCAGCACCGTGTGTGGCAGAGTTACCGCTGATTTCGCCGCCGGTCATAATAAATTGCGAACCGGTCGTCACCCATACGCCGCCGCCCTGGGCACCGTTAAAAGTGGACACGTTATTGCAGATTTTTCCGCCCGACAGTTCGAAAATGCCAGCGCCCTCGGTGAGAACACCCGCACCATAACTAAATGAACCATTGTAGGCGATGCTACCACTGTTCATCTTAACTGTACCGCGATTGAACACTCCCGAGCCCTCAATGTTTTCTCCACCGGCGTTGTAGTTATAGAAGATGCCGCCAGTGAGCTCAGCCGTCTGGGTTTTAGAACTGTAACCCAAATATGCCGTGGCATCATTTTGGTTGTACAAACCTGAGCCTCGGCCTGCCGAGTTCGAGCAATCGGTAGAGCTTGGAGCCGCTACGCGTTTGGTGCTGTCGCCAATCACTGCCGAACCGTACATAAACAGCGTTCCGGCATTATAGACACCACCGCCGCAACTGGTTTCAGCGTCAGTTCCGTTGCGTGAGGCTTTGTTTCCTCTCACACGCGCACCGTCGGCAAGCGTGAGGGTTGCCCCAGTGGCAATGTAGATGCCGCCGCCATTGTCACCCGCAGCGTTTCCGCCAGAGATTGTCAGGTTCCTGATTATTACCGGAACTGTTGTACTGATGGTGAGCACCCTACCCGAGTTGTTGCCATAGAGGCTGTCGGCAGTGGTGCCCGTCAAGCCGCAGAGTGTGATGCTCTTGGCGCGGGTGTTGAGCGTGTCGCCCAAACCTTGGTTGCCGGTGAGTTGGCCATTGATATAGACGGTGTAATCTGTTGTATTGCTGTTCATAACAGCTAATGCCGCCGCAATCGAGCCAAACGGTTTTTCGGCTGTTCCAATTGCCGGTGAGCCAGCCGTTGGAGCCACGTAGAGCGATGTAAGCCGCTGCCATACGGCATAGTATGTGGTGTTTTCAGAAGGCATTGTTGCGGCCACGGTTTCTGCTTCGGTGGCTGTAGCCGATGTTGCCCAACCCTTGAAGGTGTAGCCTGCGCGTGTCGGGTCGTCGGGTGCTGTGATTTCCGTGCCATACTCAACCAAACCGCTTGTGTACGAGCCGCTCAAAGCGCTGCCTTCGTTGGAGTTCCAGCTGAGGGTGAAATCTTTGCCTTTGAAGATGGCCTGAATTTCCATCGCTTCGGTAACGTCGATGAACGTGCGCGGGTTCTGGGTGTTGCCGTCGTTCCATTCCTTAAACTCATACGGGTCGATAGCCGTGGCGGTGAGCGTCACGTCGCTGCCGTACTCAACTGAGCCTCCGCCCGTCACTGTTCCCATCGCGGCGCTGTTTACTGTTGCCGTCACCGTGAAGCTCTTCTTCTTGAACACTGCCGTGATGGTGGCGTCCGCGGTCACCGTGTAGGGCGATGTCACCTCGGCGCCGTCAACCGTGTATTTGTCGAGCTCATACATTTCGCTCTTCGGCGTGGCCTGCAACTCAATTGCATCACCGGCCGCATACCAAGTTGAGCCGTCGGCGGCGATTCCGCCCACGGTTGCAAATGCTGCTGTGCCCAGAGTCTCATCTGCCGATTGAATCTTGAGGGCCTTGCAGTTGAGTTTCGCCTGGCTGCTCGGCACATTCTCGGGCGCGGTTGCGGCCTGGCAGTAGATTGTCAGTTTCGAGCAACTGCTGAAAGCGTCAGAACCGACAGTGGTGCAAGTGATTGGCAGTGTTACCGATGCCAGATTAATGCAATTTGCGAATGCGGAACCGTCAATTTTTGTTACGCTTTCAGGAATGCTTACCGATGTTAAGGCTCGGCACTGGTAGAACGCTTCGTAGCCAATGGTTCGCACATTGTTGGGAATGGTTGCCGATGCCAGTTTGTAGCAAAAAGCGAACGCATAACTGCCAATGCTTGTTACGCTTTCGGGAATGGTTACCGATGTCAGACCGGTACAATTTTCGAATGCATGACTTCCAAAGCTTGTCAAGCCATTGGGAAGGTCAATTGATTCCAGACTGCTGCAATTATAGAACGCATAATCGTCAATGCTTGTGACACTTTGGGGAATATATACCGATGTCGATGTCAGGCTGCTGCAACCATAGAACGCATTTTCACTAATGCTTGTTATGCCTTCGGAAATTATTACCGATGTCAGGTTGCTGCAATTATAGAACGCGCCTTTAATCGAAGTTACTGCAGAAGGAATGTTTGCCGATTCCAAGCTGCTGCAACCGCTGAACGCATTTTCGCCAATGCTTGTTACACTTTCAGGAATGGTTGCCGATTCCAGACTGCTGCAACCTGCAAACGCACTTTCGCCAATGCTTGTCAAGCCATATTCAAGGCCTATTGATGCCAGACTGCTGCAACCATAGAACGCACCGCTACCAATGCTTGTTACGCTGTTAGGAATGTTTACCGATGTCAGTTCACCGCACTCTTTGAATGCGTTTTCTGCCGTACTTGTTACGCTGAATGAGTCGCCATCGGCATCAGTTATAGTAGCCGGAATGTCGAGCTCACCTACTGGTGCGGTTGAGCCTTTGCCAACACTAACGGTTGTTTTGCTTGTGAGTGTGTATTTTAAGCCGTCGGCAGCAATGAACTCTTTCTTATACACCGCGCCAATGGTGGAGTCTTTCACAATTGTGAGGGTGCGCGGGTTGGTGGTCTCATCATCGCTCCAGCGGAAGAAATAGTAGCCGCTGTAAGATGCTTGGGCGTTGAGTGTCAGCTCGGTGCCGTAGTCAACTTTGCTGCCGCTAGCAATGGTTGAGCCGTTGGCTGTTGCGGTAACTGTGCCGCCTTCGCCGTTGGCCGGGCCAAAGTTCACGGTGAACTGGTCGATGGCAAAGTTGGCCGTGAGCGAGCTGTCCTTAGTGGCTGTGAAGCTGATAGTCGGGTTGGTCAGCTCATTTTTGCCGTTCCAGTTCACAAAGTGATAATGAGCAGCGGCTGTGGCGGTGAGCGTTACGGTCTGGCCGTACTCATAATCGCCTGTGCCGCTAACTGTTCCGTTTGCAGCCGTAACCGCAATTGTGTAGCGGTTGATAGCCCAAACGGCGTAGTATGTTGCACCGCCAACCGGCATTTTGCTTGCAATTGTCACAACATCGTCAGCCGTTGCGGTTGCCGTGGTTGCCCAGCCCTTGAAGGTGTAGCC
>CAMJCK010000026.1:0-49437 GCA_946404125.1 uncultured Bacteroidota bacterium | reverse complement strand
GTGCAAGTTGCTGCAACAGCTGAATCTACAACTTCAGTATGTCCTAAAGCATCAACAGTATCTTGTGCCACCAAAATAGCGTTGCAAACCGAGCAATGCTTTCCTTCAGTTAAGCCTGATTCTGTGCAAGTTGCTGCAACTGCCGCATCCACTACTTCTGTGTGACCTGCATCAATAGTATCCTGAGCCACCAAAATGGTGTTGCAAATCGAGCAATGCTTTCCTTCAGTTAAGCCTGATTCTGTGCAAGTTGCTGCAACAGCTGAATCTACAACTTCAGTATGTCCTAAAGCATCAACAGTATCTTGTGCCACCAAAATAGCGTTGCAAACCGAGCAATGCTTTCCTTCAGTTAAGCCTGATTCTGTGCAAGTTGCTGCAACAGCCGCATCCACTACTTCGGTATGACCTAATGCATCAATAGTATCTTGTGTCATCAAAATGGTGTTGCAAACCGAGCAATGTTTCCCTTCTGTTAAGCCTGATTCTGTGCAAGTTGCTGCAACTGCTGAATCTACAACTTCTGTGTGTACCTCAAAAATGGCAGTAAATGAAGTATCTTTTGCTGTAGAATAAGTGCGCGGATTATCAGAATTTCCATCGCTCCATTTTACAAAATGATAGCCTTCGGCAGGATTTGCTTTGAAAGATAATATATTGTCGCCAAAAAATAAACTATCGCCTTGTACTTTGCCCAATAATTCATTTGAGCTCTTAGCTGTTATAATGTAAATCGGCATTATTTCTTTATATTTCCATATAGCTGTGGATTTGTAATTGTTAACTGCTTCTGCTGGAACATAAATAGTGTCTGCCGCTATAAAGGGATCTTCTTTTATTGTTGGCGGAATTGTTGGCATACACACAACGTTAATTAATTTCTGACAATCTTTAAACGCATAATTCTGAATACTTGTAATGGATTCAGGAATGGTTAGCGATGTAAGGCTGCTGCAATTAAAGAACGCCCTAATGCCGATGCTTGTTACAGAATTACCGATGGTTACCGATTTAAGGCGATAGCAATAGTAGAACGCTTGGTCACCTATGCTTGTCACAGAATTACCGATGGTTACCGATGAAAGGTCGCTGCAACCCTTAAATACATCGCTACCTATGCTCGTTACTGAATCGGGAATGATTATCGATGTAAGGCGACTGCAGTCACAGAACGCAGAATTACCAATTTTCACAACTGAAATACCTATAGTTGCCTTACTCAATGCGGAACATCCCATAAATGCTCCGTTTTCGATAATTGCAACTTCATCCGGAATTATTATTTCTTGTAGTTTAGTACAATTAGCAAACGCATTATTATAAACAAATCGACAATTAGCGTGTATTGTACAAGAGTTCACATTTGTATTTTTCGCTTTTATTAACGCAACATATGGATTGTCATCATTACCAAGATAAAAAGCGTTTCCATACACATTATAATCCAAATTATCACATCTTTCGAATATTTTCCCGATGCTTGTCACTGATTCAGGAATGGTTACTGATGTAAGTCCACTGCAATCAGAGAACGCTCCTTCGCCAATGGTGGTTACTGATTCGGGAATGGTTACCGATGTAAGGCCGCTGCAATAAGCGAACGCACCGTAGCCAATGCTTGTCACAGATTCAGGAATGGATACAGATGTAAGACCACTACAACCATTGAACGCATTACCTCCGATACTTGTCACTGATTCTGGAATGGTTACCGATACAAGGCTACTGCAACCAGAGAACGCACCTTCGCTAATGGTGGTTATCGATTCTGGAATGGTTACCGATGCAAGGCTACTGCAACCAGAGAACGCACCTCTGCCAATGGTGGTTACCGATTCTGGAATAGTTATTGATGTAAGGTTGCTGCAATTTATAAACGCAGAGCTATAGATAAAACTACAATTTTCGTTTATTGCGCACGTTGTGATTTCAGTTGATTTTGCTTTAATAAGCCATAAATATGGATTTTTGGCATTACCTAAATAATATGCATTGTCATACTCATTATAAATAATGCCATTGCAATTATCGAACGCACCGCTACCGATACTTGTCACAGATTCAGGAATGGTTACCGATGTAGGTGTCAGGAAAATGCAATGTCGGAACGCATAGTTGGCGATCGATGTGATTGTATATGTTATGCCACTATACTCAACTTGCGAAGGGATATCAATCGCCCCATTAGGCTGGGTTGAGCCTTTACTTACAGAAACAGTGTTTGTACCTATTACTGTGTACTTTAAATTTCCAAATTCAAAAGTTGTCTGTGCCAACGCTTGTTTCACAAGCATTGTGACGAAAACTACAAGTAAAACTCTTATTTTCATAGCTTTAGCATTTTTTTGGGGGGTTATTAAATATAACAACAGTCCTAGATTGGGAAAAGACAATAAAAAAACGCGGACTAAAACTTTGTTTTCCACTGAGGTATCGCCAAACACCCTTGCAATCAAACAAGTAAGCCCACGCAACGCGTGAGCATTAACTTCATCTATTGATTGCTAATAAAAATTTGGCGAATTTTCAGTGGCAATAGCAAAGCAACGCTTAATTATCTATATATCTTACAAACAATTCACATAGGCATTGTGTTTAATCGTTCAACAAACAACCAAAAGTAAATAAAAAACGGAAACGTGAGCCAATTAACTTTCAGTTTGCGTTTGCGTTCTATTTTTTCCACCTTTGGCATTCGGAAACCGAATCGGTATGGCGGCACAGAACATTCTCGACACTGACATAATGTACCTGAAGGGCGTCGGCCCGCAGCGGGCGCTGACGCTTGCCGATGAGTTGGGCGTGAAAACATACGCCGACCTGCTCTACTACTTCCCCTACCGCTATCTCGACCGCACACGCTTCTATCCCATCAACTCGTTGAACGAAGATTTGGGAATGATTCAGGTCAAGGGCCGCATAACCAAGACCGAGCTTGTTGGCGAAGGCCGCAACCAGCGCTTTGTGGCGTGGTTCGCCGATGAGACCGCCGCCCTGCCGCTCGTTTGGTTCAAGGGCATCAAGTGGATTAAAGACCGATTCAAGATTGGGGCCGAATATGTGGTTTTCGGCAAGCCGACGGAATTCAACCACCAGCTGAATTTTGTCCATCCCGAGATTGAAGATATGGCCAAATACCAGGCCAAGCCCGAGTACGCGCTGCAGCCACTCTACAACACGTCGGAAAAGATGAAAACCAAGATGGTTACGTCGAAAACCATCCACCAGCTGCAAATCAATCTGCACGAAGCGATTAAGAACGTGGCCATTCCCGAAACGCTGCCGCGCCAACTGCTCGAAAAACTCAATCTGCCAAACCTGACAACCGCTTTGCGCGATATTCATCTGCCTAAAAACCAGCACGATTTGCAGCGGGCACAGTTGCGGCTCAAATTTGAAGAACTCTTTTATATCCAACTCAAACTATTAAGACTCAAAAAGATACGTGCACGAGCCAACGGCGGCCATCGGTTCGAAGTTGTGGGCAACTTTTTCAACGATTTCTACAACAACCATCTGCCCTTCAGTCTGACAAACGCCCAGAAGCGCGTTCTGCGCGAGATACGCCGCGACACCAACACGGGCCTGCAGATGAACCGTCTGCTGCAAGGCGACGTGGGCAGCGGCAAGACGTTGGTGGCACTGATGTCGATGCTGTTGGCGATGGACAACGGCTTCCAGGCCTGCCTGATGGCCCCCACCGAGATTTTGGCGCAGCAGCACTACAAATCGTTCTGCGAGATGCTTGCGCCGATGGGCATCGACGTGGCGCTGCTCACAGGTTCGACAAAGCAATCCACCCGTACCCAACTGCTTGCCGACCTTGCCAGCGGCCAGTTGAAGATTCTCATCGGCACGCACGCGCTGATTGAAGACCGCGTGGTTTTCAACAATTTAGGCCTTGTCGTAATCGATGAGCAGCACCGTTTTGGCGTGGCGCAGCGGGCGCGTCTGTGGTCGAAAAACAGCATCCCGCCGCACGTATTGGTGATGACCGCCACCCCTATTCCGCGCACGCTGGCAATGACGCTCTACGGCGATTTGGACGTGTCGGTAATCGACGAACTGCCACCAGGCCGCAAACCCGTCAAGACCATACACTACAACGATTCGCGACGTTTGCAGATGTTCGGATTTCTGCGCGAGCAACTCAGGCAGGGACGGCAGGTTTACATCGTCTATCCGCTCATCAGCGAGCCAAAAGCGTCTGATTTGAAATATCTTGAAGACGGCGTCGAAAGCATATCACGCGCCTTTCCCCCGCCCGACTACGCCATCAGCGTTGTCCACGGGCAGATGCCGTCGGCCGATAAAGAGAAATCGATGACCTATTTTGCCAAGGGCATCACCAATATAATGATAGCCACCACGGTGATTGAAGTTGGTGTGAACGTGCCCAACGCGTCGGTGATGGTGATTGAGAACGCCGAGCGGTTCGGCCTGAGCCAGTTGCACCAGTTGCGCGGTCGTGTGGGCCGCGGTGCCGACCAGTCGTACTGCATTCTGATGACGGGCGACCGCCTGACCACCGAAGGCCGCAAGCGCATCCAGACGATGGTTGAAACCAACGACGGCTTTGTGATTGCCGAAGCCGACCTGAAACTGCGCGGCCCAGGCGACATTGAAGGCACGCAGCAGAGCGGCATCGCTATCGACCTGAAAATCGCCGATTTGGGAAAAGACAACCAGATTCTGATGCTTGCCCGCAACGAAGCCAGCCTGATTCTGGAATCCGACCCGAGCCTGAAAGAGCCCGAGCACGTCATTCTCGACTCTGAAATCAAGCGCCGCTGGAAATATGAGTTCGACTGGGGGCAGATTAGTTAGGATTTAGGAGTTAGGAGTTAGGATTTAAGATTTAGGAGTTAAGAGTTTTGGAGTTAATAGTAGGTGTTCGGAGTTGGTGTTGGAGCTCATAAATCGTTCAAATTACGTTTACAACTTATTCCAACAAAAACTGATTTTTCGATAATTTTGTGGCTTTAAATAAAACGAATCTATGAGCGGATTTTTTGGGGCAGTCACCAATACCGACTGCGTTTCCGATGTTTTCTATGGTACCGACTACCATTCCCACCTGGGGACAAAACGTGCGGGTATGTCGATTTACTCGACAAAATTGGGTTATCAGCGAGCCATCCACAGCCTTGAAGACGGCTATTTCCGAAACAAGTTCGAAGGCGATATGGCCGGATTCAGCGGCGAGTCGGGCATTGGCTGCATCAGCGACAACGAGGCGCAGCCGCTGGTAATCTTCTCGCACCTGGGGCGCTTTGCCATCACCACAGTGGCCAAAATCAACAATGCCGATGAGTTGGCCGACCGCTTTCTGCGCGAGGGAAAAACCTTTACAGAGACCAGTCAGGGCGGCATAAACCCTACCGAGCTTATTGCAATGCTCATCTGCGAGAAGCAGAGTTTCAAAGAGGGAATTGAGAACGTCTACAACAGCATAAAAGGCTCGTGCTCAATGCTGATTCTGAACAAGGACGAGATTATTGCCGGCCGCGACAAACTGGGCCGCACCCCTATCGTAATCGGCAAAAAAGACGGTGCCTACTGCGCTGCGAGCGAGACATCGTCGTTCCTGAACCTTGACTATAAGATTGAGAAATATATTGGCCCGGGCGAGATTGTGTCGATTCGCAACAACGGCTATTCGGTTCTGCGTGAGGCAGATAAGGAGATGCAGATTTGCTCGTTCCTGTGGGTTTACTACGGATACCCACCCGCTTGCTACGAGGGCATCAATGTTGACCAAACGCGTTACCGCTGCGGCAAGAAACTGGCCGAGAACGACGATGTGAAAGACGCTGATTTTGTGGCAGGTATCCCCGATTCGGGTGTGGGTCACGCAATGGGCTACAGTGCCGCCACGGGCATTCCGTATATGCGTCCGTACGCAAAATACACGCCAACATGGCCGCGCAGCTTTATGCCGCAAAATCAGAAACAGCGTGACCTGGTGGCCAAGATGAAGCTGATTCCGAACGCATCGGTCATCAACGGCCGCAAGGGCATTTTCCTTGACGACTCGATTGTGCGCGGCACTCAGCTGAAAGACAATGTGAAAGACCTGATGGAAGCCGGCATCAAGGAAGTGCATATGCGCGTTGCCTGCCCGCCGCTCATCTACCCTTGCGAGTATCTGAATTTCAGCCGTTCGCGCTCGTCGCTCGAGCTGGCCACACGCAAGGCCATTGTTAAGCTTGAGGGCAAAGAAGATGTCGATTTCTCGAAGTACGCCGACCCCGACTCGCAGGAATACAAGAATATGGTTGAGCAAATGCGCAAGGATATGAACCTGACATCGCTCAAATTCCAACGGCTTGAGGATTTGATTGAGGCCATCGGTCTGCCGAAAGAGAAACTCTGCACCCACTGCTGGGACTGCTCAAGCCGCGGATGATTGAAGTGATTTTAACCGAGAGTAATAACCTTAAACTTTTGAAATTATGATTTTTAAGATTTTTATTGCGGCATTTATATTTGCTTGCGGCCTGTATTATGTGTTTTGTTTTCTTGAGATGTTCGGTATTATCAAGTTCACACCTGAAAATCAAGAAGTTTCGTTTCCAAAAATGTTGATACCGTTTTATTATTTCTTTAAGAAATAAATACTAATAACCAATAAACCTTAATGTTATGCTTAGAGTTTCGAAAAAGCAGGTAGTCGGCGGTGTTTGCGCCGTATTTGCGCTGGTTGTTCTCTCAATGCTTGGCCGCATAGGCGAAGATGTTAAGAATGAGACAATTGTGGTGAATCAGTTTCCTTTTACGGGAAAAATGGACTATTGGACAACGCCCGGGTGGCGCGGTCAGTGGTTTGGCAAGACAACAGTCTATCACAAGACCGAGCAGCTTTGGTTTGGCGCCACCGATGAGGGAAACCGTGCGAACGGCACCCCTATTCCGGTCATCTTCAACGATGCTTCTGACGGCCTTATCTATGGTTCGTTGCGTGTGAAACTGCCGACCGACATTGAGCATTTGTCACGCATCCAAACCGATTACAACGGAATGGACCGCCTGATGAACGACCTTGTAAAACAGACTGTTACTAAAGTTATATATGCGTCAGGCCCGCTGATGTCGGCATTCGAAAGCTATGCCGAGAAGAAAAACGACCTGATTGAGTACATCACCGACCAGCTAAACAATGGTGTGTACAAAACTACCGTCAAAACTGAGGAGACCATCGACCCCATCACAGGCGAGAAAAAGCAGACCAAGGTTGCAACACTCGTTCCCGACGAGAACGCTCCCGGCGGCTTCAAACGTTCAGAGTCCTCTCCTTTCAAATATTACGGTATTGAGATTGGCCAAGTATCTGTAAGTAAGATAGATTACAGCGACAAGGTTAAGCAGCAGATCTCGCAGCAGCAAGAGGCCAATATGCTTATCCAAACTTCGAAGGCAAAGGCTGCCGCCGCCGTTCAGGAAGCCATCCGCGCCGAAGAGGAAGGTAAGGCTAAGGCCGCTCAGGCCAAGTGGGAACAAGAGCGTATAAAAGCTACCGAGGTTACCAAGGCAGAGCAGGAACGTGAGGTTTCTCGCCTTGCTGCTGAGAAAGCCGAGTTCGACAAGAAGAAGATTATTGCCGAAGGTCAAGCCGAGGCTGAAGCCAATCGCTTGAAAGTTGCCGCCGGCTTGACGCCGCAAGAGCGCGCTGAATGGGATTACAAGACCAAAGTTGGTGTAGCAGAAGCAATTAGCAAGGTTTCGCTGCCAAAAATTGTATCAACAGGCGGTAACGGCAACTCGAATGCAATGGACGCAATCGGACTGAAAATGCTTATTGATATGAGCGAGCAGTTGAGCAAATAATTGATATTGCTGACTTTAGAATGAAATTATCACAAATAATATGACAAGCGCAAGGATTCCTTTTCGGAGTCCTTGTGTTTTTTGTCGGATAAACAATTAACCAAGAAAAATGTCTTTACGAAGTTGTGTTGCGGCGTTAGTTATCGCGTTTGTTTTCAATAGTTCAGCCGCATTTGCCGAAAGCGATAGTTTAAGTGTGTCGAAACGTCCGAAAGTCGGGCTTGTGCTGTCGGGTGGCGGTGCGAAAGGTATGGCGCACATCGGCATACTGAAGAAATTGGAGGAAGTGGGGCTCTACCCCGACTACATTACCGGCACGAGTATGGGTAGCATCATAGGTGCCTTATACTCAATCGGTTTCACAATCGATGAGCTTGAGGATTTTGCCCGCAATTCCGACTGGCTCAAACTGATGTCGAACAGTCTCGATTCGAAACTCATATCTATCAGACAGAAAGACGATTACGGCTGGTGGCCGGTAGAATTTACGTTCGAGGACTACAAGCCGGTGCTTTCGTCGGGAATGTTGGAGGCGCCCAATCTGTCGAATTTCTTCTCAAAGAAAACGTGGCGAACGGCGGGCATCAACAAGTTCGACGACTACCCCATTCCGTTCCGCTGCTATGGTGTTGATATTCTGAAAAGTGACACGGTTGAGTTCAGCGAGGGCGATCTTGCGCGCGCCATTCGCGGCAGTATGGCCATTCCGTTGGTTTTCTCACCGGTACTAATTGAAAACCAGACCGATACAATGCTGATTGTTGATGGCGGCGTAATGCACAATTTTCCGGTTACCGATGTGATAAAAATGGGTGCCGACATTGTGATTGGCGCCTACACGGGCTTTGAAGACGTGGTGACGGCCGACGAGATGAACTCGATTACCAAAATTACAGGACGTGTGCTGATGTTCGGCGGCGTTACCGACTCGCGGCAGCAAGTGGAAAAGGTGGACTATCTCATCACCCCTGACCTGAAAGGCGTTCAGCCGGCTGATTTCTTGAAGGCCGACAAGATTATCAAACTCGGCGAGGACGCAGCCAACGAGCATTTGGCCGAACTGAAAAAACTGGCCGACTCACTTAACTCCATCGAGCCACGCAAACGCCCTGATTCTCTGATAAATAACGATACTATTGTTGTCAACCACGTGGTTATCAACGGCTTGGAGTACACCAACAGTGAGACCGCCTATGGAATTATCGACATTGCTGACAACCAGAAAGTTACGTCGGATATGATTGAGGAGGCAATAACCCGGTTGTATGCCACACTGCTCTACAAATCAATCTATTACAGCATCACCACCGGCGACGACAGGAAAATCACGCTGACGTTCAATGTGAAAGAGAAAGGCCTGACGCAGTTCAGTGTAGGCGGCTACTACGACAATATCTACAACGTGGGTCTGACGCTGAAATTCAGCCAGCGCAACTTCCTTTGGAAGCATTACGACGCCTATGTTTTCGCCAATATCAACCAATATCCGGGCGCGAAGGTGCAAATCAGTCGCAATGTGGGCAAAAAAGATGTTTGGACGCTCTACTCGAAAGCCGAATGGAACAGCGATTACAAGACTATTTACGATGGCAGCAAACGCCGTGGCGACCTTGATTTTATGCACGTAAGCTGGGATTTGGCCGGCGGCAGCCGCACCATTGGCAACTATACGCTGGCCGAGGCTTCGCCACTGATTGAGTTTTTACTGCTCGACAGCGATGAGGACAACAACATTTCGAAAGATATTCCACCCTATACCAGCTGTTTCCAGGAAGGCATCCGCTTGGCGGTGAAACACAACACTTTAGACAATAATCTTTACCCCAAAAACGGCTCGCGCTGGCACTTCGAGGCAAAGGGCATATTCAATGCCAAAGAAAAGATTGACGGTTATGACGATGTTAATAAAAATGTCGTAAACAAGAACTGTAAATATCTGAAACTGAGCACAGATTACGAGCGTGCGTTCACATTCAACTACAAACGATGGAAGAACACCTCCACAACACTGGTTCCGTGGGCCGCAGCGGGCATCAGCACAAAGCAGATTATCAGTCCCGACAAGTTCTATATTGGTGGTTTTGAGTATAATATGCGCTACGGTCAGACGCCATTCATCGGGTTGCAACCCAATCAGGTGTGCACAGACAACTTCAGTGCCATCGGTCTGACTGTGAGGCAGGAATTTCACACTTATTTCAATGCCGTGCTGCGCGTGAACGCCCTAGCCGCCTACGATGAGCTGACCGACCTCGGGAACCCGTCGTTGAGCACCATCGGCTTGGGAGCCGGAATTCTCATCCGCACGCCCATCGGCCCCATCTGCTTTATGAATGGCACCGACACCAATCTGCAAAAAGACTACTATTACTTCAATATCGGATTTAACTTACCGTATATCAAATGATTGAAGTCCCGATAGCTATCGGGATGAAGGACTGAAGGATTGAATGATTGAATGATTGAAGTCCCGATAGATATCGGGATGAAGGATTAAAGGTTGATTGCACATACAAAAAAGGCTTCGCATTCCGAGGAATGTGAAGCCTTTGAGATATATTGGCTTGCCAGATTAGCAGCAACCGCTGCAGCCGCCTTCTTTTCCTTTGTCGCCACAGTTGCAGCCACCGCCGCAACCGCCGCCGCAGTTGCGTTCAAGCTCGGCCATTGTGGGGTTGCGAACCTCAATCACCTTGCCCTTGAAATGCAAATCGGCACCGGCAAGAGGATGGTTGAAGTCCATTTTCACGGCCTCGTCAGTCGATGACACAACCACACCGTGCAGACGGTTTCCGTGGGCGTCCATCATTGGAATGGTGTTGCCGACGGTTATAAGCTCTTTATTTACCTTGCCGCTCTCGTCTTGGAACAAGTTGATTGGCACATCGACAATGGCGTCTTCGGTAACCTGGCCGTAAGCCTGGTCGGCAGTCAGCACAAAGTCGAACAACGAGCCGCACTCAAGGCCGTCAAGGTTCTTCTCGAAATGAGGCAGCATCATTCCTGCCCCATAGAGGAATGTCAGTGGGCGGTCTTTCTCGCACACCTCAATAAGTTTCGCATCAGCGTCATCGTACTTCAACTCGTAAGTAACCGACACCATTTTTCCGTTTTCTACTTTCATATCCGTTTTATTTTGTGCGGCAAAGAAAATGGTTTTTCGGGAAAAGCGCAAGCGGCGGAATCGCATTGTGAATGTGAAGGTTTGCCGCTCTGCGAAAAAGTGTATTTTTGCATCTGGCTTGGCGCGATATGGGGTTTTGAATTGCGAAGACGCAATTCAAGGGGACAAATATTACGTTTGTTGCCAAGCGATTTGAATATTGGAACAAATGATAAACTTACAGAATATGAACGCGATAGACATAATGAACGAACGCTGCAAAGGAACAATGATGGAATTCCTGGGGATTCGGTTCACCAACTGTGGCGACGGTTTTCTTGAGGCCACAATGCCGATTAACGAGCGCAGTTGCACACCGGCAAAAATCGGGCACGGCGGCGCGCTGATGGCTTTGGCTGAGTCGGTTGGCAGCGGTTTGTCGTTTCTGAATGTCGATACAACCAAACAGGATGTGCGCGGATTGGAAATCAAGGGCAACCACCTGAAAGCCGCCACAGGCGTGGTTACGGCCCGTGCCACGCTGCTACACAAAGGCCGCACGACTCACGTTTGCGAGATAAAAATCAGAAACGAGAACGGTGAGCTTGTGAATGTGAGCCAGATGACGAATATTGTGGTGGATGTTAGGCATTAGGCACTAGGCACTAGGTGTTGGGTGTTAGGTGTTCTGTTGGGTGCGACGTGAACGTCGCTTGCTTGACGGACAATTTTCCTTTATCCACATTACACTTGACACAAAAAAGCGCATTTTGTGGACGCGGCGCGCCACGTCCCTACAATTATCTCTGATTTAAAAATTCTGCTGCTAACCGTTGTGCTTCGGAGCGGGCGGGTTTGCCTGTGGCGGTTGTGGGCAACTTGCTGACTGTCAGGTAGTGACGCGGACGCCAATAACGCTGAAGATGCTCTGTGCAGATTTGGCGCAGGGTGTCGGTGTCGGGCGACTCGGTGAGCAGGACAACGCTCTCTCCTAACCTATCATCGGGGAACTTGGTGATAATGAGCGGAATATCAGTGTGTTTTGCGAGTTCGCGTTCAACTTCCTCTATTTGGATTTTTATGCCGCCTGAGCATATCACATTGTCGCGGCGGCCGATAATGCGGAAACGACCATCGGCGGAAATCTCGGCTAAATCGTTGGTTACGAGTGTGTTGACACACACTTCGGGCGCATCGATAACCAGACAGCCATCGGCATTGAGCGACACTTGCACGGTGCTGAACGGTGTGTACCAATCGGTTGCGCTGCTGCTGCTAATCCGCCGCAGAGCAATGTGCGAGAGCGTCTCGGTCATTCCGTAGGTGCTCCAGACGTTGTTTGGGAAAGTGCGTAATTCTGCCGCCAGCTTGTCGTTGACGGCACCGCCGCCGATTATCAGGTGGCGAATGGACATCAGCCGCTGACGTTCGTCGTTGGTTTGCAGCGAGTTATAGACCTGCATAGGCGTCATTGCCGCAAAATCGATACCATCGGGCATTGTCAGGCACGGGTGGCTGGTGGGTTCAATGCTGATTAACTGCAAGTTACACGTCAAGGCGCGGACAACCATCATCTTGCCGGCAATGTAATCGAGCGGCAGGCATAGCAACGCTGTATTGCCCGGCTTGAGTCCCAGAAAATCGCACGTAATGCGTGCCGAGGCTTCCATCCGGCGTTTCTCAACGCGCATTGGTTTTGGGGCGCCTGTCGAGCCACTTGTATGCACCAGGACGGTGTCGGCTGCGTTGTTCCATTCCGCTAAAAAATCGTCGAGAGACATTGGGGGATTGTTTAATTGGTGAATCGGTGAATCGGTGAATCGTTTAATAGGTGAATTGTTTGTCGGACTACGGACTTCAGACAACAGACTTCAGTCAGTGGTGATAATTCGAAATAAACCAACGTTCCTAATTTTATTTTGGCGGACGCGATTAATCGCGTCCCTACAAACATCTTTCATATTCATATCTAAATCCTAATTTCCAACTTCTAATTTTCAACTTCTAATTCCTAAATCCTAAATTCTAAATTATCAATGCTTTCAATGCTGCCTTTCAGCCATAGCTTCTCGCCTACGACTTGCAGCGGCAAATCGATATTGTTTGTGTAGAGCGCGCCGGTGCCGAGTCCTTGCGGAATGTCGATTCCAAGCCCCGCAGCCCATAACGCAATGTAAAACAGCCCGATATTCGACTCCAGCGCCGACGTTGCCCAAAAGCCGATTCCGCGCTCGCGGGCAAGCCGAATCCACTCGTTGCAACCGCTCAAACCGCCGTGCAGCGTGGGTTTCAGGATAATGTATTGCGGTTTAATGGCGTCTAAAAGCTCGATTTTGCGCTGAGTGTCGTTTATGCCGATAAGTTCTTCATCCAAAGCGATTGGAATTGGCGACGTGCGGCACAAATCGGCCATTGCCGCCCATTGTCCGGCCTTTATGGGCTGCTCAATTGAGTGAATGTCAAGTTGCGCCAGCCGATCTAATTTCAGAGGTGCGTCGTTGGGGCTGAAACCGCCGTTGGCATCGACGCGAATGGTTATCTTGTCGGCCGGAAAACGCTGACGAACAAGCTGTAACAGCTCATATTCCTTCTCGAAATCAATGGCGCCAATCTTTATTTTTATGCAGCTGAACCCTTGCCGCAGCTTTTCCTCGACCCGTGCGCTCATCTCGTCGAAACTGCCCATCCACACCAGGCCGTTGATTTTTACGCCATCGGCACCAGTGGCGAAAGGTGTGGTTAAATCCATCGCAGCAAACTGATTACAAGCCATTTGCGCGCACTCCAATCCGAACAGAATCGACGGATAGTTTCGCAGTCGCTCGTAGTCGATTGTACCGTTGAAAGTGGTCGCCACATCGTGCAGAACCGTCTCAAAATCAGGCACATCGTCGCAGCTTAGGTTCGGCAGCGGCGCCACCTCGCCCCAGCCAACGCGACCTTGGTCGTCCTGCATCCGCAGAAACCAAACCTTGTGTTCGGTGTAAACACCCCGCGAAGTGCCCGCAGGCTGCTTAAAATGAAGAATATGCTGACGAATATCTATTTTCATATTGTTGAATCGGTGAATTGGAGAATCGGTGAATCGAAAGGTTTAGTCGCTTCGCTGTTTAGAAGTTTATCCCGATAGCTATCGGGGGCTTCGCTGTTTAGAAGTTGAGTTTAAAGTTTAACAGGTTTAACAAGTTTAAAATGGACTACGGACAATTGAAAATTAACAATTAACAATGAGCGAGTTAGGCGGATTTGGAATTGCCTAATGCCTAATGCCTAAAACCTAATGTTTAATGAGTAAAGTGTAATGAATCGTAATTCGTAATTCATAATTAACTAATGCATAGTGCCTAACACCCAACACCTAACACCATTTTCAAAATCCTAAATTCTAAATCCTAAATTCTAAATCCTAAATTCTAAATCCTAAATCCTAAATCCTAAATCCTACCTCCTAAATATCTACGGCAGTTTCGGATATTTTTTGAAATCGGGTTTGCGCTTTTCAAGGAACGCGCGACCTCCTTCTTGAGCCTCGTCGAGGAAGTAGTAGAGCATTGTGGCGTCGCCCGCAAGTTCCTGAATACCTGCCTGTCCGTCGAGTTCAGCGTTCAGTCCGGCCTTAATCATCCGCAGTGCCAGCGGCGAGCGCTCCATCATTGTCTCGGCCCACTCAACGCACTCATCTTCAAGGCGTTCGAACGGCACAACCTTGTTCACAAGTCCCATCCGCTCGGCCTCCTGCGCCGAATACTGACGGCAAAGGAACCAGATTTCGCGGGCCTTCTTCTGCCCCACAATCCGCGCCAGATACGACGCGCCAAAGCCTGCGTCGAACGAGCCAACCTTGGGTCCCGTCTGTCCGAAAATGGCGTTTTCAGAAGCGATTGTCAGGTCGCAAACCAGGTGCAGCACGTGGCCGCCGCCAATGGCGTAGCCGTTGACCATTGCAATGACCGGCTTTGGCAGGCGGCGGATTTGCATCTGCACGTCGAGCACGCTCAAACGCGGCACGCCGGCCTCGTCGATATAGCCGCCGCGTCCTTTCACGTGCATATCGCCGCCGCTGCAGAACGCCTTGTCGCCGACGCCCGTAAGTATCACAACACTAATGTCTTGCATCTCGCGGCAAAGCGTGAAGGCCTGCGACAGCTCCCACGTTGTTTTTGGTGTGAAAGCGTTGCGGTAGCGCGGCCGGTTAATGGTTATCTTGGCAATTCCGTTGTACTCCTCAAACAGAATCTCCTCAAACTCGCGAATCGTTTTCCATTCTCTCATAATAATATGTTTTTCTGATTGTTATCGATTGTTATTTAAAGTTATTTCTCGGAAGTTTTTCTCGTCGGTCTGCGCCGAAGTGAGCACTTCGAGTAGTATCGGTCTGTCGCTCTGCAATGTGAACAGCTCGTCGAGACCGGCGGCAAGTTCGTACTGATTGTGTGCTGAAAGGTATAAAACATTGTTTTGCTGACAGATACCCATTGCCGTTGTGTTGTGTTCGGCCGCCACGAAACGGTTGCGGGCGGCACTTTTGTCGAGACCGGGCAGTTGGTTGAAAATTGCGCCACATCCATTGTTTATCAGCAATATACGGAAGTTGCCCCTAAGGTTTTGGTTCCAGAGCGCGTTTTGGTCGTAGAAGAAACTCAGGTCGCCAATGACGCAGAAGGTGGTTTTGTCGGTCGCGGCCGAAAAGCCCGCAGCCGTTGAGAGCGAGCCCTCGATACCGTTCACGCCACGGTTGCACCAGACAAAATGGTTGGCGTAAATATTTGCCAATCTGACAGATATTGAGTTTGCATAATGCACAAAACAGTCGGCGGCCGCCTGCTCAATTTTCTGCTCAAAGAGCTTTACGGCCATTACCTGCGAATAGTCGGGATTGTAGGCCAGCGATTTGGTGCGGGCATCGGAAATGGTTGTGCGCCAAGCGTTTGCAAAATCAGCATCGGTATCGGCGCAAGCCTTGACAGCACGCCAAACCTCAGGCATAACGCTCTCGGGGCGGCCGACAATAATGCCGCACAGGTTTTGGAATGTATCTTCGACGCTTCCGTCGGCACTCACACGCCACGTCTTCGCCCCTGCCGACTTGCGCACAAAGGCTTTCAGGCGCTTGCTCACAATGGCGTCGCCAACGTAAATCACAAGGTCGGGCTGCAAGGTGTCGGGCGTTGCTCCGGCCAGCGCCTCATCAGCATTGCAAGTGCGATTGAAAACCGACAGCGCCTCGTGCAAAACTATCGGCGCATCGGGTTCGTCGATATTGATATTCAGCGGTTTTCTGCATTGACCGACGATAATCAGCTGTCGGTGCGAGTGGCGCAAATCGGTCAGAAAATCGTCCGGCAAACGGACATCTTCGCTCGGACAATAGCGGCGAATGACGCGCTCGGCGGGCAACTGCGGCACATCGAAACAGAAAAGCGGCTCGGTAATGGGCACGTTGATATGGACGGGCCCCTGCTGCGCCTCAATCAGCGCTTCGTTCACAAGGCGGTTGCAATACCAGCGCTCGTCGGCATTGGCGGGCTCGGGCAGCTGCACCGTTTTCCGCACAAAGCAGCCCAGAGCGCCGGGCTGTGGAAGCGTTTGACCGTCGAGTTGGTCAATCCACTGCTGCGGACGGTCGGCCGAAACAACAATCAACGGAACGTGCTGATAATGAGCTTCGGCCACAGCCGGTGCAAGGTTCAGCAACGCCGACCCCGAAGTGACGCAGACCGCCACCGCCGCGCCGGTTGCCTGAGCAATGCCAATGGCGAAAAATCCGGCTGAGCGCTCATCGGTAACCGGGAAACACTCAATATCAGGACTTTCGTTCAGATTGTGGACAATAGCGGCGTTGCGGCTTCCGGGGCAGACAACCGCCCGGCGCACGCCGTGAGCCACCAGCAGCGACGTGAGTATGTTTACATTTGTTTTGTTGCAATACATTTTCGCATTGTTTCGAGTTTCGCCTCGGTTTCCTGCCATTCCGTTGCCTCGTTGCTCTCGGTGAGCAGTCCGCCGCCAGCGTACAGATTATATTGATTGTCAACTATTTTCATACAGCGTAGCGATACGTACAAATGCGTCTCGCCGCCAATGCCCAGCGGACCGGTGAAGCCGCTGTAGTAAAGGCGCGGCGTGTGTTCGTTGTTGAGAATGAAATCGAACGTTTCGGCCTTCGGAAGTCCGCACACGGCCGGTGTCGGGTGCAGCCGGTCGAGCAGACCGCCCATTGAGCTTGGGTCCATATCGAAGGCGAAATCGCTGCGCAAATGCACCAGATTGGCCACTCGCACGGTGCGCGGGCCGTTTTCGGTGTAATCGATATTGAACTGCTTCAGGCACTCGCCAACATACGAGGCCACATAGCGCTGCTCTTGAATGTTCTTGGTTGACCAATGGATTTGCTCGCCTTCGCCATTCAGCTCATTTTCATCGAGTTGCATTGTTCCGGCCAAGGCAATGGTGAGCCAGTGGCCGCCGGCGTTCTCGAGCAGGATTTCGGGCGAAGCAATGAGCCACATTCCGCTCTGCGGCGTGTTTACAAGTGCGATATAAAGCCTCGGATAGAGCTTGCACGCGCGTTGGAACAGCTCAATCGGCGGTATGTGCGCCGACGTCTGCTCGGTGGCACATCGCGCCAGCACAATCTTGCGGAAGCGACCCTGCACCAGCTGACTGTGAAAACGCTCAAAATCAGCCGAATACTCCTGTCTGCGGACAACCGCTGGCAGCATATCGGCGTCGGTCAGCGAGCCGATTTCGACAGGCATTTCGGTCACCTTGTCGGGATTGATAAGCACAATGGGCTTGTCCTGCTCGACACAGAATGGCGCCACAACAAAACCACGGCGGCCGTCAAGCTCGGTGCACGATGTAAGCGTTGCGGGCTCGCCTGTCGTCTGCTCAATGAGTGTGCATCTTGCGGCGTGCGGCAACCGGTATATTGCAAAACTGTTCATTGTGTTCGAAAAATTAATGGCCAAATATATCAAAAGTTAAGAGAGTGTGGAAAGGCTTATAGAAACGCTGGCTATTTTGTTTTCGCACAGATTACACTGATTACACTGATTTTTAGCGCTAACCAAACGAATCCAAATTGAACCGAAGTTTTTGAATAAAGCATAACCGCATTGCAACCGCCACAAAAAAAAGCGAAGCCCCTATCCGACTTCGCTCTTTTTCAATTATACAATCCTTCAATCCTTTACCTGTCCTGCAGCGGCACATAATGATACTCGTTCTGCAGGATGTTCTTGTAGGCGGGGCGGATAATGCGTCGCGATGCGAAGGTCATCTCCTCAAGGCGATGTGCTGCCCAGCCCGACATACGTGCAATGGCGAACATTGGCGTGAACAGTTCGTGCGGAATCTCGATGGCCTCATACACAAAGCCGCTGAAGAAATCGACATTGGCGCAGACGGGTTTCACGTTGCCGTTCTTGTATTCGGCAAGTGCCTTGGGCGCCAGTTCCTCAATGTTCAGGTAGAGTTGCAGCTCAGCCTCAAGACCTTTGGCTTTGGCCAGTTCTATCGCCTTGGTTTTCAGCAGTTGGGCGCGCGGGTCAGAGAGTGTATAGACGGCGTGTCCGATGCCGTAAATCTTTCCCGAACGGTCGTAAGCCTCTTTGCGCAGAATCTTCATCAGATATGACTTAATCTCCTCCTTGTCGTTCCAGTTCTTCACGTTCTTCTTGATGTTGGTCATCATCTCCAGAACCTGAAGGTTGGCGCCGCCGTGCAAGCGGCCTTTCAGCGAGCCAATGGCAGCGGCTGTGGCCGAATAGGTGTCGGTCATTGCCGACGACACAAGGCGCATTGTGAACGTTGAGTTGTTGCCGCCGCCGTGCTCTGCGTGCAGAATCATCATCAGGTCGAGAATTTCGGCCTCGAGCGGCGTGTATTTGTTGCCTTTGAGCAGATACAAGAAGTTCTCCGCCGCCGACAGATTGGCTTGCGGGTGTCTGATTACCAGCGATTTGCGATAGAATGAGTGGCGCATTCCCTGATACGAGTAAGCCACAATTATCGGCAGTTTGGCAATCAGATTGAGCGACTGCTTAACGAGCGATGGCAGCGAATAGTCTTCGGCCGTATCGTCCAAAGTGTAGAGAATCAGCACCGAACGCGACAGCATATTCATCAGGTCGCGGCCGCGAAGGGTGAGAATCATATTGACAAACGAGTCGTCCAAATCGCGCTTGCTTGCCAGATGGGTTGTCATTTCTGCCAATTGCAGCGATGTGGGCAGTTTGCCAGTGAGCAGCAGGAATGTTGTCTCCTCAAAGCCGTGGCGGTTCTCTTTCTGAAAGCCCTTCACCAACTCACGGATTGGGAATCCGCGGTAGCGCAGGTCGCCTTCGGTGGGTATCAGCGTGTCGCCCTCGCGGCGGTAGCCAACCACATCGCCGATGCTTGTCAGCCCGACCAGAACGCCCGAACCGTCGGCATTGCGCAGACCGCGCTTAACATTGTATTTGTCGAACAGGTCCTTGTCGATTTGGCACGATTGGCCAACTAATCTTGAAACGTCGGAAATGAAATTCTCCATTTTCTTGTTGTTTAATCGTTTAACTGTTTAATTGGTGAATCGGTGAATCGGTTGTTTCGGCAATTCAGACGCGATGAATCGCGTCCCTACCAACACCTAACACCCAACACCATTTACATATTCGTTGTTCAAAACTCTTTAATCTAATGCCTAATGGCTAGTGCCTAATGCCTAATTACAAATTTTTAATCAGCGCGTCAGCGAATTCCGATGTCGAGAGTTTTGTGGCGCCTTCCATCATTCGGTGCAGGTCGTAGGTTACGGTTTTCTGCGAGATGGTTTTGCTCATAGCCTTGCGGATGCCATCGGCGGCCTCGGTCCAGCCCATATAGTCGAGCATCATTGCGCCCGAAAGCAGCAGTGAGCCAGGGTTCGACACGTTCTTGCCAGTGTATTTAGGCGCCGTTCCGTGAGTTGCCTCAAAAATGGCGTAGCCGCTCTGATAGTTGATGTTGGCTCCAGGTGCAATGCCGATGCCGCCCACGCAGGCTGCCAGAGCGTCCGAAATATAGTCGCCGTTCAGGTTCAGCGTTGCAATCACCGAATACTCGGCAGGACGGGTAAGAATCTGTTGCAGGAATGCGTCAGCAATACAATCTTTTATGATGATTTTGCCGGCTTTTGCGGCAGCGTCCATTTCGGCGTTGGCTGTCTCCTCGCCAACTTCCTTCTTGCGGGCCTCCCATTGGTTCCAGGTGTAAACCTTGTCGGCGAACTCGCGCTCGGCCAGTTCGTAGCCCCAAATCTTGAACGCGCCCTCGGTGAACTTCATAATGTTGCCCTTGTGGACGAAAGTAACCGACGGCTTCTTGTGGTCGATGGCGTACTGAATGGCGGCACGAACAAGGCGCTCTGTGCCCTCTTGGCTTACAGGCTTGATGCCGATGCTCGACGATTCGGGGAAGCGAATTTTCTTAACGCCCATTTCCTCAATCAGGAACTTCTTGATTTTCAAGTTCTCGGGGGTGCCGTTCATATATTCGATACCTGCGTAGATGTCTTCGGTGTTCTCGCGGAAGATGCACATATCAACAAGCTCGGGGCGCTTTACAGGCGACGGTGTGCCCTCGTAATACTGCACGGGGCGCAGGCATACGTAAAGGTCGAGAGTCTGACGCAGAGCCACGTTGAGTGAGCGGATGCCGCCGCCAATCGGGGTTGTCAGCGGGCCCTTGATGCCCACCAGATACTCGCGGAAAGCGTCCAGAGTCTCGTCGGGAAGCCAACTGCCAGTGGCGTTGAAGGCTTTCTCGCCCGCCAGAACCTCTTTCCACTCAATTTTGCGCTTGCCGCCGTAGTATTTCTCCACAGCCGCGTCCATTACTTTTTGCGATGCAGGCCAGATGTCGCGGCCGATTCCGTCGCCCTCAATGAAGGGGATTACGGGGTTGTTAGGAACGTTGAGTTTACCGTTGCTGATTGTGATTTTCTCTGCCATAGTTTTATTTGTTTTTAGATTGTTTACGAATTTGATTCAATGCGCCGCCCACCTTGAACCATTCAATTTGAGCCGCGTTATAAGTGTGATTTACAGTTATTTGTTCCTGTGTTCCGTCGGCGTGGCGGATGGTCATTTTCAACGGCACGCCAGCGCTGAACGATGTCAGGCCGCTGATGGCGAATGTGTCGTTCTCGCGGATTTTCTCATAATCGGCCTTGTCGGCGAATGTGAGCGCCAGCATACCCTGTTTCTTCAGGTTGGTCTCGTGTATTCGGGCGAACGATTTTGCCAGAACCACCGCCGCACCCAGATGACGCGGCTCCATAGCGGCGTGCTCGCGGCTCGAACCCTCACCGTAGTTCTCATCGCCAATGATTATGCTGCGCAGCCCGCGAGCCTTGTACGAGCGTGCAAGGTCGGGAACGGCTGTGTATGAGCCTGTTGCGGTGTCGAGCACCTTGTTGGCCTCGCCGTTGAACGCGTTGATGGCGCCAATCAGCAGGTTGTTGCTGATGTTGTCAAGGTGTCCGCGGAAGCGCAGCCATTTGCCAGCCATACTGATGTGGTCGGTGGTGCACTTGCCCTTTGCCTTGATGAGCAGTTGCAAGTTGTCGAAATCCTTGCCGTCCCACTCGGCAAACGGCTCCAGCAGTTGCAGACGCTCGCTCTTCGGGTCCACCTTAATCTCGATTTTCGAGCCGTCGGCGGGCGGTGCAATAAAGCCCTCGGGGTCGGTGATGAAGCCCTGTGCAGGCAGTTCGTCGCCAACAGGCGCGTCGAGCATTACCTCGCGGCCGTCTTCGGTCAAAAGTTTGTCTTTCAGCGGGTTGAACAGCATTGAGCCCGAAATCGCCATTGCCGTAACCAGTTCGGGCGAAGCCACAAACCCGTGGGTGTTGGGATTGCCGTCGGTGCGTTTGGCAAAGTTGCGGTTGAACGAGTGAATGATGCTGTTCTTGGCCGTCGGGTCGTCGGTGTGGCGTGCCCACTGACCGATGCACGGGCCGCAGGCGTTGGCCATAACAAGCGCGCCAATCTCCTTGAAGGCGGCAATCTGACCGTCGCGGTCGGTGGTTTTCTTCACCTGAGTCGAGCCAGGACTCACAATAAATTCGGCTTTCACCTTGATATTCTTCTCTTTAGCCTGACGAGCCACCGATGCGGCGCGGTCCAAATCCTCGTACGATGAGTTGGTGCACGAGCCAATCAAACCAACTTCCATTTTCTCGGGATAGTTGTTTTTGCGGATGTAATCGGCAAACTGCGAGATAGGCGTTGCAAGGTCTGGCGAGAACGGTCCGTTTACGTAAGGCTCTATTTCTGAAAGATTTATATCGATGATTTGGTCGTAGAAATTCTCGGGATTGGCGTAAACCTCGGGGTCGCTTGCCAGATTGGCGGCGTTCTTCTCGGCCAGGGCGGCAATCTTCTCGCGGCCAGTGGCGCAAAGGTATTCGTGCATTTTCTTGTCGAAGGCGAAGATTGAAGTGGTTGCCCCGATTTCGGCGCCCATATTACAAATGGTGCCCTTGCCCGTTGCCGACAGCGTGGCGGCTCCCTCGCCGAAATACTCCACAATGCAGCCCGTTCCGCCCTTCACGGTGAGCAGTCCAGCCACCTTCAGAATAATATCCTTCGGCGATGCCCAGCCGTTGAGTTTTCCCGTCAGGCGGATGCCGATGAGTTTCGGCATTTTCAGTTCCCACGGCAGACCAACCATTACGTCGACAGCGTCGGCGCCGCCAACACCAATGGCCACCATTCCCAGGCCGCCAGCGTTCACTGTGTGTGAGTCGGTGCCAATCATCATTCCGCCAGGGAAGGCGTAGTTCTCAAGCAGCACTTGGTGGATGATTCCTGCTCCAGGTTTCCAGAAACCGATGCCGTATTTGGCGGCCACGTCGTGCAGGAAGCCGTAAACCTCACGGTTTTGGTCGTTGGCCACCGTAAGGTCTTTCTCGGCGCCCACATTGGCCTGAATCAGGTGGTCGCAGTGAACAGTTGACGGCACCATTGTGCGGCTCTTGCCAGCGTTCATAAACTGCAGCAGAGCCATTTGTGCGGTGGCGTCCTGCATAGCCACGCGGTTGGGCGCAAACAGTGCGTAGTCGGCTCCGCGTGTGTATTTGCGGACATCGGCCTCAGGCGACAGGTGCGCGTATAGGATTTTCTCACTCAAAGTCATCGGACGGCCCAGCATTTTGCGTGCCGCGGCCACTTTTGCGGGCAATTCGCTGTAGAATTGCTCAATCATCTCTAAATCGAATAGCATTATATATTTGTGTTTTTTGGGAAGATGGCCTCTCCCCGATTATTGTAAATCAATATCTTAAAAAATCGTCAAAAGCCAGTGGCCAAATATTTATGCATCTTTTCCGCATAAATGTACGGACGCTGCTTTTAAATCGCAAAGATAGCAATTATGAGGCAGCTTTCGAACAGCTCCGGCTTTTTACGTTTTTTGCTTAAAAATTTATCGGTCGCCGTGTGCCGGAAAATGCCCTGAAAACAATGCCGGCCGCCGTTTCCGCACCGACGGCCGAAAAACAAAAAGCCCCCCGCTCCGATTGTTGGCACGGCTTTTGTGTGGTTGGCGCGGCCGCGAGAAAATATGCGGCACATTTTGGAAAACTATTTGGAAAAACTAAAAACTAAAAATCTCAAACAATGAAGAAAAAGTTTCTTTTGATGGTCGGCTCGGTGCTGACCGCGACAACCACGGCAATGGCCGGCGGCATCCTGACAAACACCAACCAGAGTGTTGACTTTCTGCGCAATCCGGCACGCGACGGCGCCATTGGTCTCGACGGCGTTTACTCAAACCCGGCCGGCGTGGCTTTCCTCGACGAGGGATTTCATCTGGCCTTCAACTGGCAGTACGCACATCAAACGCGCACCATCGAATCAACCAATCCGCTTTTCACGCTTGGGCGGAAAAACAACGGCTCGGCAACCAAAACATTTGAGGGTGTGGCCGATGCGCCCATCATTCCTTCGCTGCAAGGCGCCTACAACACCGGGAACTGGAGCATCCAGTTCAACTTCTCGGTTCCGGGCGGCGGTGGCAAATGCGAGTTCGACAACGGCCTGGGCTCATTTGAGAGCGTTGTGGGCAACATCGGCAGCCAGCTGCAGCCGCTTGGCGTGACCGGCTACGATATGAACGGCTATATGCAGGGCAAGCAGTACTATTTCGGCTTCCAGCTTGGCGCGGCCTACAAAATCACTGATAATCTGTCGGTTTACGGCGGTCTGCGCGTGCTCTACGGAACGGCGTCGTACAAGGCCAAAATCAGCGACATTATGGTTAAAACAGGCGACAACTACGTGGAGTTCGGCACTTTTCTGCAAGGCGCAACAGCAACTCTCGACAACAAATTGCTTCAGGTGAACGCGGGACTTGAACAGGTTAATGCCGGCTTGGAGCAGGTGAACGCGGGCATCGCCCAATACCAGAGCGCCGGAGCCGAAGTTCCTGCCGAGCTTTCGGCAAAACAAACCGAGCTGACAGCCAAGCAGACCGAACTGGCCACCACAAAAGCCACCATTGAGGGCACTTTGCAGAAATTCGGCGCGCTGGAAAAATACTCGCAGGGCGTGAATCTGCAATGCGACCAGACGGGCGTTGGCGTGGCTCCGGTCATCGGCATCGACTACAAACTGGAGAAATTCAATTTTGCCGCAAAATACGAGTTCCGCACCCCGATGAAGATGAAAAACAAATCGACAGTGAACGAGGCGAGCGAGATTCCGGCGGTGAACAAATTCCGCGATGGCGACAAGGTTGACGAGGACGCACCGGCACTGCTCACCGTGGGCGCCCAGTGGAGCATTCTCGACAATCTGCGCCTGAACCTCGGCTACCACCACTTCTTCGACCAGAATGTGAAATGGTACAACAACTCGCAAGACCTGCTCGACGGCAACACCAACGAGTATCTGGGCGGCCTTGAGTGGGACATTAACGATAAACTGACCGCCTCGGCCGGCCTGCAGCTCACCCGCTACCCCCTCACCGACGAATATATGAACGATATGTCGTTTGTGGTTGACTCGTACAGCTTCGGCTTCGGCGTGGCATATAAAGTGACTGACAATATGAAGCTCACCGCCGCTTACTTCCAGACCAACTACGAGGATTACGAGAAGGTGACCTCGGTTGAGCCGCTCATCAGCGACAAGTTCACCCGCACCAACCGCGTGCTCGGCCTTGGCATTGAGGTGAATTTTTAAGGTATCTTAGCTATATAATTTATATTGAATGATGAGAGCCGTTTCTTTCGGGAAGCGGCTCTTGTTGTTTTTTGAACGCAGATGAAGTTTGAGGTTAGTGAGTGCTTATTGTGTGTCATCAGGGAGGAAAATTCTCGGAATCATAGTGGCGGAAGTTTGTATATTTTTTGTTTATCCCACATAACACGCACGCATCTCCTTTTTGCTTATTGGCACAAAAAAAAAGCCTCTGCATTTGCAGAAGCTTCAGGGTGCCCAGAACAAGACTCGAACTTGCACAGCCTAACGGCCACTACCCCCTCAAAGTAGCGTGTCTACCAATTTCACCATCTGGGCATTCGATTAAAGAACTTTTTTTGTGGTGCCTAAGACAGGACTCGAACCTGCACGTTATTGCTAACACTAGTCCCTGAAACTAGCGCGTCTACCAATTCCGCCACTTAGGCTTTCAAGCGGGTGCAAAAGTAATGTTTTTTTGATTATTGCAAGCAGAAAATGCAATTTATCGAAAAATAATCAAAAACAGTTTGCATCCGACTAATTATTAGGCGTTTATCGGGACAATCAGATGGAAAACCGACCCTTTTCCAAGCTCCGATTCAACCAAAATCTCGCCGTGGAGCATTTTTGCGAACGATTGTGAGATGGCAAGGCCCAATCCGGTGCCGCGGCTGCTGGCCTTGTTTTTGGTGACTTGGAAGAATCTTTCGAAAATCTGCTGCCGGTTCTCCTCCGAAATGCCGATGCCGGTATCCTCCACAAAGAAATCGACCTGCTTGTCGGAAACCGAATAGCCGAACTTCACTCCTCCCTTGTCGGTGAATTTTATGGCGTTTGTGAGCAGGTTCGTCAGAATCTGCGCCAGCTTGGTCTCGTCGGAATAAATGGCCAGGCGCCTGTCGGCCGGAGCAACATATTCGAGGCTGATGTTCTTGTCCTGAGCCTGCTGCAGGAAGATTCGGTGCAGCCGGTTGAGCATCTCGTCGAGCATAATGCGGTTCACGGCAACCGAAACGCGCCCCAGCTGAATGTCGGACATCACCAGCATATCCGACACAATGCCCAGAAGCTGGTTGCAGCTGTTGCTTATAATATTGGTGTACGATTTCAGGGTTGCGGCCGGCAGATTGTCGCTGTCGCTGATGATTTCGGCAAAGCCCGAAATGGCGTTGAGCGGCGTCCGCACCTCGTGCGACAGGTTCTGAAGCAGCGTCTCCTTCATACGGTCCGACTGCTCGGCCTTGCTCAAAGCCTTCATCAGCTCCATCTGCATATTCTTCTGGTCGGTAACGTTGTCTTTTACTGACACATAACCGGTTATTTTATTGTTGCTCTGGTCGTAGATTGGCGATATACGGATGTTGTACCAAATGGCGTCGTTCTGGGTTGCCTGGTACTCGCCGCTGACGCAGCCCGTTTCCATAAGTTTCTGATACATCGCCTTATGCTGCTTGTTGTTAAGGTCGAATTCCTTTATCGGCTGACCAATGATGTCGGCCGAAGTCAGGTTGTGGGCTTCGAAAACCTTGTCGTTGGCATAAACGGCAATCCAGTTGCTGTCGTAGATGATGAATTCGCTCTGCGACTGGTTGATTGACTCAACAAGCTGGTAGTTGGTTTGCTGGGCAATCTTGAGCGCGGTGATGTCGGTTACCGATAGGATGCTGCTCCGCTGCTTTTGGTCGTCGGTTTCAAAGATTGAGAAATTCAGCAGCACGTTGACCTTGCGGCCCGACTTTCTGTGGAACACCGTCTCGAACGAGTGCACCGCCATATTGCTTGGCACTTGAAGGGCTTTCCGGTTAAGGCGCTCCAGCTCGCTCTGCGTCATAATGCGTTTCAGGCCTTTGTCGAGCAGCTCTTCGGCCTGATAGCCGGTCAGCCGGTAGAACTCGTTGTTGCAGTCGAAAATGTCGTAGCCATGAATCAGACCGATGGCGGTCGGCGATGTGGCGTAGATGGCGTCGATGCGACGGCGCTTCTCCTCCAGCTCGCGCTCAAGAAGCTCCATCCGGGTGATGTCCTGCACAATTCCCACCACGCGCCCCGACTCTTTCAGCGTGTCGCCGGTGATGTTCAGGTGCTTTGTAACGTTGTCTTTGGTGCGTATGTGGCAATCGAAACTGATGAACGATTCGCCCTTTTCTCTTGCCTCAAGGCTGTCGAGCAGACATTTGCGCCCCTCTTCGTCGAAGAGCTGCATCAGAGTGTCGATGTTTATGATTTGGGCCTCGTTGCCAAGGTCGAGCGTCTGGCTGGCCACCTCGTCGATTTTGATTGTCTTGCCCCCGACCTGCGACTCCCAGCAGCCGATGTGGGCGGCTTTCTGCGTGTCTTTGAGCAGCGCGTGGCTTTTGGCGATTGACAGTGTGGCGTTTTTCTGCTCGGTTATGTCGATGGCCGTCCATATTACCGATTGCGGTGTCAGAAGCTTGCCCGACAGGTGAATCCAGGCCGAATCGCCTTTGAACGAAACCGCCTCGAAATCAATCGTGTATCTGTCGCCTTTGGCCATTGTTTGATATGCTTCGGCTTTTATGCGGACATAATCGTCGTAGTTCTTGAACACGCACGATATGGGTTTGTCTTTCATATAATCAACGGTGTAGCCCAGCATTTCGGTCTTGTTGGCCCATTTTATGCCGCTTTCGGAATATAGGGCCACCAACGGCTCAAGGGTTTCCAGCATAGTGCTTTGCATTGTGTCGAGCTCCGACAGCTTGCTTGCTATGGCCTTCTGCTCGGTGATGTCCTGCATTGTGCCGAAGAACGATTTGATGTTGAAATTCTCGTCGAAGATGAAGTTGCCGGTTACGCTGATGGTGCGTATCTGCTTGTCGGTCTGGCGGATAATCTCGCAATCGAAATTCTCGAAAATGTTGGAGTTGATTACTCTGTCGAGATGCGAAACAACAATCTCGTGGCTTTCGGGAGTGAGTATGAACTCCAGACTGCGCAGCGGGCAGCTAATCTGGAACGGCAGGCCGAAAATCTCGTAAACGTGCTCGTCGCCCAAAAAGTCGTGAGTCTCAATATTTATTTCCCAAAGGCCGATGCCCGAATCGTTGCGTGAGAGGTATTTGCGGCGCACGTACTCAATGTTGCGCAGCTTCTCCTCCTGCAGCGTGATGTCGACGCCGGTGGCGTACAGATAACCGTCGATTACCTGCGACGACCACGACAGATAGCGTGTTGTGCCGTCTTTGTGCAGGGCTTTGTTCTTAAACGGGAAGTTGGTGCCCTCGTTCTTGAAAATCTCCTTAATCCGTTGTTCGCCGCGCGCCATATCGTCGGAGTGCACAAGCTGCATAATGTGCTTTCCGACAAGCTCTTTGGGCTGGTATCCGAATATTTTGAAACAAGTTGGGTTAATCTTTACAATGCAGCAATCAGAGTCCAACACAAGCATCAAATCGTTGCTGTTCTCAAAAAACAGGTCAAACGCCGTTTGAACGTCAAATTTTTCCATATGAATTTAGTTTCGAAATAATTTTTGAAAAGTAAGAAAAAAACATATCCGATTGAACAGTTTTTCCCACAAAACCGAGTTTCTCTTATTTTTTCGGGCGGGCTATTGCGTATTTGATTAATCAATTTACCTTTGCGCCATCAAAATAAAAAACAGAAACTGAAATGTTACAGAAACACCATCATCATCATTGCTGCAAATCAATCTAAAGGCATTGAGGGTGATACTATGTGAATATACAGAAGGCTCGCATCAATGCGGGCCTTTCTTTTTAAAACGAAACTAATATAAACAGAAATAATATGTTACGAATTGCAGTACAGGCCAAAGGCCGATTGTTTGACGAGACAATGACAATGCTTGCGGAGTCGAGCATTAAGGTGGAATCGGGAAAGCGCACCCTGCTGGTGCCGGCAAAGAATTTCCCGGTAGAGGTTCTTTATTTGCGTGACGATGACATTCCGCAGGCCGTGGCTAGCGGCATTGCCGACGTGGGCATTGTTGGCGAGAACGAGTATGAAGAGCGTCAGGAAGACGCGGAGATTATCAAGCGCTTGGACTTCAGCAAGTGCCGTCTGTCGCTGGCCATCCCTAAAGAGATTGACTACAAGGGACTTGAATGGTTCAACGGCAAGAAGATTGCCACTTCGTACCCTGGAATCCTGAAGCGTTTCCTTGACCAAAACGGCATCAAGGCCGAAATACACGTGATTACTGGCTCGGTTGAGATTGCGCCTGGTATCGGCTTGGCCGACAGCATTTTCGACATTGTTAGTTCGGGAAGCACGCTGGTGAGCAACAATCTGAAGGAAGTGGAAGTGATTATGAAATCGGAAGCCATTCTGATTGGTAATAAGAAACTTACGGCCGACAAACGCGAGATTCTGAACGAACTGCTGTTCCGCTTCGACTCGTACAAGAACGCCGAAGGCAAGAAATACATCGTGCTGAACATTCCGAACGACAAGATTGCCGCCGCAAGCGAACTGCTGCCTGGTATGAAGGCCCCCACCATCACCAAACTGGAGACCGACGGCTGGTCGTCAATGGCTTCGGTGATTGAGGAGAAGCACTTCTGGGAAATCATCGGCAAACTGAAAAACCTTGGCGCTGAAGGCATTCTGGTAATGCCGATTGAGAAAATGATTTACTAATGGTTGAACGAGTTTAACCGGTTGAACAAGTTTGAAGGGGTTTAAACAGCGAAAGCGTTTAAACCTATTCAACAGCGAAGCGTTTCAACATTAAACTTCAAAAACATAAAACTCACAAAATGAACATTATAATCAACCCCGAAAGAATTGCCTGGAAGGATATTGTGGCGCGGCCGCTGATTGACCGTCAGAGCCTGGCGCCAATGGTGAACGAAGTGCTGACGCAGGTGCGCGAGCGCGGCGACGAGGCTTTGCGCGAACTGACGCTGAAATTCGACAAGGTGGTGCCCGAAAGTTGGCTCACAAGCGAACAGGAATTCAATGAGGCCGAAGCCAAACTGTCTGATAATCTGAAAAATGCCATCCGCACGGCGAAAGATAACATTGCCAAATTCCATCAGGCGCAAATGCCCAAGCAGGTTGAAGTGGAGACCGCCGACGGGGTGCGCTGCTGGCAGAAGGCAACGCCGATAAACCGCATCGGGCTTTATGTTCCTGGCGGTTCGGCCCCACTCTTCTCAACGGTTCTTATGCTGGCCATTCCCGCGCAGATTGCTGGCTGCGGCGAGGTTGTGCTCTGCACACCGCCCAACAAGGAGGGCAAAATCAACCCTGCAATTCTGTTCGCCGCAAGGCTGACGGGCGTTCGGCGGGTGTTCAAAGTGGGCGGTTCGCAGGCCATTGCGGCTATGGCGTTCGGCACGGAGACCATTCCGCAGGTTGACAAGATTTTCGGTCCTGGTAACCAATATGTTACGTGCGCAAAGCAACTCGTTTCGTCAATGGGTGTGGCTATTGATATGCCCGCTGGACCGTCGGAGGTGCTGGTGGTGGTTGACGACCAAACGCCTGTGCAGTTCGCTGCCGCCGACCTGCTCTCGCAAGCCGAGCACGGCCCTGACAGTCAGGTGGTTCTGGTGTCGCTCTCGCAGCGCAAGATTGAGGACGTTTGGCAGGAGACGCAGCGCCAACTCGACG
The DNA here is from genome assembly GCA_946404125.1 of uncultured Bacteroidota bacterium. GTDB lineage: Bacteria > Bacteroidota > Bacteroidia > Bacteroidales > SZUA-534 > RUG13583. Next base: position 18,696 of record CAMJCK010000026.1, on the reverse strand, counting down.
AACTGCCGCGCCGTGAGTTCGCGCAGAAGGCGCTGGCCAACTCGCGGTTTGTCTGCTTCAACGATATTGACACTGCAATGGATTTTGTGAACGCATACGCCCCCGAGCACCTTATTCTGTCGGTGAGCAACCCCGACGACTGGGCGCAGCGCGTGCGTCAGGCTGGCTCGGTGTTTATGGGCTACTACTCGTGCGAGAGCGCTGGCGACTACGCGTCGGGCACCAACCACACGCTGCCCACCAACGGCTATGCCCGCGCCTACAGCGGTGTGAATATCGACAGTTTTATGAAAAAGATTACGTTTCAGCAACTTACAGCCGACGGAATCCGACATTTGGGCCCCGTGATTGAGACTATGGCCGCCGCCGAAATGCTCGACGGACACAAGAATGCCGTGACGGTGAGGCTGAAGGCGGTGAATGGTTGATATTAGAACACAGATGACACAGATTGAACAGATTTTCACAGATTTAATGTTTAAAGTTTAACAGGTTTAACGGGTTTAACAGGTTTAAAAATCGTAATTCGTAATTCAAAATTCGTAATTAACTAATGTCTAACACCCAACACCTAAAACCTAATACCTAAATAAATTACACACGCTTATGTCAAGTTTTGATTTAAATAAAATTGTCCGCCCGAACGTGCTTGCAATGGAGCCTTATTCCTGCGCTCGTGACGAGTTTGAGGGCGAAGCCGCCGTCTTTCTTGACGCGAACGAGAATTCGCTCGGCTCGCTGGCTGGCGACGGCTACAACCGCTACCCCGACCCGCGTCAGACGCAACTGCGCGTGAAGGTGGCGAAAATAAAGGGTGTGAAACCCGAACAGGTGTTCTTCGGCAACGGCAGCGACGAGCCTATCGACTTGCTTTTCAGGGCTTTCTGCCGCCCCACGATTGACCGCGCCATTATCAATCCGCCCACCTACGGAATGTATAAGGTGCAGGCCGCTATCAACGAGACGCCGATTGACGAGATTCTGCTGACGCCTGATTTTCAGTTGCAAACCGATAAGATTCTGGCCGCTGTAACGCCCAACACAAAGTTGATTTTCGTCTGCTCGCCGAACAACCCGTCGGGCAACCTAATGAAACGCGCTGATATTGTGCGACTTATCGAGAATTTCAATGGCATTGTTGTGGTTGACGAGGCGTATATCGATTTTGCTGAAACAGAGTCGTTTACGCAACTGATTGACCGCTACCCCAACCTGGTTGTGCTGCAAACGTTCAGCAAGGCCTGGGGAATGGCCGCGCTGCGTTGCGGAATGGCCTTTGCGCAGAAACAGGTGATTGACGTGCTGCTCAAAATCAAGTACCCCTACAACATTAACATTCTCACGCAAGAGACTGTGTTTAAGGCACTTGACCGCGAGGCGGAAAAGAACGCTATGGTGAAGCAAATTCTTGCCAACCGCGCCGACCTGATTCAGCGGCTAAACGCTTGTAAATGTGTTGAATGCACCTACCCGACCAACGCCAATTTTGTGCTGGCCAAGGTTACCGACGCGCCCGCAATCTACCGCTATCTGGTGAGCCGCGGAATCATTGTCCGCAGCCGCCACAACGTTGCGCTCTGCACCAACGGACTGCGCATTACGGTGGGCAAAGCGGGTGAAGACGACACTTTGATTAACGCTTTAAATGAATTTGGTAAAACTTTGTAAAACAGTTAATAATAACTCGCACCGACTCGGCTGTCGCCGAGTGCACAGATTACACTGATTTGCACAGACATAAATAACGCTAACTTATTAATACATAACGATATGACTAAACGCAGAGCATTGTTTATCGACCGTGACGGCACGCTGATTGTTGAGCCGCCCGTAACGTTTCAGGTTGACAATCTCGACCAACTCGAGTTTCTGCCTGGAGTTTTGCGGAATCTCTATTTCATTCGCAAAAACCTTGATTTTGAATTGGTTATCGTTTCAAATCAGGACGGATTGGGCACGCCGTCGAATCCGCAGGAGAACTTCGACAAGGTTCAGGCAAAAATGCTGCAAACATTTGAAAACGAGGGCGTAACGTTCGACGACATTCTTATCGACCCGTCGCTGCCCGAAGAGAACAAACCAACGCGCAAGCCTGGCATTGCTATGCTAACTAAATACACGTCAGGCGATTACGACCTTGAGAACTCGTATGTGATTGGCGACCGCCCCACCGATATGCAAATGGCGCAGAACCTTGGCTGCAAAGGCTTGTATCTTGGCACAGAGGAAGTTACACTGCCCAACTGCCGCGCCTGCAAAAACTGGGACGAGGTTTGCGAGATTGTGTTTGCTGGCGAGCGCGTGGCCACCGTGCAGCGCACCACCAAAGAGACCGACATTTATATCAAAATAAACCTTGACGGCACTGGTAAGTGCAACATTTCCACTGGTTTAGGTTTCTTCGACCATATGCTTGAGCAGATTGGCCGCCACTCGGGCAGCGACCTTGAAATCCGCGTGAAGGGCGACCTGAACGTTGACGAGCACCACACCATTGAGGACACCGCCATTGCGCTCGGCGAGGCCATTCTGAAGGCTCTGGGCGACAAGCGCGGCATTGAGCGCTACGGCTTCTGCCTGCCAATGGACGACTGCCTGTGCAGCGTGGCACTCGATTTTGGCGGCCGCCCCTGGCTGGTTTACGACGCCAAATTCAACCGCGAGAAGATTGGCGACGTGCCCACCGAAATGTTCCTGCACTTCTTCAAAAGTTTGAGCGACGCAGCTCGTATGAATCTGAATATCAAGGCTGAAGGCGACAACGAGCACCACAAGATTGAAGGCATTTTCAAGGCACTGGCAAAGTCAATCAAAATGGCTGTGAAGCGGGATATTTACAAGTATGAGTTGCCGAGTACGAAGGGAGTGCTGTAAAAGTTTAAAGTTATAAGTTGTTGAGTTTTAAGTTTTAATAAGGAAATGAGAAAGATAACTATTGCATTATTAGCATTAATGACTGTATTGAATCAGGCTTTTTCACAGTCGGAAATAAAACCTGAAGAATGCAGTATTAGCAAACTTCAAATTCAATACGATAATACAACTTGTAACGGATATTTGGTTGTTGATTCTTCGAAACGTTTCTATTGCTATCCTGAACCAATTGATAGTTTTATGGATGTAACAGACTTATATACAGGCACAATACTACCATATTACAATGATAATGATTCTCTATGTCACGTTTTCTTAACAGACCCCCCACTTTTTAAAAGTGTACGATTCAACGAAGACAAATCTCAAAATCTGACTGTAAAAAATTCTTTTAGCAAAGACATCCCCAACTTCAAAGATTCCAAGGATGAATTTGGGCATTCAATTACCACAATGCCAAAAAGGATTACCATTGAAAATGCTTATCTGCAAAGTAAATTTGGCTATGATAAAGGTGATGCTATTGCAAGATTGATTATTCCTGATAATTCTGTTGAATATAATAAAGCCTTTTACTGTATAGATATATTTATGCAGACCGACAAAAAATTCACTATGACAAGCAGTTATGGGTGTGTAGATTACCCTCAAGGTTTTGTTGTAAAAAATATAAGGACATACAAACACCTTGGCAGACATAACAAAGAATTGATGTCTGCTATAAGATTGTGTAATAGAAAAAGTTATAAAAAAGATTCAATATGGATAAATAGTGGTTACCCATATTATGTTGAGATTGAAAATCATAAATTTTTAATATCGAACGATGTAAAAGATAATAAGAATGCCCCTTTACTGAATCTGTGCGAAAAAGTGCGTTTAATAAATAAGCATAAGAGATATTTTTGGAAACCTAAATTACCATTTAAATAGCAATTACTCCCCAACTTGGGGAGTAATTATAAAACACTGAATATCAACTTATAACTTACAACTTCGAAAACTTATAACTTTCAATGAAATTAGGATTTAGAATATGACAGACAGCGAAATAATCGATGTAATAAAGAGTCTTCATAAAGATTGCGAATGTTATAAAGACGGAGGCTGGACTTTTATCAAACGACTTGCGCAAAAGTTGAGAAATACTATCGATGAAGATAAGCAAGAAGTTTATAATCTGTTCTTTAAAGAGATTCGAAACAATGATAACGGCTTTATCAAGTCGGTAGCATTAGAAACTTTTAAAGAATTGAAAGACAAAGAGGTCTGCCCTATTTTGGAAAAGATTTACAGAGAGGAATGTGCCAATAAAAGCGATGATTGGAAAAAATCAATTATCGAGACATTGATGATTTTGAAATGACAGGCCAAAGGAAATTTAACTAAAACTTAAAACTTCGAAAACTTATAACTTATAACTTTCAATGAAATTAGCAATTGTAAAATACAACGCTGGCAACGTGCAGTCGGTTGAGTTTGCGCTTAACCGTTTGGGAATCAACCCCATTGTGACCGACGATGTGCGCGAACTGCAAACCGCCGACAAGGTGATTTTCCCTGGCGTGGGCGAAGCGAGCAGCGCAATGGACTATCTGCGCAAGCGCGGTTTGGACAAGGTAATCAAAGAGTTACGGCAGCCCGTGCTGGGTATCTGCCTTGGAATGCAACTAATGTGCCGCCACTCGGAGGAGAACAACACCGACTGTCTGGGCATTGTCGACCTGAATGTCAGCAAGTTCCCCCCACTCGACAAAGTGCCGCATATGGGCTGGAACTCAATCCGTTGCGCCGACAATCCGCTCTTCCGCGGCCTGCCCGACGAGCCGTTCGTCTATTTCGTGCACAGTTATCACGCCGAGATTGGTGAGGCCACAATCTGCACGTCGGAGTACATTGAGCCCTTCACGGCTGGCCTGTGCAGCGGCAACTTCTTCGGCCTTCAGTTTCACCCCGAAAAGAGCGGCGCTATTGGTCAGCAAATTCTGCAAAATTTTGTAAATCTATAAGATATGGAAATAATACCTGCAATCGACATAATTGGCGGGCAGTGCGTGCGGCTCACGCAGGGCGACTACAGTCGAATGACCGTCTATGCCAAAAATCCGCTCGACGTGGCGCTGCAGTTCTGCGACGCAGGAATCCGCCGCCTTCACCTTGTGGACCTTGACGGCGCAAAGGCTGGCCACATAATCAATTACAAGACCATTGAACTGATTGCGGGCCGTACGCCGCTGGTAATCGATTTTGGCGGCGGCCTGAACAGCCACGATGACCTGCGCATTGCCTTCAGTTCTGGCGCTCAAATGGTTACGGGCGGAAGCATTGCCGTGCGTCAGCCCGAAACGTTCCGCCAATGGCTGAAGGATTTCGGGCCCGAGAAGATTATTCTGGGTGCCGACGCCCGCAACGGAAAAATCGCCATAAAAGGTTGGCAGGAAGAGTCGGAACTGACTATCAACCAACTGATTGACAACTACAAAGCCGACGGAATCGACAAGATTATCTGCACCGACATTTCGAAGGACGGCGCAATGAAAGGCCCGTCGTTTGAGTTGTACAACAGCCTGATGCGCGAGTTCCCCGAGCAGAAGTTCATTGCAAGCGGCGGCATATCGTGCTTCGACGACGTGCTGAAACTGAAAATCAACGGAATGTACGGCGCCATTATCGGCAAAGCCATTTACGAGAAAACCATAACAATGAAGCAGTTGGAGCAGTTGGCGGAGAATTAAAGGACTACAGACTACAGACTACGGACAATTGAGAATTAACAATTAATAATTAACAATGAGCGAGTTAAGCGGGTTTGGAATTGCCTAGTGCCTAATGCCTAGTGCCTAATGCCTAACACCAAATGTTTAATGTGTAAAGTGTAATGATTCGTAATTCATAATTCATAATTCGTAATTAACTAACACCCAACACCTAACACCCAACACCTAACACCAAAAGAATATGCTTACAAAACGAATAATCCCCTGCCTTGACGTGAAGAACGGCCGCACGGTTAAAGGCGTGAATTTCCTTGAGTTGCGCGACGCTGGCGACCCTGTTGAGTTGGGCGCGCTCTATGCCCGCAACGGTGCCGACGAACTTTGCTTTCTCGACATTTCGGCCACCCTTGAGCAGCGCAAGACGTTTGCCGAACTGGTGCGCGAGATTGCCCGCAACGTGAACATTCCGTTCACCGTGGGCGGTGGAATCGGCAGTGTGGCCGAAGTGGGCACGCTGCTCAACGCTGGCGCCGACAAGATTACCGTCAACTCGGCCGCCGTGCGCAATCCGCAGCTAATCAGCGATTTGGCTGGGCAGTTCGGGTCGCAGTGCGTGGTTCTGGCCATTGACACCAAGTTCGACAACGGCGAGTGGTTCGTCTACACCCACGGCGGAACACGCCCCACCCCCATTCGCACAACCGACTGGGCGCGAGAGGCTTACAACCGCGGCGCTGGCGAGATTCTACTCACAAGTATGAACCACGACGGCACCAAAAACGGCTTTGCGCTCGACATAACGAGCACCATATCGCAACTGGTCAACATTCCTGTGATTGCGTCGGGTGGCGCGGGCACAATGGCGCACTTTGTCGATGTCTTCCGCGAAGGCAAAGCCGATGCAGCCCTTGCCGCAAGCATTTTCCACTTCAAGGAAATTGAGATTGCCGACCTGAAGAAATATCTGAAAGAGAACGGGATAAGCGTGAGGATTTGAAAGACGACGGACTACAGACGATAGAATCAGGATTTGCGATGAACCTCAAGGCTGTAATGTTCGATATGGACGGCGTCATCTTCAACAGTATGCCGTTGCACGCCAAGGCTTGGGTTAAGGCTTTCGCCGAAGTGGGTGTCGATTTTACTGAGTATCAGGTGTATCTGAACGAAGGCCGCACCGGCGCCGACACCATCGACGAGCAGTTTGTGAAGTTTTTCGGCCGCCACAGCACCCCCGACGAGCAGCAGGAAATATACCGCATCAAGAGCGGGTTTTTCCGCCAGATGCCCGCTCCCAGCCTCATCGACAATATCACCGATGTGGTGCGGTTTCTGGCCGACAGCGGCATTGCGCGCACCATTGTGACCGGCTCCGGCGAAAGCTCCACCCTCGACCGTGTGGAGCGCATCTTTGGGCCGATGTTCAGCCGCGAGCTGATGGTTACCGCCCGCGATGTGAAGCACGGCAAGCCAAACCCCGAGCCGTATCTGATGGGACTGCGGAAACTCGGCGTGCAGCCCGGCGAGGCCGTTGTGGTTGAGAATGCGCCGCTGGGTGTGAAAGCCGGACGGGCCGCCGGAGTGTTCACCATTGCCGTCAACACCGGCATTTTGAGCCGCTCCGACCTTGAGGCCGCCGGAGCCAACCTGGTGCTCGACAATATGTTACAGTTGAAAGACACGCTGGCGGAAATGATTGGAGATGATGAGAATGAGAAATAAAAACGAAAAAAATATAACGGACGCACAAATGATGAAAAATGCGGACGCACGCTGTGCGTCCCTACAATAAAACGGATACAATGAACAGATAAAACGGACGCGATGAATCGCGTCCCTACAATTGATAATTTTAAAATCCTAAATTCTAATTTCTAAATCCTAAATGACAATGACTCCAGATTTTGACAAAGACCCGAACGGATTGCTGCCGGCAATTGTTCAGGACGCCAACACGGGCAAAGTACTTATGCTGGCCTATATGAACCGCGAATCGTACGAACTGACGCTGAAAACAGGCAAGGCCACCTTCTACTCGCGCAGCCGCAAGCAGTTGTGGCTCAAGGGCGAGACGTCGGGGCATTTTATGATGGTGAAGCAGGTTTTTCTCGACTGCGACCTCGACACCATTCTTGTGAAAGCCGAACCTTGCGGCCCTGCCTGCCACACAGGAGCTGAGAGTTGTTTTTTCAATGAGGTGGAGATGTAAGGTTGGTTTTCGCTGACGCGAGAAATTGAAACAAAATTTTAATAAAAATTCATAAAAAATTGATTTTAAAATTTTGCATATTTTTTTTGAATCAATTTTCTAAAAATTTCCGTCCGAAGGACGCATAAACATAAAGGCAATCGCACACAAAAAAAGCCGGTGAACCTTAATCCACCGGCCTTTTTGTTATAGCAGCGTAACCGCCGTTTCTATTTCAGTTTCTCCAAAATCTCACGCATCTGCGCTTTCAGCTCGTCTATCTCCTTCTGCTGGCTCTCGATGATGGCCTGCTGCTCTTTCATTGCCTCGATGAGTACCGGGGTGAGTTTTGAGTAATCAACCGCCTTGTAGCCGTTGTTGTCGGTTGAGACTAACTCGGGCAAAATGGTTTCTATCTCTTGGGCAATCACGCCAATCTGCTTCTTGTCATTAAACTCATAATGCAGAGTGCTATCATCTTCCATTGTGTTTGGCATAGCCTTAAGTTCGTCTGCGTTCTTCCAGTAGTAGCTTACGCCACGCAGTTTCAGCACTTTATCCAACGCGCCACCAAGTTGTTGAACATTTTTCTTCAAACGCTCGTCAGATGATGTGCAGCTGCCCGTATAAGTAATACTACCTTTAACATAAACAGCACCATCAAAATATCCAGCATAAGTGCTACCACTTGCATAAATACCATAATTGGTTGAATTAGTGCCACTTGCAGCTGCTCTCACGGCATAGTTGTATGCATAATTGCCACTTGCGGCTGCATATACACCATAGTTTGTGTTTTTATAAGAAGTGGAATATCCATTTCCGGATGAAGTTGCACTTGCGCCATAGTTTGTGGCACCACCAGTTGATGAACCAGAACCACTTGCTGTTGCCAAAACTCCGTGATTGGTTGAGTTTGTAGAGTTTGGGCCAGTTGCCTTACCATATAGACCATAATTCTGAACGTTGCTGTTTTTGGCAATACCATAAACTCCGTAATTGTATGATGCGCTGCTGCTTTCTGCACTTCCATACAAACCATAGCCTGTACCAGTAGCTCCATTATTGATACTCTTCAAACCCTGAGTTGTTGAATATGCATAACTGTTTGTGACATTCACACCTGTTGCCGAAGTGCTATTGACGAAATTTCCATATCTGCCATAAATGTTATTCCAACGGTATGTGGTATTTCCTAAATCATAAGTTGTAGTGGCAGATGGTGTTATGTGCCCTGCCATTGTAAGTGCTCCGTTAAGTGTTGTGTTGCCATTTTTGAGCATTACAAGTGCATCGTGTCTTTGTGTTGATGAAGCTCCTGTACCATTTCCTATAACAAACAGTCTGTCGTTATTATTTGCTTCGGTTGTGCTCGCTGGTGTGTAATTAGTATTATAATAACCAATTGCCGTTTCGCCGTACGAAATTGCAAGTGTCGACGCACCTATAGCATAAGAGTAATCTCCTTGGGCTGAACCTTTTAAAGAATAAGAATACTTGCCACTAGCTGAACCACCTAAAGCATAAGAGTAATCTCCACTGGCAGTACCTCCTAAAGAATAAGAATAAGCTCCGTTGGCAGTGCCTCTTAAGGCATAAGAGTAGTCTCCTTTGGCAGAACCTCCAAAGGAGAATGAATACTGACCACTTGCAGTTGCGTTGGAGTTTGCCCCTATAGCGATAGCACCAAGTTTACTTGCTGTGACACCAGTACCGATAGCCACAGAATATTGTGCTGTGGCTTTTGGCATAGCTCCTATGGCAACAGCCATATGGTTTGTTGCCTCCGCAAGAATTCCAATAGCAACACTTCCCATTGTTGAATTATTACCCGCTTTTCCAGATGTTGTGTTATAGCCAATTGCTACACTACCCCAACCTAGGGCCTTGGTTGTTTTTCCTACTGCTAAAGTAGCCAATCCGTATGATAATGCATCTTTGCCTAATGCCATATTATTCATTCCAGTTGCTTCAGCGTTTTGTCCAAATGCATACGATTGGTCGCCAGATGCTTTTGCTCCGATACCTATGGCAAAAGAACCTAAGCCAGAAGCTTCTGTTCCTGTACCGATGGCGTAAGAGAAATCGCCAGTTGCTTTGGCCGCATCCAAAGATATGGAGTCATTTTCGGCCCATTCATAAGAAACATAGAGAACTGGGCTGCCGATAGCCATAGTATTTTTGCCGCTTGCTATTGCCCGTCGGCCAATGGCGTAGCTGTTCTCTCCTGTGGCTTGTGCCGAATCGCCAAAAGCGTAGGCGTTAGCATTTCCTGCATTGGCATTCCGGCCAATAGATACAGAATTTACTCCTTTTGCCTTGCTATCGACTCCAAATGCCATAGCTTTCTCGGCCGTTGCTTTTGCCTGATAACCGAATGATGTGGCGTAGATTGTTGACGCTTTCGATTTATAGCCCAATGCAACAGTGTAGTTTGCCGATGCCGTATCGGTGTAACCAAATGCCACAGCAGCCGCGCCTGTGGCTCTCGAAAGATAGCCGCCTGCTATTGAATATGAGCCCGAGGCCGTTGAGTTATAACCCATTGCTGTTGAATATGGGCCTGAGGCAGTTGTGCTAGAGCCCATTGCAGTGGCCGATGTACCCGAGGCTGTGCTGGTTGTACCCAACGACATAGCCTTTGAGCCTGTTGCTTTTGCCTGGTAGCCCATTGCGGTGGCGTATAAAGCTGTTGTGGCAGCTGACGCTGTGACCTTTGCCTGATAACCAATTGCGGTAGAGTATTTACCAGTAACCTCTGAGCCGTAACCCAACGCGGTTGAATAATCAGAGCTGGTAGTAACTTTCGACAGGTAGCCCAAAGCCACTGATGCCGAACCGCGAGCCTCCGAATTGTAGCCGCCGGCAATTGAATTAGCTCCCGATGCCGTTGAACCCGAACCCATAGCGGTGGCCGCGGTGCCCGAGGCTGTTGAGCTTGAGCCCATTGCTGTTGCCGATGTGCCTGAGGCAGTCGTACTCGAACCCATAGCCATTGCCGATTGGCCCGAAGCCTTCGATTGGTTACCAAAAGCCATTGCATACGAGTTGGTTGATTTTGCCTGGTTGCCAAAGGCTGCAGCCGATGTTCCCGCCGCTTTCGATTGGTAACCCATTGCAACAGAGTAGCTGTAAGATGCGGTATCCTGATAGCCCAATGCCACGGCGCCGGTCGATGTGGCGCGCGACTGATAGCCGCCTGCTATTGAATACTGGCCCGAAGCCGTGGTGCTAGCGCCCATTGCTGTGGACGACTGCCCCGAAGCTAAAGTGCTTGTGCCCATTGCGGTAGCGTTTTGCTCCTGTGCTTTCGAGCTGAAGCCCAAAGCCATTGATTGTGAGCTTGTGGCTTGCGCCGATTTGCCGAACGAGTAGGCATTGGCCTGAGTGGCCTGAGCGCCGTCGCCAATGGCTATTGCGCTTGTGTTCGACGCGGTGCTTCCGGTGCCCAGAGCCAACGATTTCTCGCCGCTGGCGGTGTTGCTGTAGCCGAGAGCCACAGCGCCCTGTTTAGTGGCTTTCGACTGGTAGCCGCCTGCTATCGCGTAAGCGCCCGAAGCTGTTGAGCTGTAACCCAACGCGGTGGCATACGGGCCCGAAGCGATTGTGCTGGCGCCCATTGCGGTGGCGTATTGCGCTTGAGCCTTCGAGCTGAAACCGAGCGCCATAGCCTGTGAGTTTGTGGCTTGCGCCGATTTGCCGAACGAGAAGGCGTTGGTCTGTGTTGATTGTGCGCCGTCGCCAATGGCCACCGAGCTTGCGCCCGATGCTATGGCCGATTGTCCGAACACAAACGAGCTTGCACCCGAAGCTTGCGCCTGGTTGCCTATGGCCGTTGAGTAGTCGCCCGTGGCAACCGACTTGTAACCCATAGCCTGCGAGTATTCGCCTTGCGCTTTGTTCTGGAATCCGGCGTTGAATGAGTTTGTACCAACATCGCCCGAGTTGTCAACTTGCAGATTGCCAGCCATAAAGGCATTCTTTTCAGGATACCAGTAGATGCGGTTCACCGAGTCGAGTGTTTTTGCGCTGGCGGCAAGGTCGATATTGAAAAGATTGTACGGGTCGCCGCCCTTGGCAGCCGAGCGACCGCTCACGGCGAAGCCCGAAGGCTCGTCGCCGCCCTTGCCCGCACCGTAGCCGCCGCGTCCGCTCACGGCAAAGCCCGATGGAGCATTGCCGTCTTTCGAGCCATCGCCGCCATTGATATAGAAGCGGGTGCTGTCGGTGTTAATGGTCATATAGTCGTCGTCGCCGCCCTTGGTTGCGTCGCGGCCGGTTACCACGAATCCGCTACGACGGGCTTTGCTGTCGGAATCGCCCTCAAAGCGCACCTGAGTGCCCTCGGGGTTCACGTTCAGATAGTCGGTGCCGTCGTCCTCCTTGGTGGCGTCGCGGCCGGTAACCACGAAACCGCTGCGGCGGGCCTTGTCGCCGTCGCTACCCTCGAACTGCACCTGAGTGCCTTCGGGGTTCACATTCAGATAGTCGGTCTGCACGCCGTCTTTGGTGGCGTCGCGGCCTGTTACCACGAAACCGCTGCGGCGGGCTTTGTCGCCATCGCTACCCTCAAACTGCACCTGAGTGCCTTCGGGGTTCACATTCAGATAGTCGGTCAGCTCGCCGTCTTTGGTGGCGTCGCGGCCTGTTACCACGAAACCGCTGCGGCGGGCCTTGTCGCTGTCGCTACCATCGAACTGCACCTGAGTACCGTCGGTGGCCACTTTCAAGTAGTTGGTCGGGTCGGTTTTGGTGGCGTCGCGGCCGGTAACCACGAATCCGCTGCGACGGGCCTTGCCGCTCTCCAGCTCATCATCGATGAAGACTTTCGTACCCTCGTCGTTTACAGCCAGATAGTTGGCGGCGGCGCCATCCTTGGTGGCATCGCGGCCTGTTACCACGAAACCGCTGCGGCGGGCTTTGGCGTCGTTGTCGTCAACGTAAACCTTTGTACCCTCGTCGTTTACAGCCAGATAGTTGTTGCGGGTGCCGTCTTTGGTGGCGTCGCGGCCTGTTACCACGAATCCGCTGCGACGGGCCTTGCCATCGCCCTCATCCACAAACACTTGCGTACCATCGCCGTTGATAGCGAAGAAATCGTTGTTTGCGCCGTCTTTGGTAGCGGCGCGGCCTGTAACCACAAATCCGCTGCGACGGGCCTTGCTGCTGGCGGTGTCGTCAACATAAATGTGAGTTCCGTCGGCGTTGATGGCGAAGAAATCGTTGGTCTCGCCGTCCTTAGTGGCATCGCGGCCTGTAACCACGAATCCGCTGCGGCGGGCCTTTGCCGACTCATCGACATAGACGCGGACACCCTCGGGGTAAACGGCGAACACGATGTTCCCGTTGCGGTCCTTCACGGCGAACAGAGGCTCGTCGGTGGAGTCGTCGGCTACGGTGTCGGCCTTCACGTCGAGTTTCTTAAGAGCAATCTCATCGGTGGCAACCCAGGTTGTGCCGTTGTGCACGAGTGTCTGGCCCTCGCGTCCGGGAACGGGCATACCGTCGCGGCCGTCGCGGCCCGGGTCGCCCTTGTCGCCTTTAAGGTTGTAGGCGTACTCCTGCCCGTTGGTGAGAGTCATAGAGACAATGCCGCCCGAGTTGCTGACCGAGGCAATGCCCACACCGTCAGTACCGTCGGCGCCGGCGTCGCCCTTGTCACCCTTGTCGCCTTTCATATTATATGAGTACTCCTGTCCGTTGGTCAGCGTCATTGTAACAATTCCGCCGCTGTTGGTCACCGAAGCGATGCCCACGCCGTCGTGACCAGCCGGAGCTTTGAACTCAACCCAGTTGGTGGCGTCGTTTTTCGGTTGTGTCGAAGATTTGACAGCGTTCTGCGCAATCCACATTGAGTTGACAGTGGCGTCGTCTTTGCTTTGCGCGAAGACATAGTCACCGGCGTTGTATTCGGCATTGGCAGCCCAGTTGCCACGATTGGTAAGGCCGACACCCGGGTCACCTTTGTCACCCTTGTCGCCCTTCGGGCCTTGCGGACCGGTATCGCCTTTGGCACCAGTATCACCTTTGTCGCCTTTGGGTCCTTGCAAACCCTGCGGGCCTTGGTCGCCTTGGTCACCCTTGTCGCCTTTGGCACCGGTGTCACCCTTGTCGCCCTTGGCACCTTGAGGTCCGGTTGGGCCTTGCAGACCTTGCTCGCCAGTGTCGCCCTTGTCACCCTTCTCGCCTTTGTCACCTTTCACACCTTGCGGGCCTGCGGGACCTTGCTCGCCCTGGTCACCCTTGTCGCCTTTCTCGCCTTGGTCACCCTTGTCTCCTTTGGCGCCTTTCTCTCCTTGAATACCCTGCTCGCCTTGGTCGCCTTTATCACCTTTGTCACCTTTGTCGCCTTTCACGCCTTGCGGACCAGCGGGGCCTTGGATACCCTGTTCGCCTTGAGCGCCGGTATCACCCTTGTCGCCCTTGTCGCCTTTGGCACCTTTCTCGCCGGTATCACCCTTGTCGCCTTTCTCGCCGGTTTCGCCGGTATCACCTTTGTCACCTTTGTCGCCCTTCACACCCTGCGGACCGGCGGGGCCTTGGATACCCTGTTCGCCTTGAGCGCCGGTATCACCCTTGTCGCCCTTGTCGCCTTTCACACCCTGCGGTCCAGTTGGGCCTTGAACACCTTGCACGCCTTGGTCACCTTTGTCACCCTTGTCGCCTTTGGGTCCCAAAAGGTTGAAAGCGTAGGTCTGTCCACCTGTCATTGTGAAGGTTACAACGCCAAGCGAGTCTTTCACCACGTTGGCAATGCCGTTTCCTGCAGGTCCGGAAGGAGCCTCAAACTCAACCCAGTTGTCGGCGTCGGCGCGAGGTGCGGTCGAGCCGGATATGTCATCGTTCTTTGCAATCCACATTGTGTTGATGGTGGCGTCTTTCAGGCTTGGCGCGAAGACGTAGTCACCAGTATTGTATGTGGTGTCGGCAATCCAGGCGCCACGGTTGGTCAGACCAGTTCCGGCCTCACCTCTGTCACCCTTCTCACCTTTCGGGCCTTGGGCACCGGTGTCACCTTTTTCACCCTGGTCGCCCTTGTCACCTTTATCACCTTTCACACCTTGCGGACCGGCGGGGCCTTGAATACCCTGCTCACCTTGGTCGCCGGTGTCACCTTTATCACCCTTGTCACCTTTGGCTCCTTGCGGACCAGTGGGGCCTTGAACACCCTGCTCGCCTTGGTCGCCGGTGTCACCTTTGTCACCTTTGTCACCCTTGGCACCTTTCTCACCTTGGTCGCCGGTGTCACCTTTGTCGCCTTTGTCGCCTTTGGCACCGGTGTCACCCTTGTCGCCTTTCAAGCCTTGCGGACCGGCCGGGCCTTGAACACCCTGCTCACCTTGTTCACCGGTGTCGCCCTTGTCGCCTTTATCGCCTTTGGCGCCTTTCTCACCTTGAATACCCTGCTCACCTTGGTCGCCTTTATCACCTTTGTCGCCCTTGTCGCCTTTCACACCTTGCGGACCGGCGGGGCCTTGAATACCTTGCTCGCCCTGTTCGCCAGTGTCACCTTTGTCGCCCTTCTCGCCTTTCGGACCCTGGGCTCCCTGCGCACCCTGCAAACCTTGTGCGCCAGTCTCGCCCTTCTCGCCTTGCGGGCCTTGGGCACCCTGAACACCCTGCAAACCTTGCGGGCCCTGGATACCCTGCGGACCTTTGACACCTTGGTCGCCCTTGTCGCCCTTCAGGTTGTAGGCGTATTCCTTACCATTTGTTAATGTGAAGGTTACAACTCCGTCGTTGTTGGCGACGGTGGCAATGCCAACGCCCGTTTTGCCCTCGGGAGCTTTGAACTCAGCCCAGTTGCCGATGTCGTCTTTCGGCTGGGCGTCTGATTTTATCGCGTTCTGCGCTATCCACATTGAATTGACAGTGGCATCGGTGCGGCTTGGAGCGAAAACGTAGTCGCCAGCGGCATACGACTGCCCGGTTTTCCAAGTGCCACGGTTGGTGAGGCCTGTTCCCGGCTCACCTTTGTCGCCCTTCTCGCCTTGCGGACCTTGAGGGCCAATTTCTCCAGCGGCGCCGGTGTCACCCTTCTCGCCTTTTGGACCTTGAGGACCAATCTGTCCCTGAATACCTTGCGCGCCGGTGTCACCCTTGGCGCCTTTGTCGCCTTTCTCACCCTTCGGACCTTGCGGACCGGTCTGTCCTTGAATGCCTTGCGCACCCTGAGCACCGGTGTCGCCCTTATCGCCCTTGAGGTTGAAGGCGTAAGTCTTACCATCAGTCATTGTGAAGGTTACGGTGCCGTTAGTGTTGGTGACGTCAGCAACGCCAACGCCGGCTTCTCCGGCAGGAGCCTTGAACTCAATCCAGTTGGCGGCATCGTCCTTCGGGCTTGTCGAGCCGCTGATGCCGTTGTTCTGTGCTATCCACATTGTGTTTTTGGTGCTGTCGGTCTTGCTTGGCGCGAAAACATAATCGCCGATGTTGTAGGTTGTTCCGGCCGTCCAGCCACCGCCGTTGGTAAGGCCTGTGCCGGGGTCACCTTTGTCACCCTTGTCGCCTTTCGGGCCTTGCGGACCGGTTGCGCCAGTGTCGCCCTTATCGCCCTTGGCACCTTTGGCACCCTGCGGGCCTTCAACACCCTGTTCGCCTTGCACACCCTGCTCGCCGGCATCGCCTTTGTCACCCTTGTCGCCCTTAGCGCCTTGTGCGCCCTCAGGACCTTGGATGCCCTGCTCACCTTGGTCGCCCTTATCGCCTTTGTCACCTTTATCACCCTTGTCGCCTTTCTCGCCGGGCTGGCTTGAAGCTGCATTGGCGGCAAAATAGGCATACGGCACCGATTGAAGCTTGGTTGAGCCCATATCGGTGTACTTGGTACCGCCTTTGGGGTCCATCTCAACACGCATCCAAACGTTTCCGCCGGCCCAGTCAACATCGTCAAGAGTCTTGCCGTCGGCTGGCGTTCCCGCACCAACAGTTACTGACAGCAAACCATAGGCGTTTGTGACAGCCGTGTGCGTTTCACGGTACATCACCTGCCGGCCGTTTTCGTCGGTCAGCGTTATGCGCAAGCCTACCTTGGTGTTGGCAAGCAGCTCTCCTTGCGCGTCTCTAACTACAGCTTGATAGCTGAATCCATCGTTTTGGGCATTGGCGATTGCCGTTGAAAGCACTATCGCCGCCATTGTCATTAACATTGATTGGATAAACTTTCTCATATAATTTTTGTTTTTGGTTATTGATTATCGGTTTTTAGTGGCCGCTTTCTGCGTATTTTCAGCGTTTTCACTTGAAGTGATACTTTAAGCGGCGGTTGCGTTTTCATTTTCCATTCTCTTCCTATTTATTTAGTTACTAAAGCATTAGTGTTTCAATGAGCACTAAAAACACAAATATAATTAATGCTATACAAATAAAAAAACGCAAAAGTGCATATGGCGGGTTTGAACTATTGAACGGCGGGTTTGACTTAACGAACGGCGGGTTTTGGATGATTATCGGCGGAAAAAACGGGCTGTTTTTTGGGGAAAATGGCGGGGTTTTGAATAAATATGCAGTGGAAAATGCGGGGATGGAAGGGAAAAAAGGTTAGAGCGCAAGGATGCGCTCTGAGGAAACAAACTAAAAGGAATGATGGGATTTGAAAAGATGCGGATTAGAGCGCAAGGATGCGCTCTAAAGGGACAAATACAAAGAGAGAATGGTTGGAGTGTGAGGGCACTTGGGGTAACAGACAAAAAAAGGCGGCTTCCCTCCTTTCGGGAAACCGCCTTAATGCTGTTAATCAGCTAACTGGCTATTTGAACTGCCATCCGTCAAATTCTAACTCACCGGCAAAAACAAAGAACAAATCGTGCTTGCCGCTGACGGGTTTTGCCAAGTTGGCTGTTATATCACAGAATTGTCCGTTGGTGTTTTTAACTGCCAGATAACCGACACATTC
Organism: uncultured Bacteroidota bacterium; assembly: GCA_946404125.1. GTDB lineage: Bacteria > Bacteroidota > Bacteroidia > Bacteroidales > SZUA-534 > RUG13583. The sequence goes on along the minus strand of CAMJCK010000026.1, from coordinate 1,022 downwards.
GCCATCGGCTTTATCGAGGCAGATTTTGATTGCGCCTTTGCTGCAGCTGGCCACTTTCGCGGTGAATTGGCTTGCGCCATCAGCAAAATCGACGCCTTCAAGTTCGAGCCAATCGCCAGTGTTTATGCCGGTTACGCAGAGGTTGGTGGTGCCGTCGAGGTAGCGAGTTTCGATGCCGCCCATACGAGCCATTGTCTCAGCCTCGGTGTAGTTGAACGGATTGAAAGCCTTGGTCTGCGCAACACCGGTGTAGGTGCCTGTAACTTGCTCAATCTTACCATCTTCGGTGATAGTAACCTTGTCAACATTTGTTGAGCGGTAGCCGTCGGCGGTGATGCCCATACGCTCGCGCAGAATTTGAGCGTGATAGAACAGGAAGTACTCGTCGCCAAGCTTGCAAACGGCGTGGTGGTTGTTGCCGCCAATGCCGAAGAAATCGCCCGGGTTGTTGAAGAATGTGCCTTGGAACGTGTATGGTCCCATCGGGTTCTTGCTTGTCATATAGGCAATGCGGCCGTTGCCGATTTCGGGGCTGTTGAAGTTGGTGCAGTAGCTGTAATAATATGTGTCGCCAATCTTGTTTGCGCCGGCATCCTCAAACAGATATGGCGGATTGATAGCCACAGGGTCGCCATCGAGGCCGGTAAGGCTGGCATCGAGTTTGACAACGCGAGCCGTACCGGGGTCGGCAAATTGCGGGCCCTTGCCGGGAATGAACGGAACACCGCCGCCAACGAACAGATAGCCGTCGCCGTTATCATCGACCAGAACGGCAGGGTCGAATAGCCAGGTAACGCTGGCGCAGGTTGGCGTCTCGCGCGAAACGATTGGCTTGCCGATTGGGTCGGTCCACGGGCCGTAAGGGGTGTCGGAGGTTACAACGCCAATGCCGTTGCCGCTGTTGGCGAAGTAGAGGAAGAATTTCTCCTTGCCGTCGCTGGTCTTGTGGCAGGCTGTCGGAGCCCACGAGAACTGCGCCCATTTGGCGGCGCCGTCGGGTCCGGCAATCGGCATTGCGCCGT
>CAMJCK010000025.1:0-49702 GCA_946404125.1 uncultured Bacteroidota bacterium | reverse complement strand
TAACAATTAATTTCATCATAATGAGCACCCACGCTACAATTCTCACTATTGCGCTTGCCGCGATTTGCTCGATGGGCTATGCGCAAAACAAAGGTACTGACACTGACAAATCAGCCATTACACCCAAAACAGCCGACGCCACCGAAAACGCCGCAAAAAACGAGGATGACGAAGTGTATTTCATCGTTCCAAAAATGCCCGAATTCCCCGGCGGCGATTCCGCTTTGCGCAGATTTATCATCGAGAATCTGAGATACCCCGAAGAAGCCAAGGCTAACGGAATGTCGGGAAAGGTTTTTGTTCAGTTCGTAATCAACAAAAACGGCGAGGTTGAGAATCCCCAGATTGCAAGAGGCGTTGAGCCGGCATTGAATAAAGAGGCCATCCGCGTGATACAAAGCCTGCCCAAATGGAAGCCCGGCCAGAACAAATCAAAATGGGATAATGAATGGAGACCGGTGCGGGTATCGTTCACCATTCCTGTCGATTTCAAACTCGAATAGAAAAGTAATTAACACGCGAACGTGCCGCACAACCGTTCTGCAATGTTTGATTTTAATTAATAGAAATAATATGAACGCGAGACACACACTCAAAGCCATTCTGGCCGTTGCATTTGCAGCCGTTTGCACAAATGGCTACGCACAAAACAGCACCAACGCCAACGAGTCTGCTGTTCCAAAAGAGCAAACAGCCATAGAAGACGACAACGACGTTTTCTTTATTGTTGAGAAAATGCCGGAATTTCCTGCCGGCGAACTCGCCTTACGCAAGTATATTGCAGAAAACATTGTTTATCCCCAAGAAGCCAAAGCCAAAAAGATTCAAGGAAAGGTTTTCGTACAGTTTGTGATTGGCAAAGACGGTGCAATTGAGCCCGAAAGCGTAAAAATTGCTGTTGATTCCGATGGCAAATACCGCGGCATTGACCCGTTACTCGACGCCGAAGCCATTCGTGTTATCAAAACTCTGCCAAAATGGGAACCAGGCACGCAAGGTGGCAAACCTCTGCGTGTGTCGTACACTGTACCTGTCAGTTTTCAGATAAAATAGGGGAATAATATGAACGCGAGACACACACTCAAAGCCATTCTGGCCGTTGCATTTACGGCCGTTTGCACAAACGGCGTGTGCCAAACCGAAAGCAATCAGCCGATTATTGTTCCGAAGGATAGTGCGGCCGCCGTCAATCAGCCGATTATCGACGATGACAACACCATTTACACTTCAGTTAAAATAATGCCGGAATATCCGGGCGGCGAATCGGCCATGAAACAGTATTTTGCTGATAATATGCAGAGTATAAAATCCGCAAAATTCATAAAAGGGAAAGTTTTCGTGCAGTTTGTAATTGGCAAAGACGGTATGGTTGAACCCGATAATGTGAAAGTTATCACTGGTATCAACCCTGAAATCGACGCAAAAGTAGTTGATTTTATAAAGAACATGCCAAAATGGACGCCCGGTATGCGACTCGAATCGAAAAACGGCACAGTGATGAAGGTGCTTGCGCGGGTATCGATGACTATTCCTATTGAGATATCGATTAAGGGCGAAGAAAAAGAAGAAGTGTTCTTCATTGTTGAACACATGCCCGAATTCCCCGGCGGCGATTTGGAATTGCGCAAATTCATTGCTGCAAACATTAAATATCCCGAAGAAGCCAAGGCAAAAGGTCTGTCGGGAAAAGTTTTTGTTCAGTTCATAATCGACAAGAACGGTGACGTTGTAAATCCCAAAATAGCAAGAGGCATCGACCCGATATTGGACAACGAAGCCATTCGAGTGATAAAAAGTTTGCCTAAGTGGAAACCCGGGGAGCAAAGCAAAAGAATTGATGGCGAAAAAGTGTGGGTTTCAAAAAACGTGTCGTGGATTGTGCCTGTCGATTTTCAGATAAAATAGGATAACCTAAAAACAACAATAAGCTTTAGCGAAAAGCCTCCCATATCCGACTCACAACGCACTTCTAAAAAACTTCGTCAAAAAATCCACTTCATAAATAACAATTCCTAAGAAAAGACGTTATAAAAGTAACGAACTAAAAACGTAATACTATGGAACTCAAAAAGAATCCACGAGCAGATTTAAGGCGGTACGCCGGACTGTTCTTCGAAGCAGGTTTGGTAGTTGCGTTAAGCGCCGTTCTGGCATCGTTCAACTACACTAACCACGAGCTAAACCGTATGGTTTTTAGCGGCATTGACAACATCGACTTTGAGGATGTGCTGATTCCTGTCACACACCCGAAGGAGATTGCACCACCTCCGGCTCCACCAAAAGTTGCCGAGGTTATCACAATCATCGAAAGCGAATCCGAATTGGAGGAGACGCTCGATATTGACGACGTTGAGGCAACCCAGGAGACTGCGATTACCATCATTGAGAGACCTGACGAAGCGGAAGAACCCGAGCCCGAAATCTTTTTCAGCGCCGAAGTCAATCCTTCGTTCCCCGGCGGTATGGCAGCCCTGTACAAACTCATCGGCGAGAGGTTGAATTATCCCGAAGCCGCAAGGAGTAACGGCATTACAGGCAAGGTTCACCTCAAGTTTGTGATTAATAAGAAAGGCGAGGTTGAAAACGTTCAGATTACCCGAGGCGTTGACCCGCTGCTCGACCGCGAGGCCATCCGCGTGATTGAGGGGCTTCCGCGATGGAACCCCGGCACACAACGCGGCAAACCTGTGAACGTGTGGTTCTCAATGCCGATAAACTTCCAACTAAATTGACAGATTAAAAGTGCCGGCCCGAGCGCCGGCATTTTTTTGTCTGTTGTTTGAGGCTGGTTGCGGCTTTTCTGACTCAACCGTCAAAAAAGTTTCTTTTACATTGACATATTATTATAAAAAATTCTACTTTTAGCGGCTGAAAAAACTAATACTAATAATAAACGCTATGGAACTTAAAAAGAATCCAAAAGCCGACTTACGGCGATACAGCGGATTGTTTCTGGAAGTGGGATTTGTAGTGGCTTTGTGCGCTGTTTTGGGTGCGTTCAGCTACACAATTCACGAGAAGAACACCGCTGGTTTCGGTGAGCTTGAAGATGTGGTCGCCGAAGAGGAAATCATCCCAATCACACGCCAACAGGAGATAACTCCTCCCCCACCGCCGGAGGTTCCGAAGGTTGCCGAGGTAATCAACATTGTTGACGATGATGTTGAGATTGACGACGAGCTCGATATTGAGGACGTTGAGGCCGACCAGGATACCGAGGTGGCTATTGTTGAGATGGCAGAGGAGGAAGAGGAAGAGGAAGCCGAAGTATTCTTCATTGTTGAGAATATGCCCGAATTCCCCGGCGGCGAGCTTGCAATGCGCAAATATCTGGCCGAGCACACCCAATACCCCGAGATTGCCAAGGAGAACGGCCTTTCGGGAAAGGTTTTCGTTCAGTTCGTGATTAACCAGAAAGGTGAAATCGAGAACGTGAAAATCGCCCGTGGTGTTGACCCCGCATTGGATAAGGAAGCCATCCGCGTGGTACAGAGCCTTCCGAAGTGGAAACCTGGCTCGCAGCGTGGAAAACCGGTGCGCGTGTCATTCACAGTGCCAATCAACTTCCAGTTGAACTAGGACAGCAATAGGATAAGAATGCCGACAAATTTTGCCGGCATTCTTTTTTCTTTTATAAAACAAGGCCGGCGCAACAACCGGCATTGTCTGTTAAATTTGAACTACATTCATTTATCATCAAATAATTAATGACTATGTCACAGAAAAAACGTGTTTACACATTCGGCAACAAGAAAGCCGAAGGAAAAGCAGACATGCGTAATCTGCTGGGCGGCAAGGGTGCCAACCTGGCGGAGATGTGTCTTTTGGGTTTGCCAGTACCGGCAGGTTTCACAATCACAACCGAAGTTTGTACGGAGTATTATGAAAACAACTGCGAGCTTCCGGCAGAACTTGAGGCCGACGTTTGGGCTGCTATGGCCGAAACTGAGAAGATAATGGGCAAAAAATATGGCGACCCCGAAAACGCGCTTTTGGTTTCGTGCCGCTCGGGTGCACGCGCTTCAATGCCGGGTATGATGGACACCGTGCTCAACATTGGTGTCTGCTCGGCTACAATCCCCGGACTTATCAAAAAGACTGGCAACGAGCGCTTTGTTTGGGACTCGTACCGCCGTCTGATTATGATGTACGCCGACGTTGTGATGGAGAAAGCTGAAGGCTTGGACTTCAACATTCGCAAGCAACTCGACGATATGCTCGACGACTACAAGAAACAGAAAGGTTACGCTTCGGATACCGACCTGAGCGCCAACGATTTGAAATTCCTGGCCGACGAGTTCAAGAAGAAAATCAAAGCTGTTTTGGGCAAAGAGTTCCCCGACGACGCTAAAGAGCAGCTGATGGGCGGTATCAAAGCCGTGTTCAAGAGCTGGAACGGTAAGAAAGCCGTATCGTACCGCCGCATCGAGGGCATTCCTGACGACTGGGGTACAGCCGTTAACGTTCAGTCGATGGTGTTCGGCAATATGGGCGACACTTCGGCCACTGGCGTTGCTTTCACCCGCAACCCCGCCACTGGCGAGAACCTGTTCTACGGTGAGTGGCTTATCAACGCTCAGGGCGAGGACGTTGTGGCAGGTATCCGCACACCGAACCCGCTCAACGACGAGACCAAGAACGAGCAGAACCAACACTTGAAAAGTATGCAGGAGGCAATGCCTGGAACATACAAAGAGTTGGTTGAAATCCGCGAGATTCTTGAGAAATCGTTCCACGATATGCTCGACATTGAGTTCACCATTCAGGAAGGCAAGCTGTTTATGCTGCAGTGCCGCGTCGGAAAACGCACTGGTACTGCCGCTCTGAATATGGCAATGGATATGCTTCACGAAGGTTTGATTGACGAGAAGACCGCCGTTCTGCGCGTTGACCCGACTCAACTCGACGAGCTGCTTCACCCGATTCTGAATCCTTCGGAAGAGAAACGTGTTAAACCTATCGTTAAAGGTCTGCCTGCTGGTCCTGGCGCCGCTGTTGGCAAGGTTGTCTTCACCGCTGAAGACGCTGTTGCTTGGCAGAAGAAGGGCGAGAAGGTTATTCTTGTCCGTGAGGAGACCAACCCTGAGGACGTTGAAGGTATGCGCGCCGCCGATGGTGTTCTCACCGCACGTGGTGGTATGACGTCGCACGCCGCTCTGGTTGCCCGCGGCTGGGGTAAATGCTGCATTGTTGGTGCAGGTGCTCTGCACGTTGATGTGGCTAACAAGACTGCCAAAATCATTGGTACTGACATTGAGTTTAAAGAGGGCGCAACTCTCACTCTGAACGGCACCAAGGGCAACGCTTATATGGGCGAGCTGAAACTGATGGACGCTTCGGAAAATCCACGCTTCCAAGAGTTTATGCGTCTTGTCGACAAAAACCGCAAGATGGGTGTCCGCACCAACGCCGACAACCCAGACGACGCTCGCATTGCACGCGAGTTCGGCGCCGAGGGCATTGGCCTGTTCCGCACCGAGCATATGTTCTACGGCAAGAACTCTGAAGAGCCGTTGTTCCTGCTTCGCAAGATGATTTTGAGCGCCGACGCTGACGAGCGCCGCAAAGCTCTCGACGAGTTGTTCCCATTTATGAAGAAGGATATGAAGGCCACCCTGCTCGCTATGGACGGCCTGTCAGTAACCTTCCGTCTGCTCGACCCACCGTTGCACGAGTTTGTTCCGCAAGGTGCCGAGAAACAGGCTGAGTTGGCTGCCGCTCTGGGCATTTCGGCCGCTGCCGTTGCCAAACGCGGCGAGGCTCTGCACGAGTCGAACCCGATGATGGGCCACCGTGGTGTCCGTCTGGGCGTTACCTATCCCGAAATTTCTGAAACACAGATACGTGCAATCTTTGAGTCGGCTGCCGAGCTTATCAAAGACGGCAAAGACCCGCACGCCGAGATTATGGTTCCTGTAACCTGCGATATGAGCGAGTTGGAATACACCCGCAAGATTGTCGACAAGATTTACGCCGAAGTTTGCAAGAAATTCGGCTTGAAGGAAATCGGCTTCAAGTTCGGCACAATGATTGAGATTCCGCGCGCCGCTCTGTTGGCCGACCGTATGGCCAAATACGCCGAGTTCTTCTCGTTCGGTACCAACGACCTGACCCAGATGACCTTCGGCTTCAGCCGCGACGACATTGGCGCCTTTGTTCCTGCCTATATCGACAAGAAGATGCTCGCCGCCGACCCGTTCCAGACTATCGACCAGGACGGCGTTGGCCAACTGATTGCTTCGGCCACCAAACACGGCCGCTCAACACGCAAAGACCTGAAAGTGGGTATCTGCGGTGAGCAAGGCGGTGACCCAGCTTCAGTTGAGTTCTGCTTCAAATCGGGCTTGAACTACGTGAGCTGCTCGCCGTTCCGCGTTCCAATCGCACGTTTGGCAGCCGCTCAGGCAACAATCCGCAACAGCAAATAATCTTAACAATTTGCAATATGAGAAAGCCCGACTATGAGTCGGGCTTTTTTGTTTTGGTGCGGATTTAGGAACCGCAAGAAATGATTGAGTTTTATAATAAAAACCGTTGTATATTTGTGAATAATAACTAATTATCGCTTATAGGTTTTACATAATGTGAATTATAAAACCTTAAAACCCTATAAATCAAAAAAAGGAAAGCGTTCACCACTTTCCTTTTTTTTGTCTAATCAGCCGCGCCAATTACCAGCACTTTGTGCTTTGGAACGACGATGCGGGAAGGCCCGCGCCGTTGTAGAGCGTGGCTTGGTCAACGCAGTCGTTCCAAAGGTAGCGCACCGATGCGGGGGCGGCAACCTTGTCGGATGTCACCTTCACCTTTCCGTCTTCAATTACCGCTGTGGCGGGATAGTATTTGCCGTCTTTGCCAGCAATCTCAAAATCTTTGAGTTCGCCGCCTTTGGCGTTCAGACCTTCACCGTAATCGAAACTCAGGTAGATGGCTTTCCCATTGATTTCCTGACTCTTGAACAGCGGGCCGCTGCAAACAACGTCTTTGCCGTAGATGTTCTTAAACGCCCACAGCGCAAGGCGGTTGCCCACTTCAACCTTGTTGGCGGGGTGAATATTCTTGTTGTTGCCGATGTCGATGGTCGAAGCCATTCCCGAATTCGCAACCGACAGCGATACGCGCTGAGCCTCGCGGATTTCCTCAGAGTGGCCGTTGGTGCCGTAGTCGTAGGGTGCAATCTGCACGTAGTAGAACGGGAAATCGCCCTGAGCCCACTTTTCGCGCCAAGCCTTAATCATTAGCGGGAACGTGCGGGTGTATTCCTCAGCGTGCCCCACGTTGGCCTCGCCCTGATACCAGATGGCACCAGCCATTGCGTAGCCTGCAAACGGCGCCACCATTGCGTTGTAAAGGCAGGTCGGCGTCATTTCGCTCAAATCGATGGGGCTAATCGGGCGTTGGAAAAATTCCATTGACTGTATGTCGAATTTGTAGAGTTTCCCTTTCGACAGTTCAGCCACGGGCAGATATTTCCAACTTCCAGCAAGCGACACGGCGGCTTTTTCGTTATCCTTCGCGTAGCACTTCATTTTCGCGGGATTGCCGTAGAGTCCGCCACCGCCCATATTGTCGGTAACGCGGACGGCAATAACAGCCTTGCCAGCCTTAACCTTCTCGGCGGGAACGGTGTAAACGCGGTCGGCCTGATAGTTGTTGGTGCGGCCGATGGGTTCGCCGTTGAAGAAAGTCTCGTCGCCGTCGTCGATCGCGCCAAGCGATACCACGAGTTCCTTGCCAGCCATTGCGGCGCTGATTTTTATGGTTTTACGGAACCACACAATGCCGTCGAAGGCTCGCACCTCGTTGTTGTTTTCCCAAAGAGTGGGGACGGTCATTGAGTGCCATTTGCTGTCGTCGAAATCGGGTTTTGCCAGGTCGCCGTCGCCAAGGTCGGGACGGGGGAATGTCGGCACCGACTGCTTCTGCGCAAGCCAACTGTTGCGTTTCTCGATGATTGGCGAACTTGCCTCAATGTTTTTTGCAATCTGACTGTATTCGGGCACGTTTTTGATATATTCTTGCGGAATCCAACTCTCGACAGGCGTTCCGCCCCACGACGAGTTGATGATGCCCACAGGCACACCAAGTTCGGCATTGAGTTTTTTGGCAAAATAGTAGCACGTTGCGCCAAACTGCGGTGTGTTTTTCGGCGAAGCGGCCTTCCACTCGCCACCCGCCACGTTTTCCTCTTTAAAACTTGTGTTGCGTTCAGCCATAAAGATGCGGATGTCGTTGTTGGTGCTGTTGGCAATATCTTCAGGGCCGTTCAGAATGGTGCCGTACGGGAACCCGCTCATAGGCATTTCCATATTGCTCTGTCCCGATGCGAACCAAACCTCGCCAATCAGCACATTGTTGATGTAGATGGTGTTCTTGCCGTTGATAATCAGTGCGTATGGCCCGCCGAACGATGGCGTTGCCACATTCACCTTCCAACGTCCGTCGGCTGCGGCTTCGGCAGTGACGGTCTTGTTGTCCCACGTGTTCGACACTGTGATTTTCTCGCCAGGCTCGGCAAATCCCCACACAGGGGCCGAAGTTTTTTGCTGCAAAACCATTCCGTCGGTAAATAGCGGCGGCATTTTGACGTCGGCAGTGGCGCAGGCAGCAAACGCAGCCACAGCCGTCAGTGTAAGAATCGCCTTTTTCATTAGTGTAGTGTTTTATAATTCAAATGCAAGATTGTAATTTTTCATAAAAGATGGAATTGTTTGACTTCTTAAATCGCTTGGGCGGAGAATGTGACTCTTCGGATTCTGCTTTTATGCTTGCGATTCCGGTTTAGTTGCCTAAATTTGGGCTACTATTTTTTCACATTAAAACAACATTTTCGATTATGGAAAACGCATTAGTTTGGTTAAAAAGAATCAGGAACACAATCGGGTTCCTTGGTATGTTACTTCCCTGGATAGCACTGTTGGGAACATTTTTGGCATCAAAACATATTGATATAACTCCTACTTTTTGGAAGGAACTTTCCATTTCAGCCACCTACTATCTTACCCCGGCTCTTACTGGAATACTGACAACGGCTGCTGTTGTTTTAATATGTTATTATGGATATGGTCCAGAAGACGACATTCCAACTACCGCAGCGGGTGTATTTGGGTTAATGATCGTACTATTTCCTTGCAGCTGTGACCTTTCTGCTGGTAAAATTGTAGGTTTCTTTCAATTGCAAGCTGAAACATCTCACATCATACACTGTATATCTGCGGTTTGCTTCTTTCTGTTACTTTCTTATATCAGTCTTTTCTTGTTTACCAAAAGCTATCCTGACAAGGAACAAACCGAACAAAAAAAGACGAGAAACAAAATTTATATTGTCTGCGGAATCGGAATGCTGGCGGCTTTAATCCTAATGCCCCTGCCCATAGATTTTTACGCAAAGACTTTTATTGTAGAGGCAATCGCACTCACCTTCTTCGGCATAAGTTGGCTTGTGAAAGGACAAGTGTTCGGGCTTTTTGCGGATAAATAATTGTTGCATAACGGCAATTATTAGTCGAAAAACGAAGCAGGAGTATTATGAATAATCCGTGGGAAGAGATCAGTTTGGACGATTATGAGAATCATATGAGCCTTGATTCCGTAAAACAACTCCAAGCTATGAATAAAATAATGAAGGAACAGTTTGAAGCATATCCGGCTTCCACGGCTATGGTGCTTGGAGTTGCCGGTGGAAATGGCTTGGAACATATAAGGCGGAATAAGTATCAGACCGTTTATGGCGTGGATATCAACGGAGATTATCTTCGCACGGTTTCGGAAAGATATGCCGACCTGTCGGATGTACTGAAGTGCTTGAAGATAGACCTAATCTATGAAACGGATAAGCTTCCCGAGGCGCAGCTGCTGATAGCAAATCTTCTTATCGAGTATATTGGTTATGATGTATTTCAGAGAGTAATCCGCAAAGTGAATCCTGAATATGTGTCTTGTGTGATTCAGATTAATACGGATGATAAGCAGTGGGTATCAGATTCGCCTTATCTACACGCTTTTGACAGACTTGATGAGGTACATCATCAGATGGACGGGAATCTTCTTTCGACAAAATTGATGGAGATAGGGTATAAAGAGATACTTCAAAAAAGGACCGCACTTCCTAATGGAAAGGCATTATTAAGAATGGATTTCATAAAAGGACAACAAACAAAGGAGGAGTAAATGATACTATTAGTTGTAGATACCCAAAAGGGCTGTTTTGACGAAAGGTTATATTCGTTTGAAAGGGTAAGAAAAAATATAAAACAGTTAATTACTATAGCAAGAGAGAATAATGTTGAGGTTGTATATGTTCAGCACGATGACGGCCCCGGTACTGGTCTGGACAAAGCAACGGATAACTATGAGATATATGAAGATTTTGCACCGAGGAAAGATGAAAGGCGTTTTGAAAAGAATGTAAACAGTGCTTTTCATCCTATGACAGGATTGACAGAATATCTGCAGTCTAAGGGGGAAAAAGATATTATAACAATCGGAGTGTCAACAGATTATTGTATGGATGCAACGATTAAAAGCGGTTTTGAAAAAGGCTTCAACTTATTTGTTCCTTCATACACAAACTCAACCTATGATAATCCGTATTTTGATAAGGAAACTGCCTACAAGTATTTTAATGAATTTATGTGGGGAACACGTTATGCGAAGATAATTACTGTTGAACAAGCTATCCAACTTTTACAATCCAAAATATCAACTACGGATATATAAATAGTATTACGAACTAATATAGTTGGGCTTGTTTTGCAAATGATTTACGCCAAAGCCACATCAAACCAAATTGATGAAATAATGGCGGTTTATTCTTCGGCCATAACTGCGATGGAAGATTCGGGCATTCACCAATGGGACGAGATTTATCCTGACAAAAGCTCGATTGCCAACGACATTTGCAAAAATCAAATGTATGTCGGAATAATTGACAATAAAATTGCCGTTTGCTTTGCGTTGAGTGAAGATTGCGACGAACAATATAAAAACGGCAAATGGGCATACCCTAACTCAAAATTCTGTGTTATTCATCGATTGTGCGTTTCGCCCGAGTTTCAGCATAAGGGAATTGCGTCTCAAGCAATGTCATATATCGAAAAACTTTGTAAATCTGTTGGATACAATTCAATACGTTTAGATTGTTTTACACTCAATCCGTATTCAAAAAGACTTTATGATAAGGCTGGTTACAAAGTTGTCGGTTATGCTGATTGGCGCAAAGGCAGGTTTGAATTGAGAGAGAAGATTCTCCAAAATCTCGCCGCCGCTCGCCAAAAAGCCACGTCCCGAACCGATAATACGGCTTTGTAAAACGCTGATTATCATTGGTATTGGGAATGTTGCTGTTTTGGTACATATTAATAATCAGCCAATTAGCTCCACAAAACAGATTTTATGGCGTTTTTCCGATTCTATTTTCAGCAAAAAATCAAAAAAAGCACAAACGTTTGAACCGTGTTTATAACACTGAATATCAGCGTGTAACGAAACGGCAACACTGTTAAGATTTTGTCATCACAAACCACTCATCGGTATGAATATCAGCTACATAAATAGCAACACAAGTTTAAAAGCACTGAACGTCAAATTGTTAACTGCGTTAGATTTGTCAGTGACAAGTTCAAAGAACGAAACAGAATTTTAAAAACAAAAACTTAAATTGTAAAGCAACTGTAAAACCACTGTAAAGAGCTATACACTTTTTTAAACTTTACCAAAGTATAATATTGTTGATTATCAATAAAATAATAGTTTGGCACGCACCGTGTAATAAGTTTTGCACAAGAGTTTTGTGAAGATTTTAAAACGTAAATAATAACATTAGAGAGGATTTTAATATGCAAGAGAATTTTTTTGAATCAGTAACAAAGCCATTGCGGAATAAATTGATATTTGAGATGGCGAAAGAATATGCATTTGATTATATGGATGGCATTCCAGAGCGGAATGTGTATCCAAAGGAGGTGGATTTATTAAAGCTTAAGAGTTTTTATGAACCTTTACCTCAAATCGGTACAGATGAAGAGGAAATTTTGACAACGCTTCATCTGAATGGTTCGCCCAATACATTAGCGCAGACCGGTGGAAGATATTATGGATTTGTGAATGGCGGTGCGTTACCGGTCACACTTGCAGTCAGGTGGCTGACTGATGTTTGGGATCAGAATTCCGTACTCTATGTTGCATCACCTGTTGCAGGCGTAATTGAAGAAGTATGTGAGAAATGGATTGTTGATTTATTTGAACTTCCCGCAGAAACTGCGATGGGATTGGTGGGCGGTTCTTCGGATGCTTCTCTATGTGCACTGACCGTTGCGCGAAATACCATATTGGAACGTAACGGTTACAACATTTATGAAAATGGATTAATGGGTGCCCCTGAGATTCGTGTTGTATTAAGTGAAAATGCTCACGCAACCATCTTCAAAGCCTTATCTGTTTTGGGAATCGGTTCCAAGAATATAATCAAGGTTGAGTCAAATCCGGATGGAACAATGCGTTTGGACAAGTTGCCTGAATTAGATGAAAAAACGATTCTGATTCTTCAAGCCGGCAATGTAAATACAGGAGCATTCGATCAGTTCGATACACTCTGTGATCTGGCCAATGAAAAGAATGCCTGGATCCATATTGATGGAGCGTTTGGACTATGGGCAAAAACAAGCAAGGTATATGCTTATCTGGCAAAGGGAATGGAAAAAGCTACGTCGTGGTCTGTCGATGCACATAAAACATTAAATGTTCCATACGATTGCGGAATTGTTCTTTGCAAATACCGGGATGCTTTCTGCAAAGCATTACAAGCAAATGGAGCCTACATCATTTACAGTGGGAAACGAGATGGTATGCTATATACAACGGCTATGTCAAGAAGAGCAAGAGCTTTCGAACTGTGGGCTGCAATTAAGTACTTAGGCAAAGAAGGAATTGCAACTCTTGTGGAAACTCTTTGTAGGAATGCAAAAACCTTTGCCGGACGACTGTCACAACTTGGATTTACGATACTGAATGATGTTGTGTATAACCAAGTGTTGATACAGTATGTGGATGATGAGATGACAAAACGTGTTCTTGAATATGTCCAAAATGATCGTGTGTGCTGGTGTGGCCCGACACAATGGAAAGGGAAAATGGCAATCCGATTAAGTGTATGCTCTTGGGCGACCACGAAGGAAGATATTGAATTGTGTGTCGATAGTTTTAAAAGGGGAATTGAATACGCAAGAGAGAAGAATCCTAACTAAACAATAAAAACTGCCCCATCGTCTGTTGTCCGTAGTCTGAAGTCTGTTGTCAAAAACCCCTTTCCCTGAAAAAAACTGCGTCATTAAAAGAAAATTTATAATTTGCCGACAATAAAAACCGACGATTATGAATTATATACTCTTCGACGACAGCACTTGGGACGAACTGCTTCCCTTGACCTTCACTCGGCCCGCGGCCGAAATACGTGTGGGCATTCTCACCATTCGCGAGAAGTGGGAAAAATATCTGGCTGGCGAGCCTTTGTCGTACTGCACAAGGCCGCATCTGCGGGCAAAGTTCCCAATGACGGTCGGTGCCGATAACATTTTCATCAACGGCACGGTGATTCCGACGGCCGAACTGCTGGCCGAACTCGAGGAACTGCAACCTGGGCAGGCGCTGGTGTGCGACGATTCGGTGACGGCCATCCGATTGGATAAGGCGCAGGCCGAACGCTTCGACCCGACACGCATCGCCTTCAAGGATTATACGCAGCAAATATCTGAATGTCATCGCGTTGAGCATCTGTCGGACATCTTTCGAAACAACGGCGACGCCATTGAGCACGATTTCCGCATCATCACCAAGGGCCGCAAATCGGCGCAGTTGAGCGCCACAAACCGCATCATCGGCACGGGCGACATTTTTGTTGAGCACGGCGCAGTGGTTGAGTGCTGCATTCTGAACACCACCAATGGCCCCATCTACATCGGTCGCAACAGCGAGATTATGGAAGGTTCGTGCATTCGCGGGCCGTTTGCGCTCTGCACGGGCTCGGTGGTGAAAATGGGCGCGAAGATTTACGGACCGACAACCGTGGGACCGCACTCGAAGGTGGGCGGCGAACTGAACAACGTTGTGATTTTCGGCAACAGCAACAAGGCTCACGACGGATTTTTGGGCAACACCGTGGTTGGCGAATGGTGCAACTTTGGCGCCGACACCAACTGCTCGAACCTGAAGAACGACTACGCCGAAGTGCGTCAGTGGAACTACCCCGAAGGCAAATTTGTGAAGACGGGACTGCAGTTCTGCGGCCTGGTAATGGGCGACTACAGCCGCACGGCAATCAACACAATGCTGAACACTGGAACGGTGGTCGGCGTGGGCGCAAATATCTATGGTTCAGGCTTCCCGCGAAATTTTGTGCCGTCGTTTATGTGGGGTGGTTCGGCAGGATTCAAGCCCTGTACGCCCGAAACGCTGTGCCAAGTTGCCGAGCGTGTTTTGGCGCGCCGCGGCCTGCAGTTGAGCGACATCGACCGCCAACTGATTGCCGACGTTTTCGGCTTGACCGCAAAATACCGCGGAGGATATAAGAGTTAAAAGGTTAGAAGTTTAGGGGGGTAGAAGTTTAGAAAGTTTAGCGCTTCGCTGTTGAGAGAGTTTAGTTTCTAAACCTTCTCATCTTTCTCAACCTTCTCAACTTTCTTAACAATATGGATTATATTTCATTGATTATGAGTTCGAAAAAAGAAATAAAGATTGAAGGGATAATGGCGTCGGACGGCGACGGAATGGAGGCGAGTTTTATTCCGATTATGTCGGAAGGCGGCCACCCGAATGAGAAAATTGAGATTCCTGACGAACTGCCAATCCTGCCGCTGCGCAATATGGTTATCTTTCCTGGCGTGCTGATTCCTATCAGCGTCGGGCGCGAAAAATCGCTTGAACTGGTGCGGCAGTCGTACCGAAGGGACAAAATTGTGGGCGCCATTGCCCAACGCGATTTCAACGTGGAGGACCCCAAGCCTGAAGATTTGTACAATCACGGTACTATTGTACAGATTGTCAAGATATTGGAAATGCCCGACAACACCACAACAATCATTGTTCAGGGCAAGCGTCGGTTTGTCATCAACAACTACATTGCGACGGAGCCGTACTGCACCGCCAATATTTCCGTTATCGACGAAGTGCTGCCCGACGACAGCCAACTTGCCGAATTTGAGGCTATTACAAGTTCGATTCGCGATTTGTCGTCGAAGATAATCCAAATGACGCCTGGAATGCCGAACGAAGCGGTTTTCGCTTTGCGCAACATCGAGAACGCCTTCTTCCTGATAAATTTTGTGTGCGTCAACACCGCCATCAACACCGAGGCGAAACAGGAACTGCTCGAGGAATCGAACGTTTTCAACCGCAGCGTCAGGTTGCTCGAACTGCTGTCGCAGGAAATGCAAAAGGTTCAACTTAAGGAAGATATACAATCGAAAGTGCGGGCGGAACTCAACAAGCAGCAGCGCGAGTTCTTCCTGAACCAACAAATAAAAACCATTCAGGACGAGTTGGGCGGAAACCCTACCGAAAAAGAAGCCAAAAACCTGAAAGACAGGGCGAAACAGAAAAAGTGGAGCAAGGAAATGGCCGATTATTTCGACAAGGAGATTGAAAAACTGCAACATCTGAACGCCGCGTCGGGCGAATATTCAATCCAACTCAACTATCTGCAAACGCTGCTCGATTTGCCGTGGGGCGAGTACACCGACGACAATTTTGATATGAATCGCGCACGCGAAATACTTGACAGTCAGCATTGTGGGCTTGAAAAGGTGAAGGAGCGCATTCTGGAGCACCTGGCCGTTCTGAAACTCAAGGGCAACCTGAAGTCGCCCATTCTGTGCCTTTACGGCCCGCCTGGAGTGGGCAAAACGTCGCTCGGGCGGTCGATTGCCGAAGCGCTTGGGCGCAAATACGTGCGAATGTCGCTTGGCGGCCTGCACGACGAGGCCGAAATCCGCGGACACCGCCGCACCTACATCGGCGCAATGCCTGGCCGCATCATCGAGAACATCAAAAAAGCCAAGTCGGCCAACCCCGTTTTTGTGCTCGACGAGATTGACAAGGTGTCGAACGACTATCACGGCGACCCCGCGTCGGCTCTGCTCGAAGTGCTTGATCCTGAACAAAATGGCGCATTCCATGACAATTATCTCGACGTTGATTTCGACCTGTCGAACGTAATGTTCATTGCCACAGCCAACAGCGTTGCGCCCATCAGCGCGCCCCTGCGCGACCGTATGGAAATGATTGAGGTGAGCGGCTACGTGATTGAGGAGAAAATCGCCATCGCGCGGCAGCATCTGATTCCGAAACAGTTGAAAGAGAATGGTTTGGAGCAGCATCCGTTTGCAATGGACGACGCTTCGCTCACCTATCTGATTTCGAACTACACCCGCGAGTCGGGCGTGCGCGAACTCGACAAGCGCGTGGCCGAGATTTCGCGGAAGATTGCCAAAAAAATCGTCTTTGGCGAGCCTGTGCTCGAAAACCTGACGCCCGAAAACATTGTCGAATATCTTGGCAAACCCATCTATTCACCTGATATGTACGACGATAACCGCTTTGCGGGCGTTGTCACTGGACTTGCCTGGACGGCCGTAGGCGGCGACATCCTTTTCATTGAGACAAGCCTGAGCCGCGGCAAGGGAACTCTCACATTGACAGGCAATTTAGGCGATGTAATGAAGGAATCGGCCACGCTGGCACTCGAGTACATCAAGGCGCACGCATCAAAATTCGGGCTCAATTCCGAAGTCTTTGAGAAGTGGAATGTGCATATCCACGTGCCTGAAGGCGCCATCCCAAAAGATGGTCCGTCGGCGGGTGTTACAATGGTGACATCGCTGGCATCGGCGTTCACGCAGCGCAAGGTGCGCAAGGCTCTGGCAATGACGGGCGAGATTACGCTGCGCGGCAAGGTGTTGCCCGTAGGCGGCATCCGCGAGAAGATTCTGGCCGCCAAACGCGCTGGCATAAAAACCGTGATTCTCTGCGAGCAGAACCGCAAGGACATTGAAGAAATCAAACCTGAATATATCGAAGGTGTTGAGTTTATTTATGTTAGCACGATTGAGGAAGTGCTGCAAAATGCGCTGCTTGACGAGAAGGTTGAAGGGGCGATAGCGATTGAGTAGAAGAAATCGTTGTTGATAGTTGTTTATGTCTCTGATTTGAGATAAAACTTATATTTAATTGATAAGGAATGAGTTACGATATTATGCTATTTGACCGTCGTCAACGCTTCAGAACATACAAGGAATTTATTGCGTGGTACAATGATTCTGTTGACAATCAAGATTCAGATTATAAGGTGACAACGCCAAATCTTCAACAATGGTTTCTGGATATAAAAGATATATTACGCCCTTTAAACGGTGAATTTTCTCCTCGTGATGAAGAACTTGATTGCGGAGAGTTTCCTGAAGCAGAATATGGCTTTGGCAAAGAGTTTATTTATCTCGAACTAGCTCAAGCAAATAGGGAAAAAGCTCTGGAAATCGTAATGGATTTGGCTCGGAAACATCATTTGGCTTATTTTGACATCAGTGGTACTGGCTCTGTGTATCAAGATGCGGTTATCGATATCTTTACTAAAAAAATTTATAATGAAGTACGTCGTAGGGAGAATATTTCAGCCACTATATCGACTTCTGTGCTTATAGTTTCCATCACATTGGTTTACCTGTGTTTTTCCTATTTGAATAGACTGTGGGGGTATTGCATTAGTGGCGTTCTTTTGGTCACTTTTATATATGTATGTATTCGGATAAATAAGTGGATATCAATGGCGGAACAAGATGTCCGAGCGGATTATGATTCATCTAATCAGCAACTATAAGTTTAAGACATACCATTAAACCATAACGAATGAATAAAGATTGGTCCGAAAAGAACAAGGCAATCCAAAAGCAAATAAAGAAACGGGAAACATTCGGTTCTGGAATAGCGGCTTTGATGGAACTGCGCAACTGTTTGATGGACACAATCGATTCGTGGCGGGATAGCCTGAAAGACGAGGATTTTTGCGCGATTCCTTTCATTAATGCGACTGGTTATCACAACAAAACAGTAGCGTATTCGCTTTGGCATATCTTCCGAATCGAAGACATAGTCGCGCACACTTTGATTAAGGAAGATGAGCAGATTTTCTTTAGTGATGGTTTTCAACAGAGAATCGGGGCGCCGATTATTACAACTGGGAATGAATTAGTTAAGCAGCAAATTGCTGTTTTTTCAAAGCAACTCAATATAGATGAACTTTATGCTTACATTCATAAAGTAAAGAGTAGTACCGAACTGTTAATCAGCAGTTTGACTTTCGGTGATATGAAACGTACGATTACCGATAACCGCAAGGCTGCGCTGAAGAGCCTTAATGTTGTCAGTGATGCCGAAGAAGCGGTCTGGCTTATCGATTATTGGTGCGACAAAGAAATTTGCGGTTTGATTCAGATGCCGTTTTCGAGGCATTGGATAATGCATACCGAAGCGTGTATCAGGATAATTAAAAAACTTGTATAATTGTGTATTGATTTCAAAAACAAACTATTATGAAAAGTGGAATAAAAATCGCAATCGGATTAATGGTGCTGGCAAGCGTGATTGCAGGTTACGCGCCCGAGCCCGATTTGCTTGTTGAATTCACCTGCGTTTCAAACGTTTTGGGCGGCTTGCTGCTGATTGCCGACGGCATTCGCAATTTCAAAGGCAAAACCGTGCCGCACTGGCTGTATCTGAATGTTTGTTCGGGCATTCTTTTCGTTTTTGTGGTTTGCCTAGGCAGCCTTTCGGGAATGTATCATATGAACTATTCGGGTGCATTTTTCTTCCTGCACGGAGTCAACCCCGTCCTTATCATTCTGTGCTATGTTGTTCTGTATAAAGGCGATACCAAAGGCGGTTTCAAACGTCTGGCAGTCACACCAGCCCTGATACTCACGTATCTTCTTTTCGATTTTATCCTTGGCAATTGCAGAGGCTATTTTGTCTATCAATTCTGCCGCCCCGAAGATTTGAATCTACTGATAATCATAATTATAGCGCTTTCAGTATATCTGATTTTCCTGCTTTTCGGATTGCTGCTGCAAGCACTGAACCGCCTTGCGCACAGAAAATGAAGGCAGTGTTGAGAAAGATTATCTATTACGAAGGGGTATAATGGGAATTATTGGACAGAAAAAACAAATCTCTGATAAAATGAACTTGCAAAAACTCGAGAAATTTATTGACCGCCAAAAAGTTAGCATTATGGCTTCAATTGATGAGGCTGGCTTTCCGAACCTGAAGGCGATGCTCAAACCGCGTAAGCACGTGGGACTTAAGGAGTTCTATTTTTCCACCAACACTTCGTCGAAGCGCGTAAGGCAGTATCAGAGCAATCCAAAGGCGAGTATCTATTTCTACCACAAGGGTTTGATTCGCTACGAGGGCATTATGCTGATTGGCAAAATGGAGGTTCTGACCGACCAAGAGAGCAAAAACTCGATTTGGAAACGCGGCGACACAATGTTTTACAAGGGCGGCGTCACCGACCCTGACTATTGCGTGCTGAAATTCACCGCCGAAAGAGGTCGATACTATTGCGACCTGAAAACGGAGAGTTTTGAAATTGAATAATTGCCTGACGTTATGCGATTTGCAGCGGACATAAAACTAAAGCGCACTATTGCCGCCGTAAAGTGGCTGCTCGTTTCGCTTGGCGCCATATTCTTAATTCTGAATATTTTAGCGCTCACGCCCGCGCCATTTTATATGCACCGCAGTCTTGGCGAGGATTCGGCGTGGGAAAGCGATTCGGCAGCCAAATTCCGTCCCGACTATGTTGTTATGTTCGGCGGCGCGGGAATGCCGTCGGAGAGCAACTTGATAAGGCTTTACTACACGGCCGAGTTTGCGCGAAATTTGCATACGCCCGTTGTTCTTGTCCACCCGCAAGACTCTGTTTGTCAGGCTGAAATGACGAAATATCTTGTCGGCAGCGGCCTTGCGCCCGACAGCATTTTTTATATGACTGGCGGAACCAACACGCGCTCGCAGTCGGTCTGCCTTGCCGATAGTTTTCCGCAGTTGCGCAATGCCAATTTGCTGATAATCACCGCACCCGAGCACCTTGCCCGAACCTTGAAATGCCTAAAACGGTGCGGCTTTGAAAGCATTCGTGGCATTGGCGCGTTCGAGAGCACCGTCGATTTTGACCTTACGCTCGACAAGCGGAAACTAAAAGGAAATCAGCTCGTTCCCGACGTTGAGAGCACCAATCTGCGATACACGTTCTGGAACTATCTGCAACTTGAAATCGTCTGCTTCCGCGAGTATTTCGCAACAGCGTATTATTGGGTGAAAGGGTGGATATAAAACATTGACACACAATCCTTCACTCATCGCTTAATCCACCGCCAAATCTCTTTTATTGTCGATTTTTTGCCATACATCAGGATGCCAGTACGGCAAATTTCACCAGCCAGGTGCAGACCACAAAGGTGCAATCAGTAGTGCGGCCGAATATTTCCACCTTCGCATACAACAGCCTTGAATCCGCAATACGTCACCAATAAGATGCCCTACAACGCGACACTACGCCTTACACAATATTCGCTTTCCCACAAAAAAACACCGCCCGAAGGTTTGTTCCACTTACCCTCGGGCGGCGGTTTTATAACTCAGCTTTCAAAAACTACGGTTTTATCACTGGACGAACCGGTAAACCTGCAAAACGATAAAGATTCGAAGTTTCTAAATAATTGTAATTAAAACCAACTGCGCTTCCATATCGTAAAGAACGGCTGTTGTGTGTAGCAGACCAATAGCGAGTATTATTCTCAACACCTTGATATATGTAATCACCAGCCGCAGGGAGGAAGATGTGAACATCTGTGGCGGCTGAGTAAACGTGTCCTTCCGCTTTCGTCTTTTTTTTGTCGGTGTTCTTGTCTTTTGATTTATAAACAATGTAACCCACACCATTTCCATAATAATTTTCAGTTCTCTCCCAATAGCACTCATTGATAAGCTCTTCAAATTGAGCGGAATCAGGCATTGACCAAGCTCCTCCCCATTTAACTGCCGCAACATCATCTTCAGCTAAAAGAGTAAGTGTATCAGCAGTTGAATATTTAGTGAAAGGAAACACATCGGCGGTTGAATCACACGCTTCATTGTAATAAATGTATGTATTCCAACAATACGATTCTTTCGTTTCAGTCTCACCCCAGGCGAAATAGTCGCCGTAGCCGACGGGTGTGGTTGCGCCCACGTTGGTTGTTGCCCACATTGTACCGCTCGAAAGGCCCAAATCAACATAACAATGTCCATTACCTACATTAACCTGCCAATTGGGCGTGAAGAAGCCCGGATTGCCGCTGCCACCATCCACACGCGCGTAGGTGGCATTTCTAACACTGCTGGTATCGCATTGCGCGCCCAGACCGCCTACCAGGCTTTCGCAACCATCGAACATTCCTTCCGATGTTAAACCACTCTCTTTATACCAGTTGGCATCAGCTGCAGCATAGATAGTTTCGAGTGACCCGCAACTTTCGAACATATTGTTCATATTGGTAACGCTAACTGTGTTGAAGCTGCTCAAATCGAGCAAGGTGAGCTCAGAGCATTCACTGAAAACATAGCTCATATCTTGGACTTTGCTGGTGTTGAAGCCGCTCAAATCAAGCGAGGTGAGCGACGAGCAACCAAATAACATACCGTTCATATCGGTGACATTCTGGGTATTGAAACCTTCCAAATCGAGTATGGTGAGTGACTCGCAACCTTCGAACATTCTTTTCATATTGGTAACTTTCTCGGTGTTGAGGCCCCGCAAATTGAGTTTGGTGAGTGCCGAACAATTTTTGAACATAAAACTCATATTGGTAACCTTCGCAGTGTTGAAGCTGCTCACATCGAGAGTGGTGAGTGACGAGCAACCGTTGAACATCCCGTACATATTGGTGACATTCTCGGTGTTGAAGCCCCTCAAATCGACCGAAACAAGCTTCTCGCAGTTGTTGAACATATCTGAACAATCTTCATCAAGCACAATATTCGCACTCTCGGGTACCACAAGGCGGAAGCGCGCATCTTCGAAGCTGTTGGTTGCAATGGCGTTGATGATTCCATCAGTTTCTGCTTTGCCTAAATCCACGGCTGAGACTGCGCCTGTGAGAACAATCTCGGTGGTGTCGTTGGCACTGCCAATGGCGTCTAATGCTTCATCCAAAGTTGTGCATATCACGCCGCCCACCACTGCGTACTTCGTGGTGAAGAAGCCGGGCTGGCCATCCTTGTCGATGTGGGCACGGGTGGCATCCTTAACCGAGCTGGTGTCGCATTTTGCGCCGTTGCCGCCTACAAGTGAGTTACATACATCGAACATATTAGGCGATGTTAGCCCAGCTTTGTTCCAATCGGCTCCATCAGCGGCATAGATGGTGGTGAGGGCCAAGCAATTGTAGAACATAGAGCTCATAGTGGTAACATTCTCGGTGTTGAAGCTGCTCACATCGAGCGTTGTGATTTTTTTGCAATCATAGAACATCTGCCACATATTCACAACCTTGCCGGTGTTAAAGCTGCTCACATCGAGCGTAGTGAGTGCCTCGCAACTTACGAACATACCACTCATATCGATAACCTCCGCTGTATTGAAGTTGCTCAAATCGAGCGTGGTAAGTGCCTCGCATAGATAGAACATCCCGCTCATATCGGTAACCTTCGCCGTATTGAAGTTGCTTAGATCAAGCGTAGTGAGCTTCGAACAACCACGGAACATCATACCCATACTGGTAACCTTCTCGGTATTGAAGTTGCTCACATCGAGCGAGGTGAGAGCATTGCAATCAGTGAACACTCTATACATAGTGGTAACATTCTCGGTATTGAAGTTGCTCACATCGAGCTGAGTAAGTGCCTTACAATTCAGGAACATACTGCTCATATTGGAGACATTCTCGGTGTTGAACCCTCGCAAATCGGCCGAAACCAATTTTTGGCAATCATTGAACATATTTTCGCAATCAGCATTAAGCGCAATGTTCGCACCCTCGGGCACCACAAGGCTGACTTTGCTGGCTGTGGTGTTCGCAATTGCATAAATAATTGTGTTCTCGGTTGCGGCTTTACCCAAATCGGTGGCTGAAACCTGGCCCGAGAGCGCCACGCAGATGCTGTCGGCGGTGGCATCGCGGATAGCTGTATAGGTTGCCCGTTGGTTGAAGTAAGCGCGGCCGCCAACCGTTGCGTACGGCTCGGTGAAGTAGCCGGGGTTGCCCGTTCCGCCATCAACCTTGGCACGGGTGGCATCCTTAACCTCGCTGGTATCGCATTGAGTGCCGTTGCCGCCTACAAGTGCGGTGCAACCATAGAACATATCAGTCGAGGTTAAACCACTCTCTTTAAACCAGTTGGCTCCAACTGCAGCATAGATGGTTTCGAGGTTCTCGCAACCTGTGAACATTGAGTACATTTTGTTAACCTTCGCTGTGTTGAAGCTGCTCAAATCGAGCGTGGTGAGTTTCTCGCAATAACTGAACATACCTGCCATCTTGGTAACCTTCTCGGTGTTGAAGCTGCTCAAATCAAGCGTGGTGAGTGATGAGCATCTTGAGAACATTCCTGCCATCTTGGTAACCTTCTCGGTGTTGAAGCTGCTCAAATCGAGCGTGGTGAGTTTAGAACTTTCACCGAACATATATTCCATATCGGTAACATTCTCCGTGTTCAAACCTCTCAAATCTGCTGAAAGAAGATTCCCACATCCGTAGAACATCTGTTTCGAATCATCACCCTCAAGCTCAATGTTGGCGTTTTGTGCCACCACGAGATTGAACCACGCATTATTGTTGTTTTTGATGGCATTGAGGATTGTGCCCGAGGTTTCGGCCTTGCCTAAAGCGTATTTTGAAACACCTCGGTGGAGAACCACATCAATGGGGTAAGTGATGGCGTCGCTGGTGGCGTTGAGGATGGAGTCGATGGTTGAGGCCAAATTGGCGCAGGCAACACCGCCCACAGTGGCGTAGCGTACGTTGTTGCGCACTACGCGGAGGCCGAGGTAGTCACCACTGTTGCCAGGTGACAGATTGTCGCGGAACGACACTTTGCAGAAGTCTTCATCATTTTGCTTTGCACCGCCACGCGTAACACGGAGATAGCCAGACGAAGGACCTGTGGCATCCGTATCTTTCGATATATCGTCATTCCAATCCCAGCACCACTCATAAACGTTTCCGCTCATATCGTAGATGCCCAAGGCGTTGGCTTTCTTCAAGCGAACCTCGTGCGTCCTGTAGCTGATACCGGTTCTGCCGCTATTCACATCGTACCAAGCTACGCTGTCTGCCGAATTGCTTCCGCTGTAAGTGGTCTGGCCGCTGTTGGTGAGATTGCCGCCACGGGCAATGTACTCCCACTCGGCCTCGGTGGGCAGGCGGTAACCGTTGGCTTCGAAGTCGCAGATTGCCGCGTCCCAATCATCATCGCTTGAAGTCGGAACTTCTCCCCAGGTAGAGGGGAGAGTGTCGCCTTTAATCCAGTAGCAGGGCTTAAGGTGTTGGGCAAGGCTCAGATTGTTGCAGTAAACAATGGCTTGGTACCAGCTAATCTGCTCAACCGGGCGCTCCGCCTGAATTTCGCCTGTTGCGGGTTCGCTACTAAAACCGCTCGGGTTCTCACCCATCACAGCCTCATACTCGCGCTGAGTCACTTCGTGGTCGCTGACAATGAGGTCGCCAATGGTGAGCTTGCGGTCCTTGATGAAGACGCTTGAACCGGTCACAGCCGTGCTGCCGTCGAAGTAGGCTCCATCAACCCGCGCATAGCCGTCCGAGAGCTTGCCATCAGCTTTGAGATAGAAAGTGATGCCGCCGCCCTGCACAATGCGGAATTTGGCCATCTCGGCCGCAAGGGTGGTTGTGTTAACACCTTCGGCAAGGGCAAATAGTTCAAAGCCATCTACATAGTTACGCGGAGTAATATCTGCAACAATGCCATCGGTGCAAGCGGCAGGAGGTGTCAGCTTGCCGGCAATTTGAATGGTTCCATAGTTTTGGCTGACATCGTTGCAACCGAAGCCTGTCCTAAACGTTCCATCGATTGTTGCACCTGACGGGATGTAGGCGGAATCGCTTATTATTATGCGGCTGTGTGTTATTGCGGCAATTCCTCCGCCCGCACGGCCATCTTGTTCACTATAATTGTCGCGGATTGTACCACCGCTGATGGCAAGCACAGCATTAGCATATTTAATTCTTATGCCGCCACCTTCGTAATACGAATGGTTGCCGCTGATTACAGCAGTGCCGCAGATAGAAAGTGTCTTGTCTTCTGACGTCTGGTCACCTTCAAAATAAATACCACCGCTGCCGCCATCTCTACCAACTGAGTTTCCGGAAATTGTTCCGCCGCTTATGGTCATCACATCGGGGCAGGTGCCAGTAATATAGATTCCGCCAGCGCCGTATACGCTGCTGTTGTTGCAAATCTCGCCGCCGGTCATTGTGAATGCAGAATTGTTTAATACGATACCGCAGCCATTGTTATTGTTGATTTTTGCGTCATCCTCAATTGTGAGCGAGCCGCCATCGCAGCTTATACCACCGCCACCAGTCGTGCTATAGCCGCCTGTGATGGCCAGGTTGCGAATGGTTACAGGCACTGCTGTCTGGATTACGAGTGCCGGGCCGTAGTCTTCAACATTCTGGTTGGCATTGTCGGCACGCCATCCGCCGTCAATCTTGGCATCGGTGTCTTTGCCTTGCAGGGTGATGGAGCGGAGTCTGTGGTTGCCGTCCACCTGCTGTGCGCTAAGGGTGCCGTCAACAGTGACGGTGAGGTCGCTGTACCAGTCGGCTGCGGCTAGAGCTTCTTTTATCGCTAAGCGGTTATTGTCTCCTATGGCAGTTTGGGCATCGGTGTAAACGGCCACAAAGGTCTTGGTTTCCTGAATCATCTCACTGGTGTTGAGGGTATCGGCCAGTCCGTCACCGCTCAGTTGCGTTTCAAACCAACCTTTGAATGTTTTGCCAGTGCGGTTGGGTGCGGCTGGGGCTTCGCCAATGGTCTTGGTGTTGTCAATATCGAATACGCGTGTCTCGACAACCCGCTTGTTGGAACCCTCGTAGTAAACAAACTGCGCGGCAATCTTCTCAACAGTCTTGCCCACGTTGTCCTCTTCCTCAATCGCAAAGAAGCTGTTACCAAACATTTCAACCTCGAAACGGCCAACCGGAAGGTCGCCTGTGAAACCATTGGCTTTGCCGAGCACGGTGATTCCCGCGCTGCTGATTCCGCTGATGGTCGCCACAATGCTGTCGGCTCCGGTAGGCTTATCCAACATCCCAACAACGATAGTTTGTCCAGTGGAAAGATAAACATCATCGCCACCAGTCACTTTTGCGCTACCGCTCATTGTGATGAAGCCGACGCCGTTCATATATACGCCCCGTCCATCGTAACCGTACGAGGAAATGTTGCCGCTGATTTCGCCGCCGAGCATATCAAGTCGTGCACCCACGTTGAGCCATACACCGCCGCCGCAGGTTAAGGTTGTGTTTCCGCATATCTTGCTGCCGCTGAGCATTGTAAGCTTGCCAGATTCCACACGAACACCGCCGCCGTCGGCCTGCATTGACTTGTTGCCGGTGATGAACACCGTATCGAGCGTAACCTTTGGCGAAATGTTTTCATTCTCGTTGTTGGTTATGCGGATTCCACCGCCTACTGACGAGTTTCCGTCAGTAATCACCAGATTCTTGATGGTAACAGGCATATCGTTTGCCACAGTGAGCACTGTGTTGCCGTCGCCCTTAAGCGTATCCTGCGGAGCGCCGTCTTTCAGACCGTTCTTGCCACGGAGTGTGATGGTGGTGCTTTGGTCAGCAAATTTCTGATTAAGAGCCATCTGCTGGTTGCCAACAACTGTGCTGTCAACAATAATTTCGTAGTTGTAGTTCCTCAAGTTCTTGGTGGTGACATTGTAGGCAATGGTATCGAACGCGTTTGTTACTGAAGCAAACGGGTGAGCCGCATCGCCAGCAACACCCTCGGCATCGCTGCCGCCTCTGTTTTCAGGTGCTACGAAGAACGATGTTTGCAGCCAGATGGCAATCACTGTGGTGTCTTTGGTGAGTGCTACCGAATGGTCGAACTTTGTATTAGAAACTGTCTCGCCATCGGCCGACAATCCGTACCAGCCACGGAAGAAATAGCCATCACGCAAGGTGTCGGCTGGAATATTGGTGAGCTTGTTGTTCTCGTTTACCGGAATGGTAACTGAATGGCCAGTACCGTCGTTGTAGATGAAGGTGACGGTGGTTACGCGCTCAAGGTAAGCGTTTACGCTGTTTTCGTCTGGTTCTTTCATCCTCCAGTAGTAAACTGTGCTATCCGCTTCCTGCGGAGTTACCGCGAACTTGAGAGTCTCTGGCTTAAGTGCATTGTAATCAATAGAATTATTTTTCAGCACATTAACAAAATGAGGGGCGAAACCATCGTAAGGATACAAAGCCGGAGTGATTGTAGCTGCCGGGTCGTTTGTCAGTTCGCCTGTTACATAGAACTTCGCCCAGTTAATTGGGTTGCCGTTGCTATATGTTACTATCATATAAACATCATTATCCTCTGCCACCTTGGCCGAGCCTTCGATGTAAGTGTTCCAAGTTGTGTTGATATATACGCCACTACCTGTCTTGGCGGTAACAGTGTCGGCATACTTGTTGCCTGTAATAAGCAAGCCGTCCGACATTGTCACATATCCATTATTGATGCTCAACGCGCCCTTCGAATCGTCACCTTTGCCGCTAAGCGTTGCACCGGTAAGTTTCAGATTTTGGAGGGTAATGTTTTCTGAGGTGATATACAACGCACTCTTGCCAGAGGTATCACCTGTCAAATCGATACCGTCTTGCGGCACTCCATCTACAAGCGCGTGTTTGCCGATAATGGTGACAGTACCAGCCCGAATATCGCCTGTTATGCTCTGCGGTGAGGTGAGCACACCATCGACACAGATTGTGAAACTGCCATTATAACTGTCATTGATATCATTTATCGCGGCACAAGCGGCATTAATTGTACTGAATGGGTTGGCTTCGGTGCCAATCAATGTATCGGCATTGGTTACTGTTTCTCCAACATAGATAGGCTGTATTTCCCACATAGCCATCAGACTTATATTGCTCTCGTTCTCTTGAACTGTATAGTTCTGGAAATCAAACGGATTCTCATCAATCTCGGTACCATTTTTCCCCGACATAAAGCGATACCAACCGAGGAATTTGTTATACGGGAGCACTGGGTCGGCTGGGCGTGTTATTTTACTACCCGGCTCAACAACTGTGTCGCAGAGCAACTCGCCATTGGTGAAGATCTGTACATTGGTGAGCATCTGCAAATAACCGGTCGGAAGCAATTTCCAGTAGATAAATTGCATCCCACCACCCATAACTAGCACCGGTTGTGGAGTTATACCAAACTTATTGTAATTAGCCTCAATAGCATCAGCTTCGCCACCAAGCACTTGAGTGGTTGCAGAGTAATCCTCCAATGTGATAGTAGCTACTGGCGCCTCGGCTGTCAGGTTGCTTTCGATGGTGAGGGTTGCGGCCCTTCCGCTGTTTTTATACAAATAAACATCGTTACAGTCTCTTCCAACCTGCATTTCTCCATCATAAATAGTGCCGGCCGGAATATAGGCCGAGCCGCCCATCTTGAATGTGGCGGTATTGTCAACATAGACAGCGCCACCCGTGCCACTGTTATTGATGATGGTGCCACCTGTCATTTCAAATGTTGCATCGCCGCAAACATACACGCCACCGCCGTAAGCGCCGTCGTTGCTTTCGATAACACCGCCACGCATTTCAAATGTGCCAACAACATACACTCCAGCTCCATACGCAGCATCGTTTTCTGCTATTTTGCCACCGGTCATTACAAGCTTGCCAAGAGCGTAAACACCACCACCTGATCCGTGTTCATTGTGTGCCTGATTGCTGATAATATATGCGCTGTCGGCAAGGGTTACTGTTGCAGCTGTGTCAATCAATATGCCACCGCCACAGTAAGTGTCGTTATCGGCATCGCCGCCGGTGATGCTAATGTTTCGCAGTGTTACAGGTACGCTCGTCAGCACCGTAACCACCGGAGTATATGTTTGTTCGGGTATTGTCAGCGTTCCAGCCGGCCGGTAGTAAGATGTGTCAGAAAGTTCTACCAACTGGCGGCCCACACTCTCAATGGTGAGAGAATTGATGGTGTCGTTCAGCGTGGAATCGATAACTATGCTCTGCTTGATGGTGTCGCTCACTCTGATGGTGAAATCGAAGTTTGTTACACCATTAGCCTTAATCATCTGAACGGCGTTTGCAATTGTTGCTAATGGTCTGGCAGATGTTCCGTCGCCTTCAGCAGTGCCCGATTTAGCCACATATATTGTTGTCTGAACCCACTCAGCCGCAATGATTGTGTCGCGCGTGATGGGGTTCGAGAATTTGTACTCCTCGGGATTCTGGTTGCTCTCAATATAGTAGAGCCAGCGTTTCAGTGTGTGGCCGTCCCACGTTGGTCTCAGACTGTCAACATCTGAAATTGTGCTATTGTGAGGCACAACGACTGTTTTCATATTTGAATTATCGGCAAACTCGCCGCTACCAGCATAGAATCTCACTGTGTGCAGTTTGAGAATTGTAGCCGAGATAACAACATCGGCATCTGGCACAGTAAGCGTGTAAACGCCATTAGTGGCGGTGTACTGATTGCCACTCTGGTCGGTTACGTAGCCGCTCACTTGGTAACCACTGTCAACCTTGAATGTCAGTTCTGCGCCATAGGCGTATCCGTCGTCATTTGCTACGGGGGCGGCTGTCACAATACTCATATTTTGGGGCAGCGTCACCGAGTGATAATTCACTTTGAACCCGGCTGTAAACTCCATTCCTCCAACAGGCATAGCCAGCCCGCCTTCAGTAAACATCACATTTTTGTCGTTATCCTTATAATACCAACCATCAAAGGTGTAACCCTCTTTGTCAGGAATGGTGACCGGAGCCTCTATCGTTGCCTCATATTTGGCCTCGGTTGTGGCATATTTAGCGTCGTCAACCATCCAGTTGGCCGTGTAGCTTTCGCGATTATACCACACGCTCATCACGCCGCTGCCGTCGCCGAAGATGGTTCCCGGCACGGTTCTATCCAGTTTGAAGCCGTCGATGGCCGGGGCGTTATAACTTGTAGCTTCACCGGTTTTGCCTTCCCGCTCAAAGCTTTCGGGGTCGGCATAATCATCGTCATTAATGTTCTGCTTGTAAATTTTCACCGTGTAGGCGGTGTTGGTATTAGCCTCCCACTCGGCGTAGATGATGGTGTCCTTAGCGGGCATTGTGCGGCCGCTTAGGCCAGGCCAGCCTTTGAAGCTGTAGCCATCGCGTGTGGGTTGCATCTCAGTCGCACTGAGGGTGGTGCCGAATTTCGTGTCGACATATGTTGAATCGACTTGGTAGCCGAACCAACCGCCGTTGCCTTTAAAGATGAGCTTGTAGCTGATGCGATTGTAGTAGATGTCAACATTTGTGGTGTTGTTGAGTGCAATGGTCAGCTGGCTGAAATCCTGCGCTGCGAAACCAGTGCTGTCTTTTGCCACCGCCTTGGTCTCATCACCGTCTCTGCCGGCAAATTCCTCTACAATAGAATCGTATTCGCCGTTCACTTTCTCGAAGTGATGTGTAACTGTGTATTTAACAGACGATTCGCTCCAATTGGCAACCAAGTCAATCGGGCCGGTTTTGCCCGAGATGGTTATGCTCTTGGTTGCTGTTTCCCAGAAGGTTCCCGTCCAGCCTTCAAACACATATCCTGCTTTTGTAGGATTGGCGATGCTGAAGGTTTCGGTGATATTATACGTTGTCTTGCTGTCATCGAAATCGCTATCCTCAATATCGTAATAATTGATATCGTACTCTTGGAGAATCCATTGAGCCTTAATTGTCAGATCGTTGTCGGGCATTGTAGCCGGAACGTTCTTGCTCCAGCTGTCGGTATCAAAATCGTAACCATCGCGCGACAGATTCGATTCAGGCTCTTGTATATCGGCACCATAATAATAGTTGTCGGTAATTACCGTCTTTTCGTTATCAAATTTTCCACCGTTGGCGTCCCAAGCGAGCTGATGGCTGTTGCGTTTGTAATAAACATACACAGCTGCTTTTCCGTCGCCGCTGATAACCGTCTGCTTAACCAAATCCAGCGTAAAGCCGGTAGTGTCGGCTGGCTGGTAGCTGGTTTCGGTATCGGTGGTGCCCGTCAGAGTAATGCTCTCTGTCGGATATTCTGAGTCATAATTGCCATCAACATCCTGCAAGAAGATGTTAACCGTGTATTCGATGTCGGTTCTCGGCGTCCAACGGCCTGTTGTACCAAAGTCTTCGGTGACATTTGCCGGAGTAGGAATAGCCGGATTCCAACCCTTGAATTCGTAACCCACGCTGTCGGTGTCGGGTGCGATAATGGTATCGCCATAGTGGGCTTCAGCGTTATAATACAACACTTTGCCACCGGTGCCGTAAAATTTCACGACATAATTGACATATGCAGAATCGAACACTGCCGTATAAGTCTGGTTGGTTCTAACCGAAGTGACTTCCGGCTCCCAGCCGATGAACGTGTAGGTGTACACCTTGTTGGACTCGCGTGTCGGTTCATCGCCAGTGTATTTTGGAGTTTCACCGTAGGCGAGCGTATCGGCTTGCAAAGTATCGCTGCCGTTCATAAACAAAATCTCGTAGTCGATGTCGATAGTGTCAAACACTGCCGTGTAAACCTGGTCGCCAGTAACTTCGGCAATCTTCGGCTCCCAATCATAGAACTTGAAGGAGTACTGCTCGTTGGGCTTTCGTGTCGGCTCATCGCCGGTGTATTTCGGCGTCTGTCCGTATGCAAGAGTGTCTTTTTGCAACTCAGATTCGTCGCTCACAAATACAATCTCGTACTTGTTCAGAGTGCTGTCGAACGCAGCCGTATATGTCTGGTCGGCAATTACTTTGACTATTGTCGGTACCCAACCGATGAACGAGTAACTGAACTTGGCTGTAGCTTTCTTCTCAGGAGTTTGACCCA
Organism: uncultured Bacteroidota bacterium; assembly: GCA_946404125.1. Lineage (GTDB taxonomy): Bacteria > Bacteroidota > Bacteroidia > Bacteroidales > SZUA-534 > RUG13583. The sequence goes on along the minus strand of CAMJCK010000025.1, from coordinate 17,569 downwards.
CATATTCAGGCATTTGTCCATAGGCAAAGCCTTTTGATGTCAATGTATCACCCTCGCTCACAAACAATATGGTGTATCTCCTTAAGATGGTGTCGAACACTGCCGTGTAAACCTGCTCGCTCTCGGCTGCATAAATATCGGGCGTCCAGCCGATGAACTCGTAAGTGTAGAGCGTGTCGGCCTTGCGTGCCGGCTCATCGCCAGTGTATTTCGGCGTTTGGCCATAGCCGACTTTCGTCGATTGCAGCGTATCGCCATCGTTCATAAACAATATGCCGTACTCAATGGCCGTATAGCTTCCGCTGATGGTTATTGAGCTATCGGGCATTGTTTCGGGCACATTCTGCCATCCGCTGAATTTATAGCCTTCCATAATCGGAGCCTGTATGGGCTCGATGGTCGAATTATAGTATGCTTCCACAGTCTCAATCTCTCTGCCGTCTATCACATATACTATATTGTGTTTGTTCAACTGCCATTGCGCTGTGATTACCAAATCCTGGGCAGGCATCGTCTCCGGCAGAGTCGCATCCCAACCCTGGAACGTGTAACCCTCTCTTTCGGGTTCGTCGAGGCTGGCATCCACAATCTCGCCAAAGTCGAACATCAGCGTATCGGCTGTTTGGCCGTTGGCGGCATCAATGGTGATGAAATATTTGTTGATACCCCATATAGCCTTGATTATCAAATCCTCGGCTGGCATACGCTCGGGCACCGCCATACTCCATCCGCGGAACCTGAATCCCTCTTTCTGCGGGTCGGCGGGAGCCTCTATTCTGGTGTTGTAGTCTTGCGTGATGGCTGCAACCTCGCTGCCGCCGTCGGTGTCGAAGGTGATGGTGTACTGCATTATGCCGAAGTGCGCTATCAGCTTCAGCTTGGCCGTAACCTCAAGCGCAAGGCTAGGATTTTTCAGCTGGTCATCGCTCAGCTCAACGCCGCTCCAGTTGTTGAAGTAGTAGCCCGTGGCCGGTGTGGCCTCAACCATCGCAGTATCGCCGTGCAGATATGTGCCTTCGCCGCTCACTGTTCCAAACCGTTCGTCATCCGATTTCACGGTCAGCACATAGCTCATACGCTCAAACTCGGCCGAGAGCTCAAAGTCATCAACAATGGTGAAGGTGCGTTTGGCGCGTGTGCTTCCATCGCTCCAGCGAACAAATTTGTAGCCGGTCTTCGGCACGGCCTCAAACGACGGCCGGTCACCGTGGGCAACTGTTCCGTCGACAACCACGTTGCCGCCTTCGGTGCTGCTGGTTATAACCTTGTACGGAACGCCGGCCTGAGCCTCAACCTCGGCCTCAATCTTCACATACTGGTACGGTTCGGTTGAGTTCTTTTTCATCAAACCAAAGTTGATGGTTTGGCTTGTGGCCTTCAACGGTCTGATGTATATCTGTGTATCGCCCTCGGGCATAAGTACAGCCACGGTGGCATTTTTTTGATATTTGGTCACGTTTCCGTTGGCATCCAAGAGCAGAATGGTGTTCCTACGCGCGTCGGTGGCCGTTATTTTTGCAAGGTTGCCTTTCATATAAATACCCAACAGTGCGTAGCCCGCGCTGTCGCTGTCGGTGCCATAGACAAACGGTTTGTAAGCCGAGCAGCTCACAGTATCAGCTCGGTCGATAATCTTCGCAATATGCGGGAACTCGGCATCAACGGAGTCGACATTGATGGTGTCAGCCTCGATTTGCTTGGTCACATCGCCCATCATCACCATCTCGGTGCCCACTTGCACGTTTCCGCCACTGATGGTGAACAGGCTCTTCTGTTTCTGCTCGGCGGGTTCCTGTGTCGAAGTGCCTTCGCCTGACTGCTGATTTGACGAGGTGTCCGCCTCTACCGCGGCTGTCTCTGTCACGGAAAACTCTTCGGTCAGAATCGCCACTTCGCCTTCACCGTTCACGTTAAAGATGTTGGTGTTGTCTTTGGTTGCGGCGCGGCCCGTAACAACAAATCCGCTCCGTTTGGCCTTATCAGCCTCCCCATCAGGATTGTCGTCAACATAGACGCGGGTGAAACCGCCCTCAATGGCGAACAGCGTGTCCTCCTCTGCTTTGGTTGCGGCGCGGCCTGTAACAACAAATCCGCTGCGCTTGGCCTTGTCCTCAACATCGGCACCGTCAATATAAACCTGTGTGCCGCTGCCGTCAACAGCCAGGTAGTCGGCTTCGCTGCCGTCTTTGGTTGCGGCACGGCCTGTTACCACAAAGCCGCTGCGTTTGGCCTTGTCTGATGAGGTATCGTCAACATACACTGTTGTTCCGTCGGCGGTTGCCACAAAATATTGCGGTTCGTTGCCGTCTTTGGTGGCGGCGCGGCCTGTTACCACAAAGCCGCTGCGTTTGGCTTTCGACGAGTCGTCGTCAACATACACCGTGGTTCCTTTCCCGTCGATGGTCAGATAATCGGCAGCCTCGCCGTCCTTGGTGGCGGCACGGCCCGTTACCACAAAGCCGCTGCGTTTGGCTTTCGACGGGTCGCTGTCAACATAAATCTGTGTTCCTTCGGTAGTTACCGAGAAATATTCGGTTGCGGTTTCGCCTTTGGTTGCGGCGCGGCCCGTTACCACAAAGCCGCTGCGTTTGGCTTTGGCGCCGCCATCGGCATTGTCGTCAACATACACCACAATGCCGTCGTCGAAGACTGCAAACACGGGGTTGCCGTTGGCGTCGTTCACAGCAAACAGCGCCCCACCGTCTTTGGTGTTGGCGTTTTTCGACGTGATGCCGCCGGCTTTCTGCGCATACATTGCGTATGGCGCGCCCTGCACGGGCACCTCGCCGAGCACCACTTCGCCCTTGCCGTCAACATTCACGGCCACCTCCATCTTAATGTCGAAGGTGTTCCAGGGCACACTGGCAAAATCGCCGTCAACCTTCACTCCGTTGCCCACAACAACCTGGATGTTTCCATACTCGTTGGTGGTGACAGTCTGCGTTTCGGTGTAGCAGCTCGCACCATCGTGCTTCAAGGTGAACTTCACCTCCACTTGCTTGTTGGTTACCAACTCGCCGTTTGCATCGCGGATAACCGCCTGATATGCAAAACCGTTTTGCCCTAAAGCTGACACTGCAGTTGTGATGGCTATCGCCATAACCGCCAAAAATCTAAGCGCTAACTTTTTCATATTTGGTAAAATAATTAGTTAACTAAGCCCTATTGCACGCATTTGCGCACAGTCTCAAAAAAAACCTCCAAATATAAAGATTTTTGTTTGTAATATCAAAATGAAAATGAGCGGGTTGTGGCCGTTCGCCCCCGTACAATCCCTATAGGATGGCTATATGATCGCTATATGATAAAAATGGCTGAAAAAAATTTTTTGCGGGGCATTTTTTTGCCTTTCGGCGAAATTCACCCGAGGCACTCCGCTCCTTGCAAACCGGAATCCCAATCACTTCACTCTCTTTCCTCTCACATACGTCCGCTCAACCGAAACTTGCGGGAGCTCGGGCTGGTACATTGTGGTGATGTTCTTGCCGACAACCACAAAATCGGCCCATTTTCCAACCTCGATGCTGCCGCGCTGCTGCTCGTCGAACTGCGAGTAGGCGGCCCAGATGGTGAGCGATTTCAAGGCTTGCGTGGGCGTCATTTTCTGGTTTTGCTTGTTGTAGGTGCGGCGTTTCTCCTGACTCATAGCGTAATACATCATCTCGGTTGGGTTCAGACTGCCGTATGGCGCGTTGCTGCCGCTCACAATGCCCTGGTTCTGGCTCAGAAGCTGCTTCCAGGCAAAAACCTCTTTTTTGTGCCGGCGGTCGAGATTCTCCGAAATGAAAGATTTATTGTATTGGTATTGAGCCGGTTGCACCGACGGAATAATATTGTAATGGCTGAAATATTTCAGGTCGTTGTGCGCAATCAGGTGCAAATTCTCAATTCTCCAGCGCAGAGGGTTCTTGTTGGGCAGAATGTCGGCGTAGGTTTTCAGCGTTAGCCTTGCGGCCGAATCGCCAACGCAGCCCACGCACATCTGGAATCCGTGCTCGTAGGCCATCTGGCAGAGGCGCCGGAGGCTATCGGGTGCGATGCGCAGCCGGCCGTTGGTTTTGCCCTCGGCAAGGGGTTGCAGCGTCACAGCCGTGTATTGCGACATCCGCCCGTCAATATCGATGCCCACGGCCAGCACCTTCTGCCGGTCGGTATTGATTGGCATCTTGCTGATATACTGTTCAATATTCTCCGCCGACGGTTCAAGAACAATGTAAACCGGTATTTGCAGTTCGCCGCTTTCGCGAAGACTGTCAATCAGCCGCACGTCGCGGATGGAGCTGCCGAAATTTGTTGTGGCCGTAATGCCCACATTGAAGCAGTTGCGCTCGGCCTGTTTGAGCAGCTCGGCCATTGCGCTGTCCGATGGTTGCGGCAGACAGCGGGCGGCACTCCGAACCATTTCGCTTTCAATATACCCGTCTTTCACAGCCGGCTCAATTCCCGCTGCCTTCAGAAAAGCATCGTTAACCAGAGCCCGCTTGTAGTCTTTGGTCCAAATGAAGACCGGTATGTTCTTGAAAAAGACATTCAATGTTGTGTTGTCGGGCAGAATCGCGTCGTCGGGCGAAGTGTAGCTCAGATTCCGGGCCACAATCCACTCTCCGGGGTGGCTGTTTCTGTATTTCGTCAGCCGGTTGAACACGGCGTTAAGGCTCTCGGCGCCTTCAAGGTCGACCTGCGCCAGCGACTTGGCATACTCAACAAAATGCGCGTGCGCGTCGATGAATCCGGGATAGACGAATTTGCCGCGAAGGTCGAGAACGCTGTCCGACGTGTAGCGGGCGCCAATGTTGGCATCGCTGCCCACAGCCACAAACCTGCCGTTGTGGATGGCCGCGCTCTGCAACACGGCAAAATTGTTGTTGACGGTGTAAATCTTGGCATTCCTGATTATCAGGTCAACCTCCTCCCGCTGACGGCAGCTGGTCGCCATCAGCACCGTGCAAGTCATTATCAGCAAAATACGTCTGTTCAATCCCATATCATAAAGTTCTTGGCCCAATCGGCTTTGAAAACACAAAAATCGCATTTTCCGTGAAAAAAACTATTGTATCAGACTGTTAAAATCGATGTTTAGAAACTTGTTGGAAAAAACCGCAATCGGGCGCGCACCATATCAATTTCGATTTAAATTTGTGCATCACAAAAATTTACGCTTAAAAACTTGTTTCAATGGCACCATTAGTAATCAACGGCACCGAAGATACACCTGAGGTTATCTTCGACCCGGAAACCGGAAAGTTCTCAATCACAGGCACTTCAATCCCCGAAAACGCCCGCAAGTTCTTCGACCAGATTCTTGCCTGGAACGACGAGTACCTGAAAAACCCGAACGATGACACCAGCGTCAGCTTCAAGCTCAAATATTTCAACACCGCCTCAACAAAATACCTGTTCGATATGATGGTGCAGCTCAAAGCACTTGCCGGCAGCAAGAAAACGCTGGTTTTCAACTGGTTTTTCGATAAAGACGATGACGATATGTTCGAGGCCGGCCAGGGTTTCTCAAAAATGCTTCGCTACCCTTTCAATTTTGTGCAATACTGATTGTATTTAGCTGCTGATGAGCCGTTTATTCAACAAACCAACCGTTTGATGGCTCATTTTTCAGTTCACCATCACGCGTTTCGCCGTCTTGCCAACCTTGACAATGTAAACACCTGGTTTGTTGATGGTTATTACTGCCGCCGATGGTTTCATTGCAACAATGCGCCCCATTGTGTCATAAACGCTAATTGCTTCGGTGGTGTTCGCAACCACTATGGTGCGGCCAACAACGTAAACAATTGGCTCACTGCTTTGTGCCGCAACGGCGGTTGTGTCATCGGCCACCACGTTAACACCAAACATATTGACGGTGTTTTCATATTCCACCGTAATCAATTGCAAACCAACTTTTTCGCTATCAAAACCGCTTGTCATACTGAGCTGCAAGGCTACGGTTGCGGTTGAATCGTTGCTGAAGGTTACGGTCAGCAGGCCGCCGCTCACGTCGAGCGTCTGCCCCACCTTGTATTCCAGTTTCAGCGGCAGCGATGTCAGCGTTACCGAGGCGACGGTGACAGAATCCTGCGCGCGAACCTCGACATAGAACGCGCTTGTGGCCAAAGCTGTTTTCACTGTTAGCAGCAGGCGCCCGGCTTTCCGACTGCTAAATCCCCGCACCATATCGGCCGTAATTGGCAGAGTATCAACGCTGCCATCGGTGTATGTGGCCTCAATCAAGCCGCCCGTAACATCAAGAGTGTCGCCAATATAATAGACGCGTTTCTGCGGCAGCGAAATAATGGTAAAATTCAGAAGCTCAACTTCTTGCGGCGGATACACGCTGTCGCGCACCACAATGTTGAAACTTGTCTCAAGCGTTCCGGCTCTCACTTTCAGCAACTTGATTCCGGCAGAGGCGCTGCTGAAATTGCGCACCATTGCACTTGTGATGGGCCAGACGGCCGCTGAATCGTTGCAGAAACGAACATTGAGCGTGCCGCCGCCGGTGTCGAGCGTGTCGCCGACAAAATAGCTGAGTTTCCGCGGCAGCGTGGCAATGCTCACATCCACCGGACTGTTGTTTACTTCGAGACTGAACCTTGCCGTAACGGTTTGGCTCACAGACTCAAACACCACATTCGCACCAAAAAAGCCTGGCTCAAGTTTGTCGCTGTTGAAAATCACGGTTATCGTATCGGTCTGGTCAACGGCCATATCGCCGCCCAACCGACTGAACGACAGCCAGTCGGCACTATCGGTAACAATGAGCGAGTAGGAATTGACTGTGCCGCCAATGTTGCTGACTGTGAACGTACGCCGCGTCTGCGAGCCGGTGGGCAATGCGGCGGCCATTGAGTCAACGCTTACAAGCAAATTCGGAGAGACGCCATAGAGTTGCACGTTGAGCCACGTCGGCTGGCCGTCAACCACAGTGGCGGTAACGGTTTGCGGCAGATAGCCATCGGCCTCAAATGTGAGGTTGTAGGTTCCGGCTTTCAGATAGCGATGGTAGTCGCCGGCGCGGGCGTCGGTCTCAACCCACGAGTTGTCCTTGTCATGCCCCTCAATCGTGACGCGGGCTGCAAGCGGTGTTCCGGCGGCGTTTGTCACCGTTCCGCGCACGCCGTTCAGGCTCTCGGCGTAGAAGTTCAGCAGCGCGTTTTTATTGTACTTCCAAATATTGGCGATTGTTGTGGTGGATGTGGGCTCCTTGGTGCCGCAAACCTCAATGGTCACCTCGCGGCAGTGGGCGAAATAGTTGGCCCAATCCTGCTGGCCGCCCGAAATCGAGTACCAGGCGTAGCCGTTGGTGAGGCCGTTGGCCGAATTTGAGCAGCCGTCGTCGAAGTAACCGCTTGAGCCATAATGCTGTGCGGTATCGCGATAAGCGGCGCCAACCAGTTGCCACCAGTCGATGTCGGCGGTCTGCCGCGACCACGTGTCCCACGGATAGTTGAAACACTCGTTGCCGCCGTGCAGGTTTGTCGAAAGACTAAAATGGTGTTTTCCAAAGAATTCCATCATTGCCTTGGTCTCGGGCTGAAGTGTGTTGCCGCCGCCGCTCACGCGCGGAAAATTGCGGTTCAGGTCGGTTCCGCTGCCGTTTGAGCGAGTCGATTCGCCAATTGAGCTGTTGCCGCCTTTGTACATCCCGTCGGGGTTGGCGATGGGAATCACCCAAAATTCGATGCTGTCCAACAGGCGGTTAATGCGGCTGTCGGTGCCGTAATTGCTGAGCAGATGATTGCAGAAGTTGAGCGCCGTGGTGGCGCAGATGCCCTCGTCGCCGTGCATTGTGGCGGTGCAGAGCACTTCGGGTTTTGTGGTGTTGTCGAGTTCAACTTTGTTCGATATTTTCAGCGCCAGAATCTGCCGCCCCGAGGCCAGAGTGGCAACAACTTCGAGCCGGCAGAGCCGAGGGTAGTCGTGCACAAAATTCCGCATCAGCGAGTCATAAACCTCGTAGGTCGGGTAACGGTCGATGTTCCGCATCTGCGCAACTGTTGCGGCCATTGGCGCCGAGGCTTTCGCCGCGTTTTTGTCAGGCAGAAGGCTGTAGCCGATGCCCGTCCGGCTGAACCAATCCATCTCATCGGCATTGGCGTACGCCCACACGCGGCTGCCATCCACGCGGTCAATCGAAATCATCTGCGACAGGCTGTCGAGCTGGGCGCGGCTGGTGAACTCAAACGTGAACCGGTATTCGGCAGGCTGTGCAACGGCACCGTCGAATGACATCGTTAGTAGAATGATTGTCAATATTTTGCGTAACCGAAACATTAGTTTGTCTCTAACCGATTCAACCCGATAAACATTTTCCGCAGACGCGGCTGATTTAAATCTTTTTCATCTCCTTGCCGACAAAATCCCAACCCTCGGGCGAGATTTGCGCGCCCAGGCTTTCAATCACCTTGCCCGAGAGCAGAGCGCCCAGTTGTCCGCAGCGGTCGAGACTGTAGCCCGACGCCAGACCGAACATAAATCCGGCAGCGTAGAAGTCGCCGGCGCCCGTGGTGTCGATGCAGTTGGCATCAATGATTCCCGCACGGAAAACCTTGTCGCCCTGACGGATAATCGAGCCGCGCTTGCCCACTTTCACCACGGCGATGTCGCACAATGCGGCAAGCTCTTCGGCGGCAGCCTCGGCCTCTTTGCCGGTGAACGCCTTGGCCTCCTCCTCGTTGGCAAAAATTATATCGACATATTCTTTCGATATACGGCGCAGAAAATCAAGGTTTTCGGCCACCACATTGTAGCTTGCAAGGTCGATGGCAACCTTCATATTCAGCGAGCGCGCGGTTTTTACGGCACTCTCAATAAGCTCATGATTCTGAACCAGATAACCTTCAATATAAAAGTAGTCGTACTGGGCAAAAACCTTCGGGTCGATTTCGGAAGCCGACAGCTCAACTGCCGCGCCCAGGTGGGTTGCAAAGGTGCGCTCGGCATTGGGCGAGACCAGCGCAATGGCGTGGCCCGTAGCCGACTGGCTGTCGAGCACGTGCGGCTCAACACCCGCGGTTGCAAGGTCCTGACGGAAAAGCGTGCCCAGTTTGTCGCGACTGGTTTTGCCAATGAAACCGCAAGGCGCGCCAAGGTGCGCCAGAGCCTTGATGGTGTTGGCCGCCGAGCCTCCGGCTGAAATCTTCGGGTTGTAGCACTCAATACGCCTGTTGATTCTATCGCACAAATCGCTATCAACCAGCTGCATACTGCCTTTTGGCAGATTAAATTCGGCCAGCACGCCGTCATCGGGCAGGGTGGTCATAATATCGACAAGGGCATTGCCCATTCCTAAAATCTTTTTCATTTGCTTCAAGTTATAAAGTGCAACTTATTATTTCCGGCAAATTTAGGCAATTCTTTGGTACGATTTGGAAAATTACATTCGAAGCGTTGGGAGGCAATCCCGTTCAACCGGACACTCCACGCCACACAACACTCCCGCTCCGTTCTAAAATCACGCATTTCAACAACATTTTTTGCCTTACAATCCAGCATCTTATATAAAACTCTGAACGAGTGGCCGCATTTAAACTGCTGATTATTTGTAAAAATTACACTTCATCAATAAAAGATGCCAATTAATAAAACACTCAATTGGTTGTAAAATCAAAAAACTATATTTGCGGCCTGAAAAAATAGAATACGTATGTCGATTTTCAGCAAAAAATACACACCGCGTTGGATAGTGCTTATGATTGATGTCTTCATCAGCACTGCTTCAATTGTAATGGCTTATATGCTGCGGTTCAATTTCGAAATTCCTGAAAACGAAAAAGTTGGCGAGCTGCAACAAGTAATGGAGCTTGTGGTGGCTGTCCGCCTGATAAGCTTTCTGATTGCTGGCACCTACGCCGGCATTGTGCGCTACACCGGAATGAGCGACGCCAGACGCATTTTCATCACCATCACAAGCGGCAGCATCTTCATCGGAATAGTCAACTTAGTATGCTACTACACCGGCATCACTCCGGCTTTCATTGTGCCAATATCGATTATAATAATCGAATATCTGACCACAATGTTCTTTATGATTGCGCTGCGATTCCTCGCCAAATCGATATTCTTTGAGTTCAAGACCAAGGCAAAGGCGAAAAACGTGATTGTGTACGGCACCGACCGCAACGCACAAGCCGCAAAGCACGCCATTGAAGAGGACCACAACTCGAACTACAAGGTGGTGGCTTTTGTTGATGACATCAGCAAAAAATCGGGCAAGAAAATCGACGACCTGCCCATCTACTCAATCGACGACCTTGCGGAACTTATTGAAGAACACGATGTTCACCATCTGCTTTTGGCCAAGCCGTTCCAGTCAGTTGAGAAGAAACAGGAAATTATCGAGCTGGGCCTGAACAACGGCATCACAATGTTCAACGTGCCGAAGGTTGAGCGCTGGATTAACGGCGAACTTAGCTCGAAACAGATAAAGAACATCCGCATTGAGGATTTGCTTGAACGCAATCCTATCCAACTCGATTTCAATAGGATACAAGAGCAAGTGAAAGGCAAGACGATGCTGGTTACCGGTGCCGCCGGCTCAATCGGCAGCGAGATTGTGCGCCAGCTCATCAGGTTTGAGCCGCACAACATTGTGCTGTTCGACCAGGCCGAAACTCCAATGTACGACATTGAGATGGAGTTGCGCGACTCACAGTCGGCAAGCAACATTACAATTGTGATTGGCGACATCACCGACGAGCAGCGCGTTAAAGAGGTGTTCGAGCTTTACAAACCCGAGATTGTTTACCACGCCGCGGCCTACAAGCACGTGCCGATGATGGAGAACAACCCCGTTGAGGCTGTCCGCAACAATGTGCTTGGCACGCGCCTGATTGCCGATATGGCTGTCAAATATGGTGTCAGCCGCTTTGTGATGGTCTCGACCGACAAGGCCGTGAACCCCACCAACGTGATGGGCGCGTCGAAGCGAATTGCGGAGATTTACACACAGTCGCTCAACGGCAAATCGGCCACACGCTTCATCACAACACGGTTCGGCAACGTTCTGGGGTCAAACGGCTCGGTGATTCCGCGTTTCAAGAAACAGATTGAGGAAGGCGGGCCGATAACAGTTACGCACCCGCAGATTACCCGCTACTTTATGACCATTCCCGAGGCCTGCCAACTTGTGCTGGAGGCCGGCGCATCAGGCAAGGGCGGTGAGATTTTCATCTTCGATATGGGCAAGTCGGTGAAGATTGTTGATTTGGCTAAGAAGATGATTAAACTGTCGGGACTGGAACTGGGCAAGGACATTCAGATTACTTACACCGGTCTGCGTCCGGGCGAGAAGCTCTACGAGGAGCTGCTGGCAAACAAGGAGAACACCATCCCCACTCCTCACCCGCAGATTATGGTGGCAAAAGTTCGCGAGTACAACCACGACGAGGCCAACGCCAAAATCGATGAATTTATACCGATGATTGCCGAGCAGGACAACTTCAAGATTGTCAAACAAATGAAGATGATTGTTCCGGAATTCCTCAGCCAGAACTCAATTTACGAGGAGCTCGACAAGGAAATGGCCCGGTCGTAATTGCTTTTCACCCTTCATTCTCCACCTCGCGGGGGAACAAGTTTCTCGCATCGAACTTGTCGGCGAAAGCCACCTCTTTGAACCAGAATTGGCGCTGACCGCCGTCTGTGTCGACAATGAGACGGCCGTTGGGTTCCACCGTTTCAATCCGCCCGACAAAACGCTCGCCTCCTGATGTTACAAATTCGTGCTGCTCGCCGCGGCGGTAGAGACGCTCAAGGTAGGTCTCGTTAATCTTATCCTCCCAACCGTCGGCAAGCATCTGGTACCAAAGCCCGATTTGCTGCAGCAGCTTGGGAAGTTCTTCGGTGAGGTCGAATTTCTTGTCGAATATGTTGAACATCGACACTGGGTTGGGCGCATCGCTGATAAACGCCTCCTGATTGACATTCAGTCCGATACCAACTATAGAATAGACTATATGGTCGCCCATCAGCTGGTTCTCAATCAAGGTGCCGCAGATTTTGCTGTCGAAGTGGTAGATGTCGTTCGGCCACTTGATTTTGAAAATTCCGCCGGTCGATTGCAGATAATCGGCAATGGCCAGCGACACCACCTTCGAAATCATAAACATTCGGTCGGCTTTCAGAAAATCGGGGCGGAGCAGCACGCTGAACGTCAGGTTCTGGCCCGGCTGGCTCTCCCACGAAGCGCCAATCTGGCCGCGACCGGCAGTCTGCGCCACAGCCACCACGGTGTAGCCCTCGGGCAGCGGCTCGCGGTCGGCAAGGTTTTTCAGCAACTCGTTGGTCGAGAGCGTCTCGCTCACTTTATCGATTTTGAAATCAATCATCTGTTTAAAAGTTAAACGGTTAGAGGTAAGAGTTTAGAATCTTTGATGTTCGTTTCCCATTTCCAAATTTCTTCTCAACACTCACCTCTCGCCACTCTAAATACTTATCAGTTTATTCTTTATGGCATACATAATGAGCTCGGCCGTGTTCTTCGAGTTGGTTTTCGAGAGCAGGTTCGAGCGATGTTTGTCAACCGTTCGTTTACTGATGAACAGCGTGTCGGCTATCTCCTGGTTCGACAGGCCCTTGCAAATGCCCTGCAGCACCTGATGCTCGCGCTTCGACAGCGTTGTGGTGTCGGTTTCGGCCTCGCGGTGCGGATTGAACCTTTTGATGACATTGTAGAGCACCTCGGGCGCAAAATAGTTGTTGCCGGCCGCCACCTGCTCAATGGCTTCGGTAACATCTTTAATATCAGAATTTTTAAGCAGAAAGCCTTTGGCGCCGGCGTTAATCATCTCGTAGTAATAGTCCTCCTCGCCAAACATTGAGAGGGCGATGATTTTCAGTCCCGGAACCTTCTCCACTGCGGCTTTGGTGGCCTCAATGCCGTTCATCACGGGCATATTGATGTCCATCAGAACCACATCGGGAGCGTTGCCAACGGCCAGATTGTCAATAAAATCCTTGCCGTTTGAGGCCTCAAGCATCACATTGTAGCGCGGCGAGTTGCCAAGCAACAGCTTCAGGCCATTGCGGAACAGCGTATGGTCATCAACAAGGGCTATCTGTAAAGTGTCCATTTTCAGATTTTTACTTTGATAACAGCGTGGAATCCATCGCCCGGAGCGCTGTTATAGACAAACATTCCGTTTATCGAGTTCATCCGCGAGGCGATGTTCGACAGGCCCATACCGCTATTCGGCTCCATTACAGTCTTTTCGCTGTCGAAACCCTTGCCGTTGTCATCGTATTTGATGACAATTGTGCGCTGGATTTTCTCAAGGCTGATGTTCACCTCGGTGGCGTTGGCGTGCTTTATTGTGTTGTTAATCATCTCGCAAGTGGCGCGGTACATCACTGTTTCAATGTTCGAATCAAAGCGGTCGGCATCGGTGAGAACGGTGTCGAAACTGATGTTGATGGATTTCGACTGGCTCACCTTGAACACGAAATTTTTGATGGCGCTGGCCAAGCCGAAGTTGGTGAGCACGTGCGGGCTCAGGTTGTTCGAAATCTCCTTGATGCTCTCAACAGCTTCGTTTATCACGTTGCTGGCACTCTCGAGAACCTGTTTCGAGTGGTCGTCGCGCTCGTGCTGCAAAAGCGCCGACAAGGTCATCCGGGCGGTCGAGAGCAGCGGGCCAAGGCCGTCGTGAAGGTCTTTGGCAAAACGGCGGCGCTCGCGTTCCTCGGTCTGGATGATGGCGCGCATCAGGCGGCGCTCGGAGCGGCGGTGCTCACGTTCGGCGCGGCTCAAGGTGTAGAACATCTCGCCAATCAGGAACACGCCGGCAGTGAACAGGAAAGCAATCACCACGCCAAGCCAGTCGTCAGCAGGCCGCAAGTAGAACGAAAAGTCATCGTTAATAAACTGTATCAGCTTGATAATCATCTTCAAAGCCATCAGTATAAAACCAATGGAGATGAGAATCCACGACGCGCGGTATTTGGTGACACGCACCAGTCTGATGGCCAGAACCGCCGCAACAATCTGCAGCGTAATCGATATTATAAGTGCTACTAAACGAATCATCTTGTATAAAATTATCAGTTACAAACTTAAACGAAAATCGGAAACAAAACGAAAAAAACTATTTTTGCACCGCATACGTTTTTTTGAGATGGCAAAAAAGATAGCAGTTTTCCCCGGTTCGTTCGACCCGTTCACGCTGGGCCACCACTCGGTGGTGACGCGCGCCCTTCCACTCTTCGACGAGGTGGTGGTGGGCATCGGACGCAACACCCTGAAAAACGGATTCTTCAGCATCGACGAGCGCGTTGAGCTGATTGAAAGCGTTTACCGCGATGAGCCGAAAGTGCGAGTTGAGGCTTACGACGGGCTGACAGTGGATTACTGCCAGCGGATTGGGGCGGCCTTTATGCTGCGCGGAATCCGCACGGTGTCCGATTTTGAGTATGAGTGCGCCATATCGCAGATGAACCAGCTGATGCGCCCCGGCGTTGAGACGGTCTTTCTGCTCACCACTCCCGAACTGACGCCCGTCAACTCGACCATTGTGCGCGACATTCTCAACTACGGCGGCGACGTGAGCCAGTTTGTGCCGCCCGCAATGAACATCACCGAAGTGTTGAACCGACGAAACGCCCAGAAGAAATGAGAACCCTCAAACTGCTGATAGTCATTATTCTGACGGGTGCCGCAACCATTGCCAACGCACAGAAAACCATTCTGTTCGGCACCAATCCAACCTACAAGAACCAGAAAATCGATGTCTATTCGTGCACCGATTACATTTCGGGCGTCAACAAGCTGGTGGGCAGCGCCGTGGCCGACAGCCTCGGCAATTTCCGCATCGAGGTTGACATTGACAAAACCTGCCGCCTGACACTCGACCTGGGGCGTATGCGCGGCATTCTGTACGCCGACACCGCAATGACCTACAACATTGTACTGCCCGACTACTCGCCCAAAGACAAAGGCGACCTGCTAAACCCCTATTTCACCCCCGACGAGTTCCTTATCGGGATAAAAAATCCCGACCGGTACAATATAAATATGTATGTTGATATGTTCGACTACTACTACGAGGAGCAGTTCGAGCGCAACTACTACACTCTGTTCCGCAAGCCAGTGCAGGCAACTGTCGACAGCATTATCGACCATATGGAGCGCACGTTCGACACAATTCCGAACGAGTTTTTCCGCACCTACCGCGAGTATAAATACGCCTGGCTGAAGTTTGTGAGCTATATGCGCGACTGGCGCTATATGTCGCGTGAATACTTCGACGGACGCGCCGTGGCCTATGAAAATCCGGCCTATATGGACCTGTTCAATCAGATGTTCACCAACTTTCTGAAGTTCTATATGAACACCCGCGAGGGCGAGCGCATCTACTCCGACATCGCTCTGTCGAAAAGTCCCGTCAAGGCCAAGCAGACGCTATCGAACAGCCTTGCCATCACCAACGACACGCTTCAGGAGATGGTGCTGCTCAAAGGCATCCACGACGCGCTATACGACTGCTACTTCACAACCAGCAGCCTGCTCATCGCCCTCGACTCCATCAAGGCCACAACCAAAATACAGCAGCACAAGCAGATAGCGCAGGACATCAAACTCAAGAACCAAGTGACCCGCGTTGGCTCGATGGCTCCCGAGTTCTGCCTTGCCGACACAGCCGGCGTCTACCGCAGCGTTGACGAGTACAAGGGCCGGTACGTTTATCTGAACTTTGTCACCATCGACAGCTACGCCTGCGTTCAGGACCTTGAGCAGCTCAAACTGCTGAACGAGAAGACAAAAGGCGTGATGGATGTGATTTCAATCTCGATTGACGAGGATTTCGACAGCGTTAAGAAATTCTTCAAGCGCAACGGCTACAACTGGACGCTGCTCGACACCAAAGGCGATATGTCGGTGGTTGAGAGCTACAAGGTGAAGGTTTATCCATCGTATTTCCTGATTGATGTCGACGGAACGCTTTGTATGTCGCCGGCCACATCGCCGTCGGAGGGGTTTGAGTCGCGGTTCAAACAACTGTTTCAGAGCCGCCGCCATTGATTTGCCCGCTCAGCGGCACATTTTTCGTAACAACAAAATTATCAAACAGATATGCGCGAACTGATTTTTGCAACACACAATCAGCACAAGTCCGACGAGGTGGCTCGGATGATTGGCGATTTGTACACCGTGAAGGATTTGAGCCAAACCGGCATCGACGAAGATATTCCCGAGACCGGCAGCACCCTTGAGGCAAACGCCCGGCAGAAGGCCACCTACGTGTACAACCGTTTGGGCGTGAGCGTGTTTGCCGACGACACCGGTCTTGAGGTTGAGGCGCTCGAAGGCAGGCCGGGTGTCATCACCGCGCGCTATGCTGGCCCGGAGTGCGATTCGGTAAAGAATATGCGGAAACTTCTTGTTGAGCTCGCCAACGAGGAGAACCGCCGCGCGCAGTTCCGCACGGTCATCTGCCTGAAGATTGGCGAGAGCGAGTATCTGTTTGAGGGCGTGGTGAAAGGCACCATCACGCGCGAGTTCTCGGGCGAGGAGGGCTTCGGCTACGACCCCATCTTTATGCCCGACGGCTACAACCAGACTTTTGCCGAGATGCCGATGGACGTGAAAAACAAAATCAGCCACCGCGGCCTGGCCATCGAGAAACTTGTGGCATTCCTGCGGCAGATTGATGATTTGAAGTAATGATTTTGATAATATAAAAAGCCCAATTCGCGCAGAATCGGGCTTTTATTCAGCTATTAATCATCAATCATTCAAACACCGCCACAAAGCCGCCATTCGGCTGCATTGTTACTTCAAATGCTTTCAAATCCACGCTTTCTGCAATGGAATGAGCCATTTGCCATTTGTTGTCGGTGTCGGTGAAGATTTCGGCTTTTGTTGCGGGGGCAATCGTGCTCAAATCGAGCGACAGCTTGCGCACAGCTTTCTCGCCGTTGATTCCGGCCACATACCACTTGCCGCCTGACTTGCGAGCTGCCACAAAATACTTGCCCGGATAGCCGTCGATAAACTGACTTTCGTCCCAAGTGGTTGGGAAATCCTGCAAAAGGCTGACAACATAATCGGGTTGAGTGGCCATTCCTTCATCGGTTTCGGCAAAATGCTGAACGCCCGACAGGAACAGCACCGGCAAAGCCAACTCAAAAGCATTAGTGGTGGCGCGTTCAATGCCTGGTATCGCCGCAAGGCTCATAGGAGTGAAATCCATCGGGTCGAACACGTTGCGCGTGAACAGCCAGCAGCACGACTGCGTTGGAATCATATCTTGATACTCCTGCGTAAATGTCGAATACTCAAAGCCTTTCACTGCCTCCATTGTGACTAGATTCGGGTAGGTGCGCTGCCAGCCGCGCGGAAGGGTCGCACCGTGGCAGTTGACCATCAGGTGGTGACGTGCGGCATCGGTGAAAATGTCGCGATAGTACTGCATAACAGGCTGTCCGTCGCCGGCAAAGAAATCGACTTTGATTCCCTTTATGCCCATCTGCTCCAAACGACTGAACTCTGCCTCGCGCAATTCGGGCGTCAGCAGGCGGCTTTTGGGCGTGTATTCGGTTGTGTTCCAAGCTCCCGACGAGTTGTACCACAGAA
>CAMJCK010000024.1:0-53096 GCA_946404125.1 uncultured Bacteroidota bacterium | reverse complement strand
TCCTAACTTCTAATTCCTAACTTCTAATTCCTAACTTCTAATTCCTAACTTCTAACTTCTAATTCCTAACTCTCTGTGTATCAGCTTCACTCGCACGTCGAACTTGTTTCCAATCTGTTCGGCAAAATTCTGCGCGCAGTAAACCGAGCGGTGCTGGCCGCCGGTGCATCCGAAGCTGACCATCAGGTTTTTAAAGCCGCGGCGTAAGTAAGTTTCGATAGTTGGCGAAACAATTTCGATGGCTTTTGCTAGAAAACCGTCGATAGTTGAGTTGGCTTTCAGAAAATCGATGACGGGCTTGTCGCGACCGGTGAGCGATTTGTACTCGTCGTAGCGCCCGGGATTGTGCTGGCCGCGGCAGTCGAACACAAAGCCGCCGCCGTTTTCGGGGTCGGTGGGGATGCCTTTCTTGTACGAGAAGCTGTAAACCGTAACGGTCAGTCCGTCGAAGTTGTCGGGTTGCGGTTCGGCAATTTCTATCTGGTTTGCAATCTCTTCAATATGAGGTAAATCGATGAATTTCAGTGCAAGCAGGTCTTTCAGGTTCTTTGCTGCCGCCGGAATGCTCTCAATAAAGTGCTTTTTCTGCTCAAAATATCCGCGATAGCCGTATGCGCCAAGCACTTGCAGCGTGCGAATGAGTGCAAACAACTTGAACTCGCCAAACAGTTTGTCGCGATTGACAGGCATCAGCTCTTTTAGCGCAGTTATGTAGCTGTCGAACAGCTCGTTACGCAAAGTCTCGCTAAACCGGGCTTTCGCCTGATAGAGCAGCGAGGCCACATCGTACATCAGCGGACCGCGCTTGCCGCCCTGAAAATCAATGTAATAAAGCTCGTCGTTCTTCAGCATAATGTTGCGCGACTGAAAATCGCGGAACATAAAATATTGGCTGTCAATGGTGCTTGCGGCATCAATAATGCGGTTGAAATCCTGTTCAAGCCGATACTCGTCGAAAGCTATGTGGGCATTCTTCAAAAAGCAGTATTTGAAGTAGTTAAGGTCCCAGCGAATGGCCGTCTGGTCGAAATCGGCGGTGGGGATGCAGAGCGAGTAATCGATGTTGCGGCCTGCCACAACCTGCATTCGGGCCAAATCGGCAAGAGCCTGCCTGTAGAGTTGTTTGAGGTGCTCGTCGGGTGTGCCGTTGGCTGCGGTGACAAGATTGTAGAGCGGCTCAGAACCCAAATCCTCAATCAGATAGCAAGTGCGGTCGGCGCTCACAGTCAGAACTTTCGGCACGTTTATCCCCGCATCGGCGAAAGCGCGGCTGAAAGAGAAATACGCTTCGTTTTCAGCCACATTCGGATTGTAGGCGGCCATAACCGTCTGTTGGTCGGCGGTGGTGAGCCGGAAATACTGCCGGTCGGAGCCGGAGCGGGGCAGGGGCGTGCATTTCGCATAGCTGCCGCCAGCCCACTTGTTGTACAGGCTGTTTATCTCGTCGATGATTGAAGTCATTGTTGGCCAAAAAGTTACAACGAATCTTCGGCAGCTTTGAGTGTCGGGTGAATTTCCAGAATCTGGTCGATTCGGGTCATTTTGATAACATTTTCAACGGCGGCGCTCAAGTTGCAGAATTTGATTTTGCAGTTGTTGTTGCGGCCGTGGTTGAAGACGCTTATCAGCGTGCCCAGTCCGGTGCTGTCAATCAGGTCGACGTTTTGCATATCGACAATGATGTTCAGGTACTCGCGCATATCAATGACCGAGTTCATCTGCTTTTTAAACTGGCTGTCGTTGACAATGGTCAGCCGGCGGTTTTCAGGTTTTGGCGTTACAATGGCACAACCTGCAATCTGATTGTTAATCTCCATCATAATTGATTGGTTTAATGATGTTTATATTCAGTTTTATACTTCTTTCCGCAATGTTTCAATTTCGGCGAGCACATCGGTGCTGGCCTCTAAGAAATTGGTTACAATTCGCTTGTAGCACTCCACATCGTCGCCGGTTTTTGCCTTTTGCTCAAGCTCGGCCATATCGGCCCGCAACGACTCGATTCCCATCAGCGCAACCGACGATTTTGTCTTGTGTGCGATGGCCGAAAGTTGCTTATAATCATTGTCTTGTAGCGCTTTTTCAAGCCCTACTAACAGCGATGGCATCTGCTGTACGAAGACGCTTATCAGCTCTTGCTTGAACTTCTCGTCGCCACCTGTAACCGAGTCGATGTGCGTCGGGTCGATGAACTTGAATTTCGTTTCCGGCGCTTGGTCGGCCGAGGTGGTGCCAGTGGCGGTTTCTGTGCTTTGTTCCGTATGTTTGTTGTGGCCTCCGATATGTTTGTAAATCATATCGATAAGGTCTTTAGTCTCAAACGGTTTCGATATGTAGTCGTCCATTCCGGCGGCAATGCACTTTTCTTTTTCGCCCTTGATGGCGGCGGCCGTCAGAGCAATAATCGGGATGGTGCGTTTTTCCTGGTCGTCCATCTTGCGGATAACCGAAGTGGCTGTGTATCCGTCCATTTCGGGCATATGCAAGTCCATCAGAATCAGGTCGAAATGCTCTTTGTTGAGCAGGTCGATTACCACCTTGCCGTTCGGTGCAATCATCAGGTTGAAGCTTTTCTTCAGTATTGTCTTGACAAACAGCTGGTTAATCTCGTTATCTTCGGCAAGCAGAATGCTCGGCGTGTGGTCGGTTTTGTTGACGACCGCGTGTTTGGCTGATTGGCTGGCGGTTTGTTCGGCGACGGCCTTTCCGTGTTTATAGGTGATGTCGAGGCTGAAGGTGCTGCCTTTGCCGTCCTCGCTGTTGAGGTTGATGTTGCCGCCCTGCAGCTCGGCCAGTTGCTTCGAAATGGTCAGTCCCAGGCCGGTGCCGCCGTATTTGCGCGTGGTGTCGTTGCTGGCTTGCGAGAAACTTGAGAACACCAGCTCCTGTTTCTCCTTCGGGATTCCGATGCCGGTGTCGTGGACAATAAAGCTCATTTTGCTCGATGTGGCGTCCTGGCTGAGAACTTTCACCGAGAAGGTTATGCCGCCGTACTCGGTGAATTTCAGCGCGTTGCTCAACAAGTTGTTCAGAATCTGGTTCAGTCGGGTAGGGTCGCCAACCACCACATTCGGCATTCGCGGGTCGATGTCGGCGTTGAAGTACAAGCCCTTGTTCTCGGTTGAGATTTTGTAAGTAACTGACAGATTGTTGATTATGTTGCGCAAATTGAAGTCGATGTTCTCGATTTCCATCTTTCCGGCTTCGATTTTCGAGAAATCCAAAATGTCGTTTATGATGACCAGCAGGTTGTTGGCCGATATTGTGATGTTGTCGAGGAATGTCTTCTGGTCGGGTGTTAAATTGGTGTCGTTGAGCAGTTTGGCCATACCAATCACGCCGTTCATCGGGGTGCGGATTTCGTGGCTCATATTGGCCAGGAACTGGTCTTTGATTTTTGCCAGATTCTCGGCTTGCTCCTTGGCAATCGTCAGGTCGATGTTCTGCCGCTTGATTTGCTTAATCATTGAGTTGAAGCCCCGCATCAGCTCGCCAATCTCGTCGCGGCGGTCTTCGGTTTCTTTTATTTGGAAATCAGTCACATTCGACATTCCGCGCATTGTCCGTGTAAGGTCGATTATCGGCTTTGAGATGATGTTCTGCATACCTTTCGAGAGGAGCAGGGCGATAGACATTGTCACCATCAGCATCAGCAGGTAAACCTTGATGAACTGCAAAAGTCGGTTGCTGTAGTTCTCAAGGCTGGTGTGCAGGTAGATGGAGCCGATTTTCTCGTTGTCGAGCACAATGTTGCGGCTCACCAGGAGGTCGTTGTTGTCGAAGGCGAAGGTGTCGCGCTCCGATATGAAATCGAGGTGGGTGTTGCTGTACTCCGGACTTTGCGTGTACTCGGCAAACAGGTTGTGGTTGGTGTCATAAATGCGCGCCACGCGGATGTTCTTGTCCACGGCCAGCGTCTGCAGCACCGTCTGCGCGTCGAGCGGGTAGTCGAACATAATGTTGGCCGTGTTGTTGTCGCCAACAATGTCGGCCAGAATGGTCATATTATTGAGTGTCTGGTTGTTATACTGCACCTTATCGAACCTTCCGAAAATCAGTCCGGCCGGAATCAGCGCCACAATGCTGATGACTATCACCATTACGGTGACCTTGGTCTGTATCGATAAGTCCTTAAAATTCATCTTCTTTCGTCGATATTATCTTGGCCAGCAGCAGCAGTTTCGGGCTGATTTTTATGCCTATGTCGTTGGCCACGTCTTTGTTGATTTCGAACTGCCGCTCGGAGAATTGCGGCAGGAAGTTGATTACTCCGCCAATGTTGCAGAAGTTGTTCAGCTCGTCGCCGATGGTCACAATCGGCTTGTCGCCAATGCATTTGAGCACTTGAATGGCCTCGTGCTGTTTGATTCCCGACACAATCAGAATGTGGCATTTCCCGGCCTCGTGAAGGCTCGATATGCGTTTGATTTTCCAGTCTTTACCGTTCGCTTTGCGCCCAATCATCGTCTTTTCCAGAATGATGCCGAACGGGTCGTTCTTATAGACGCAGAGGAAGATTGTGTCGCCATTGATGTAGTCGGCGGGCCACTCAATGAATTTCGCAAAGTTGAAAATGTAAGCGGCTTTCACCTCGTATTCAGAATATTGCGCGCGGGCTTTGCCGGCAGTCAGACTTAAAGCGACTGTCGCAAAGGCTATCAGAATGTTTTTGTAGCTCTTCATCTTGGTCAGTCTTTAAGTTCGAACAATATTATCTCAACACGGCGGTAGTTCATCTCGCGGGTGCGGCTGTCGTATTTGCCGCGCTCGGTCGATTCGCCGAGTCCTTTGGTTATGATTTTGCGCCCGTCCACGTTGTTCTCCTGCAGATATTTGAGCACGTTCTGCGCCCTGAGCTGCGAGAGGTTCATATTGTGTGTCCGTTCGCCTTGCGTGTCGGCGTAGCCGTTAATCTCGGCCCCGACCGAGGCGTTGTCAATCAGCAGGTTTATAATCTGTCGCAGCTCTTTCTTGGCGTCTGCCGTCAGCTCGCTCTCGTTGGTCTTGTAGTAGAGCGTGTGCTTGTGGATGACATTGCGCTGCTCGGGCCGCGACACTTTGAACATCACCGGATTGGTGCTTTCCTGCCGGTTCACGCTGCTGCGGTTGCGCGTCGGAATCTCGAACCGGCTCAGGTCGATGGGGGTGGCCGTGTAGAACGTGTCCTGTCCAATCACTTGCATTGTCACCGATTTGCTCATACTGCCGTCGGTGTAGAAGTGCGTTTCTGTTACCTTGTCTTTCTGCTTGGTGTTGGCGTCCAGGATGCTCAGCGTAACCGAGTCTTGTGTGTTTATGGCGTCCTCGATGAGCGCCAGCAGGTCGTCGGTGTTCTTTTTCAGCTGCGCCTGCTTGTCGGCCTCGTGGCTGTTGTAGCTCAGTTTGTTGATGGTGTCCGATGTCTGGATGATATTCTCCACCAGCTCAAGCAGATGCTCGTAGTATTGCGGCTGCTGCGGCGAGTTGTTGTTGGTTATCGAGTCGGCCTCGGTTGTCTTGTAAATGTCGTAGAACACGTTGTTCACCATCACCTCCTCGCCAATGTCGGCGTTGTTCAGCTTGATGGGCTGAAGCGTTATCTCCTGGTACAGCTCGTAGAAATAGTTCTGGTAGGGGATGTGGATGTTGATGAGCTGCGGCATATAGTTCTGGGTTGAAATCACCAGCTGGTAATTCTTTGCCGGCGGGAAAATCATCAGATATTTGCCTGTCTCGGTGTCGGGCGTATAAACGTATTTCACCTGCTCGTGGGTGTTTTTGTCGTACACCTTGATGTCAACCTTTATCGGTTTGGGCGGTGTTCCGGCCAGCACGGTTCCTTTCACCAGAGTCAGTGGAATTGGGTCTTTGTAGCCCACCTTCATAATGGTGTGGCGGCCGTACGAATTGTTCCTCGACGTTGAAAAGTACCCGTATTCGCCACTGGCGTTCAGCACGAAAGTCAGGTCGTCGATGGTGGTGTTGGTGAAGCCAAGGTTCTCAGGTTCAGTCCATTGGCCGTTCACCCGTTTCGATTTGAAAATGTCTTTTCCGCCGATGGTGTTGTGCCCTTGCGAGCTGAAGAAAATCGTTTGTCCGTCGTAGTGGATGTAGGGCGATTCCTCGTTGAATTTTGTGTTAATCTGCTCGCCAAGGTTCTCCGGCTCGTCCCATTCGCCCTTCTTGTTGAGCGTTGAAACGTAGATGTCGTGCCCGCCGAATCCGCCCGGACGGTCGCTCACAAAATAGAGTTTTGTGCCGTCGGGGGTGATGCTGGCCCCGCCCTCGTAGTACGGCGTGTTGATGTTCTTGTTCAGCTTTTTCACCTCGCTGATGGTCTTGCCCTGCAGTTTCGCCGAGTAGATGTCTTTGTTCAGGCCTTCGCCGATGTTCAGAAACACCGTGTGTCCGTCGGGCGAGAGTCCGGCCAGAGCGGTTGCGTGGCCTTGCAGCTTGTGCTCCAGAACCAGCGTCACCTCTTCGGGCTTGCTCCACGAACCGCCGTTCTCTTTGGTCGAAATCATTATGTGTGTCGATGGCTCGAAGCCTTTGCCCACGCCAATTTCACGCATAAAGAGCATCACGCTCTCGTCGGCGCTGATGAGCGGGTTGTAGTCCGATTCGGCCGCGTAGAGCGATATTATCGGCTCAATATCAACCTTATACGGAATTTCGGTAATCTCAATGGCGTTGCGGCAGGTGGCGAGCATCAGCTTGCAGTGGTTCAGCTTGTTGATGTCGGCCTTGTCGTTCTTCGCCGTAAGGCTGATGTACTTGTTGTACTCCTTGATGGCGTCGTCGAAGCGGTAAACCACGTGGTAGGCGTCGCCAAGGTACCAGATGACGTCGAGCGGAATGAGTGTTCCGGCCGACACGCTGGCCTCTTCCAGATAACCCACGGCCTTGTCCTGCTCGTACCTCGATTTCAGATAGCACAAGCCGATTTGGTAACGCAGGTTGATGTCGTCAATCACCGAGTCGAGCTTCACATAAATAGGTAGAGCCTTCTCGTACCTGCCCGTCTCGAAAAAACTGTTGGCGGTTTTCAGCAGTTTCCGTTCCGACTGCGAGTATTGTGCCGAGGCGCTCAGGGCGGCCGTGGTCAGCACAAGACAGCAGGCTATCTTTGCCGTAAAACTTCTGAATCCAAATTTGTTACTTATCATCGCGTTTTTTATTTGTGCGTAACTTTCAAAGTTACTTTTTTTAAGAATTGGTGCAAACCTCAAAACGTGTTTTGTTATGAATTATTGTAAAAAACTGATTGATAATATCTTTAAACCTAAAACTCTGCCGGCTGCGGCGCGGCGTGCGGGCTATGTCAGCGACCAGCTTGGTATCCGCAACCGATTTTTGCGCGAAAGCGGCAATTGGAAATCGCACTTGGACAACACCCGAAACTTCATTGTTGAGGCGGCTCGGAAGACGGGAAAACACACGTCGGTGGCGGTTCTCGGCAGCGGTTGGCTCTACGATGTGCCGCTTGACGAGCTTTCGCAGATGTTCGAGTGTGTGACGCTTGTTGATATTGTGCACCCGGAGCCTGTTAAGGCGCGTGCGGCGCGAATGCCCAATGTGCGCCTTGTGACTGCCGACCTCACCGGCGGCGCCGTGCAGCAGGCAATGAACGCGCCGTCGTTCCAGAGCTTTGTCGATTGGCTGCCTTCGGCTGCGCCCGACATCAATCTCAGTGAGTTCGACCTTGTTGTTTCGGTCAATCTGCTCAACCAGCTCGATATTATATTGTGCGACTATCTCAAAAAGCGTTTCCGGGTGGGCGAGGAGCAATTGCTGCCTGTCCGTAAAATGGTGCAGCAAAACCACATCAGTTGGCTGCCGGCCGGTTGCACCTGCCTAATAACCGATTATTGTCAGGTTGACATTCCGCTCGACGGCTCGCCAAAAAAAGAGAAGCAGCTTGTGTATGCCGATTTGCCCCAAACGCCGTCAAAAGCCGAGTGGGAGTGGGTTTTCGACACCAACCAGCGCTACTCCGAAAAAAATAACACCATTTTTAAGGTTATGGCGGTTTGTTTTTGAGAGAAAAACGCTTTCAAAATATCCGCAAATACCACTATCTTTGGCTACGACAAACTGAACCGTATGAACAGCACAGTGATTGAAGAAGATTTTAATTACGCAATATTTCCTATAGACACATTTGGGGACCTTGGAAATGTTGTTTATGATTTTGGTGCTGCAGTTGTTAACCATATAAGCGGCGACCACCAAGCTGCAAAAGACAATAGGAGTGATTTAGTCTTGGATTATTGTAAAAAAAATACCAGAAGGACAAGGTGCCAGGCAAAAAGCATTGGATGCTGAAAAGGAAAATGCTAAAAGATTAAAAAGTGAAGGACAATTAGAAAATAAAAAATATCATCAAAGACCATAATTATGAACTTAAGATATATTGCTTTACACCTTGATAACGAAGTAAAAGGAAGAATGTATTCTTCTGATTTTTGCTATTACACAAGCTTTATAAGTAATTATTTTTCAAAGGCAATCAGAAAGTATAAATTTGATACCAATGGATTATTTAATATGATTTTCATTGAATTATTGCCAGAAAATAAATCAAAGCCAACTAAAATATCAGGATTAGAAGTTTTAGAAACCTATTTACCTTTTGACATCAAGCGGTATGAACAGATAAAAGGAACCGAAGATAGTGGTTATTATTTAGAATTGTTGGAGCAAGGTTTTAAACAGGCGTCTGAGATTGCCACAATTCCATTAGATACCCTTTTTACTTTGATAGATGAGTTTAAGAAAGGTGGTTGTAAAAACGAATGGATTCACAAAAAGAAACGGTTCAAAGAACTTGATTTAGAGGTTATTTTGAAATGTGAGTTTACCACAAATTATTTTCAGTTGGTAACAACAATCAATCAAATATCAACTAAAAAAGAGCTGGTAAAAGGCATTGCAATGAAAACAAAACCAGATGAAATCTTTTTCGATGGAATGTTTAAGGATATTTTGACACACGATAATTTTATTGTTATCACTGATGAATTCGATAGCGCAAGGGTATTAATCAATATTAAAGATGCCCGAAATGGCATTTTCAATAAGATGTTTGCTCCTTACATATATAACGAAGAATACACGCCTGAAAGAAATAGAAATCTTGAATCTATGCACAACAACGGGATTAAAACTATGTCGTATGACGGTAGTGGCTTTTGAAATAGGCTTTGAAAGCACCAGTTTCAGTGCCGGGCGCATTGTGCGCAACAGCAGCGGCGCCTACGCTGTACAGTACCACATCACCGACCACCTCGGCTCTGTGCGCGCGGTGCTCAACCAGAGTAAGGCCGTTCTTGAGCAGAACGAAAATGTACTTAAAGAAATAGTAAAACCTTATAAATGAATGTTATGAAAAGAATGAATGGTCTGCTTTTAGCTATAACATTTTTGATGGCCACTTCTTGTCAATTCACTAAAAATGGCAACGAAACTGAAATTGAGAACAAAATTGAAAAAATACAGATTAAGGCAACAGATCCTTACTCTTGTACTTTGATAAGTATTGATTGTGATGATTTCGAATCCGTATTTAATAATGATTACGTTGATGTTTCCATTACTGACACTGCGACAATTAATATGTTTCTTAGTCAATTGGAAAATTTGGAACCATTAGATTCCGGCAATTGGAGTGTTGACACACGAGCAAAAATTATTTTATATTCGGCAAATGATACTAATACAATTTGTGCTGGGGTTATACTAAAATATAATGACAAGTTTTACGACAGACCCGAATGGCTGCTTGAATATATAAATAATTTGACAGATGAATTTTATGATGCCAAAAAACAAATATCACAATAAGGTTGTTTTTAACCTGTTTGATAATGCTGATTGCTTGCAGTTTCTCATAAGACGCCAACGGCAACCAGACCACCGCTTACTACAACCTATTATTCCAATATATTAAAAATGAAAAACTTAAAAGACTCCATTCTTTGGCTGATTACTATCATCTGTTGGGTATTTCTCGCTTATTTATTGATAGGAGGTATTATTAAGAAACAGTCATTGGATAAAAACTTAGAATGCTCAAAAGCAATAGTCATAGATCATTTCTACACTATCAAATATGATGATTACTTCAGCTATGAATTTTTCGTAGGAGATAAGAAGTATCAAGGTAGCGGGTATTATTATCCTAAAAGTGATACGTTGTCAGTGGGCGATACTATTATAGTGGTTTATGATACGACAAACCCCGATAATAACAAACCAGAGAGAGATTATTAATAACCTTAATTTAAATGTAACCGAAGGAGAGTACAGTGGGTGCTCAATAAATTTTGATTTAGATTCCAAAAACTCGAACCAATACCTGCACATTTATAATATAATAATTATGAAGAAAATAACCTTATTATTAGTCGGATTTTTTTTGATATCATTTACTAGCGGACAAGTATTCCCCGATAGCTTGTATTTACATTTATACAACTTTAAAGTGATTACAGGAGATTTACCTACAGACTCCCGGTCAAACGAAATCAAAAATATATTTAGCATCGATAATCTTGTCGATAGCGTTAATACAGAATCCTTTGGTATATTTAAATTTTACCATTTAGCATATGAGGACGCAATAGCATCTTTTTTTATAATTGAAAATAGCAACGTAGAGATATATGACATTTTAAGTTTTGATGTGCTTATTGAGAAAATATTAGACATCCCAAGTTTTAGCGAAAAATCAAAAAATCTGTGTATAAAAGAAATTTTAAAAGAACTGCAATCTTATTATGAAATAGTTGATTTTAGAATTGTATTGCAGCAAGATTTTGGCACTTATCACTATATCTTGCCAGCAATGAATATAAAAAATCAGGAGGGTATTATTAAAAAGTAATGGTACCAAGTCATACACTATATTCCAGTTTCAGCACCGGGCGCATTGTGCGCAGCGGCAGCGGCACCTTTGCCGTGCGGTATCACATAACCGACCACCTCGGCTCAGTGCGCGCGGTGCTCAACCAGAATATGACCGTTCTTGAATTAAATAGTTAAATATGAAAACAAAAACAATACTATTGCTCTTGCTGTGCTTGTCTTTTAGCGCCTGCACATTTTTTCAGAAAAAATCCGTTCCAACAAAAACCCAAAGTAGTAATGTCACTACTAAAACACAGAATGAATATGCCGATAAAATAAATCAGTATGATAATAACGGTCAAAAAGTTGGTTTTTGGTCAGATACCATTGATGGATATATAATACAATGTTATTACAAAAATGGAGTAAAATCTGGAGTATTTAAATGGTATAGTAAATATGGTTATTTGTCGTCATTTGGAGAATATGAAAATGGACAAATGTGTGGAACTTGGTATGATTTTTATAATACTGGACATTTGGCATTTATATTAAAGAACTTTGAACCAAATACAGATACAATATACAACGATTTGAATGAAATGTTTATTCCAGATCACAAATGCTATTTCATAGGTTATCATCTTAATGGCATTGTGAAAGAAGAAGGTGCTCTTTTATGGTATGAAGGAGATGAACCCGAATCTGATATGTCAATTGAATATGGAGAATGGAAGTACTATGATGAAGACGGAAATTTGATAAAAACCAAGATTTTCGATAAAACTTCGTTGGTTAAGCCTAAAAACGAGGAATAGTGAGAATACACCAATACATCACCGACCACCTCGGCTCAGTGCGCGGACAAACGTCAAACACCTCAGGGCTGGCGGCTTTGCAGGTTTAATTTGGGTGCACAAAACGTAGAGACGCGGCGCGCCACGTCTCTACAGGTTGTGATGGCCGGAATTGGTGCTGCATAGAAAATCAGCGTTCAAATAAATTTGAATTTTTAATTTCAATGGTGTAATTTAGCTATTTCTTTGGTGTGCCTTACGACAAACCAAAAGGAAACTGTAAATAATTAAAAATTAACGCAATGAAATTAAAATCAATTTCTTTGGCAGTTGCTATGGCGTTCTGTTTCGGCAGTTACGGCCAAAACACAGCCAAAAACGACTCCACGCTCGTCATAGCGGGCAATCAGGAGGCAGAGGTTGCTTTCAATGAAGGCAACGATTTTGTAGCCCGGCGCAATTTCCCCGAAGCCATCAATAGTTTCACCAAAGCGCTGTCGTTCAACCCCAAATTCACCAAGGCGCTTGTGAACCGCGGTTTTGCCAAGTCGGAAATGGCCGATTACAGCGGCGCCATAACCGATTTCACAATGGCCATTGAGCTTGAGGAGTCGCCGGTGGCCTATTATGGTCGCGGTCTGGCTTATTTCAACCAGAACAACTCGAGCGACGCGCTCAGCGATTTCGAGCTTGCCATCAAGGCCGGCTACGACGAGGCCAAGGTTTACTACTACGCCGGTGTGGCCAATTTTGAGTGCGGCAACTACGAGGAGAGCGTCAACAATCTCACGCTCTCAATCACCTTCGACGGCAACAACGCCCAGGCCTACAACGACCGCGGCAGCGCCAAGCGTATGAACGAGGACTACGACGGTGCCATTGCCGACTATCAGCAGGCCATCAAAATCGACCCGAAACTGGCCACAGCCTACAACAACCTGGCAAGCGCACTGCTCAAGAAGGGCAATATCGACGACGCCATCAGCAACTACGGACTGGCCATCGGACTCGACTCCGACTATTTCATCGCCTACAACAACCGCGCGCGCGCCAAGTTTGAGAAGAACGACTTCGACGGAATGATTGCCGACTGTCAGAAGGCCATCGAGATTAATCCTGAATACGCGTACGCATATAATAATATGGGTATCG
The DNA here is from genome assembly GCA_946404125.1 of uncultured Bacteroidota bacterium. Lineage (GTDB taxonomy): Bacteria > Bacteroidota > Bacteroidia > Bacteroidales > SZUA-534 > RUG13583. Next base: position 40,320 of record CAMJCK010000024.1, on the reverse strand, counting down.
CCCAGATGAAAAAGAAGGACTACGATGCCGCCTACCGCTCATTCAGCGACGCCATCCGCATCAACGCCAACTTTGCCGAGGCCTACCTGAACCGCGGCAGCTGCCAGGAGATGCAGCGCAAGTTTGAGGAGGCTGTGGCCGACTGGCGCAAGGCTTACCAGCTTGGCATTACCAAGGCAAGAAACTACATTTCGTTCTATGAATAATATTATGCTGAGTATGAAACGTTTATATATAATTATAGCTGCCGTTGCCTGCTGCGCATCGGCTTTTTGCCAGGACATTCCGTTCGACAAAAACTATTTTCAGAATCAGAAAGACGCTTTTAAAGAGGCCAACAACAACCTGAAAGACGGTGAGTCGTACTACGCCAAGGAATACTACCACGAGGCTTTACAGTATTATCTTGAGGCACAGAAGTTTAACCCGAACTACTCGCTGCTCAACTACCGCATAGGCGTTTGCTATATGAATCTGCCGATGAAGTACAAGTGTATCGATTTTTTTGAGAAGGCATATCAGCTGCGCCGCGATGTTGCACCCGACATTCATTTGATGCTGGCACGCGGCTATCATCTTAACGGACAGTACGATAAGGCTGTTGGTGAATACAAGGCGCATTTGGCTTTGCTTACGCCGATGGAGGCACCCGAAATGAAACCTCTGCTTGAGAAATACATTGCCGAGTGCGAGTGCGGCAAGCAGCTGATGGACAATCCGGCACGAGCTTTCGTCGACAATATCGGCTCGGTGCTCAACTCGCGCTACAACGACCACAGTCCGCTCATCTCAGCCGACGAGTCGATGATGATTTTCACCTCGACCCGCACCAACGGTCGCAATGTCAGCCTCGACGACGGCCAGTACGACGAGGACATCTACATCAGCTACAACGAGAATAAGAACTGGCAGGTGCCAAACGAGATTGGCGAGCCAATAAATACGCAGTTCGACGACGCTACGGTGGGCTTGTTCCCCGACGGCCAGCAGCTACTCATCTACAACGGCCGCAAGGGCAATGGCGACATTGAGCAGTGCTCGCTGAAAGGTACCAAATGGGAGTATCCGAAGGGAATGCCGAAACCCATCAACTCCGACGCACGCGAGACTTCGGCCTGCTTCTCGCCCGATGGCCGCAGCATCTACTTTGTGAGCGACCGCCCGGGCGGATTCGGCGGCAGCGACATCTACGTCTGCCACCGCACAGCCAAAGACAAATGGGGTGAGGCTATTAATCTTGGCCCGGTAATCAATACTCAGTACGACGAGGAGGCAGTGTTTATGCACCCCGACGGCCGTACGTTGTATTTCAGCTCGACTGGCCACAACACAATGGGCGGTTTCGACATCTTTATGTCGCAGCGCGACGACAACGGCACCTGGAGCGAGCCGGTCAATCTTGGCTATCCAATCAACTCGCCCGACAACGACCTCTGCTTTGTGATTTCGGCCAACGGCCGCCACGGATACTGCTCCAGCGTCCGTCCGGAGGGCTCCGGCGGTCTCGACATCTACCGAATGACATTCCTCGGCCCCGAAAAGCCATACACTCTGTCGGGTGAGGACAACCTGATTTCGGCACGCTCGCAGCCGGTGTCGGATATGGTTATGGAGGCTTCGGTTGAGCTTGTCACCATCCGCCTGACCATTGTCAAGGGTACAGTGCGCGACGCCATCAGCAACGAGCCGGTGAGCGCCACCATCGATATTGTTGATAATGAGAAGAATGAAGTGATTTTTACATCGCAGACAAACTCGGCAACAGGTAAGTTCCTGGTGTCGCTGCCTTCGGGTAAGAACTATGGTCTGATGGTTAAGGCCGACAACTATCTGTTCCATTCAGAAAACTTTGATATTCCGGCGGCAACTGAGTATCAGGAGATTGATAAGGACATTGCCCTGAACAACATCAAGAAAGACGTGAAGATAATCCTGAAGAACGTGTTCTTCGAGACCGGAAGCGCCAAGTTGAAACCCACATCGTACGCCGAGCTGGGCCGCCTGACCAAGCTGCTGAGCGATATGCCGGCTATGCGCATCGAGATTTCGGGCCACACCGACAACCAGGGTAGCAAGGCCACCAACCAGCGCCTGTCGGAGGCTCGCGCCAAATCGGTTGTCGACTTCCTGATTTCGGAGGGCGTTGATGCCAGCCGTCTTGAGTACAAGGGTTACGCGTTCGACCAGCCTGTGGCCGACAATGCTACCAAAGAGGGTAGGGCGATGAACCGTCGTGTGGAGTTTAAGGTTTTGAGTACCGAATGATAAATTTGAAGTGCGCCTCTGCCACGCGCGGGGGCGCACTTTGTCTTTTTTGCTGAAATGGGCAACCGTTTTCTGTTTCATATTAAGGAGCGATTTTTCAAGTATTTCTTCATTGTACAGGATGTCCTGTTCAAGGTGTTGAGGTTTTTCTCAACAGTTTGCAACCTGGTCATTCTGGTGTGCAGTTTCCTGTTTGTCACGCTGCTTGTGGCGCGTCTGGGATTCAATCACCACCAGATTGTTCAGGACAATGTCGACGGGCTTGTGCGCAGTATTTTTGTAATCACGTTCCTGGCCAAATACCTTCACGACCTTGTCAACATTGTCGGGCGCAAAATGTGGGCGCGATGGCTCGATTACGGGCTTTTCGCCGTCTCGCTGCTGGTTTTTCTGGCCAACACAAACATTGTCAGCATTCCGTTGCTCGCAAATTCCTTCCTTTCGGGATTTGCCGCCGTATCGGCAGTACTCGGCTTCATACTGATTTCCGATTTCTACAAGGTGTCGAAGGTGGTGTCGTCGATGCGGATGTCGCCGCCGGTGCTTTTCGCATTCAGCTTCCTGGTGATGATTTTCATCGGTTCGGGCCTGCTGATGCTGCCCAACGTGCATATGGGGCAGATAAGCTATTTTCAGGCACTTTTCACATCAACAAGCGCCATCTGCGTGTCGGGGCTCTCGGTTATTGACCTGCCCAGCATACTCACCTTCAAAGGCAACGTCATCTTGCTGTTTTTGTTTCAGATAGGCGGTTTGGGCGTTATGGTTTTCACCGGATTGTTCGCCTTTGCGTTCACCGGCACGGTTTCGTTCAAAGACCGTATGATGCTCAAGGATATGTTCTCGTCCGACGCAATGAGCGACATTTTCAACTTCCTGGCCAAAGTGCTTTCGCTCACTCTGCTGATTGAGTCGCTTGGCGCTGTGGCCATCTATTTGAGCATCAGCGGAAGCAATATCGAAGACCCGGTTTTCTTTGCCATATTCCACTCGGTGTCAGCATTTTGCAACTGCGGAATATCGACCTTGCCCGACGGCTTTGCCAACCATCTTGTGGTGGGCAACAACTGGCTGCTGATGTCGGTGGCAATACTCACCACGCTGGGCGGAATCGGCTTTCCGGTGCTGATAGCCATCTACTCAACGCTCCGCAACCGCACTCTGCATCTGCTGCACATTTCGGTCGACAGGCGCAGTCTGGTTTCGCATTTTGGCACCGATATGGCCACGCACATTGCCGTGATTGCCACATTCGGCATTCTGGTGATTGGCACTCTGAGCTACTATTTCCTCGAACTCGACAACACTCTGGCTGGAGGCACGGCCGTATCGCGGTGGGTGAAATCGTTCTTCTGCTGCGCCACAGCCCGCACAGCCGGTTTCAACGTGTCCGACATTAGCTGCTGGAGCACGGCCACAATGGCCTTTATGATTGGTATAATGTGGATTGGAGCCTCGCCCGGCTCGACTGGCGGCGGCATCAAAACCACAACTTTCGCGTTGGCGCTCTGCTCAATCGTGAGCTTCATCCGCGGCAACCGCTACATCGAAATCGGTTACCACCGTATTGGTTTTGAGACCATTTCGCGTGTGCTGGTGCTTGTAACAATGTCGCTGCTGATAATCTTTGTGGCCTCTGTGCTGTTTGCGTTTTTTGAGCCGGACCAGAATCCGCTGCACCTGTTCTTCGACACCGTGTCGATGTACAGCACCACGGGTCTCTCGCTCGTCGGAACATCGAACCTGCAAATGCCGTCGCAGGTGCTCACAATGGTGATGATGTTCCTTGGCCGTGTGGGCCCGCTCACACTGCTGTCGGGCATATTTGTGTCGCGCAAGGCGAAATATGCCAAGTATCCTTATAAGAATCTTACTATCAACTAATTGAAAACTAAAAACTTATTAATATGAAATTTATTGTTATCGGTTTGGGTTATTTTGGTTCGACGCTGGCAATCAGCCTCACCGAGCAGGGGCACGAGGTTATTGGCATCGACAACAAGTTTGAGCGTGTTGACGAGCTTAAAAACCAGATTGGCAACGTGATGGAGATGGACACCACCAACGAGAACGCCGTTAAAACCCTGCCGCTGAACGACACCGACGCCGTTATTGTGGCCATTGGTGAGGATGTGGGCTCGTCGATTCTGACGCTTTCAATCCTGAAAAAGCTGAACGCCAACAATATTATCGGCCGCATTATCAGCCCGATGCACAAGAGCATTCTGAACCAAATCGGCATTGAGAACACCGTTCATCCCGAGTCGGAAACGGCTATGATGATAAGCCTTCAGCTGCAGGTGAAAAACGCGCTCAAGATTACCGAAATCGACGCCGAGAATGTGATTGTTGAGTTCAAGGCTCCGCAGAAATATGTGGGCCACACGCTCGGCACGGCCAACCTTGAGTCGCGCTTCAAGCTGAAAACTGTCGCCGTTAAGTCGCAGGAAAAGAAAGGTTTGCTGTCGCGTGAGCATACCAAGACAACCCTTATGCCTGACGACGACTACATCTTCCGCGAGAACGATGTGCTTGTTGTGGCCGGCCTGCTCGACAATATGAAGAAGTTTGCAACCGAGCAGTAGGAGCGGAGTATTTCGGCTATTGCACCGGTGCCTGCAAATTTTTTTTGCAAACGACAGATTAAGGCTTATTTTTGCGGCCGCATTTAGCAAAAGCGGTCCGGTAGCTCAGCTGGATAGAGCAACAGCCTTCTAAGCTGTGGGTCTTGGGTTCGAATCCCAACCGGATCACCATTTTTTCACGAAAGGCTCTTTTTGAGCCTTTTTTGTTTTTGCCGCCTGCCGCCCGTTCAAACTGCAGAAAGTTTTGCCCAAATTCTTACAAAAATCCGCAGCAAAGCGCTGCCGGAATGCACAAAAATACGAGTTATACGCAAATATCTGTGCAAACGTTAAACCATACTGCTGGGGCGGTTTTGCAATTGACGATTATCAGTTTCCGAAAGTTGATTTTGTGTAACCGCTTTAGCAAAAAAATACGTAGCTTTGCGAAACTTTTTAGGAAAAGTGAATAATACTTTTTAAGTGTTAGAAACGAGATTCAACGAAATAATTGTAATTCTATAAAAAATAAAGCAATGGGATATTTGGAGTTTGACAAAACAGAACTTGTAAATCTTGAGAATTCCTTGACAAAAGAGGTGTTGCGCACCAACCGCGCGGGCTCGTATTCGCTCACAACGCTGATTGGCTGCAACAACCGTAAATATCACGGATTGCTGGTGTGCCCGCTGCCGCAGGTCGATGGCGGACGCCACGTGCTGCTCTCGTCGCTCGATGAGACCATCATTCAGCACGAGCGCGAATTCAATCTGGCTTTGCATAAATATGAGGGTGACAATTACGAGCCCAAAGGCCACAAGTATGTTACCGAATTCTATACCAACCCCATACCGACACTCATCTACGGTGTTGGCGGCGTGGTTCTGAAAAAGGAGAAAATCCTTGTCAAGAGCGAGCCGCGGATTCTTGTCCGCTACACTCTGCTCGACGCTCACAGCGAGACCAAAATACGTTTCAAACCGTTCCTTGCCTTCCGCAACATTCACGCGCTGAGCAAGGCCAACCTTGACGCCAACACTAAGGTGAAGATGGTTGACAACGGCATCTCATCGTGTATGTATCAGGGCTATCCCGACCTTTATATCCAAACTTCGAAGAAGTGCGAGTTTGTGTCGGCACCCGACTGGTACTACAACATTGAGTACATTCTGGAGCAGAAGCGCGGCTACGATTTCAAAGAGGATTTGTTCGTGCCTGGATATTTCGAGGCGCCTATCAAGAAGGGCGAGAGCATCATTGTCTCGGCTGGACTGAGCGAGATTAAGACCAACACGCTGAAGAAGAAGTTCGACGACGAGGTGAGCGACCGCACACCGCGCAACAGTTTCGAGAACTGCCTGATAAACGGCGCCGCGCAGTTGTTCCTGAACGAGGGCAAGGAAACCCGCATTCTGGCTGGTTATCCGTGGTATCCCGCTCGCACCCGCGACGCGCTCATCGCTCTGCCCAACCTGCTCTACAAAAACGAGACACCGATGATTTACAAGAGCGTTCTATCGACGCTCATCAGTCAGATAACCAACACTTTGGCAAGCGGAAGCACCAATCTGGACGATTACGCCGACTGCCGTTCCGACGTGCCGTTGTGGCTTGTTTGGTGCATTCAGCAGATTGACAAGCAATATCCGCAGTACGACGTCTGGAAGGAATTCGGAAAAGACGTCAAGAAGGTGATGAACCTTTATCTGGAGCACAAAATCAGTTTCCGCATCGACGAGAACGGAATGGTTTACAACACATCGGACGCAGTGGCCAACACCTGGATGAACGCAACCATCCACGGCCGCCCCGTGATGCCGCGCAACGGCTATGCTGTTGAAACCAACGCATTGTGGTACAACGCAATAATGTACGTTCTCGACAAGAGCAAAGGCGACAAGACCTTTGGCAAGAAATGGGCTGAACTGGCCGAGAAAGTGAAGGACAGTTTTGTTGCCACATTCTGGAACGATGAGCGCGGCTATCTGGCCGATTATGTGACATACGACTATGCAAACACACAAGTCCGTCCGAACCAATTGCTGGCTTGCGCCGTTGACTACACAATGCTCGACAAGCACCAAATCAAGGCTGTTCTGCGTGTGGTTGAGGAGCAACTGATGACCGCTTACGGCATCCGCTCGCTCACGCCTGACGACCCGCGCTACGTGTCGCACTACCGTGGCACCGAGGAGCAGCGCGAGAACGCCGCCTTCAACGGCTCGGTTTGGCCGTGGCTCTATGCCGCCTACATCGACGCGCTGGCAAAAATCCAACCGCGTATGATTGAATCGCTGGTCAACAAGTTCCTTGAAACCTTTGAGCCCGAGATGAGAACGGCTGGAATCAGTTGTATATCAGAAATGTACCACGGTGATCCACCGTATCACGGAAAGGGCGCCATTTCGTTCGCATTGAGTTTCGCGGCACTGCTTTATATGAAAAAACTGTCGAACACTTTCGCAGGCGAGACTGCTGTTGAGGCCAAACCCGCCAAGAAAGCGGCAGCAAAGAAAGAGCCGAAGAAATCAGAGTCGAAGGTAAAGGCAGAGCCTAAGAAAGCCGCAGCAAAGAAGGCATCGGCGAAAGCCGAACCAAAGAAGGCCACAGCGAAGAAGGAAGTGAAGAAGGCAGAGCCGAAGAAGGCCGCCGTAAAGGCTGAAACAAAGAAGGCATCGGCGAAAGCCGAACCTAAAAAAGCAGTGAAGGCTGAAGCAAAGAAAGCATCGGCGAAGACCGCCAAAAAGGCCGAACCGAAAGCCGCCAAAGCCGCTGCAAAGGCATCGAAAAAGAAATAAAGAACAATAAAAATAACTGATAATGAAAGTCTTAATGTTTGGGTGGGAGTTTCCGCCGCACATTTCTGGAGGTTTGGGCACCGCTTGCTACGGCCTGACCAAAGGTATGTCGAAGATTGACGACCTTGAGGTTATTTTCGTCGTGCCAAAGGCTTACGGCGACGAGGACCAAGAGGCCATCAAACTCGTGGGTGCGGGAAACATTCCGCTGAGAGTCACAAAATCAGAGAGTTATTCGGGACAAGTCAAGAACCTTCAGTATATTGAGGTGGGCTCGAATCTGGTTCCGTACTCAACGCCTGAGGAGTACTTCGCGCTGAGAAACAACAAACGTTACTACGGCAAGCACATTGTTGAGGTGGGAGAGTCGGGCTGCATTCCGTTCACTGGAAAATACGGCGACAACCTGTTCACCGAAATCTACTACTACAGCCTGATTGCTGAGCAGATTGCCACAATGTACGACTTCGACATCATTCACGCCCACGACTGGCTGGCTTATCCCGCAGGAATGGCCGCCAAGCGTGTGTCGGGCAAGCCGCTTGTTGTGCACGTTCACGCCACCGACTTCGACCGTAGCGGCGGCCGCGTGAATCCTGCCGTCTACAACATTGAGAAGGCAGGTCTCGACGCAGCCGACAAGGCCATCACGGTGAGCAACCTGACGCGCGACATTGTTATCAACAAATACGGCCAATCGCCCGACAAGGTGGTGACCGTTTACAACGCCGTGGAGCCCAACCTGAAAGCCATCGACCGCGAGAAACGCGGCTTCGACGAGAAGGTGGTGACGTTCCTGGGCCGAATCACAATGCAGAAAGGTCCTGAGTTCTTCATTGAGGCCGCCTACAAGGTGCTCAAGAAGATGGACAACGTGCGTTTTGTGATGGCTGGCAGCGGCGATATGATGAACAAGATGATTGAACGCGCCGCAAGTCTGGGCATTATGGACAAGTTCCACTTCACGGGCTTCCTGCGCGGCGACGCTGTGTTCCGTATGTTCAAATATAGCGACGTCTATATTATGCCATCGGTTTCGGAACCATTCGGCATTTCGCCGCTCGAGGCGATGCAGTCGGGTGTTCCTGTCATCATCTCGAAGCAGTCGGGTGTGAGCGAGATTTTGAAGCACGCCATCAAGATTGACTTCTGGGACATCGACAAGATGGCCAACGCCATTTACGCTCTGCTCAACTATCCCGCTCTTGCCCAAACCATCGGCGAGAACGGCTTGAAAGAGGCCAACAGCCTGCGCTGGGAAGAGTCGGCAAAACACGTTTACAACGTTTATAAATCAGTATTAAATCAGTAACCTTATAAAATTTGGAACTATGAAGCATTTATGTCTTTATTTTCAGGTTCATCAACCATTCCGCTTCCGCAAATATTCATTCTTCGATATCGGCAGCGACCATTATTACTACGATGACTATCTTAATGAGTCGATTCTGCAAAAGGTGGCACGCAACTGCTATCTGCCAACCAACGAATTGTTGCTCAAACTGATAGAGAAGCACGGACGCAACTTTAAGGTTACTTTCTCAATCACGGGCATCGCGCTCGACCAATTCGAACTGTATGCGCCCGAAGTGATTGAGAGTTTCCAACGCCTGGCTAAAACTGGTCAGGTTGAGTTCCTGGCCGAAACCTATTCGCACTCGCTGGCTTCGCAGGCCAACATCGACGTGATGAAGAAGCAGGTGAAGGACCATTCGGCAAAGATTGAGAAACTCTTCGGTCAGAAGCCGAAAGTGTTCCGCAACACCGAGTTGATTTACTCTGACGAGGTTGGCGCAGCCGTTTACAAGATGGGCTACAAGGGAATGCTCACCGAGGGCGCTAAGCACATTCTGGGTTGGAAATCGCCTAACTTCTTGTATTACAACGCAAAAGAACCGCAACTGAAACTTCTGTTGCGTAACTATACACTGAGCGACGACATCTCGTTCCGTTTCTGCGCAAAGCACTGGACAGCAGACTCTTACGCTGCCCGTTTGAACGAGGTTCCCGACAAGGAGGAGATTGTCAATCTGTTTATGGACTACGAGACATTCGGCGAGCATCAGGAGAAGGAGACAGGAATCTTCCAATTCCTTGAGCATCTGCCCGATGCAGTTCTGAATCAGACTGATTTCCGCTTTGCCACACCGTCGCAGATAATCAAGAACGTGCAGCCTGTGGCCGCCATCAATGTTCCTTACCCAATATCGTGGGCCGACGAGGAGCGCGACATCACAGCCTGGCTGGGCAACAATATGCAGAACGAGGCGTTCAGCAAACTCTACGCCCTGACCGACAAGGTTGCTCAGGTGAAGGACCCGCAGATTCTGCAAGATTGGGAGTACCTGCAGACGAGCGACCATTTCTACTATATGTCGACAAAATGGTTCAGCGACGGCGAGGTGCACGCATATTTCAACCCCTACAAGACACCGTACGACGCTTTCATCAACTATATGAACGTGCTGACAGACTTCTCGTTGCGCGTGAACAAGGCTCTGCCCGACGCAGAAATCAGAACCTGCCGCGACGTTGAGAAACTGCAGGATATGGTGCTTGAGCAGAAGGCTGAAATCAAGAAACTGAAATCGAAAGCCAAAAAGGCATAGGCTGAATAAATTATCGTGATTATTAATTTGAAGTAAATGAGCGATTTAATTAAGCCAGCATTCTTATTTGAAACTAGTTGGGAAGTTTGCAACAAGGTGGGTGGAATCCACACTGTGATAACTTCGAAAATGCCGAACGAATATGCCGCTTACGGCGACAACATTATGTTCATCGGCCCCGATTTGGTTAGGGAAGAGGGCAATTCAGAGTTCACTGAGGACAAGAGCCTGTTTCCCGAATGGAAGGAGACGGCTGAGAAAGAAGGCCTGCGCATAAAGATTGGCCGCTGGAACGTGGCTCACAAGCCGCTGGCCGTGCTGGTCGATTATACTGTTTTTATTCCGCTGAAAGACAAACTGCTGGCTTCGTGGTGGGAGACCTACAAACTCGATTCCATTACAGGCGAGTGGGAGTATATTGAGTCGGTGCTGTTCGGCTATGCGGCTGGCAAGGTGGTGGAGAGTTACAAGAACTTCTATCTGCCTGATGCGCCAGTGGTTGCACAGTTCCACGAGTGGCAGACTGGCTCGGGCGTTCTCTATCTCGACCGCGCCTGCCCGAAGGTGGCAACCGTGTTCACCACACACGCTACAGTGCTGGGCCGCTCGGTTGCGGGCAACGGATTCCCGCTCTATAAGAGCCTGGGCTCGTTCGACCCCGACATCCGCGCACGCGAACTTGGCGTGATGGCCAAACACTCACTCGAAAAGACCGCTGCTCAGGTGGCATCGGTCTATACAACGGTGAGCAAGGTGACGGCCAACGAGTGCAAGGTGCTCTTGAACAACGAACCCGATGCAGTTACACCTAACGGATTCGCACTCAATCACTTGCCGCATATGGATGACAATGTGACCAAAGAAGCCCGCAAGAAACTTGCCGAGGTTACGGAGGCGCTGACAGGCAACAAGTGCGACGATGAGACTCTGTTTGTGGCAATCTCTGGCCGCTACGAGTTCAAAAACAAGGGCATCGACATCTTTATCGACGCACTCGGCAAACTGAACCAGCAGGGCGGTTACAAGCACAACATTGTCGGTTTCATTCTGGTGCCGAACTTCAACTACGGCCCGCGCAAATGCCTGCAAGACCGTCTGGCCGACAGCAATGTCCGCATACCCGACGAGCGCATCACGACGCACTCGCTCAACCCTGACTACTACGACCCCGTGATGGACAAAACCCATCAGTTGCAACTGACTAATAATCAGGGGCAGCAGGTGAATGTGGTGCTGGTTCCTGTCTATCTGAACGGCAACGACGGCATCTTCAATATGTCGTACTACAACCTGCTGAGCGGTTTCGATTTGACGGCCTTCCCGTCGTACTACGAGCCGTGGGGCTACACACCGCTCGAGAGTATCGCTGTTGGCGTGCCCACAGTGACCACAAGCCTTGCGGGATTCGGCCAGTGGATGCTGAAAAAGACCAGCGGAATCCAGGACGGCATTGAGGTTGTGACACGCACTGAAGACAACTACTGGGATGTGGTTGACGAACTGGTGAATGTCATCAACCGCGTTTACAAGATGTCGCCCGCCGACCGCGCCAAACTGCGCAAGCGCGCCAAAGAGCAGGCTAGCGAAATCAGTTGGGACAATTTGTTCCACTACTACGCCGAAGCCTACAGCAAGGCGCTCACACTGTCGCTCGCACGCGTCGACGACCAAATAATGCATACGAACAATAATTTTAATAATAGTCAAAAACTTATGAGTAACGAACCAATTTGGAAGAAGATGATTATCCATTCAGACCTTCCTGAAAGGCTGAAAAATCTGGATAATCTGGCAAATAACCTGTGGTGGTGCTGGAATTACGAGGCAATTGAGATGTTCAAATACATCGACCCCGAACTGTGGGCAAAGGTTGAGAAGAACCCAATCGCCCTGCTAAAGGTGGTTTCAACCGCCCGTCTGGCCGAACTTGAGAAAGACACAGCGTTCCTGGCCAAATTCGACCGCGTGTCGAAAAATTTCGCAGAATATATGAGCGTGGCACCGCGCAAGGATATGCCGCTGGTGGGCTACTTCAGTATGGAGTACGGCCTGACCGACAACCTGAAGATTTTCTCGGGCGGTCTGGGCATTTTGGCTGGCGACTACCTGAAAGAGGCCAGCGACTCGAATATGCCGATGGTTGGCGTCGGTTTCCTTTACAAATACGGATATTTCACTCAGGAACTGACAGTTTCGGGCGAGCAGCAGGCAAGTCTGGTTCCGCAGAATATGGACAATCTGCCGATTTCCGCCGTTCTCGACGAGTTCAAACGCCAAATGACCATTTCGCTCAACCTGCCAGGACGTATGGTGAAAGCCCGCATCTGGAAAGTGCAGGTTGGTCGTGTGCCTTTGTATCTGCTTGATACTGAAGACCCCGACAACAGCGCAGAGGACCGCGCAATCACGCAGCAACTCTACGGCGGCGACTGGGAGAACCGTTTGAAACAGGAGATGCTGCTCGGCCTTGGCGGTATTCGCGCCCTGAAGGCGATGAACATCAAGCCGAATGTGTTCCACTGCAACGAGGGACACGCCGCAATGATTAACGTTGAGCGTCTGTCGGACTATGTTCAGCACGAGAATCTGACTTTCAACGAGGCTCTTGAGGTTGTCCGCGCATCGTCGCTGTTCACCACACACACACCTGTTCCCGCTGGCCACGACGCCTTCGACCAGAATCTGATTCGCACCTATCTGCGCCCGATTCCAGAGCGTCTGAAGATTGATTGGGACACATTTATGAACCTTGGCCTTGCACCCGACGGCAAGTTCTCGATGAGCGTTCTGGCAACCCGCACTTCGCAGGAGATGAACGGTGTTTCGATGCTGCACGGCGATGTGACAAAGGAGATGTTCAAGTATATGTGGCCTGGTTTCTCGACCAACGAGTTGTATATCAATTATGTAACCAACGGCGTTCATATGCCGACGTGGGCAGCCAAAGAGTGGCGCCGTCTGTATGAGAGCACATTCGGCGACGGCTTTATGCAAGACCAGTCGAACACCAAATACTGGGAGAAGATTTTCGACGTTCAGGACAGCGTCATCTGGGATTTGCGCAACCAACTGCGTAAGAAGTTGATTGACTACGTGAAGGCACGCTTCGAGAAGAGTTCGATTATGCGTCACGAAAGCCCGAAATATGTGGTTGAGACTTTGAGCAGACTCAACGAGCACACTCTGACAATCGGCTTCGCACGCCGCTTTGCAACCTATAAGCGCGCTCACTTGCTCTTCAGCGACATCGACCGTCTGGCAAAAATCGTGAACAATCCGTCGTGCCCAGTTCAGTTCCTGTTTGCAGGTAAGGCTCACCCGCACGACAAGGCTGGTCAGGATTTGATTAAGAATATTGTTGAGATTTCGCGCCGTCCAGAGTTCGTTGGCAAGATACTGTTCCTTGAGAACTACGATATGGACCTTGCAAAACGTCTGGTTCGCGGTGTCGATGTTTGGTTGAACAACCCGACACGTCCGTTGGAGGCCAGCGGTACCAGCGGTCAGAAAGCCGAAATGAACGGCGTGCTGAACTTCAGCGTGCTCGACGGCTGGTGGGTTGAGGGCTACAAAGAGAAGGCTGGTTGGGCGCTTCCACAGGAGCAGACCTATCAGAACCAACAGTTCCAGAACGAACTGGATGCCGCCACAATCTACAGCATCCTTGAGAACGAGATTATCCCGCTGTTCTATCAGCGCAACAACTTTGGCATTCCGACCGAGTGGGTTCAGTACATCAAACGTTCAATCGCAGGCATCGCACCGCACTTCACAACAAAGCGTATGCTCGACGACTACATCAACAAGTATTACTCACCGCTCTACAAGCGCAGCAGCAAGGTCATTGCCGACAACTTCAAAGTTGCCCGCGACCTGTCGCGCTGGAAGAACAAAATTTACGAGAACTGGGATAAGATTGAGGTTGTCTCGGTTGACTTCCCGAGCACCCTTAAGACAGAGTTCAAGGCTGGCCAGAACTATCACGGTGAGGTGATTGTTGACATCAAGAACCTTGACATCGACGACGTAGGAGTGGAGATGGTTATTATGGACCAGGACTGCACCAAACTGCTCGACCGCAAGGAACTGAAACTCAACAAGCACGTCGACTCGATGGCCTTCTTCGAAATCGACTTCAAACTCGACCATCCAGGCTCATACGACTACGGCGTGCGTCTGTTCGCCAAGAACGTTGACCTGCCGCACCGCCAGGATGTTCCATTGCTTCGCTGGGTATAATTGAAGGATTAATTGAATTCAATAGAAAACCCCGAAAGGCTGATGCTTTTCGGGGTTTTTAGTTTGCTGTTTCTAAAGTAGGAATTCAGCCAAGTGCTTTATTCTGTTTTTTCAGCTTCTTCCGTCTCTTCGCCTTTGTCCTTTCCACCGCCCACTTTGAACACCAGTTTGTCGTCCTTCTTGTCGTACGAGCAGGTGATGGTGTCGCCATTGGCCACTTCGGCCTTCAGAATCACTTCGGCCATCTCGTCTTCGATGTATTTTTGAATGGCGCGCTTCAGCGGACGGGCACCGTACTGAGCATCGTAGCCTTTGTCGGCAAGCCAGTCTTTCGCTTTAGGCGTGATTTTCAGCGTGTAACCCATTTGTGCCACGCGCTCGAACAGGCCTTTCAGCTCAATGTCGATAATCTTGTGAATATCGTCTTTCGAGAGTTGGTTGAACATTATCACATCGTCGATGCGGTTCAGAAACTCGGGGGCGAAAGCGTTCTTCAAAGCCTTCTCAATCACACCTTTAGCCAATTCGTCGGATGAGTTTTGACGCGCAGTTGTCGAGAAGCCGACACCCGTGCCAAACTCTTTCAACTGGCGAGAACCGATGTTCGACGTCATTATAATAATGGTGTTGCGGAAGTCGATGCGGCGGCCCAGACTGTCGGTCAGGCGGCCTTCGTCGAGCACCTGCAGCAGAATATGGAACACGTCGGGGTGAGCCTTCTCAATCTCGTCAAGAAGCACCACAGAGTAAGGCTTGCGGCGCACTTTCTCGGTCAGTTGGCCACCTTCTTCGTAGCCCACGTATCCCGGAGGCGCACCAACCAGGCGCGACACGCTGAATTTTTCCATATACTCGCTCATATCGATGCGGATGAGCGCGTCGTTGCTGTCGAACAGGTATTTCGAAAGAACCTTTGCCAACTGCGTTTTTCCCACGCCCGTCGGGCCCAGGAAGATGAACGTGCCGATTGGTTTGTTCGGGTCTTTCAGTCCTGCACGGTTGCGCTGTATCGATTTGACAATCTTTGCAATGGCTTCGTCCTGACCAATCACGCTGCCCTTGAGTTCTTCGCCCATCTTGAGCAGACGGTTGCCTTCGGTTTGCGCAATGCGCTGCACGGGCACGCCCGTCATCATTGCAACCACTTCGGCCACGTTCTCGGCCGTCACCACTTCGCGGTGCTTAATAAGGTCGTCTTCCCACTTTTTCTTCTCATTTTCAAGTTGTTCGATGGTCTTTTTCTCGCTGTCGCGATAGTTGGCCGCTTCTTCGAACTTCTGCTGCCTTACGGCTTCAACCTTCTTGTTGCGGATTTCTTCAATCGACTTTTCAAGGTCGGTTATCTTTTTGGGAACGTGAATGTTAGATATGTGTACCCGCGAGCCCGCTTCATCAAGGGCGTCGATGGCCTTGTCGGGCAGGTGGCGGTCCGATATGTAGCGGGTTGTGAGTTTCACGCAGGCGTCGAGCGCTTCGTCGCTGTAGGTGACGTTGTGGTGCTCTTCGTAGCGTGCCTTGATGTTGTTCAGAATCTCGCGTGTCTCTTCGGCCGATGTCGGTTCAACCATAACCTTCTGGAAACGGCGTTCGAGCGCGCCGTCCTTCTCAATGTACTGGCGGTACTCGTCGAGCGTTGTGGCACCGATGCACTGAATCTCGCCGCGTGCAAGAGCGGGTTTGAGCATATTGGCTGCGTCCAATGAGCCGCTTGCGCCGCCCGCGCCAACAATGGTGTGAATCTCGTCGATGAACAGAATCACGTTCGGATTGCGCTGTAACTCGTTGAGAATGGCCTTCATACGCTCTTCGAACTGACCACGGTATTTGGTGCCAGCCACAATCGACGCAAGGTCGAGAGTGATGATGCGCTTGCCGAACAGAATCCTTGAAACGCGCTTCTGCACAATGCGGATGGCCATTCCTTCGGCAATAGCCGATTTGCCCACGCCAGGCTCGCCAATCAGCACGGGGTTGTTCTTTTTGCGGCGGCTCAGAATCTGCGCAAGTCGCTCAATTTCAGTCTCGCGGCCCACAATCGGGTCCAGACGGTTCTCTTCGGCGGCCTTGGTCAGGTCGATGCCGAAATTGTCGAGCACAGGCGTGTCGGAGTTCGACTTCGGCTGCCCGCCGTCTTTTGGCTGGTTTTTCTTGTGGATGTTCTCGTAAACATCGTCATCATCATCGTCGTCGTCATCGAAGATGTCTTGCGGCTGCTGGTGAGCCTGTTTGTGCGGTTCTTCGGCGGGACTTGCGATTATCGATTTGATTAACTGATAGTTAATATCTTGTTCGTTGAGTATGGTGGTTGCCAGACTGCTCTCGTCGCGCAGGATTGACAGCAGCAGGTGACCAGTGTTTATGGTGTCGCTTTTCATCGAGCGCGCTTCGAGATAGACGATTGTGAGCGCGTTTTCGGCGGCTTTGAGCAACGGAATGGCGTCGTTTGGGCGTACCGAGCCTTGCTGTTGCCGCAACTTGTCTTCAAGTTCGTGCTTGAGGGCGGGAATGTCAGCGCCAGCGCGGTTCAGCGCGTCGATGGCAATTCCGTCGCCATCGCGCAGAATGCCCAAAAGCAGATGCTCGGTTCCGATGCAGTCGTTGTTCAGCCGTACGGCTTCTTCCTTGCTGTAAATCAGAATCTTGTTGATTTTTGGTGAAAATTTCGAATTCATATATCCTTGAAATTTTTAACAAGGCGAATGTACGGAATTATACAAAAGAAAGGGCAGTGGAGGGGATTTTTCTTTTGACAACGGACTTCAGACAACAGACAACGGACAATGGACTATAAACTATGCGGGAAAATCTTGCGAAAATCAGTTCAATCTGCGTTGTCTGTGTTCTGTTTAAACACCCCTTTCAATTATCAACAATCACCCCGTTTTTCTGTTGATAAAAGTTGGTTTTTGGCGCTTGGCAAAGGCGGTCTTTTGGCTCAAAAAGAGTACTTTTAGGGACTTGAAAAATAAGAGGAAATTATCAAAAAGTTTAATATAAATGATTGACGGACAAAGAATTATCAAAATCAATATCGAAGAGGAGATGAAGTCTTCGTATATTGATTATTCAATGTCGGTGATTGTGGCACGCGCCCTTCCCGACGTGCGCGACGGACTCAAACCGGTACACCGTAGGGTGCTCTTCGGTATGAACGGATTGGGCAACACATCGAGCGCACCATATAAGAAATCGGCCAGAATTGTGGGTGAGGTGATGGGTAAGTTCCACCCGCACGGCGACTCATCAATCTACGGAACACTGGTTCGTATGGCTCAGGACTGGGCAATGCGCTACACGCTTGTCGACGGCCACGGAAACTTCGGCTCAATTGACGGCGACAGCCCGGCGGCTATGCGTTACACCGAGGCGCGTATGTCAAAGATTGCCGAGGAGATTCTGGCCGACATCGACAAGGAAACGGTGGATATGACGATGAACTTCGACGAGACACTGCCGGAGCCTACCGTTATGCCAACCAAAATCCCGAACCTGCTGGTGAACGGCGCTTCGGGTATTGCTGTGGGCATGGCCACCAATATGCCTACTCACAACCTTGGCGAAGTTGTTGACGGCCTCTGCGCCACCATCGACAACCCCGAAATCACGCTCGACGAGCTGCTGCACTACATCAAAGGCCCCGATTTCCCGACTGGCGGCATAATCTACGGCTTCCAGGGCATCCGCGACGCCTACGAGACGGGCCGCGGCCGCATTGTGCTTCGCGGCAAGGCTGAGATTGAGAGCGCCGAGAACGGAAAATCGCGCATTGTGATTACCGAGATTCCGTACAACGTGAACAAGGCCGAGATGATTAAGCACACGGCCGATTTGGTTAAGGAAGGCAAGATTGAAGGAATCACCAACCTGAACGACGAGTCGGATCGCGAGGGTATGCGCATTGTTTACGATTTGCGCAAAGATGTTGTTCCGTCGGTGGTGCTCAACAAGTTATACAAATTCACCGAGCTGCAGTCGTCGTTCAGTGTGAACAATGTGGCTCTGGTTGACGGACGTCCTTACACGCTCACACTCAAAGAGTTGCTCACTCACTTCATCGACCACCGCCACGATGTGGTTACGCGCCGCACCAGGTTCGACCTGCGCAAGGCCGAGGAGCGCGCCCATATACTTGAGGGATTGATAATTGCAGTCGATAACATTGATGAAGTGATTGCCATCATCCGTGGTTCGAAAAGCCCCGATGAGGCTCGCAAGAGCTTGATGGAACGCTTCGCCTTGAGCGAGATACAGGCCAACGCCATTGTTGAGATGCGTCTGCGCCAGCTCACCGGACTGGAGCAAGAGAAACTGCGCGCCGAGTACGACAACCTCTGCAAACTCATTGAGCACTTGAAAGCATTGCTCGAGAGCCGCGAACTGCGTATGCAGCTTATCAAGGAGGAGCTTATCGCGATTAAGCAGAAATACGGCGACCCGCGCCGCACCGAGATTGTGCCCGACGAGGGCGAGTTCAACCCCGAGGATTTCTATGCCGACGAGGATGTCATCATCACCATTTCGCACCTTGGCTACATCAAGCGCACCGCGCTGAGCGAGTTCAAGACGCAAGGCCGCGGCGGCACCGGCTCAAAGGGCAGCAACACCCGCGACGAGGACTTTATCGAGCATATGTACAACGCCAATATGCACAGCACAATGCTCTTCTTTACAGAGATGGGCCGCTGCTTCTGGCTCAAGGTTTACGAGATTCCCGAAGGCACCCGCTCATCGAAGGGCCGCGCCATTCAGAACCTGCTGCAAATCGACCCGAACGACCGCGTGAAGGCATACATCAATGTGAAGACGCTCACCGACGCCGACTATATTGCCAACCATTATATTTTATTGGTGTCGAAGCAGGGCATTGTGAAGAAGACCACACTCGAAGCCTACTCGCACCCGCGCCAGATTGGTGTGAATGCCATCAACATCCGCGAAGACGACCAGCTGCTGGCCGCCGCGCTCACCGATGGCAAGAACGAGATTATTATTGGAGTGAAGAGCGGTAAGGCTATCCGCTTCAACGAGAGCGACATACGTCCGATGGGCCGCACCGCCACCGGAGTCAAGGGCGCCACACTTGAGAGCGGCGACGAGGTTGTCGGCGTTGTCAATGTGGGCGAGGAGAAACAGGATATTCTTGTGGTTTCGGAAAACGGCTTCGGCAAGCGCTCCGACCTCGACGACTACCGCATCACCCGCCGTGGCGCCAAGGGCGTGAAGACGCTCAACATTACCGACAAGACCGGCGATATGGTTGCCATTATGGGCGTGGTTGACGGCGAGGACCTGATGATTATCACCAAGAACGGCCTCACCATCCGCCAGACGGTTGACGAGCTGCGCGTGATGGGCCGCGCCACCCAGGGTGTCAAACTCATCCGTCTGCGCTCGAACGACGCCATTGCCGCCGTTGAGGTTGTTCCTCACCAAGACGAGGAGGAACCGCAGGCCGAGGGTACGGGAGCGGAGCCGACTGAAGGCGCTGCAGAAAGCGGTAAAGCCGATAATCAGGCCGATGAATAATATCGCCGAAAGGCACTAAAAAAGCGGACAGGGCGACTTGTCCGCTTTTTTTTTGTTTTGGGTGATTTTGTTTCAATTGTATGCCTATATTTGTGGCATATAAGGACTAATTTAAACTTAAATATTTATGAAACGTTTAGGATTAATGTTTACACTGGTTGCCTTCAGTGCCACAGCAATGGCACAGGGAGCCAAAGTTACAAGTGCCGCCAGCAACATCAAATACGGTGAGCTGGCCAAGGCAAAAGACGCCATCGAAGAGGCTGTCGTTCACGAAAAGACCAAAGGTCAGGCTAAGGCCTGGATGGTCCGCGGTGATGTTTACAAAGCAATTGCCGAGTCGAAAGACCCAGCCAAAAAGGCCTTGTGCGCAACTCCGACCCGTGTCGCTCTTGATTCGTACAAAAAAGCCATCTCACTTGATGTGAAGGGCAGTCTGCGCAAGCAAATCAACAACCAGCTTCAGATGATGTCGTTCACGGTTGTTAACGCAGCCTACGAGTTCAACGATGCCAAAGACTATGTTAACTCACTCGACTGCTTCGAGCAATCGCTCGCAATCGACAGCATTACAGCGCCCGGCAGAATTGATTCAGCCATTGTTTACAACGCCGGCCTGATTGCCGACGAGGCAAAGAATTTCGACAAGGCACGCTACTACTACAACAAATGCGTCGACATCCGCTACGGCGGCTCACCGGTGCTGGTTAAACTTGCCAACCTCGACAAGAACCAGGGTGACACCGCAGCCTATATGGCCACTTTGGAGCGCGGTATGAAGATTTACCCCGACGACTGCACCCCGCTGCTTGTTGAGCTTATCAACCACTATATCAATAACAATCAGTCGGATTTGGCTCTCGAATATCTTGCCAAAGCCATTGAGCAAGAGTCGGGCAACGCAACGTTCTTCTTCGCACAAGGCGCTTTGTATGACAAGATTGGCAACCCTGAGGAGGCAAAAAAATCGTATGACAAAGCTCTCGAAATCAACCCCGATTATTTTGACGCGTGGTTGAACCTTGGCGTTCAGGTTTACAACAAGGCTATTGAGATGGCTAAGGCCGCCAACGACATTCCGGCCAACAAACCGAAAGAGTACGATGCAGCCATTGCAGCCGCTTTTGAGCAGATGAACCTTGCAATTCCTTATTTTGAGAAGGCTAACAGCATCAACCCAAATGATGTTTACACAATGCAGGCTCTTAAGGAGTGCTACTACAAGCTTCGTCAGACACATCCGGAGTACAACGACAAGTACAATGACATTAAGGCAAAACTTGATGCCGCCGACCAGAAGTAATATTGGTTGAAAAAAATATCAGAAACAGCCGTTTCCAAATGTTGGAGCGGCTGTTTTTTGTTGGTGAGGATTAAAGATTTGTTGCTGATTTTGCAGGAAGAAACAAAGATTTATTCAACCTCATCGTCTAACGCCTCAATCAGAAAACTGACGGGGCGGAAACCGTCGTTGCACGAAATCATTGCGCTTTTGGGGTTCTTCATCCAGCCGTCGTAGAAGTTCGATGCGCCGTGCGCCAGAGCCAGCACAAAAGGAGAGAGGCTGTCCCACGCACTTTGACAAAATCCGTCGGGCTTGTTCCAGCCGTCGGCTATAAAAACTTGTCCTTCTTGCATTTCGCAGGCGTGCTCAATCGGGTTCTCGTATTTCGCGGCCAAATCGGCGTAGTACGCTTTGCGCATCACGGTTATTCGGATTTTCTTCATTGCCTATTATTTTAGGTGTTTAACTGGTGAATCGGTGAATTGTTTAACGGAGGGTAGATTTGACATAAAGCTATGGACAACAGACTTCAGACAACAGACGGTTGATTGAACCTTTCATTGTTCATTGTTAATTATTCATTATTAATTGTTTGCGCCTTTATTTTGCCTTAAATCAATCCTTCAATCCTTCATCCCGATAGCTATCGGGACTTCAATCCTTTAATCATTCCGTGCTTCCCCAAACGCCGCGGTAAAGGTTGCAGCCGACAAAGTTTCCGGCCACAATGCTCACGTAGAAAATCAGCACATAGGCCCAATTGTCAATCAGAAACGATGCGGGAACGGTCATATAGTAGAAGGCGTCGGCAACGCAGTGCGGAAAGCCGCACATAATGAACAATGGCACACCGAAGAGCAGCGGCAGGTTCTTCTCTTTGCGGGCAAAGGTGACGGCCGTGGTCATTATGAATCCGCAGCCGATGGCCAGGATTCCGCCTTTGAGCGGGCCACAGTTGAGACGGCCTTCCAAAACCGATTGTGCGGTTTCTTGAAGCGGCATCGGACTGCAACGGGCAATCATCGCAACAGCAAGACAACCAACAAGATTGCCCAGAAGAATTAGAAAAAGTTGTCCAACTTCGCCCTTCACAATGAATCCGGCAGTGCCGGTGTAGAGTTTCAGTTTGTAGTGAACCACGGTGAGCAGCCCGAAGGCGAAAAGCACCGCCCCGACAATGCTTTTTTCGGCCAGATAGCCGAACCCGGCAATGCCGATGCACACGCCGGCCAAAAATGCCGACCGAAGAATTTTGAATGTGTCCATTCTTGCAGTTTCTAATTGATTAACAAAATGTTGCCGTTTGCGGACCAATCCGCGCCAATCCGCTGTTCAAAAATAACTTTCGGATTTATGAAACCGTTGGCTATCTTTGGTAAGTTACACACAAATAAATAACAATATGACTCGTTCACGTTTGGCCTGCACCACGGTTGCGGCATTACTGACATTTGGCGCGCTTGCGCAATTTCCACAAAGAGAGCAACTTCCCGAAGGCTCGGCGGCTCTTGCAACCAACATCAACCGCAATTCATATCCGCGGATTCTAAAAGATAACAGTTTGATGTTCAGACTGATGGCGCCAGATGCCAAATTGGTTCAGGTTGACATTTGCGGCAAAAAGTACGATATGACCCGCAACGACCGCGGCCAATGGTCGGTTACAATTCCGGCGCAAGTGCCAGGTTTTCACTATTATTCATTGGTTGTTGACGGCGTTTCGGTGAACGACCCCGCAAGCGAAGTTTTCTACGGCTGTGGCCGAATGATGAGCGGCATCGATATTCCCGAAGCGGGAACCGAATTGTTTGAAGTTCAAGATGTTCCGCACGGCGAAGTTCGTCAGATAAATTATTTCTCGAAGGTTGACAACGAGTGGCGGCCGCTATTTGTTTACACGCCAGCCGGTTACAACGAGAGCAAAGACCGTTATCCGGTGGTTTACATTCAGCACGGCGGCGGCGAAGACCATCGTGGTTGGGTGCAGCAGGGGCGTTTGGCCAACATTCTCGACAATCTGATTGCCGCTGGCAAGGCCGTGCCTATGATTGTGGTGAGCGCCAACAGCAACATTAAGACGCGCGGCACAGGCGGTCCGGCATATTCTGCACAGGGTATGCAGCCGTTCCGCACCGAGATGGTTGAGAACATTGTGCCGTTCGTCGATAAGAACTACCGAACCAAAGCCGAGCCTAAATACCGTGCAATGTGCGGCCTGTCGATGGGGGGTGGGCAGTCTTTCTACGTTGGGCTGCTTTCGCCCGATGTGTTTGCCAACGTTGGAATTTTCTCGACGGGAATGTTCGGCGGCATCTCAGGCGCGGCCAACTTCGACCTTGAGAAAGAGTGCCCCGGAATCCTTTCCGACACAAAGACTTTCAACAGCAAGCACGATGTTTTCTACATCAGCTGTGGCGAACAGGACCCGCGCATTGAGTACACCAAGGCTATTGTCGAGAAAATGAAGCAAGGCGGTGTGAATGTGCAGTTTAACTCATTCCCGGGCGATCACGAATGGCAGCCGTGGCGCAAATCGCTTGCCGACTTCGCGCAGAAATTATTCAAATAGTAGTCGCATTTTGGGGTAAGCTTTGACGCTGTTCTTGCTTACAAAAGCATTCAGCCGCAAATAATTGTTTTCCATTTGTTTGCGGCTTTTTTGTGTCGCGAAACGCTCAATCATTTTTAATCCTACTGAAAACTTTTGCTGATTTTGTAAAAAGTTTTCAGTAGGAGATTCTTCCCTTGCCATAGTTTCCAAACAAAAAAGCCCCTGGCGCATTGCCGAGGGCTTTTCTGTTGTATTTGCGTCCTCAATTCGGACACACGCGGTGTGTCCCTACTTGAACAACTCTTTAGCAGTCAGTTCAAGGTAGTCGCGGCAGTTCATCCAGGTGTGGCCGCCGCCAGGGTTGTAGAAGGTGTGCTTCAGGTTTTGGTCGGTCAGGTATTTATCAAGACCGCGCGAAGCCTGAATCAGGAAGTCTTCGGTGCCAGTGCCCAGGAACATAAATTTCAGTTTCTTCTGAAGGTCGGCAATGGGAGCGTAGGTACCGTTCTGGAAGTTGGTCTCGTACTCGTTGCCGAAGATTGCCGGGGCAAATGCGGCCACATAGTGGAACATATCTGGATTACCCAGACCTGTTGCCAAAGTCTGACGGCCTCCAAGAGAGAAGCCTGCAATGGCGCGGTTGTCGGCATCGGTCAAAACATTGTAATTCTTCTCGATATAAGGCACAACCTCTTTTGTGATTTCATCAACAATCTTCTTGGTGTCCATTGCGTCGTAACGCTCAGCCTTGCCTTGCAGAATCATTTCGGGATATGGGTTGGCGTACGGCATTACCACAATCATACGTTTGGCCAGACCTTGCGCAATCATATTGTCGAGGATTGTGTTGGCGTGGCCCACTTTGAACCAAGTTTCGTAAGTATCTGTCATACCGTGGATTAGGTAAAGCACGGGAAGTTTCTCGCTGCCATCGGGTTTGTAGCCTTCGGGTGTGTAAACGCACATCGGGCGGTCGATGCCGAGAGTGTTAGAGTGGTAGAAGCGATATGCCACTGTGCCGTGCGGAACTTTCTGAATATCCTGCATTCCTGGCTCTTTGCCGCGAATATCGACAAGGCTGCCTTTGAATCCCTCGTTGGGGAAGATGTCCATATTGTTCGGGTCGCAAATGGCGGTGCCGTCAACAATAAAGTTGTAAGGATAAATGTCGGGACGGTCGGTGGCAATGGTAATGCTCCAAACGCCATCGGCATCTTTTGTCATAGTTTTCTGTCCGCCAAACAGTTGGTTGAGGTCGAGTTTAACCTCTTTTGCGTTTTCGGCCTTAATTCGGAATGTTACGCTGCCGTCTTTGTAGTATTCGGGCGAAACAACAGGTTTCGGGAACAGACGAGCCATTACGCCAGGTGTAAACTGCTGGTCTTGTTTGGCTTCGGGAAGAGTAACCTTCATATTGGCGCCCTTGTAGGGATTGGCCTGGAACAGGCGCGGAAGCGATTCCTCGAGGAAGAAACGCGCGTTCATCCAGGTGTGGCCGTGCTTGTCGGAGGTTATAATCTTCATATTCTTAATGTTGTGCTTGTCGAGTTCAACCATAAAATCGCGGGCGTTGCCATAGAGGAAGTCGTCGCTGCCAACACCGAGCCAGAAGAGTTTTATTTTGGCGTTCAGCGATTTGGCGTCGTCCAACTGGCCAGGGCGCAGTTGTGTGAACGAACTGTAGGAGCAGAGGTGTGAGAATTTGTCCAAGTTGTTCAAGCCAATGCTCAAAGCCTGGTTGCCGCCGCGCGAGAATCCGCCAATGGCGCGGTGAGCGGCATCGTTGATAGTACGGTAGTTCTTCTCGACAAACGGCATAAGGTAGTCGAGGAAATCCTTGCCAAACATATCGAACTGCATAGCGGGAGTGTCGCCCTCGCCAGCAATGCGGTTGGGGTTGCCGTAGGGCAGAACAATAATCATCTCTTTGGCCTTGCCAGCGGCAATAAGGTTGTCGAGAATCAGATTCATCTTGCCCACCTTGAAATATACCTCTTCGGTGTCGGTTGTGCCGCTGATAAGGTACATTACAGGGTAATTGGCGTTCTTGCCGTTGTAGTAGGTAGGCGGGACATAAACGATTGCTTTGCAGTAAGTTCTGGCTGCATCCGACCAGTAAGTTACATACTCAACGCTGCCGTGAGGAACGTTTTTGAGTGCGTGGGGTAGGTTGAAGTCGCCGCGCATATCCAGAAGGCTGTTTTTGAAGCCCTCGTTGGGGAACCATTCGGCGTTCTGCGGGTCCATAACCTGCATACCGTCAACAATAAAGCAGTAGGGGTAAATGTCAGGTGTGGTGGGGCCGAGGGTGATTGTCCAAACGCCCTTGTCGTCCTTCTTCATCTCGTGGCGGCCAGCAAACTGAACGTCAACTTCCACTTTCTGTGCGGTGTTGTTTCTGTAATTGAATGTCACGGTGTTGTCTTTATTGACAACTGGCGACTGAACCTGCGGTCCGCCAGGCTGCGCCGAAATTTGCAATGCCATTGCGCATACCGCAACCAGCATTGACGATTTTTTAAAAATGTTCATAATTATTTGTGTTTAGAGTTGTGAATGAATTATTTAATTTTAGAAGAGTCGATTGTGTTCAAATTTAGATACAACATCGTTTTATTATTCTTACGGTTGTTTTGTAGACAGTTATAATACTTACTTTGATTGGGTAAAAAAAGCAGACTATCAAATATGACAATGTCATATTCCGAAAGAGATTTTATATGATATATGATATCTCCTTTTATTTCAACGTTATATACCGATTTTGACTTAACTTCGTATTGAATTTGACCATCAACGCCTTCTTTTTCAAGCATTTTTCTTACGGTGAGTTCGTTCGCATCATTGTTAAGCGAAAATGTTGTAAATGGTTCTTGAGAATAACCTATATCAGACAAATAGTCAGATTCTTCTTCATCCCAAAATCCAGTATCAAATATGTATTCTTTACCATTAGCCAGTTCTTTTAATGAAGAAACAGGTTTCGCGGTCTGCGCCGAGATTTGCAATGCCATTGCGCATAATGCAACCAGCATTGACGATTTTTTAAAAATGTTCATAATTATTTGTGTTTTAGTGGTTTAAATCAAAAATATCATTTAGCCCACTCTTTGCCCTCATCGGTGCGGCGCCAGGTGAAATAGCCGTCGAGCACTTTGAGCGCGTCTTCCGACGGGACGGGGCCGACAAACGGCGTGGGGCCTGTCAGATACATTGCCTGCGGGTTGTTGTTGGTGAATTTCGGCCATTCGGGCAGTTTAGAGTCGGGGGCGTTTGGTGTGCCGTATTTGGCAAAGTTGGTCCAGTATTCGCCCATAGCCTTCGACAGCGCAACGTCAGACTCTGACGAGTTGTTGCCGTCCAAATGTTGGAACACAAAGCCCACATCCTGGCCGTGCGGTGAGCCCGCGTCGGGGTTCGGATTATTGGGGTGCTGGTCGAAATAGTAGAGATAAACGGCCGATTTTCCAGTTCTTGACTGCAACCGTGCCCACGACCAGGTCTGCCAGCCGAAAGCGGCGTCACGCATAAGGTCGCGTGCGGTTTTCATCACCTTGCCGTCGGTCATTGGATAGGCCTTGAGCAGGTCGTCGGCAAATTTGCCGTAGCGTTGGCGGACGCTTGCCTCGTGATTTTCGGGCGAATTGCCGCCGAAGTTGAAACTTGCGCCTTCGTCGGAATTATAGCCTATGAGCACCGCCACATCGTTGTACTGGCCTTGCTCGTAGAGTTCGAACTGGTCGCCTGGAATCACATATCCGTCAACAATCGGCCACGCGCCGCCGCCGTTCATTCCGAATTTCAGAAACTCTTTTGCATCTATGGCACGCAGGTCGGCAATAGATTTTGCGCCCAGTTGTTCGGCAATCTTCAGGCAGTCGTCGTTGGCTTGAGCCAGAGTTTTCATATTCTCGCCTGGATAGGTCGTCGGACGGGTAGGACCGAACGAGCCGCCACTTTGCGATATGGCACCGCTGAACAGTCCTTTGGCCAACGGCGATGCGCACAGCATACTAACCGATATTCCGCCAGCCGACTCGCCAAAGATGGTAACCTTTGTGGGGTCGCCGCCAAAAGCCGCAATGTTGTCCTGAATCCATTTCAAACCTGCAATCTGGTCGAGCAAGCCGTAGTTGCCCGATACGTTGTTCGGATCTTCAGCCGACAGTTCGGGGTGCGAGAAGAATCCGATTTGCCCCACGCGGTAGGCTATGCTGACAAACACCACGCCTTTGTTTGCAAGGTCGGCGCCGTCGTAGGTTGGTTCCGATGTTGAGCCGAATGAGAATCCGCCGCCGTAAATCCAAACCAGCACGGGCAATTTGTCGTTAGCCGACTTTGCGGGCGTCCAGACGTTCAGATAAAGGCAGTCTTCGCTCACGCCGTAGGGCGATTGTCCGCCCTGCATTGGGATTGCGGCGTATTGTGTGGCTTGTCGGATTGTGTCCCAAGGCACCACGGGCTGCGGTGCTTTCCAACGCAAATCGCCAACAGGCGGCGCGGCAAACGGAATGCCCTTGAAGATTGACATACTGTCGGTTACCGTGCCTTGAATCTTGCCACCCGTGACGGCGACAACGCCTGGCTGCTGTTCTGCACACGAGCAAACAGTCAGCGCAATGGCTGCTAATAGAAGATTTGATTTTTTCATCGTTTTACAGATTATTATATGGTGCAAGGTACAAGTTTTTTCAAATAAAAAAGCCTTCCGAAGCGAATCGGAAGGCTAAAGTTATAAGTGGAAAATCCACAATTGTTTCTTACTTTTTCTTGCTCATCCACTGCGTAATCTCTTCGCAGCCCAAAGCAAAACTGATATACGTTGGAATGTTGCGGGTGCAGCATTCGTTCTCGCCCCAAAGGAAAGGATAATCGTCTTTATGTTCCAGAAAATCAGGCTTGAACATCATCAGTCCGGGTGCAATGCCGCCTGCCACGGCGTTGTAGAAGGCGCGGTGGCTGCCGTAGGCCACTTTCTTGTGGTTGACACCCTGTCCGGTCACAAACGACACGTTTGAGTAGGGGTGCCGCCCGAACATAAAGTGCATTCCGTTCAGAACCAGTTCGGGGTCAATCATATCGGGGAAATATTTCCAAACCAGATAGTTGTTGTAGGCCCAGTTCATTGCAATTTCGGTGCCGCCCCAGCCGCGGCCGAAGATTGGCACGCCGTAGGGTGTCTGCTCTGCAGTTTTTTCCGCCTGCTCAACGAATGCGGGTACTGCGGCTTTCACGGCAGCCTTGAACTCGTCGTCCATATAAGGATAAACCTCGAGAGCGCGAGCCACCGCGCCACCGTTGCCGAACAGCGCGCGGTCGGTGCCAGCGGGCTTCTGACTCAACTGATTGAGCAGAATTGGGCGGAAGAAGTCGAGATATTTTTTGTCGCCTGTGGTGCGCCAGAGTTCAATGGCGGGCATAATGCGAAGGTCGCCCTGATAGTCCCAGTTTCGGCTTCTTCGGTTGGCGGGGTGGTCGGGCGCGGCAGTCTCAAAATATTTGTCCCACTGCGATTTGGCGTTGCGCAGAGCACGTTCGGCGACTTCAGGATTGAACGGCTTCAACACACGTGCGGCGGCTGCCAGAGCGGCAATGTCGGGCATTGTGTTCGACGGCGAGAAGTTGCCCGTAAAGGCCAACCTATCGTCGCGGGTGCCCGAGTGGTTGCCGCGCACCTCGTAACGCTTCAGCGACGGGTCGTAGAGTTTGCCGTCGGTCTGAGTCGAGCCGTCGCCAATGTGGGCGTACTGCCACATTGTGGGCTGCACAATTCCCTGCGCCACAAAGCCGATATTCTCAACCTGCGCAATCACGTTCAGCACGCCGTGCTCAACCTGCTGAATCACGTCGGGTACGCCGTCGGGGCGGTGAAGGCCCACAAACTGCGTCCGTTGGTCAATATAGGTTTGGTCGTGCTTCAGCCCGAAGAGTTCCCAAAGGTGCGCGAACTGCATTGTCAGTCCCGTCACGGTTCCGCCCTGAATGTCGAAATCGCCCGCGTCGTACCAGCCGCCCACGGTCAGATTCGGTATCCGCTCATACGATTTATATTTGGTGTTCGTCACCGGCCCTTGCGAGTAGCCGTCCTGTTGGCTGTAGTTGACGGGTGCCTGAAGAGCGTCGTCCATATTCGAGCGGCCGTGGATGATGTGATAGGCTTCCTTCACTTCCATATGGTCCATTTGCCCGGGCAGCCACACGTCGAGCGACGCCTGCCACTTGTCACCGTAAACCGATTCGGCGATAGGGAAGATGTTGGTCTTTTCACCCTTATACTCAATATAATACAGCCCGATGTCGGTCAGCGCCGAAAAGTCGATTCGAGCGTAGTTGTAGCGGTTGTAGTAAACGCCCCATTCTTCAACTTTTGGCTCAAGCACAACACTTTCCGAGCCGTCGGCAGCCACTTTCACAATTTTTGCCTTTGGTGCCACCGCGTCGTTTTTGTCCAGTTCAACCACGGCCACCTTCTTCTGCCAGGGCGTGTAGCCCACCTGCGAGAATCCGATGTTCGGCTTGCGGGTCCAGTTCGGGTCGGCGGCGGGTTCCATATACCATTCGGCCACCTTGCCCGTCTTGCCGCCTTCGAGCAGCGTGCGCACCACAAAAGTGCCATTGTTCGACAGGTTTCGTCCGTCGAAGAGCATTAGTTCGCCCTCGCTTTTGAACGTCACGCGCAGATTGTCGTCCTCAGGCGCCATAACAAGTTGATGTCCAGTGCTTATCGGCAGCGGCACAATGAACTCGTCGCGCCCGCGGTCGTCGAACGTCGAAAGGCCGTATATCTGCGTGATTTTCTCGCTGTTAGGATGCATTTCGGTTGCCGATGCGGGATGCTGTGGCAGAATGTTCGGTTGTCCGTCCATTAGCCACGTCTTGCCAAAATAGGTTGCGGGGAAAAACTCGATGTTCATTCCAGCCTTGCCCACAAGTTTTTCGGGCACGGGCTTGTCAACAAAAACAGTCATAAGCACGCCCTTGTCCTTGGCCGCCACCTTCACAGTTGGCTTGAAGTCGTAGTCGGCATAGTCGAGCACCAGTTCGATGGTCTGATTGTCGCGGTCAACCGTGCGCTCGATGAGTTTCGGGTAGATGTCCCACTGTTCGGGCGTGTTCATTAGCCTGACGCCGCCGCCCGTGGCAATCCTGACGCCGCGCATAATGATTTCGACCGCCGCTTCCTTCTCGTCGCAGAACATTCCGTTGTAATCGTTGCTGTAAACAAGCACGTTGACGCCTCGTTCCTCAAAATACTCAAGGTCGTTGATTTTGAGCGACTGCTCGCTTGTTCCCGAACACGCAACAATAGTTGTAATTGCCGCACAGGCCACAATGGTGGTGAATAGTGGTTTCATATTGTATAAAATTATGGTTGCAATTTATTAAACTAATAGGCAATCGCAAACTGCAAACGCATAACAAAATGGCGGAAACGTAGAGAAAAGGTGACAAATGTAGAGTAGTGGTGATAGTTGTTGTGTTTTCAACGATATTGATTGCCTATGGGGTTGCGCACGTCGTTAAACTCTACGTATTTCTACTTCTTTATTTACGCTTATATACCCAATTTTCTAAAATTCCCCTACCAAACCGATAGGCAGAAACAAAATCCTTGTATGTTTGCCGAGAAATAACCTATTAAATTGATAGGTTGATAAAGATTGAAAAAACTAAAAACTATTTAAAATGAAACGTACTAATTTGATTATTACAGCATTACTATTGTCAGCGGTGGGGGCGTTTGCTCAAACCGAAGGCGCCGAGCCAACCACGAGTGAACTGGCTGGGCAGATTAAGAAACTTGTAACGCCGTCGGGATTTTTGCAGGCGGGCTACACTTACACCGACGCGCCGCAATCGACCTTCCTGCTTCGCCGCGCAAGGCTCGTTTTGCAGGGCGACCTTTACAAAGGCGACGCTGGCAAGGTTGACTACAAACTGCAACTCGAACTCACTGGAACGCCAAAAATTCTCGACCTGTTTGTGCGCTACAAGCCTATCAACGAGTTTGGCGTGCGGTTGGGACAGTACAAATCGCCGCTATCAATCGAGAACTCGGAATACAATCCTGTGAAACTTGAGTTTATTAACTATTCTCTTGTGGTTCAACGGCTTGTGCGAATGAGCAAGAACGACCTTTCGGGTTACAATCAAAACGGTCGCGACCTTGGCCTTGAGTTCTTGGGCAGCGCGTTCAAGAAGGACGGTTATTCGTTGTTGAACTACGAGTTGGCCATTTTCAACGGCCACACGCTTAACGCTAACGACAACAACGAGTCGAAGGACATTGTTGGACGATTGATTGTCAATCCGATAAAGGAACTTTCGATTGCGGGTTACTTCCAATGGGGCGAAGGCGCGCTGCCTGGCTACAACGAAGCCACACGCAAGTTTGCGGCGCAGGACACCAATCTTTACGTTTCGATGAACCGCTTTGGCGGCGGCGTGGCATACAAATCGGCAAAGGCATTTGCGCGCGCTGAATACATTGCAGGAAAAACTGGCGACTTGAACTCGCAAGGCTTCTATGTTGCTGGCGGATACCAATTTGTGAAAGGCTTGTCGTTGGTTGCCCGCTACGATTTCTTCGACGACGACACCGACAACAGCGACTATTCGGAGCAAGATATCACCGTCGGTCTCGACTATAACCCCGTGAAACCCATTGATTTAAAACTGAACTACACTCTCGAAAACAACAAGGGCCGCGACAACCGCAACGGGATTTACTTTATGGTGACGGTGAAATATTGAATTCAGAATTCAGAAGGTAGAATAAAGTGAATCAGGTAGATAATAATTAAAATGCGAATTTTAAACTTGTTAAACCTGTTAAACTTTCAACTTAAATCTTCGAGAACTTTAAACTTTAATAAATATTTGAAAATGAGAAGGATTTTAAATTACGTGGTGATTGCGGCCGTAGCGGCGGCGTCACTCAACTCGTGCGGCGGTAGCACGTCGGGCAACAAGGTTACAAAAGACGGCAAACTGAAGGGCGAACTGTCGCTGTCGGGTGCGTTTGCGCTCTATCCGCTGGCGGTGGTCTGGGCCGAAGAGTTCCAACAACTGAATCCTGGCGTGAAGGTCGATGTGTCGGCAGGCGGCGCGGGCAAGGGAATGACTGACGTGCTGGCTGGCGTGGTCGATTTCGGAATGGTTTCGCGCGAAGTTTATCCGCAGGAGCAGGAGAAGGGCGCCGTTGGTTTCCCGTCGGCTAAAGATGCCGTGGTGCCGACAATCAACGCCAACAACCCGATTATCAGCAAGATACTTGAGCACGGTATCACCAAAGAGATTGCCCACCGCATTTGGATTGACGGCGATGTGAAGACTTGGGGCGATGTGCTCGGAACCGACGATGAGACGCCGATTCACATTTACACCCGCTCTGACGCCTGCGGTGCGGCCGAGACGTTTGCCAACTGGTTCGGCGCCAAGCAGGAAGACCTTGGCGGAACGGCCGTCTTTGGCGACCCTGGGCTTGCCGCTGCCATTCAGAAAGATATCTACGGAATCGGCTTCAACAATATCGGTTACGCCTACGACAACGACACCCATAACCTGAACGCCGACCTTCAGATTTTCCCTGTCGATACCGATGAAAACGGCTCAATATCAGACGATGAGCAGTTCTACAACCTGAAGGACAACGTGACCAAGGCCATTGCCGAAGGCCGCTATCCGTCGCCGCCCGCCCGCGATTTGTACCTTGTCACCAAAGGCGTCCCGACCGACCCCGTGGTTAAGGCTTTCCTGAAATATGTGCTCACCGATGGTCAGAAAAAGAACGAGCCCGTGGGCTATATCGAAATCACTCAGGAAAAGATTCAGAAAGCGCTGGATTTGCTTGAAAATAAATAATATAAACGCTTTCGCGGATTGAACCCGCCGCAAGGGCTGAATTGTTCTTGCGGCGGATTTTTTTGTGAAATTCTGCAAAAAAAAACAGCGGCAATCAGTTACTTTTGCGCCATTGGATTCTACACATTTCAATTTTACATTTTAAAAAAACGCTATAAATGAACGATTTCAGCAAATTCAAAAAGATTGACGCACACACGCATATTGGAGCGTTCGGCAGTCCGTTCAATATCGATTTCAACACCGAGCGGCTGCTTGAGCAGATGGCGGAATACAATATCGAGAAGACCATTCTTTGCGCGTCGAGCGCCTACACGAACGACGACACAGTGGCGGCCTATCGTCAGCACCCCGACAAGATTGTGCCACTGATGTGGGTGAACTGCGCGCAAGGGCAGCCCGCCTACGACTTGCTTGAGCATTATTTGCGCGACGAGCATTTTGCGGGCGCCAAACTGCAGTCGCTCTTCGATGGCTACACCGCCGACGCGCCTTGCGTTGACCCTGTGGCCGAACTCTGCGAGAAATACGACCGTCCGCTGTTTGTGCATTCGGGGCACCCGCCATTCTCGCTGCCGTGGCAAATCGGGCTCTTGGCCGAGCGTCACCCGCACCTGCCCATTGTGATGATTCATATGGGCCACGCCCACGGGGTGTATGTCGATGCGGCGATAACTATGGCGCGCCGCTATAGCAATATCTGGCTCGAAACGTCGGGCACGTCAATGAGTTGTCAGATTAAGAACGCCTACGACACCGTCGGCCACGACCGCGTGATGTTCGGTATCGACTCGCCGTTCCACCACCCAACAGTTGAGATTCAGAAAGTTGCAGCTTGCGGCGTCGACGATGAAGGTCTTGAAAATATCTTCTACAACAATGCGAAGAAGTTTATGGACTTGTAGTGAGCATTGATTGTCAATACGATAACCATTAACGCCGTGCGAATTCTGATTTGTGCGGCGTTTTTGGTTTAATTGCCTTAAATATGTATTTTTGACAAAGAAACAGACAAGAAATCCATTTGAAACAATACCGAAGAAATGGGAAACGGCACACAAAGCACAGGCGACATTATAATCTATCAAACCGATGATGGTTTGACGAAAATCGATGTGTTGAATTAGACGATGAGACTGTTTGGCTCAATCAGCAGCAGATGGCGGAACTATATCAGAGTTCAAAAACCAATGTTGTGGAACATATCAAGCATATTTATGATGAAGGTGAATTGAGCGAGGATTCAACTTGTCGGAAATTCCGACAGGTTCGCAAGGTAGGTAGAAAAGTAATGAAGGATAACCGCATAAGGCGAATAGATAATTAAAACGGCACCGCCGCATTGTTTTCCGCATACTTTGAGGCGATTTTTGTGCAAATCAAACTCTGCCACCCCTTCGGGGTTTCATAATCCGAAGCGAACAACATTTTTTGTGATTGGCTGAAAATGCGCAGGTTTAGCCCTGAAAGGGCGTTGAATTTCAGATGTGGGTGTAAACCCACGGCACAATAAGTGAAAATAATATAACCCCGAAGGGGTGATAGAATTGAAAAAAGAGTTGTTCGGAATTTCCGAACAACTTTCTATATTTGCTCAAAAGAACAATGTTTAATGTAATAAAAGAAGGGTAATAAAATGGATGGAAAAGCTACCACATTATTAAGTTGGATAACAAGAGCAAATATTATTGAAGTACCTTTTTTTCAACGTCCATATGTTTGGGATGAAGATGATTTTAAAGCTCTAACAAATAGTTTTATTGATTCTCCTGATGGTGAAATGCCTTTTTTTGGAAGTGTAATTATGAAGAAGGTGGGTGATGATGCGAATAGGCATTACTTGGTCATTGACGGCCAGCAAAGAATCACAACATTCAATGTTATAATTAGAGTATTATTAGATTTACATAAAAATGAAACTATTAGACTTTCGTCAACTTTGGCTACAGCATTAAGTAATTCAATATATAACACAAAAATAGATTTGTCTTCGGGGAAAGATTTATTTACACTTAAGTTAATACCTTCAAATTCGGACAAGAGCGCTTTTGACAAAATTATGGATGTGGATGTAGACAGACCTATACCAATAGATAATTTAAAGAACAGCCACATTGAAAATGCATATTCTTTTTTCTATAACTTTTTTATGTTATCAGGTTCTGAAATAGCTTTAAAATTTGCGTTAAAACTTTACAATGACATCAATAATAGTATGATTTTTATTGAGTTGGATGATAAAGATGATGAACAGAAAATTTTTGACTCAGTAAATAGTTTAGGAAAGTCTCTTACGAGTTCTGATATCATTAAGAACTACATTTTTCAAAAGATGAAGGAATTCGCCAAAAGTGATGTTAGTAGGATTGAAAATATTACTAAAATATATGAAAAATATTGGGATACAGCTTTTTATTATGGAGAGAAAAATGATTTTTGGTATAATAAATTTACAATTGGACGTATATCAACCGACCATTTAGAATGCTTTTTAAAAGACTTGGCTATAGTTAAGAAAATTTACGCTGCCAAAAAAACAACAGGATTATATGGATTGTGCAAAGCATATAAAGGATATATAGATAAATTGGATTATGATTCTCTATATTCGTTTGTAAAAGAGATATCTGAATATGCCAATGTGTATTATGAGTATAAGAAAGATTATCTTAATAACACTAATTTTACGTGGGGTGATTATAAAAATAGAATACTACTAATATTGGACAAATTAGAAACAACAACGTTTAATCCGTATTTGCTAAAAATATTTAAAGAGAATCCGTCTGACCTTGAAAGGAAAATATACAATTTCGAAAGATTTTTTCTTAAAAGATTCTTTTACGAGGGAACCACCAAAAACTATAATCAATGTTGTGAAGGTCTTATAAGTGCATTGGATGATGAAGTCTTTTTTGATGATTATTTAAAAGAATCGCCTGTTCCAAATAAATCGTACAAAGATAAGTTTAGAAAACTCACAAACACGCAAGGACTACTTGTGATGTTTTTAATTGAAATGCAAAATAGAGATGGTAAAGAGGATTCGTACTCTGATGGATTAAACATTAAAGCGTACACACTGGAACACGTTATGCCCCAAAGTTGGAAAGAACATTGGATGAATGTTGATTCCTATTCTGAGGATGGAGACTTGATTGATAGAAATGACGCTCAATTATTTATAGATAATAGGAATAACGCTGTGAAATCATTAGGTAATTTTGCATTGCTCACATCTAAATTAAATAGTGCTGTTAGTAATGACTCATTTGAAGTTAAAATAAACGGTAATGGGAAAAAGAAAGGCGAAGGAATGAAACACTTCGCGGCGGCTCTTTCTACGACAAAAAAGATAATAGAAATATATGATAATACTCAAAAGTGGGATGAAAGAAATATCTATGCTAATGAAAAAGAGTATTTTGAGCAACTTAACAAATTCTACAAATTTGAATAAATGAATAGAATCCTTTGAAGTGAAATAGTTTCGAATAAACAAAACCGCCGTATTGTTCCGTATGAACTTTGCGGCGTTTTTTAGTGCTCAAAGCACCGCCGCAATCTTTCTGATTCCTTTTAAAACATTGGCCACCGATTTGTCGTTTCGGGTGGCTCGCATATTGTACTTTGTTTGCAGATACATCAGTGCATCAGCGGAAACGTCGAGGGCGGCTTCGAACATAAGGGCGGTTTTGGCCGTCAGCGAGCGGCGCCCGTTCAGTATCTCATTAACTACCGAATAGGTAAGGCCAATGTTGTCGGCCAATTGTCTTTGGCTGATGCC
The DNA here is from genome assembly GCA_946404125.1 of uncultured Bacteroidota bacterium. Classification (GTDB taxonomy): domain Bacteria; phylum Bacteroidota; class Bacteroidia; order Bacteroidales; family SZUA-534; genus RUG13583. The sequence goes on along the minus strand of CAMJCK010000024.1, from coordinate 2,832 downwards.
GCGTGCTTCTATTTCGTCCTTCAAAACTTCGCCTGGATGTGTGGGGGAAGCCCCATAGCCTAAATTTCCCATAACTCTTTATTTACAATGCGTAAGGTATAAATTTTATTAATAGATAACAGTGCGCAGAGTAAATCCATTTTTACTTGAAAAATCTGTGCCAATCTGTTTAATCAGTGTCATCTGTGTTCTTTTCCCTAACCCTAAACCTTCGCCCTACGCATTTCCGACACAACCAATAAGTATAAATACCCGTTTTCACCTTTTAACCCATTAATTTGGTAGGCTGAATAACCAAAAAGCATACATTTGCCGCCGATTCACCTATCAATATAATAGGTAAAAGCAAGGCGAAAATGAGTAACTTACGGATTATCAAGGACAGAACGGCGAGTGGCGCTATGCGGACGGTGACCATTGTGGCGCTGGCGTTTGTGCTGGTGATGGGATGGGGGCTCTATCGGAAATCGGCGCCCATTTTGAGCGAAATCCCGCTGTGGGACTTGCTTACCGACTCAACGTGGCAGCCGTTCAAGAACAAATTCGGTTTCTTCCCGTTTGTGATGGGTACCATTTGGGTGACGCTGATTGCCGTCGTCATTGCGCTGCCGCTGTCGCTCTTCACCGCTGTGTTTCTGACCGAATACGCCCGCCGATGGGTGAAAAAATGCGTCTATCCCGCGCTCGACATTCTGGCTTCGCTGCCGTCTGTTATTTATGGCGTGTGGGGCACGCTGGTCATTGTGCCGTGGATTTCGGACAGGCTGGCGCCGTATTTCGTCAGTTTCTCGTCGGGATACACAACTCTGGCGGCGGGTATCGTGTTGAGTATTATGATTTTACCGTTGTTGGTGAGTCTGTTTGTCGAACTCTTCTCAAGCGTTGGCAACGACCTTCGCGACTCGTCGTACGCATTGGGCGCAACTCGTTGGCAGACAGCGCAAAGCGTTGTTCTGCGCAAGTCGATGCCTGGCGTTTTCGCGTCGGTGGTGCTGGCCGTTTCAAGGGCGCTGGGCGAGACCATTGCCGTGCTGATGGTGTGCGGAAATATGGCCGCCGTGCCGCATTCGGTCTTCGATGCGTGCTACCCAATCCCCGCGCTCATTGCCAACAACTACGGCGAGATGCTGTCGCTGCCGATGTACGAGTCGGCGCTGATGTTCGCCGCGCTGCTGCTTTTCGTGGTGGTGCTGGTGTTCAACCTTGCTTCGCGATTGGTTTTGAGAAAGATAGAAAGAAAGTAATTGACAGTTGAGAATTGAAAATTAACAATTAACAATGAATAATTAATAATGAAGAATGACTCGTTTCAACTTGTTCAACAGCGAAGCACTAAACCTTCTAAGCTCTAAACGTTAAACTCTAAACTTTTAATGAACAAACTTGTTGTAAAAGAACGAATTGCGCGTGTGGCGATGTACTTGTCGATAGCGGCTGTCATTCTGCTGGTGGGCAGCATTATCTGGACGGTTTTCAAGCGCGGCGCGCGTAGCCTGACGTGGGAAATGGTGTCGTCGCTGCCTGGTGGCGGATTCTACATTGGCAAGTCGGGCGGCTTCCTGAACGCCATTGTCGGGTCGCTCTACATTGTGCTTGCGTCAACGGCTATAGGTTTGATAATCAGCATTCCCGTGGTCTTTTTTCTGAACGTTTATCTGAAATCGAAGTCGCGGTTGGCCTACGTGGCACGGCTGGCTTTCGATGTGCTATTTGGCATTCCGTCAATCGTTTACGGTGCGTTTGCATTCACGCTGATGATTTATTTCGGTCTGCGCACGTCGCTTTTGGGCGGCATTCTGGTTGAAACTCTGCTGATTATCCCCATTCTAATCCGCTCGATGGACGAGGTGGCGAAGAATTTTCCGCGCGATTTGCTTGAGGCGTCGTTTTCGCTTGGCGCGACGCGTTGGGAAACTATGGGCGTGGTAATGAGGCAGATAGCGCCTGGAATCGCCACCGCAACGCTGCTTTCGGTTGGGCGCTCAATCGGCGATGCGGCGGGCGTGATGTTCACCGCGGGTTTTTCCGACACAATCCCCACGTCGCTCTCGCAGCAGACGGCCACGCTGCCGCTGTCAATCTTCTTCCAATTGAGCGCGCCGCAGGCCGAAGTGCAGAACCGCGCCTACGCCGCAGCCGTTGTATTGACAATTATTGTGCTTGTAATCAGTCTTTTAGGTCGATTTATAACAAACCGATTCTCAAAACATAAACTACGATGAGAAAACTCATATTGCGAAAAATCTTCGCCAACGACAGCAACGAGCCGTTTGTGCCCGACGCAAAGTTCAAGCACCCCGATGTGGCGCCCGAACTCACAGTCGACCATTTCAACCTGTCGATTGAGGGCTCGCCCATTCTGAAAGACGTGTCGGTGACCATTCCCGCCAACAAAATCACGTGCATTGTGGGACCGTCGGGTTGTGGAAAATCCACTCTGCTCAAGAGCCTGAACCGCCTGTCGGACACGATTGAGGGCGTGCGCACGTCGGGCGATATTCGCATTGGCGACAAAAGCATTGTGAACTGTTCGGCGTCCGATTTGGTTGAACTGCGCCGCCGTATCGGCCTTGTGCCGCAGCGTCCCACACCGCTGCCGATGTCCATTTTCGGCAACATTGCCTACGGCTGCAAGATTCACGGTGTCAGCAGCCGCCGCGAGTTGCGGAAAATTGTGCGCCATTATCTGAAAGTTGTGGGCCTTTGGGACGAGGTGAAGGACCGCCTGACAAGCCCCGCCACCAAACTCTCGATTGGTCAGCAGCAGCGTCTCTGCCTTGCCCGAAGCCTAGCCGTCGAGCCCGAGTTCATTCTCGCCGACGAGGCCACTTC
>CAMJCK010000023.1:0-53540 GCA_946404125.1 uncultured Bacteroidota bacterium | reverse complement strand
ACCGACTCACTCGACAGCCAGTGGATGGTGCTCGGCAAAGATGACTGGAGCGACCTCGGGCGACACGGCATCGGGCACAACGCTGATATATTGAAAATGAGCATTGGCGGCATTGAGGCAAATATCTACCCTGCGGCTACGGGCGTTTTGGTTGAAGTGCCTTACGGAACCGACCTAACACGATTGGCTGTTTCTTACCGAATATCGCAAGGTGCGCAAATGTTTATAAACGACTCACTTGCGGCTGATACGGTTGATTTATCGCAACCAGTAACAGCAACTGTCATTGCTGGCGACAGCGTCAATCAGAAAGTATGGACAATAATCGTGACTATGGCACCAAAGCCAAGCTCCGACAATAACATTCTGACATTCAGCTTTGTAGAGACAGTACCTATAAGCGTTACGATTGACACGGCAAACGCAACAATTGACGCTTTTATGGCTTACAATCTTGACAGTCTGAAACTTACGCCAGTCATAACCATTGCAGAATTTGCTTCGGTTTCATCCACTTTGTTCAAATCGAGTAAAAGAGTTTTCACGGCAAAAACAAAATGGGATTTCAACGAACCGCAAACAATCAAAGTCACTGCCGAGGATTTGACAGAAAAAGTTTGGAGCGTGAGGGTTGATTGGGAAAAATCGAAAGAATTGACAATCAAAGACATCGCGAAACTCGATGGCGGCCTGATGGCGAACATTGGCAAGCCAATTTCAACCGAAGGCATTGTAACTCACATTGTTATCACATCGAAAGGCGCGGAAATCCATATTCAGGACAGCACAGGAATGTGGTCGGGAATAATGGTGTTTGACGAGGGAAATCTTTACGCCGCAAATGTTGCGGTTGGCGACCGAATCAAGGTTTCGGGGGTAATTGCCGAAAACTTCGGAATGGCTTGCATCGAGCAAATCGAAGCCCTCGCAATCGCCAGCAGCAACAATCGGATTCTGACCGACACCATAATTGTAGAAGACGCATTATCAACGGCTTACCAGAACGCTATTGTCACCATTGACAGCGTGGTCTGCACTGGCGGGTTCGAAAATCTGTTCACGGTGAGCGACTCAACAAACAGCATTCTCATCTATAACAAATACAGAATCAGCGACTTTGCTCTCGAAATCGACTCAATGTACCGCATCACGGGAATTGTGTACTACACATCGGCCGACAACAGTTACCGAATCATTCCGCGTTCGGCTGACGACATTGTGAAACTCGTCAGGCCGCAGAAACCCGAGCAAACGAACCCCGAAGAGCAAAAACCCGAGGAACAAAAGCCGCAAGAGCCCGACACCACAACGGTTGGAATCTCTGGAACCCACATCGGCTTGACCGCCTACACCATTGGGCGCACCATTGTGGTTGAGAACGCTGACGCGACGGTGACCGTGTTCGACATTGCTGGAAGGCTGATTGCCACCGCCCGACCCGCCCGACGCATCGCGATAAACGCGCCACACAGCGGCATTTACATTGTTGGCACGCGGCAGGGCGCGATAAAAGTGAGGGTTGATTAGCCGCATTATTTTGCGAGAATCGGCATAATGATTTGTTAAAATGATATTTTTGTGGACTTTTGAAATTCGATAACAATGAAAAAGACTTTTTTGATTGCCGCAATGGCTCTATTGTTAGGTGCGGCAAACGCACAGGCGCAAGAGTGGCAACCGATTCCCGGTATGCACTTGAGCATCAACGAAATGACACACGATTTCGGCACTCATCCGCAATACACCAAAACCGAATTCGAGTTTAATATAAAGAACGACAGCACTTTGGCGTTGGTTATCAGCAACATCAGCACATCGTGCGGCTGCACCACGCCAACCTACTCGAAACGCCCTGTAAAAAGTGGCAAAATAGCAACCGTGAAAGTGGCCTATGACGCATCGCGCATCGGCATTTTCAGCAAGACAATATATGTGTACACCAATTTCAGCACCGAGCCTATCGAACTGAATATCAAGGGTACAATGGAAGAAACCGAAAATAAAGAATAGAAATGCCAAAAATATCAGAACGCGGAATAATTATGCCGTCGTCGCCAATCAGACGACTGGTTCCGCTTGCAAACGCTGCAAAAAAGAAGGGAATCAAGGTTTATCACCTGAATATCGGCCAGCCCGACCTTCCAACACCTGAAGTGGGTTTGGAAGCGATGAAGAAAATCGACCGTAAAGTATTGGAATACACCCCCAGCGAGGGACTTTTGAGCCTGCGAGCGAAGTTGGTGTCGTACTACGCCAAGTTCAACATCAACGCCAACGTTGAGGACATTATCATCACCACGGGCGGCTCGGAGGCGGTGCTGTTCTCGTTTATGTCGTGCCTTGACCCAGGCGACGAAATCATTGTGCCAGAGCCTGCTTACGCCAACTATATGGCTTTCGCGATTTCGGCTGGTGCGGTCATCAAGACCATTCCGTCGAGCATCGACGACGGTTTTGCGCTTCCATCAATGGACAAGTTTGAGGCGCTGATTACCGAACGCACAAAGGGCATCCTAATCTGCAACCCCAACAACCCGACGGGCTACCTTTATACCCGCAAGGAAATGAACCAGTTGCGCGACATTGTGAAGAAATACAACCTGTTCCTTTTCTCTGACGAGGTTTACCGCGAGTTCTGCTACACGGGTGCGCCCTACATTTCAGCGTTCAACCTTGAGGGAATTGAACAGAATGTAATTTTAATCGACTCTGTTTCAAAACGATACAGCGAGTGCGGTATCCGCATTGGCGCGCTCATCACAAAGAACGAAGAGGTCCGCGCGTGCGTAATGAAATTCTGCCAGGCGAGGTTGTGTCCGCCGCTCATCGGACAGATAATTGCCGAAGCGTCAATCGACACGCCTGAAGATTATATGCTCAACACCTACGACGAGTTTGTTGAGCGCCGTAAGTTCCTGATTGACGGGCTGAACAAGATTCCAGGCTGCTACACGCCGATACCAATGGGCGCGTTCTACACGGTGGCAAAACTGCCAGTGGACGACATCGACAAGTTCTGCGAGTGGCTTCTGCGCGACTTTGAATATGAAGGTCAGACAGTTATGTTGGCCCCCGCAAGTGGATTCTACACCACACCCGAATTGGGCCGCAACGAGGCGCGCATCGCCTACGTGCTGAAAAAAGAGGATTTGGCGCAGGCTCTCAATGTGCTGGCCGTTGCGCTTGAGCAGTATCCGGGAAGGACGATTTAAGGATTAAACACAGAGGGCTCAAAGAAAACAGAGGGCACAGAGGTTTTGTATCTAACAGATTTTAAACCGAATTAAATACGTAGGGGCGGAAAATTTCCGCCCCTTATTGTTTTTATACCTAACCGATTTTATCCGATTTATTCCGAAAATGTAGAGACGCAATGCATTGCGTCTCTACAGGTTATAATCAATCATTCACCATCACCCGTTTCGCCACATTGCCAACCTTTACAATGTAAAGGCCTGCGGTGTTGATGCGGATTTCTGTAGAGACGATGTATACATCGTCTCTACGTACAATCAAACGTCCCATTGCATCATAAACGCGAATTTCGGCGGTAGCGTTTTCAACAATAATGGCGTTGCCGTGGGCATAGATGTTGATGGCATTGGCGGCTGATTCGGAAACGGCGGTGCTTGGGGTGGTGTTTTCACCACCTTCATTGTTCCATCCTTGATTCTCATTGCCACCTTCAGGTTCATTGGTTTTCTCAAAAATGGCCGTAAAATTCAAATAACCATTTGCAATTATTGAGCGTGGGTTCTCAGTATTTCCATCGTTCCATTCAACAAACACATACCCTGCGTTGGCAATTGCTAAAATTGTTGCCTGCGAACCGTCAATGTAAGCACCCATACCACTAACTTGTCCATAAATAGAGTTGTTAGTTGTAACCTCCACATTAGCCAACTGTGCGCCCCAAACAACCGGATTCTCACTTATGTTCCATTTGTCATTCCAACCTGAATGTTTCACCTTCGCCTGACAATAAATGGTTAAGTTAACACAGTCCCTGAATGCCGAAGCGCCAATATTTGTTACCGTATTTGGAATAACTATCGATGTTAGACCACTGCAACTTTCAAATGCACTGCCACCAATTCTTGTTACAGATTTTGGTATAGTCACTGATGTTAAGCCACTGCAACCAGAGAACGCAGAGTTGCCAATACTCGTTACAGAATCAGGAATACATACAGTTGTCAGGCCGGTGCAACCGAGGAACGCTTCATAGTCAATGTTTGTTACTGAGTTGCCAATGTTCAATTTTTTAATAGATGGCATACTTTTGAACAAAGAATGGATGGCATTTGTGTTATAGGTAAGTGTTTCAATGCTATCACATCCCAAGAATGCTTTTTCGCCAATGTTACTTACAGAATTCGGGATGGTTACCGATGTCAGTCCTTTGCAATCCGAGAATGCAGATTTGCCAATAATGTTTACAGAATTAGGAATAGTTATCGAAGTAAGTCCGTTGCAACCGAGGAACGCTTCTTCGCCAATGTTACTTACAGAATTCGGGATGGTTACCGATGTCAGTCCTTTGCAATCCGAGAATGCAGATTTGCCAATAATGTTTACAGAATTAGGAATAGTTATCGAAGTAAGTCCGTTGCAACCGAGGAACGCTTCTTCGCCAATGTAGGTTACAGAATCAGGAATTGTTATCGACGAAAGGCCGCTGCAACCACGGAACGTACCGTCGCCAATACTCGTTACAGAATCCGGAATAGTTATTGAAGCCAACTCCCTGCAACCAGAGAACGCATATGTGCCAATGCTTGTAACCGAATTGGGTATTGTTACTGAAGTTAGCCCACTGCAACTTTCAAATGCACTGCCACCAATGCTTGTTACAGATTTTGGTATAGTCACTGATGTTAAGCCACTGCAACCAGAGAACGCAGAGTTGCCAATACTCGTTACAGAATCACCAATCGTTATAGACACCAGCCCACTACAACCTTTGAACGCATTATGACCTATACTTTTTACAGAATCACCAATCGTTATAGACACCAACCCACTACAATAAGCAAAGGCACTACTTGGAATATAACTACTACCAGTTATTGTTACTATTTTTAATGCTGTTGGTACTACATCAGAAGAAGTATATGAAAAAATATATTTAAACATTGTATTATTATCGGTTGGTTCTTGTCGCTTATCACCAACAAAAGGCAACGATATTGATGTCAAGCCGGTGCATCTCATAAACGCAGCCTTACCAATGTTCCTAACTGTATTAGGAATGACTACCGAAGTCAGACCGCTGCAGTGAGCAAATGCATATTTGTCAATTGATATGACTGAATAAGTAACACCTTCAAAAATAACGGTTTCCGGAATTATCAAATTACCAGTTGGCGCTGAATAATTATCATATAAAAGATTTAAATGAAGCACTCCATCGATTCGATTGTTGTTTGGGTATGTTACCAAAACAGCATCATCTTTGATTTTATAATACAAAGTTTGTCCACTCCCACAAACGGCGGAAAAATCATAATTCGCGTCTGCCCACGCCTGACCTATAAGCATCGTGGCAAACAGAATAGTAAATAACTTTTTCATTGTCTGATACACTTGTTCGTGTCGTGCGCAACTTTTTGTTAAACTAAAGTTTGTGCTTGCGACTCCCCAGTCAGGCAATGAAAAAACGTTTGTTGGCTATCCATATAAAAAAACGTGGGAATCTTGTTACTCGCTCCCACGACTCAAGGTCTTCGCATTACCTAACTCAGTAAGATTGAGCAACGCGAAGCCCACGCAAGAATATATTGATTGTTAGTCAATATACACTAACACAGGCGTTCACAATTGCTTTCTCTTCGGCTGAGTTTTCAAAAGTTGCGAAGTTTTGAGTCGCCAAAGGAAAACGTCAGTAAACGTCTTTCTATATGTCACTCTGCAAATTACGCTTTGCGGCATAAAATGCATAGCAAGACAAAGGTATAAAAAGTAGGTTGGAAATGGAAAATGTTTTTTGAACGAGGCCTACATTATAAATAAGTGTTATCGTGCCCCATCATCGGCCACGGCCTGCAAAAAGCAGCGGTGACAAAGCTGTTGAACTAAACTAAAAGTATCGCCTTTCAGGCGAGAATCAAGTGGCGACATTTACCGTAAGCCGCGCTTCGCTTGCATACGGTTATGATTATTAGCGCCTTTCAGGCGGATTTTCTAAAATTTCTCGCGCAGCGACAATCCCAACCATTATCCACTTGCGGATAAATATCGGTTTGAATCGGATAAAATCGGTTAGAGAAAAACATTATTCGCCGGCGGAATTATTCCGGTTTTTCACGTGTGTTCCGTAGTTATAAAATGTAAATTTGCCACTATACAAAAACTGCGGTATGGATGCGCGAATGTTAGACAAACTCAAGATTCTGGCCGAGTCGGCAAAGTACGATGTGTCGTGCTCGTCGAGCGGGACAGTGCGCCGCAACAACGGCAAGGGCGTGGGCAACACCGTTGGCGGCGTGGGCATCTGCCATAGTTTTGCCGAAGACGGACGCTGCATATCGCTGCTGAAAGTGATGCTCACCAACTACTGCATTTTCGACTGCGCCTACTGCGTCAACCGCCGCACCAACGATGTTCCGCGAGCCACATTCACACCCGCCGAGGTGGTTGAGATAACAATGGAGTTCTACCGCCGCAACTACATTGAGGGGCTCTTTTTGAGTTCGGGCGTGCTGCAAAACGCCGACTACACAATGGAACGGCTTGTGCGAGTGGTGAAAGACCTGCGCGCGCAGCGGTTCAACGGCTACATCCATCTGAAAAGCATACCTGGAGCCAGCCAGCAACTGATAACCGAGGCGGGATTGTATGCCGACCGAATGAGCGTCAACATTGAGATTCCGACCGAGAGCAACTTGAAAATGCTTGCGCCCGAAAAGAGCTACGAGAGCATATTCCAACCGATGAAAATCATTCATCAGGGCGTGCTCGAGAGCCACGAGGAACGCAGCCGACACCGCTCGGCGCCGCGTTTTGTGCCAGCCGGACAAAGCACCCAGATGATTGTCAGCGCCACCAACGACACCGACAAAGACATTCTGCGCCTGTCGTCGGCATTCTACCAGCGGCCATCCATCCGGCGCGTCTATTATTCTGGATATGTGGCCGTTAACACCTACGACACTCGTCTGCCGGCCTTGAAGCAACCACCGCTTGTGCGCGAAAACCGCCTCTATCAGGCCGACTGGCTGATGCGGTTCTACAAATTCAAAGTGAACGAGATTGTCGATGACGCCAACCCCAACCTCGACCTCGATGTGGACCCCAAACTGGCTTGGGCGCTGCGCCACCCCGAGTTTTTCCCGGTCGATGTGAACACAGCTTGCTACGAGCACATTCTGCGCGTGCCGGGCATTGGCGTGAAATCGGCTATGCAGATTGTGGCCTCGAGGCGATACGGCGCGCTTACTTTTCTGCAACTAAAGAAGATAGGCGTAGTTTTGAAGAAAGCAAAATACTTCATCAACTGCCGCGAACTGCCCATAATGGGCACCATCAACGAGTTGAAACCCGAAAACGTGCGCTCGCTGCTGGTGGCCAAACCCGCAAAAAAAGAAGCGGTTGGCCAGCTTGAGCTGAATTTCGACCAGCCCGTACAACTTGTAACACCCTATTGATGAGCGATTTTGCTGAATCGGCTTTTGTCTACGACCAGACATTCGACGGCTTGCTGACGTGCGTTTTCGATGCCTATCAGCTGAAAACATTTCCCACTCACCTGCTTGCCGCAGATGAGCCCGCACCGTTGTTTTGCGCTGTGGCTCACACAGTTACAACCGACGAGCAAAAAGCCGTCCGCGTGTGGACCTCACTTGAGAAAAAACTGTCGAAATCGGCGCTGCACAGTCTCACTGTCAGTTGGCTTGCCGATGGCATAAGCGATGTTGACGAACTGATTTTCAGATATATCCGAAAGACGACCGATGCACGAACAACCATCGAGACCAATTTTGGCGACCCCGATGTGCTGCGTCTGGCACAAGTGTATAAGCAGGTCAGCTATGAGGCGCACCGAATGCTGCAATTCGTGCGTTTCCAAAAGACCGCCGACGGCATTTACTTCGCCGCCTTTGAGCCGCGCCACAACGTACTTCCGCTCACTCTCGACCATTTCAGCGACCGTTTTTCCGACCAGCAGTGGATAATCTACGACCTTCAGCGCCAATACGGATATATGTATGATTTACACGACGTTAACCGCGTGACCTTTGCCAACGACGCTAAATTCGGCCGCGACGGACGCCTCGACGCAAGCATTATGGATGCCGATGAACAGCTTTTCCAATCGCTCTGGCGCACCTATTATAAATCGATAGCCATTGAATCGCGCCGCAACCCGCGCAAAATGAAACAGGATATGCCCGTCCGCTATTGGAAGCACCTGACGGAGAGACAATAATTGAAGGACTGAAGGATTGAAGGACTGATTTTTTCAGTTTCCGTTTTTGTCTTCAGTCTTCATTTTCAAAAAACAGCTGCGGCAGAGAGGCTCGTAGCTGTCGGTTTCACCAAGAAGGACAAGTTTATCGGTTTTGGCAAGGCGGTGCGAGAACTGCGCAAGTGCGCCACAACGCACGCACACTGCGTGGACCTTCAGCACATCGTCGGCAATGGCCATCAGTTTTGGCATCGGGCCGAACGGGTTGCCCTGATAATCCATATCGAGACCCGCCACAATGACACGCACACCGCTGTTAGCCAATTGATTGCACACATCAATCAAGCCATTGTCGAAAAACTGCGCTTCATCAATCCCGACAACCTGCACGTTGCTGGCCAGAAGCAGAATGTTCTGCGCACTCTCGACGGGTGTGGAAGGAATTGAGTTATCGTCGTGCGAAACCACATCGACAGCCGAATAGCGCACATCGACAGCAGGCTTGAAAATCTCGACACTCTGCCGCGCGAACTTTGCCCGGCGCAGACGCCGAATCAGTTCTTCGGTCTTGCCCGAAAACATTGAGCCACAAATCACTTCAATACGTCCGCCATCGGCGTTGCCATTTTCAAAAAACATATCAGTCAACAAAAAAATTGGTGTGCGACAATTTGATTTAACATCAATCGTTATTTTTGGCAAAATAAATCTTTATCGAGAGCGATGCAAACAAAAAATCTTATCAAAATAATCAAGGCCGAGGCGACGGTTCTTGTATCAATGATTGAAAGTCTGCCCGACGATGGTGATATTCAGCCATTTGCAATTGAAATGCTGCAAAGCAAAATCCGCGATTTGAACAATATTGCCGTTCACTTATCGTCAGTTGGGGCAGATGCCGCAAGTGATGACAACGCTGCCGCGATAGCCGCCCAGGAAGCCGCTCGCAAGGCAGCCGAAGAGGAAGAAGCACGGCTCTTTGCCGAAGCCGAAGCCGCAAAACGCGCCGAAGAACTCGAAGCCGCTCGCAAAGCCGCTGAAGAAGCGCAAAGAATTGCCGCACAAAAGGCTGCAGAGGAAGCCGCACGAAAGGCAGCCGCCGAAGAAGAAGCCCGCAGAATTGCAGCCGAAGAAGCCAGAAAAGCTGAAGAAAACGCTCGCAGAATTGCTGCTGAAGAGGCCGCTCGCAAAGCCAAGGAAGAGGAAGCCCGAAGATTTGCCGAGGCCGAGGCTGCACGAAAAGCCGCCGAAGAATTGGCCCGCAAAGCCGCTGAAGCCGAGGCCGCACGAAAGGCCGCTGAGGAAGAAGCGAAAAAAGCCAAATCGCTGGCCGATATGTTTGCCAACAACACAGCGGATGTTGAACAAACTTACAACGCTGAAGATGAGCAGCAACCCGCAGCATCGGCGCCGACCGAACCAGCCAAAACCGAGAGCAAACCAAGCACTCTGGCCGACCGGTTCCAGCAGAACACGCCATCGGTGAACGATGTGCTTGCAGGACTCGAGAAGAAGGCCAATCTGGCATCGCGGTTTAACAGCCGCCCGATAACAAACCTTCGCAAAGCCATCAAAATCAACGACCGCATAAGGTTTGTGAACGAGCTTTTCGACCGCGACAGCATCCAATACGAGCAGACTATTGATTTGATTGAAAGTTCAGCCAACATCAACGAAGCGCTAGACAAACTTTTCAGTAGTCGCAACTGGAACCAGGAAGACGAGACTACTGTAGACTTCCTTGAACTTGTATATCAACGTTTTAAATCGTAAAACGATGGGCAAACTTTATCTTGTTCCAACACCTGTCGGCAATCTTGAGGATATTACGCTGCGTGCGCTACGGCTCTTGAAAGAAGCCGACTTTGTTATGGCCGAAGACACCCGCACATCAGGTATCTTATTGAATCATTACGAGATAAAGAACAAACTCATTCCCTATCACAAATTCAACGAGCACCAACAGGTGGCGCATTACGCCGATATGGTGGCCGCCGCTAAATCGGCCGTGCTCATCAGCGACGCAGGTACGCCTGGCATTTCCGACCCGGGTTATATGCTTGTCAAACAGTGCATTCAGAACGATATTGAAGTTGAATGCCTGCCAGGTGCCACGGCTTTTGTGCCTGCACTCATCAATAGCGGTTTCGCCAACGACCGTTTCTGCTTTGAAGGTTTTCTGCCGCAGAAAAAAGGCCGCCAAAAGCGCATTGAGGCCGTGAGGAACGAAGAACGGGCAATGATTTTCTACGAATCGCCCTACCGTCTGCTGAAAGCGCTCGAGCAGTTTGCCGAGGTTTTCGGCCCCGACCGCAGGGTGTGCGTATCGCGCGAAATATCTAAAATTCACGAAGAAAACTATCGCGGAACCATCAGCGAGGCCATAGCCCACTTCACCGAAACGGGTGTGAAAGGCGAGATTGTGATAGTGGTTGAAGGAAATAAAACGCGCGACAAAGGTGCGGATGAAGAAAATTAATTTATCTTTAGCCGCTTTTTTGGGGGAAAATGAAAACGGATATTAAAGTTGTGATTATTGATGATGAGGCTCACGGCGTTGAGTCGGTCAAATCGTTTATTGCGGACAACTATCCGTCGTTCAATATTTTAGGTACGGCCAACAGCGTCAAAACGGCCGTTGATTTACTGTCGGAAACCGATGCCGACCTTGTGTTTATGGACATTGAACTGCCCGACGGCAGCGGTTTCGACATTCTGGAAAAACTCTCGAAACGCGATTTTGATGTGATTTTTGTCACAGCGTTCAATCAATATGCCATTAAAGCATTTAAATACAGCGCAATAGACTATCTTCTAAAGCCTTTCGACTACAATGATATGGATGCCGCAATCAAGAAAATCATCAGTCGCGGCACCAACAGCAAGCACGAGGAACAATTCAACGCCCTGCTGCAAAACACCAAACTCGACAAGCCCGAAAAAATTGTTCTGGCCACAGCCGAATCAATTGAGTTTGTGAACGTTAAGGATATTATCCACATTCAGTCGGATGGCAACTACAGCACGCTGCACATCAAGGGACGCAACGATTTGCTGGTGTCGAAGAACTTGGGTGAGTTTGAAAATATGCTCGAGGATTATCCATTTTTCCGCACCCACCAATCGCATCTGGTGAACCTGAATTTTGTGCAGAAAGTGTCGCGGTTCGACGGCGACGTGATTATGGAAGGCGGCTCGGTGGCCATTCTGTCGCGCCGCAAGCGCAACCAGTTCCTTGAGGAAATGGCGTCGAACATCCAACGGAAAAATTAGCCCCCACAAAACGCACGTGAAATTTTAAACACGCAAGCTGCAAATTTATAAGCCAACTTCTTGCCATTTTATTGAAATTTACAGACATTTGCACCACGAAATTTCAAACCAATGGGAAAAAACAGATTTATTGGCATTTATTGCGCCCTAACATCAATGCTCGTCCTTGCGTCGGGCGGCACTTTCGCTCAAAACATCAAAGGAAACGGTAAAATCAAAACCGAAGTCAGACAAGTCAGCGGCTTTAACCGCGTGGTTGTCCAAGGACAGGTTGAATTGTTCCTATCGCAGGAAACAACTGAAAATGTGAAGATTGAGTCGGAAGAGAACCTTATTCCGCTGTTCAAAACATCGGTGTCCGACAGCATACTTTATGTATTTGTTCCGAACGTTAAAAAAGCCCTAAAGCTCAATGTTACAGTGGCTTTCAGAGATTTGGAACAGGTTACGCTGCTCAGCGAGGTTACGCTTAAATCGGAGAAAGCAAGCAATTTCGACGAGATAGAATTTATTTGCGGCGATGCATCGAAACTCGACTTTGAGTTCAAGGCGGCCAAATGCTCGTTGAAAGTCTTCGACAGCGGAAACGCAACCTTGCGCGGTTACGTCGAGAAACTGACTATTGACGCTCACGACGACTGCATTGTGAACACATTCGACTTACAATCAGACTATTGCACGGTGATTGGTTCGGGCTATGCCGAAATTTCAGTAAACGCAAAAAAGCGTTTGGGAGTAACCATTTCGGGTAGCAGCAACCTATATTATATGGGTGAGGCCAGCATCTGGCAGCGCAATTTCACCAGCACCGGCCTTATCACCAAGCGCCGAACAGCTGTCGGAAAATAACAGTTCCCCTACCCCACGATTATCCGGACACTTGTATATTACTGATATACAATTACTGAAGATTTGCCTCCACGGCATAATCAACTTTGCTCATTTTTGCCTGACGGATTGCCGTCCGTCAATAAAATCAGCTATATTTACGAGACTTAAAGCAAAAGCAATGAACCGCGAACAATTTGACGGACAAGCCGACGAACTTATCGAAAAACAAGACATTCTGCACCTTGTCCTTTACAACGATGACTTCAACACCTTTGAGCACGTGATTGAAAGTCTGATTGATGTGTGCCATCATACACCCGAGCAGGCCGAGCAATGTGCGATTATTGTGCACCACAAAGGCCGCTACGAGGTGAAATCGGGCAGTTACAAACGACTGTTGCCGATGAAAAACAGCTTGATTGACAGAGAACTAACAGTTTCAATCGAATAATATGTCACTAACCGGAATAATTATAATTCTGCTGATAGCCCTGCTGCTGATATTTCTCGAAATATTTGTGCTTCCGGGCATCAATGTGGCTGGAATTTTAGGCCTTCTGCTGATGATTGCAGGCATATACCTGGGTTACAGACAAATAGGCGCGCCTACAGCACACTACATTTTGGCCACAACGCTCATTTTGGGAACGCTGATTATGTTTTTCGGACTCCGCTCGTCGACGTGGCGCAAAGTGGCGCTCGACACCGCCATCGAGAGCAAAGTAGCCGACGATGTGTCTGAAAACGTGAAAGTTGGCGACCGCGGCACAGCCCTTACCCGACTCGGTCCTATTGGAACAGTGCTCATCAACGGAAAGACCTTCGAGGCAAAATCGGCCAACATCACCGACGCAAAAACGGAAATTGAGGTAATGGAAATTGATGGTAACGAAATAATTGTCAAACCTTTAAAATAAAAAACGATGGTAACAACATCTTTGGTGATTTGTATCGTGGCCGGATTTATCGGCTTATGGGTACTTTTCTACTTTATTCCTGTGGGACTGTGGTTTACGGCTCTCATCTCGGGCGTCCACATCTCGCTGCTGCAACTGATTCTGATGCGCTGGCGAAAAGTTCCGCCACAGACCATTGTCCGCGCAATGATTGAGGCTCACAAAGCTGGTCTTCAGGGAATTAAACGCGACGACCTTGAGGCACACTATTTGGCTGGAGGACACGTTGAGGCGGTTGTCCACGCGCTGGTTTCGGCCGAGAAAGCCAACATCGACCTCAACTTCAAAATGGCCACCGCTATTGACCTTGCCGGCCGCGATGTGTTTGAGGCCGTCCAAATGTCGGTCAACCCGAAAGTAATTGACACTCCGCCAGTTACAGCTGTTGCAAAAGATGGTATCCAGCTTATTGCCAAAGCCCGCGTGACGGTTCGCGCCAACATCAAGCAACTGGTGGGCGGCGCCGGCGAAGAGACAGTTTTGGCCCGCGTTGGCGAAGGCATTGTGTCGTCAATCGGCTCGTCGGCCAACCACAAGAGCGTGCTCGAAAACCCCGACAGCATATCGCGCGTGGTGCTCGAGAAAGGCCTTGACGCAGGAACGGCCTTCGAGATTCTCTCTATCGACATTGCCGACATCGACATAGGCAAAAACATTGGCGCCGTGCTGCAGATGGACCAGGCCGAAGCCGACAAGAACATCGCGCAAGCGAAAGCCGAGGAACGCCGCGCAATGGCGGTGGCCCAAGAGCAGGAAATGAAGGCGCTGGCACAAGAGATGCGCGCCAAGGTGATTGAGGCCGAAGCCGAAGTGCCGCGCGCTATGGCCGAAGCTTTCCGCGCTGGTAATCTGGGAATTATGGATTACTACAAGATGAAAAACATTGAGGCCGACACTGCTATGCGCGAAAGCATTGCCACTCCGCCAACGCAAAGCAAACCGAAACAAAGCAAGTAAAATTGCAATACGGATAAAAAAAGGCGCACCCAAATGGATGCGCCTTTTTTGTGGGGACAAGTCGCCACTCTGCTTCATATTATCGCTCAAAGGAAACAAACGCTATGTCATCTTTGTTAAGCCGCATTTGTTGCCTGTTTTCCTCAACACCATCGCTAAAATGCAAACCAATCAAGCTGATATCACTCACGCATAAAACAAACAAAGCCGCCCCGGTTGCCCGAGACGGCTTCATTTTTAGTTTAAAACATTCTTAGAACTCAAACTTCAGACCTGCTGTGTACATACCGCCAATCTCATCGCTATAGATGAACTCTTGGGCCTTGGAATTGAGCAGGTTGTGACCGTTTACAAAAATCTCAAGATTCTTAATCGGTGTGTAACCAACTTTGGCGTTCAGAGTGAAGCGGTCGTCGAGTTTTACGGTGCCGTACTGAGTCTCGCTGGTGCGGCTGCCAATGTAGTTTGCAAACATCGACACGTTAACCTTGTCGATAGGCTTGTAAATCAGGCCGGCCATACCGTAAACAGTCGGGGTTGCTTTGTGCTTGCGGCCGTTGCTGAGCGGGAGAGGAATGGCGTCTGTGTTGCCGAAATACAAATCGCCTCCCTCCAAAACCACGTTGTATTTCAGGCTGTAATATGTTGCCAGCGGAGAAGCGTTTCCTTCAAATGCCTCGCCTTTCACGCCTGCCTCTTTCAGTTTGTCAAGCAGTTGAGCCTGGTCCTCAGAACTCATACCGTACCAACCGACTTGTGAGGCATACTCCTCAACATTTGCTTCGCGCATAGCGCTGGCGACGAACGCCTGTATCTCGGGCATAGTGCTGCCGGCCGCCTGTTTCTCCATCACAAGGCTCACAATGTCGTAAACCATATTATTCTGCACAAGGCTTCTGCTTGAGGCCGAATTAGCCTTTCCCAATTGGGAGCCAATCTGATCGCTCAAGCTGTATTTATAGTAATCGTCAATCTTTGTCTGCTGAACATTTGCGTTCACCTTGGCAATGAGTTTCGACGATATAATCCAATCCACGTTAAGGCTCAAGCCGTATTGGTTAACCTTGTAAGGCAGGTTTGAATATCTAATATATGAACGCGGCTCAAGGTCGATGCCGGCGCCCACGCCTTGGCATCTTCCGCTAACTGCTGCGGCAATGGCTGCATTAATAGCCGGCTCGGGAGCTCCCGCAGCACTCATTTCCGCCCTCATACCTGCGGCCTGACCCAACACTGACGGCAGCAATCCGCTAAGGGTTCCTTTTACCTGGTCAACTGAAGCGGCAAGCATTGTCTCGCTACTCATAAGTGCACCGTAGTCAGTTGATTTTGAATAGAATACTTCGGCGTCAACAAGAATGTTGTCTGTAGGTTTCCAGCGGTAACCCACCTCAAAGTTGTCAATCTTAACCAACTTGGCATCCTTGTTGCCAGTGTAGATAAAACGCTGCGGCTCCATATTGGTGCACAAGCGCTGCAGGTTCATATCGGTGTTGGTGAGCGTTGCACCGCGGTTGGCGCGGCCATAGACCAAGCGTACAAAGTTGCGGCTGTTGAGCTCATAGTTGGCTGCCAGCTGCCACGACGGATACCACTTGTCGGGGGTGTTGGTTTTGTCGGCGCGGAAGGCACCAATCAGGCGCAAGCCACCAAACTTGTAATCGAGACGGAGACTCGGGGCAATGGCGTAGAGCGTTGACGAGCCATTGAGGAATCCGTAAAGACGCGTGTAGCTGTCGGCCGGAACATCGGCGCTAGCCTCATCCTCGTAATGCCACGAGTAGTCTTTCGATGTTGCGTAAGCAGTATCGTTGAAAACCGGCAGATAATCAGTGTATTTAGCCCATTGGAAGTCGAAGGCCGGCTTCACCGACAGGTCGCCCAGCTTGAGTGTGTACTCAACGCCGCCGTTCATCATATTGTGCTGGATTTTGTAGCCCGGAACACCGTAGGCATAATCCTGCGGGCCGCTCTCAAATCCGTAGTTAATCTGCAAGCCGAAAAGTTGTGCGTGCAGGTTTGCGTATGCAGTTTTGGCCTCGCGCTCGTTGAACGAAACAATGGCGTCGCGAACCGATGTTGATATTGCACGTGAAATGCCGTAGCCGCCGCTCACGTTGATGCTGATGTCGGAATTCGGGTTGAAGCTGAAGTAACCGTTCACGCCGATGTTCTTGCGCGAAACCTCAGTGTCGTGGAACAATCCTGCAATCGGAGTCTCGGGCTCGGTTGCGTTGAAGATGCGGTGAACAGCGGCGTCGGGGCCTGCGGCTGCCATTTTTGCAGAATCGTTGTTAAAAAAGCCTCTAAGCGGTATCTGTGTTTTAACCACCTGGCGCACGTTCTGTATCTCAGATGCCGAATACCATCCTCCATCGGTCAGCGGCATAAGGTCCTGGCCAAAATAAATCTTTTCGTCGTCGTTGAACTGCAGGTATCCGTTCTCGAGATTTCCGCAAACCTGGTTCCTGACTGTTTTGTCAACCCATTTATCATCAGTTAACATATAATGCACGGTTGATGGCGTCACATAGAGCTTGTCGGTGTTGCGGCCGCGCTGCTGCACATTGAATGTGAGTCCGGCAGATATTTTATTGCCAGCCAGCGATTTGCGCAAAGCGATGTCGCCCACAATTGTGTTGTTGTTGCCTGCCTGAACGGCGCCCGAAACCAGTTTCGACTGGGCACTGGCTTTCTCGGTGATGATGTTGATTACACCGGTGACAGCGTTTGAGCCGTAGAGTGCGCTACTTGCACCGCGAACAACCTCAATACGCTCAACATCCTCAATCGAAATAGGCAGCATATCGAGAGTCAGGGCGCCCATAACGCTGTTGCGGATTTGGCGTCCGTCAACCATCACAAGCGTGTTGGCGTTCTCGGTGTAAAGAAGTGTGTTGTTGTCGGGGATGTTGTTCAAACCGCGCATCTGAATATCGTAGATGCCGTTGGCTTTTTCGGTTACAATCATACCCGGAATCAGGCGGAAAGCCTCCTCAATTGTTGTGATGCCGTATGTGCGCATCTCAGCCTTTGTGATTACTGTTGTTGAGAGCGGCGAAACAAAGTTGCTCTCCTCGGCCTTCGATGCTGACGACACGCTCTTGTTCATAATCATTGCGAACAGATCGTCGGTTGACACACCCATAATATCGGCCAGTTTCATCACGTCCTCGAACGGCATTTCAAGCAGCTCATCGTAGGTGAGGTTCATAATGTCGTCTTTAGTCATCGACGAAATATCTTTGGTTTGTGCGAACAGTTGGCAGGTCATAGCCACAAGCATCGCCACGCAAAAAATCATTCTTTTCATACTCGTAATAGTTCTTTAAAATTTGTAATCAATGGTTTCTTTTAAATTTAATCGACTGCGGTGCCAAGTGCCATCAACTGGGCCGACACCTTAACTCCCTCCTCGGCGAGGTGCTTGCTGCTGACCTCAAAATTCGGCTTGCCGTCTTTCTTAATGTAGTTGATTCCCGAAGTGGATAGTGCGAATCCCGGCTTGTCGGTAATCAGGACAACACCTTTGCCCTTGACTTTTCCGGCAATGCCCGCCGCCTCGCCCGATTTGTCCTCGGTTACGTAAACAATGTGCATCTTGGTCAAATCTTCGGCCGAGCTCACCTGCTTAACCTTGATTGCCTGTGCACCAACAGTTTTTTTCTGTGCTATTGTCTCCAACTCGCCCACAATGGCCGAGTTGCCAATAACACCAATCACAAAATCGCCAGACTGTTTAGCCTGAGGCCACTCTATGTACTTGGTGAAGTTGTACATAAACAATGCCTTGAACTTTTCGTCCTGCGCCTTTGTTGTGGCACAAAGTGCCAACAGCCCTAAAATTACTAATGCGCTTTTTTTCATAAACACTTGTTTTTAAAAATTGCTAAAAAATATTTAGTCTTATAACTAATTCATATTCAAAATAAAAAGAACTTTCATCCTTCTCATAAAACACAAATTTTTGTACGCTGTTTCGAAAAAAAAGTTGAATTATCAAAAATCGGAATCGACACGCAAAATTATGATACATATCAATTAATTATCCCGTCTTGCCGACAAAAAAATCAGGGCCGCCCCCGATTTCCGGGAACGGCCCTGTCTCACAAGTGTTTATGACTAAAACCTAGAATCCGAAGCTTACGCCTACAGAGTAGATTCCACCAATCTTGTCACCGTAGGGGAACTCCTGCTCTTTGTTGTTGAACATATTGTGAGCGTTCAGGTAAACCTCGATGCCATCGGCAGGTTTGTAACCAAACTTCATACTAACTGTGAAGCGGTCGTCAAGCTTCTCGGTGCTAAACTTGGTAGCGTAGGTACGTTTGCCAATGTAGTTGCCGTATGCTGCGATGTCGATTTTCGGAGTCGGCTTGTAGATGAGACCAACCATACCGTAAACACTCGGAGTTGCTTTGTGCTTAACACCATTCTCTGTCGGTATTTCATACGGTTTCGAATCACCAAAGTGGAATATGCCGTTCTCGCTGTACATACCATACTCAAGTGCATAGTACGAAGCATATTCCTGTGCATTCTCGCTATGGCGCAGACGGTCGAGCATAGCAGCCTTGCCGGCTTCGTCAAGAGAATTGTATTCAGCCCGCACTGCATCAATATTGTTCACATTAGTCATAATGGCATTGGGCAAGTATTTGCCAATATATCTTTCAAGATATGCCATAAAATCAGCAGGATCAGCCATAAAGTTGAAGTCCGGATCGTTAGGATATGTGCCATCCTCAATCAGTTCCTCAATAGCATCGTACTGGATGTTGTAAATCCAATCCGGAATACGGGTAATCATACCGAAAACCTGACCCAACTGGCCCAGAACCTCAGCGTTCTGGTTGTAGGCATAATAGTTGTCGATTTTGGTCTGCTGAACGTTGGCGTTCACCTTGGCAATGAGTTTCGGCGATATAATCCAGTCAACATTCACACCAATGCCCATCTGCTTAACAGTATACGGCAGTTTGCTGTATTTGATATTTGTAGACACACTTGATATGCCCATAAACTTACCGAGCACGCCCAACACACTTTCATCAATTCTGCCTTCTTGGATATTATTCAATGCACCCAAGTTCGATGTGTCGGTCATAAAGCCCATCATATAGGTTGACGGCAGGATAACTGAAGACTGGTTGGCTTTGAGTGCGCCAAAGTCCTTGCTAATTGAGTAGTAAGCCTCGGCATCGATAAGGATTTTTTCGGTCGGACGCCAGCGGTAACCTAACTCAATGTTACTTGTTTTTGCCAACGGCGCATTCTTATCAGCCTGGAAATAAACGGTGTCAGGCGGCATCATACCATCGCGGTGCCAAGTATACAAGGTGTTTGAGTTCACCATATTGGCCGAACGCATAGCGGTGCTGTACGATGCGCGGATGATGTTGTTGTCGTTAATCAGATAGTTGGCACCAATCTGATACGAGGGGTTCCAATCGTCAGGAATGTTTGTTTTATCGAAACGGGCGGCTGCAATGGCGCGGAATTTGCCAATGTGGAAGTCGGCACGCAAGCTCGGAGCAAAGTCTTTCAACTCGGCTGTTCCGCCATCGAAATAACCTGTCAAGTGGCGTCCGTTGGGCGATACATAACCGTGGTTGTGATACTCCCACGAGAAATCGTTCGGGTCGCTTGGGTTCTTATAATCTGGAATGTAATCCTTGAACATTACATAGTTGTAAGACACACCCGGCACAACATTCAAAATATCGCCAACTTTGATGTCGTACTCGGCACTTGCTTGGATATTATGTGTAAAGATTTTGAATCCGGGAGCGCCCTTCATAAAGTCTTTCGGGCCACCCATATAGTTAACATTCAAACTCAAATCTTTAATGTTAGCATTCAGATTTGCATAACCTGTTTGAGAAATACGCTCAGACATAGTGAACGGCAGCTCACCAACCGGAAGAGTATTGGCGCGCGACTGCTGATAGCCGAACGAGAGGTCGAATGTAACATCTTCAAACGGACGGTACGATACGTAAGAGTTGAAGCCGTATGTCTTGCGCGACATTCCCGGGTCGTCGAACATATCGGCAACGTCAAGCTGTTTCTCCATAGCGTCGTATAATCCGTAAGGAAGACTGCCGGCCAAACCTTGAAGGAACATTGCTACAGTTTTTTCCGATGCTTCTGTCTCTCCATACACTCTCTGCAAATACTCGGCACCTTTTGCCTTTTGCATTTCGTAAATCGTTGCTTTCAGTTCGTCAGGAACCTCGCCGGCAATGGCACCAAATGTGAATAGCTGTTTCAAATTCTCAATATCGGTTGTCTTGTAATATCCGCCCTGCGATGCGTCAATCAGTTTTACTCTTGACGGATCGTATTTCACATTTCCTTCCTCATCTCTGTATGCGCCATACAGAAAAGCACCCAAAGTCTGCTGGTCAAGGCCGCCCTGCATTTCAACGTATGCCCTTTCCTGGTCGTTCAATTTCGAATACATCAAACCTTGAGTCGGGTAAACATAGAGCTGGTTGGTGTTGCGGCGACGATATTGCAGGTTGGCGGTAATGCCCACACCCAGTTTCTTGCCGAAATTCTTGCGGTAAGCAACATCGCCGATATAGTTCTCGTGAGTACCCATTGTCAGGCTGCCTTGCAGTTCTTTCGAGTTCTCAGTAGTTTTCTCGGTAATGATGTTGATAACACCCATCAAAGCGTTGGGGCCGTAGAGTGCGGCGTTGGCGCCACGAACAACCTCAATACGCTCAATATCCTCAACGCCGATTGGCAGAACCGAAAAATCGACACAGCCTGTTGCATACTCGTGAGCAATGCGGCCGTCAATCATCAGCAGTGTATTTGCGTTCTCGGTGTAGAGCATCATCTGGTTGTCAGGAATGTTGTTCAAACCGCGGATGTGCACGTCGTACATACCGTTGGTGCGTTCCTGAACAATCACACCAGGAATCAGGCGCAGAGCCTCCTCAATCGAGGTGATGCCGTATGAGCGAATCTCGGCCTTGGTGATTACGGTTGATGCCAGAGGCGATTTGAACGAATCCTCAGCCTTCTTCGACGCCGACGACACGCTCTTGTTCATAATCATTGCGAACAGGTCGTCCATCGACACACCCATAATGTCGGCAAGTTTCATAACGTCCTCAAAGGGCATTTCAAGCAACTCGTCATATGAGAGTTTCATAATGTCGTCTTTTGTCATCGACGAAATGTCGGTGTTTTGTGCGAACAGTTGGCAGGTCATTGCCACTAACATTGTTGCGCAGAGTATCAATTTTCTCATCTTCATCATAATTTAAAGTTACCAATTAGTTGTTTTTTAATCGACGGCGGTTCCAAGTGCCATCAGCTGAGCCGACACCTTGACACCCTCCTCGGCGAGGTGCTTGCTGCTGACCTCAAAATTCGGCTTGCCGTCTTTCTTGATGTAGTTGATTCCCGAAGTTGACTGTGCATATCCGGCCTTGTCGGTAATCAGGACAACACCTTTGCCCTTGACCTTTCCGGCTATGCCAGTTGCCTCACCCGATTTGTCCTCGGTTACGTAAACAATGTGCATACGGGTCAAATCTTCGGCCGAGCTAACCTGCTTAACCTTGATTGCCTGTGCACCAACTGTTTTCTTCTGTGCTATTGTCTCCAACTCGCCCACAATGGCCGAATTGCCAATAACACCAATCACAAAATCGCCCGACTGTTTAGTCTGCGGCCACTCTATGTACTTTGTGAAGTTGTACATAAACAATGCCTTGAACTTTTCGTCCTGCGCTCTTGCTGTGGCACAAAGTACCAACAATCCCAAAATAACTAATGCGCTTCTTTTCATAAACACTGATTTTTAAAAGTCCTTAAATATTTAACTCTATAATTATTTAGTTTCCATTCAAATATTTCTTTTTCGTTCTTTTACCCAATCACAACTTTTTCTACGCAAATGCACGAAAAAAGGTCAAAAGAACAAAATTGGATACGCTAATAAAAAAACTGATATTTGTCAATAATAAAAACAACAAGGCCGCTCCCGATTACCGGGAACGGCCCTGTCTCTCAAGTATTTGTGACTAAAATCTTGCGCTTTTGTTGTGGCACAAAGTGCCAACAGTCCACAAATAACTAATGCGCTTTTTCTCATAAACACTTGTTTTTAATTGTTATAAAAATATTTAGGTCAACAATATTCTCGTTTCCGTTCAATAAATGTTTATTTGGGCTCTTTCACTCAATCACATTTTTCTATGCAAATGCACGAAAAAAGGTTGATGGCACAAATATAGATACATCAACCAAAAAAACAACGTTAGTCAATAAAAAACAGCAAGGCCGCGGCGGACACTGTTGATTAGGCCTTTCAAAACAATGTTGAAAAACAGTTTATTGCACTGTACGCAAACGTCAACAATTATTACAAGGAGAAAACCGTGTTTGCGAGGTCGAAAAAAGTTGCAAAGTATGCCGCGGTTGATTTGCTTTGCACCCTCAAAAAACGAATCAGCAATGACTGCAAAAAAAACAGAAACCGGGAGCTATCAGATGGTGGCAAAAACCTTTGCCGGGCTTGAGGAAATACTGGCTGGGGAATTGAATGAAATTGGCGCCGAAAACGTGAAGGTGCTGAACCGCGCCGTGTCGTTCAGCGGCGACAAGGCTATGATGTACCGCGCCAACTACCGGCTCCGCACCGCACTCTGCGTGCTGAAGCCCATCACCGAGTTCGACGCCAAAGACGAGGATACCTATTATAAAGAGATTGGCCGCATCGACTGGGACGAGTATCTGACTACCAGCCAGACTTTCGCCATATCGGCCACAACTCACTCGTCGGTTTTCACACACTCGCAGTACGCGTCGCTCAAAGCCAAAGACGCCATTGCCGACCAGTTCCGCCGCCGCACCGGCAAGCGGCCCAACGTTGACACCGAGAACCCCGACCTCCGCATCGAGATTCACATTGCCGAGAAGCACGTCACCGTTTTGCTCAACAGCTCGGGCGAACCGCTCTTCAAGCGCGGCTACCGCCAGGCGAGCGTCAAAGCGCCAATCAACGAGGTGCTGGCCGCCGGAATGATTATGCTCTCCGGCTGGAACGGCCAGACCGACTTCCTCGACCCGATGTGCGGCTCGGGCACTCTGCTCATTGAGGCCGCAATGATAGCCTACGGCATTGCTCCGGGCACCTACCGCAAGGAGTTTGCCTTTGAGAAATGGGCCGACTTCGATGCCGACCTATTCTCCGACATCACTGAGGAAACGATTAACACTCCGCCATTCACCCACACCATCAGCGGCAGCGACATTGCACCGGGAGCGGTTAAGGCGGCCGAAATGAACATCAAGGCGGCCTTCCTGAGCAAGAAGGTGAGCGTGAGTATGCACAACTTCTTCGACCTGCGCCCGAAAACACCCGGCGGCACCATTGTCACCAACCCGCCCTACGGCGAGCGCCTCCAACCCAACGACCTGCGCATCTTCTACCAGAAAATCGGCGACAAGCTGAAGGTTGATTTCGGCGGCTACGAGGCGTGGCTTATCGGCAGCAACCCCGAGTGTATGAAGTTCATCGGACTTCGCCCCGAGCGCAAAATCAAGCTCTACAACGGCGCGCTCGAATGCTCGTTCCGCAAATTCTCGCTCTACGAGGGAAAGAAAGGTCAGCACGAATAGCGTTTCCAAATCGTTTTTTTGATGGAGTCCGACACCGCAGCGCCAACCATCAAACCATAGCAAAAGAAAAGCCCCGAACAATTGTCCGGGGCTTTCTGTCTAATACACTATGATAAAAAAATCACTTTACCAAAATCCAGAGGTTCGGGTTCTCGATTGTCATATTGCGCCACTCGGCAATTGCTTCTGAACGGCTGTCGAAGGCCTTGACACTCACGTAGTGATAGCCCGTGCCACGGGTCAGAATCACTGCGTTGTAGCCGCGACTGCGCATATCCTCCTGGAAGCGGATGGCATTCGACTCAACCTGGAAGCTGCCTGCAATAATGTGATAGTGCATCGAGCTTGGGTCAACCGGCTCCTCAATAATAACCGGTTCCGGCTCTGGCTCCTCATAAACTGTGGTGTCGACGGCCGGAGTGGTGTCAACAACAACCTCGACCGGTGCCGGGGCCTCTTTGGCTGTCTTGAATGGTCCAAACCAGTTAAAATCAATGGCTAACCAAATAAGTACGCCAATAATAACTGCTGCTGCAACAATAATTAAGACGGTAGTAAGCGTCTTGTCTTTAGTTTTAATTTCCATATTATTATTTGTATAACTATTATTAGTATATGTGCTCTTTGGTGCTGCCGCCGGCTGAGGTTTCGGAGCTGCGGCAGGCTGCGGTTTGGGCTCGGCTGCCGGTGCTTTGGGCGCTTCGGCTTTCGGGGCCTCGGCCTTGGGCTCTGCGGCGGGCGCGGCTGCGGGTTTCACTTCCTCCGCCTTTGGTTTGGCGGCGGCTTTGGCTTTGCCTTTATCCTTGGCGTTCTCGTCCTGCTCAAAGTTGATGTTGTTCTGGCTGTCTTTCGACAGATAGCCGACACCCTCAACGGCAAAACTCTCGCCAGCCTTGAAAGCGGCCTCAATCCTGGCAATGTAAGCCTTGATTGCCTCTTTGCCTTTGGCTGCGTCAACTTTCTCCACCGTGATAATCCGGTTGAGTAGAACACTATCGTTAAACTTCAGGAAATCGTTGAACGATATTACTTTACCCGTTGGTGTGTCTTGAATCATAAACGCACCGAAGTCAGGGATGATAATCCGCGAATTGTTGGGTATCAAATCTTTGATGTATTTACTTATCATAAGTTGACTTTTTGATTATGTAAAGGTAAAAGAAAAAACATATAACAGACAAGTAATGTTGCGAAACAATTAAAAAACTAATTATCAGCCGATTCGAAAGGCTGCCGGACCGTTGCGGACAGGGCGGAAACAGTTGCAATCAAACTTTTTCGGCATTTTTTTGGCCGAAAATGGCACAAAATCGCGAAATTTTGCCCGACAGAGCGTATATTAGCAACTTGAATTTTGCAACGTATGGAGCTGTTATTCATAACATTTGGGTTTGCCGATTTTGTCGACATTCTGCTGGTGGCCATAATCCTCTACCAATTATATAAATTGGTGCGCGGCACGGTGGCGATGAGCATTTTTGTCGGACTGATGCTGCTCTATCTGGTTTGGCTGGTGGTTAAATTTCTCAACCTCAACCTGTTGTCAACAATTCTCGATTCGTTCATCAGCGTCGGTGTCATTGCCGTCATCATTCTGTTCCAACAGGAAATCCGCAAATTCCTGCTGCTGTTGGGCAACACCGATTCGGTGAAAAAACGGTTCTCTCTGGCCCGGTACTTCGACAAGGCCACCAGCCTTGCCACATCCGACAGCACTCTGCACGAGATTTGCCGCGCCTGCCGCGATATGTCGAAAACCAAGACGGGCGCGCTCATTGTGGTGGCCAACAACTCGGAGCTGACAACCTTTGTGCAGAGCGGCGACACGCTAAACGCCGATGTGTCGTACCGGCTTATTGAGAGCATCTTCTTCAAAAACAGCCCGATGCACGATGGCGCGATGATAATCGTCGGCGACCGCATCAAAGCCGCCCGCTGCGTTCTGCCCATCGACGACGACCTTGTTCTGCCGCCGCACCTTGGCCTGCGCCACCGCGCCGCCCTGAGTATGTCGAACGTGACTGAAGCCACCATTGTTGTCGTTTCTGAGGAAACCGGCTCAATATCGCACGTGCGCAAGGGCGAAATCAAGTACGACATCACCGACGAAACGCTGATGGCCCTGCTCCGCAGCGAGACAAGCACCGCAGAGCAGGCAACCAGCAAAAGTTAATGTGGCAGGTGACGCTAATCTCCCTCTTGAATCATATCTTTTTACGCTGGAACACAAACCCGCAAACCGCCAACCCAACAATCAGAACCATAACGATATATGCCCACACGTGTTTAACGCGCGATGTGGCTGTGATTGTGTAGCTTTGCGGAATCATCCGTTCGCCTGTGAGCGGATAGATGATGGTTCCGTTCTGGCAGATTCCGTTGCCGCAATCGACAACGTTGCCGGGCATCGAGAGTATGTAAGGCACTGATAACTCCGGGAAGTGCATCAAAGGCTCCACCTTGTCATTGAGCCCTGAGTAACAACCGGTTGCGTCTTTCTCATTAAAGAATTTGTCGAAGGCGTTGCTGCCAAAAAATTTCTCGAAAACTATCGCATAGTAGCGCTGCTCTGATGTTACCGGACGGGCCAAGTTGGCAATTGAATCTTCGGGGCGGGCAAAGGCAACGAGCGAGTCGCGGAAGCGAATGAGTGAATCGCGAAGCAACACAAACTCTTCGCGGCTGACTGGCGGATTTTTAACCTGGTCGTAATTGTCGCAGATGTAATCAAAACCGCTGCAAAACAGGTTGGCAGACAGCCACCCATCCATTTTTTTGCCAATGTTGGTAAGCAGTTCAGCAGCCTCGGCGCCATTCATTCCATTGGTAAGATTGGGTTGCCCCGTAAACCAATATCCGACCTCCTCGGCAGTGGCGAAATCGGTTGGTGGCAGTTGAAAATCGCCGCCAAGCGACGCAAATTCCTCTGCGAAAGTGTATTCGGTGTAGAACCAACGGAACTGTTTCTCGAATGTTGCTTTCGATTGCAGCGGCTTGCCGTTGAGCAGAAGGGGCACATCCTGGCACATTTGTTCCACGTTGTCGAAATTCCGGCTGTAAGTTATTCGAGCAGTGTCGGTTGCGTCGGAGGTGCGGGTCCAATCGTCGCCAATGGCGATACTTTTGGGCGACTCGTCCTTGAAGTTAATTTCGCGGGTGCAGGTGCCGTCCTTGTTTACGATGGTATGCATTTTGGCGTCGCCATATTGCTCGCACGATGTCAACATTGCAGTGGCGAGTGCGAGCATTGTGATTAGTCTAGTGGTTTTCATAATACATTTTCTTTAATTGGATGTAACTAATTGTTTTAATTGTATTTACCTCTTGACGACTGGCATACGCATTCTTACGCGCGCTGATGCGTTGCAAATTGTCGATTCGATAGGCAATATTTTGATTGTCTGTGTTTTGTGGCTCAGAATCAAAACTCGTTTGATAAATCAAAAGCCCGACGAGCCAGATTGCCGCAGCCGAAAGTGCGGTGCGCACAACAAGCGCAATGGTGATGTGCCGACGGTTGGCCGACGGTTGGTCTATCCGGTTCATAATGCTGTCGGTCAGCTGGTTGGCGTCACCAATAATCGGTTGCTGACCTTTCAGTTGGTCGAGTATTTGGTCAATGTTATTCATAGCCTAATTTTTTTAATCGTTCGCGAATGGTTTGCCGTGCCGCATACAAGTTGCTTTTCACCTGCTTTGCGTTGAGACCTGTAATCTGCTCTGCTTCGTCCGACGACAGTCCTTCGAGTTGGCAGAGCGTGAAAACAAGTTTCTGCTTTGCGCTGAGCTCGTCGGTCAAAAGCCGCACAAGCGCCACCCACTCTTTGTTTTCGAGCGCGGCGTGGCTGTCGGCATCCGATGTCAAACGGCGCAGAACCGGCTCATCGTCGGGCAAGGCAACAATGCGGCGCATCTTTTTCAGCCTGTCGATGCAGAGGCGCGACGCAATGGAATAGAGCCAGGTGCTGAACTTCAGTTGCGGATTGTAGCGCCCGAAGTTTTGCCAGACACGGATAAAGGTCTCTTGCACAACATCTTCGGCCTCAGCCTCATCGGCAAGCATTTTCAGCGCAAGCGAGAAAACCATCCGCTGATGCGCCTCAACCACGCGGCGGAAGGCTTCTTTGTCGCCATTTTGGCATCTGATTATTATGTCGGTTCCTATCGGAGTCATTTTTTCGATTATCTGACCATAATACGATTAAGTTGGCAGAAAGTCAAAAAAAATAATTGCGGAAACAGGAAAACAAGACGATGACACAAGACCTAACCGACAGCGTAAACTCAAGATATTCAAAACAATAAAAAGAAGCCCTCGACAATAATCGAGGGCAACTTCCAACTCTAAATTTACTCTATTCCTTCTTATTCAAATCCACCTTCCGGTGACGACTCGCCGTCTTCGTCGCGTTTTTTGACCATAGCGGACGAAGGTTTAATCATACTTTATTTTTGCTTGTTTATTACACAGATATGAAAAATTGCAGTGAGCGCACTGGTTCTCATCTTCGGTCTGCACAAAAGGCGTTTCAGCATCGAAAATGGCGGTCAGCGTCTGCTGCATAAAGTCGCGCACGCGGTCGGCCACGCGCATATAGTTGCCATCGGCAAAGGCGTCTGTTTCAATGTTTTTGCCTTTACCCTTACCCTTGCTGCGGACTTTGAACGACTCGCCGCTGCCCAACTTGGTGGTTTTGAACAGATAAGGTGCCAAAACATCGTGCTTCGGATTGTCGTGGTCGAACATCATACAATAGATGAGTGTTTGCAGTATTCCCTTGTAATCCTGAATGTTGGCTGGCTCAAACACATCTTCGAGCAATTTGCACTCAACTTCGTTTGAGCCTGTTTTATAGTCAATTACGCGCGTTTCACCATTGGTGTGGTCGATGCGGTCGATGAAGCCTCCAAACTTGATTTTCAGCTGTTTGCCGCCAATCTCCACCGGAAGCAGAATATTATGCTCTTTTTCAAGCTCGATGAACTCGATGGGCGATTTGTCGGCGGTATCGGCATCGTAGTTGGTTTGCAGCTTGACATATTCGCATATTACATTGTAAACCATACGGTTATTACCGTTCAGCTCCTTGATTAACTGACACTCGCCCGACTCAATTTTGGCTCGTTTGGCGGTTGCTTTCGGGAACATTTCCTCAATAAAGGCCTTGTCGATTTTTGACATCTTGAACTCGTCTGTCAAAGCGCGGATGTCGTCACCTGTGACAGTTTTACCCACGAAACCCTTGTAAATCTCGCAGATAGCGCTATGGAAAATATTGCCAAACTGGCGAGCGTCGATGTTCTCGTCGATGTCGTCATCGCTGTCGAGCCCCAGAACCTTGCTGAAATAGAACATCATCGGACACTTCTGATAAGTAACTATCGCACTGGCCGACAAGCGTTTAACATCATCAAGCGGACGGCCGTCGGCAACATAGGCGCTGAGCTGGCGCATTGTGTTTTCATTTTTCACGATTGTGAGCGGTGTTGCGGCGTCGAAACTGATGTCGGAACGCAGAACCTGCTGATTCACAGCGCCACCGCCATATACCAACTGCATAATGTAGCGGCTCGGCTCGCCGCGTTTGCCATCGGTGTTGCCCACAAAATATGTGAGCGTGACATTTTTCGCCCGCTGCAGCAACCGGTAGAAATAGTAGGCGTACATTGCCTCGCGGTCCTCGTGAGTTGGCAAGCCGAAACCGCGCCGCAGACTGAACGGAATGAATGTCGGCGATGAGCCATCGACCGGCAAAACGCCATCGTTCACATTGAGAATGATGAGGTTACGGAAATCGAGGTTTCGTGTTTCAAGGAAACCCATAACCTGAAGGCCTTTGATTGGCTCGCCGCTGAACGGCACGCTCAGGCTTGCAACGTACTTACGCAGAAGCTGATAGTATGTCGACATCTCAATTTCGAGCTGCTCGCTGGCAAGTTCGGTGTCGAGCTGCTGGATTTGCAGGATAAGCCTATAGACCAATTCCTGCTGAATATTCCACTGATTTTCATCGTCTTCAGGCAACTGCCCCCAGATGCTCATCAAATGTTTCAAGATGCCCAAAACGTAGGCCGAGAAATCGTGCGGTGTGCCGATGGGCGTAAAGATTGTCCGGGCAAAATCGTCGGATTCAAATTCCTCTGTCGGCACCTGGAAGATGGCCTCGCTCTTGATGCGCCCGGCCATTTCGACGGCAAAATCGGGGCTTGCCGAAATGAAAAACGGATGCTGCAGAAGCGTTACCACATTTTTATAATAAAATGTTGTATCACTGTCGGTTGTATGCTTGTTCGACTGTAATTGAATCAGTTGTTCAACCCACTGCCCGGCCACCGAATTTTTCAGTTTGTAGCCCATTGTCACGTTCATATCGGCAACGTATGGCGACACGTGCTCAATGGCGTTCATAAGCATATTTTCATCGGCAAGAACAAGCGCGGTGTCCGATATTTCACCATCGGGCGTTTGGGCAAGCCGCTCGGCCACCACCGACATCTGCCCGCTCACGGTGGGCGATGCCACCACGGTTATCTGCCTGTCTGAATTGTCGAAGCTGTGACTGGTTTTAAAATCGTCGGGCTCGGCAAACTCAACAACAAACCGGCGCAGAAAACGGCCGGCCTCGTTCATCGGGTCGTCGATGTACGACTGGTCGAAATCCCAGAAGAACAGCGCTTTATCTTGCGCCTTGAGCACGCTGAACACACGTTCCTCACTGCGGGTGACGGCATTGAAACCGACAAAAAACACCTTTTCAAACGGCAGTTCAAAGTCGGTCGAGCCGATGATGTCGGCAGCCCTGCGATAGACTTGCCCGTCGTAGGCCAAACCACTATCGTTCAGGCGTTTTCCAAGCTGTTCGTACATTGGAAGCAGCTTCTGCCAGATGTCGAGAAAGCGCTTTTTCATTTCGGACTCACCGCTGTACACAACGTCGAAGAAATCTTTAATGGCTTTCAATTGCGTCTCGGTCAGATAATCGATATTGCTATCCAACTGCTTAATTTCCTGAATGTTCCGCAGCAGTGCGTTGGCATCGACAAGATATTTGTCGATGTCGTTGAAATCGGCCAAAATGACCTGCGCCCACGGAAAAAACTTGTCGAAGCCTGTTTTCTTCTTTTCTTCCGTTGCGTCAGTCTTCTTAATCGGTTCGTCGGCATCAGCCAACTCTTTGTAAATCTGATACAAAACGGCAAGCTGCGCAATGGGCGACGCCACCTTCAAGTTTCCAATCTTGTGGATAAACTCGTCGATGGTGAACATCTTTGGCAACCATATCACATTGCTGTTGAGCCGTTTAAGCTCGTCGCAAAAATAAACTGACGAACGCTGGCTCGGGAACACGACACAACAATCGCGGAACTTTTCGGAATAGCGGTTCAGCAAATATTCAGCAACATCGTGAAGGAAGGTTGTCATCGATACTATATTTTTGAATTCGAACTAATTAAGGCACAGCCTTTTTCCGGCCTGCCGGCACACTACAAATGTAAATTGCTTTTCGACAAAAAAAACTGTCGGCGGCAAACTGGCGAAAAGAATTTGGATTGACGCACAAACTTTGCAACTTTGTTGCACGACCAACCCCATATTTTTGCCAATAATTAAAACAAAATCATCGACTATGGAAACCGACAAATTTGACAAAATCGACGAAACGCCGCATCATCACGAGCACGGCGAACACAGTCACCTCCACCATCACGAAAGTGAGCACGAACATCACCATCATCACCACGACGGCGAGCACCATCATCACCACCATCATCATCACAGCCACGAACTGACATCGCTCAACTCGGCGTTTGTGGCGGGCATAATGCTGAATGTGCTGTTTGTGGTGGCCGAAGCCGTTGCCGGCTGGGTTAGCAACTCAATGGGCCTGCTGGCCGACGCGGGCCACAACCTGAGCGACGTGGCAAGTCTGCTGCTGGCGCTCATCGCCTTC
This sequence comes from uncultured Bacteroidota bacterium, assembly GCA_946404125.1. Classification (GTDB taxonomy): domain Bacteria; phylum Bacteroidota; class Bacteroidia; order Bacteroidales; family SZUA-534; genus RUG13583. Next base: position 21,519 of record CAMJCK010000023.1, on the reverse strand, counting down.
AGGATGGCCAAGCGCAAAGCATCGCACCAATACACCTACGGCTACAAGAAAAGCACTGTTCTGGTGTCGCTGCTCAACGCGCTGATACTGATTGTGGCGGTAGTATTCATTGTGTATGAGAGTGTTGAGAAACTGCTCAACCCCGAACCTGTGGGCGGCAAGGTGATAATCATCACGGCAGCCATCGGTGTGGTTATCAATGGCTTGACGGCCTATCTGTTCATCGATAAGAAAGACAGCGACCTGAACGTGAAGGGTGCCTACCTGCATATGGCCGCCGACGCGCTGGTATCAATCGGCGTGGTGGTTTCGGGTGTGGTGATTCTGTTCACGGGCTGGTATTTCATCGATGCCATCATTGGGCTGGCGGTTGCTGTCATCATCATCATCTCAACCTGGGATTTGCTGAAAGACAGTCTGCGCCTGGCTTTGGATGGTGTTCCGTCGTCAATCGACACCGATGTGCTGATGCACGAAATCAGCAAAGTTGAAGGCGTTGAAGAAATCCACCATCTGCACGTGTGGGCCATCAGCACCACCGAAAACGCGGCCACGGCTCACGTGGTGGTTGGCAATCTGGCTGATATGCAACACATTAAAACCGACATAAAGCACACTATGGCAGGGCTGGGAATCGGTCACACCACGCTCGAGTTTGAAGAACACGGCTGCGAGTGCGGCGAGCACGACCATTGCTGACAGTGAGTTTTAAGTTGTAAGTTATTAAAGTTTTAAGTAGAGATGTGTCACACGGCACGTCTCTATTTTTTTAATATCTAATTGTGCCTCGGTGTTTTACGTCATCCATTATTGATGCCGGTTTAATGTAGCCTTCGTCGGGTGTATCGCGAATAAATCGTTCTATCTCTTCTTTTGTTGTTGCAAATTGTTCCGTTTTAATTAAAAGTGAATCAATTTGTTTTCGGCATTTCTGATAAGCATCTTCATCGCGAACAGCTATGACTTCATCAAAAATTGCATCCGTAAATCCTTTGCCAAATTCCTTTCCATCGTTATGACAAGTCTTGTACATAATTGCTGCGCCACCATTTCCTTTCTTGCCTTCATACATATCATTAAGAATATCTGCAAGATTTCTTCTTGATATACGGGTAGCAAGTTCGCAAATATCCCACAGCATCTGTGCATATTTTAATTCTGTGCTGTCACGGACAATCCAAAACGATTGTGTTTTGTCCAATGCCGCACAGAAATAGACTTTCTCTGCCATCTTTTTCCATCCTCGCTTTGACGCAGGCACATCAAGTTCTCCCCACAAGCCAGTAGCAATTGCGTGATATAAGTTGGCCTTCTTTAACTTTTCAATTGTCGAATCGGAAGGTTGTCCTTGAAACATATCAAAAGATAGTTTCACATCTGGTTGCCAAAATACGTGTGTTCCTGTCTCATATTGGGCAAAGCAATTGAGCGATGCAAACATCAATACAAATACCAATCTTTTCATAATAATTACCTGTTTCTGTTTACGCCAAAAATACCATTTAATATTAATTGTGCAATCTATAATTCTGGCGGAGTGTATGCTTATTGCGTTGTTGATTATCGGCTGACAACATCGCAAAAAAAATCCCCGCGCGTCAGTCGCAGAACCAACCAAATTCCGTATCATTGCAAAATTTTTTTTATTCCGAAAAACGCAACAAAAATGGCAAAGATTTTCAACGACGTATCAAGAACATTTGGCGAGTTTCTGCTGATTCCGGGACTCACAACCAAACAGTGCATTCCCACAAACGTGTCGCTCCGCACTCCGCTTGTGAAATTCAAGAAGGGCGAAGAGTCGGCCATCAACCTGAACATTCCGTTTGTGTCGGCCATTATGCAGTCGGTTTCCGACTCGGGCCTGGCTATCGAACTTGCCCGCAACGGCGGCCTGTCGTTCATATTCGGCTCGCAGCCCATTGAGTCTCAGGCTGATATGGTTCGCCGCGTCAAGAAATTCAAAGCCGGTTTCGTTACCAGCGACTCGAACGTGAAACCCGACAACACGCTTTACGACGTGCTCGACCTGATTCAGCGCACCGGCCACTCAACCATCGGCGTGACCGACGACGGAACGCCCAACGGCCGCCTGCTGGGTATGATTACGAGCCGCGACTACCGCACCGACAAGGACGACCTGAACGACAAGGTGTCGCAGCATATGACTCCGTTCGACAAACTGACTGTCGGCAAACTGGGCATCTCGCTGAGCGACGCCAACCAACTCATCTGGGACAACAAACTCAACACACTGCCTATTATCGATGAGAATCAGAAACTTATGTACTTCGTCTTCCGCAAGGACCACGACAGCCACCACGAGAACCCGAACGAACTGTCGGACTCGAACAAGAAACTGCTTGTGGGCGCCGGCATCAACACGCGCGACTATGAGCAACGCGTTCCTGCACTGATTGAGGCTGGTGCCGATGTGCTCTGCATCGACTCGTCGGACGGATACTCGGAATGGCAGCTTGAGACGCTGAAGTGGATTAAGTCAAAATACGGCGACAAGGTTAAGGTTGGCGCTGGCAATATTGTTGATAAAGAAGGTTTTGACTACCTGGTTGCCGCAGGCGCCGATTTCATCAAGATAGGCATTGGCGGCGGTTCAATCTGCATCACTCGCGAGCAGAAGGGCATCGGACGCGGTCAGGCCACTGCAGTGATGGATGTGGCAGCCGCTCGCGACGATTACTTCAAGAAAACAGGAATCTACATTCCAATCTGCTCCGATGGCGGCATTGTGCAAGACTACCATATGGTGCTGGCTCTGGCAATGGGCGCTGACTTCCTGATGATGGGCCGCTACTTTGCCCGCTTCGACGAGTCGCCGACCAAGAAACTCACCATCGGCAACCGCATTGTGAAGGAATACTGGGGCGAGGGCTCGAACCGCGCAAAGAACTGGCAGCGCTACGATATGGGCGGCGCCGCTGCTCTGAAGTTCGAGGAAGGCGTTGACAGCTACGTGCCTTACGCCGGCAAGATGAAGGACAACCTGGCACTCACTTTGGGCAAAATCCGCGCCACAATGTGCAGCTGCGGTTCGCTGTCAATCAAAGAGTTGCAACAGAACGCAAAAATCACCGTCGTTTCGTCGACATCAATCATCGAAGGCGGCGCTCACGATGTGATTCTGAAGGACCAGAATTGATTTGATAATCTGATATTTAAAGCGGGGATTGGAGTTTCTAATCCCCGTTTTTTGTTTGCGACCGTTTTCGAACAGACGACACTGTCCCGATGGTTATCGGGAACACTGATTAACACAGATAAAAAAGCGGATTTCCCTCGCTTGGGGATTTCCGCTTTTTAGGTTGTGGTTGGCGCTTTCGCGATGGTTATTTCCCGCTTTTGCGACGGTTGCAGTCGCGGCAGAGCATCTGGCAGTTTTCGGCCACAGTGCGGCCTCCAGCGTGCCACGGGGTTATGTGGTCGGCTTCCATTTCTTCGATTTTGAAATGTTTGCCGCAGATTTTGCAAATGCCGTTTTGTTTTTCGTAAACCTCTGTCCTCATATTATCGTCGAAAGCGCGAATGTTCAAATGTCTCTCATCGCCGTCAAGAACATAAGGATATATACCTGATTTTTTTTGAACATCACTGTCTTTCATCAATTCTTTTACTTCAATTTCCAATTTTGCCGAGTCTAAATTACGTTCGTGGTATTTTGCGTATAATGGTCCCCAATCAACATTTTGCATATGCTTGCGATACTTTGGAAAAATGGCTTTAACCCAATTGATTACGTTGCTGAAATGGTTCCAGAGTTCAACTGCATTGGGGTAGTGCTGGTGCTTGGCCATATATTCTTTAATATTGTTGTCAGAAATCCAACGAATAGCCGTTTCAAGATATGCTTGTCTATTCATTTCGCCACTTAAATATTTGTTTGCCAGACCATAAGCAGCACAATTACTTTTGCTAAAATACCGTTTTGCATCGCTAACCCACGCCCCCGAAAAAACCGCGTTGCGTAATTCTTGGTCTGACAACTTTTCTCCTGCGATATTAATGGTTTCAAACCACTTAAGTCTTTCGGTATCTGTGCCACTACAAATGTATACCTGCAACTCATAATTCAAAATCTGTTCTTGTCTGTCTGACTGTAGATTATGAAAATAGAATCCATCATAGGAAAAATCGCCGTTTACATATTGACAAATGCTGACAGTCCTTTGTTGGCCATCAATAATTTCAAATGTACCATCTTCGCGTACAGCCCAATACATAACATTTAGTGGAAACCCTTTTGTAAGTGTGTCAATAACAGCCTCTCGCTGTTTTTCTTTATAAACAAACTCTCGCTGATAAGGTGGACGAACATCAAGCTTACCTCCAAATGCGCGTACTCCATCCTCTTTTTGGTCAACATATCCGTCTGATAATTGACGGACTGTTATTTTGTTCAATTCAATTCTCATAACTCATTTATTTTAAAATTGTTACTTTTTACGACGAATAAGAATACGAGCGTATTTTTCCTTTCCATTGATTGAAAATCTATGCCCATAATTAGGATTATCCTCAACATATCTATCTAACCCCACAATTTCAAACTGTTCAGGGTTGTATTTGTCCAAAAATGTGATTGGCACTCCCATCAAGCCATCATAATCCATTGGTATTTCCGCCACTTTGGCCACGTTTATTGCATTGTAGTTGTCAAATGTTGGGTATTCGTCGGTATTGTATGGTTTATAAAGAATTAGTTCTTCGTGACGTTTTGCAATATCCATATTTGTGTACCAGCATATATTGCCCATACTACGCCATTTCTGACCAGTCTCGTCCACCCAATAACGTGTGGCACGCGGCTTATAATAATCTGGTACTTTGAATTTCGCACAAGACAAAGTGCTTCCTAACCATAATTGGTTGGCTTTTATATATGCGAAAACATCTTTATATGCGATATTATTCTGATTACCCAAAATCACAAACTTTTTCTTGTACTTAATCAGCTGCGCCACATATTCGCGGAAAAGAGAGAATGGCGGATTGGTTACAACAATGTCGGCTTGTTTGAGAAGTTCAATACATTCTTCAGAGCGAAAATCACCATCACCTTTCAAGTAGTTTATACCAATCTCTTCGGGGTCAGGCACGCGATTCCCGTTTCGGTCGCCAGTGTATTCAAGCCAAATTGCCTTTTCGCTGTCATTTTTGCTAAACAGGTCACGCTCCTGATTTTTGTAGCAAGTGGTAATCAACTTTTTAAGTCCAAACTGCTCAAAGTTATAACTGAAATAGTGGAAGAAATTTGAGACACGCGGGTCATCGCAGTTGCAAAGCACCGTTTTCCCTTTGAAATGCTGTTTGTAATGCTTCAATTCATTCTCAATGTCAGAAAGTTCCGTATAAAACTCATCTTCTTTCGCCTTGTTTGCGGCGTTTAAACTTTTGTTTCCTGCCATAGTGATTGATAGTTTGCGCATCAACTATCAATCTCACTATCGGATAGAAGAAAGGTGCGAGCCTTTCTATCTTGTCCACGAGGAGCCTGCAAGAACCCCGCCCATCCATTAGAACTGCCCACACCTTATGGTGTGAGCATCAGCTCAAATGGATGTAACGGAATGCGTACAACACTTCCCGTGGATTAGCGATTATCCGATAATTCTAAATCATCAGTTTGCAGGCTTTTGATTCGGACAAGACAACAGCTAATGCTTTGTTAATAAATATGTTAAATCAAATTTGTTTTTACTTCATTCAATAGTGTTTTTTAGTGTTCGTTATGTTGTAACAAGTATAATTCTTTTTGTTGTTCAATCTCGCGGCGAAGTTCGTCTTCGGTAGGAAGATAAAGTTTGTATTTGCTGGCAAACAACTGCTCGCTACCGTTCAATATTGAGTATTTGGCAATGTCTTCGTCCGTTTCGCTGCATAGTACAATGCCGATAGTCGGATTATTACCCTCGGCTTGTTTCATTTCATCGTACATACGCACGTACATATCCATCTGCCCAACATCCTGATGCTTTATCTTTCCTATTTTCAAGTCGATAAGCACATAGCATTTCAACACAATGTTGTAAAACACCAAATCAATGAAGTAATCTTGCGCCGCTGTGCGTATCAGTTGCTGCCGCCCGACAAACGCGAAACCACGTCCCATCTCCATTATAAATTCCTGCAAATGGCTTATAATGGCGCACTCCAGTTGCGATTCGTTATAGTTGTCGTCTTTGTTGAATCCCAAAAATTCAGCAATTATCGGGCTTTTCAGCAATTCGGACTTGTTCTCACCAGTTTTCTCTGATGGCAGCGTTGGCTGCTTGAAATGCCGCTCAAAATATTGAGTTTCAATATTTCTGTTAAGCGTCCTCACGCTCCACGATTCCTTGGCGGCAGTCTCCAGGTACCAGCGGATGGCGGTTTCGTCATCAACCCGCAAAGTTCTGAAAATGTGCGTCCACGTCAGATTTGGAAATCGCGATTTCCAAATTTCAATATCGGGGACAACAAGGTAGAATTGTCTGAAGGCGCGCAGGTATCTGCCACTGAAACCTTTCCCATAGGTGTGTGTCAGTTCATCCGACAGCATTTCAATCAGTTGAGTGCCATATTCGGCACGTTTCTCGCCTTTTTGTTCCTGCTCCACAATCCGCCGTCCTATATGCCAATAGGTTTCAATCATCACGGCATTCACTGCTCCGTACGCTATACGGCGGCCTTCGTCAACAATCCGTTTGATGTCGCTGATAAATGCTGATTCGATATGTGAAATTTCGGCGTTCATTCTTGCTTTTGTCTAATTAAGTCTCCCTAAAATCTCGCTGCCCGACACTTGCATCTTGCAGAAGGCGAACCACCGTTTGCCCAAATCTTTGATTGACGCACCAATGTGGTAAACGTCGTTGTCGATAATCAGGAAACGGTCGTGCGATTTTGTGAAAACGCTACGCTGGTTTATGGCGTAACCTTTCAGCAGATAGTCTTTCAGCACGCGGTTCGCCCATTGGCGGAATAACACACCTTGCTGCGACTTTACGCGATAGCCAACCGACAATATCATATCAAGATTGTAATATTCAACATTGCGTTTTACCTCTCTTCCGCCTTCAATTTGAACTGTCGCAAAATTTGCGACAGTTGGAATTTCAGCCAACTCTTCTGCAAGTGCGTTAGCAATATGCTTGCCAATTGTTTTGACATCGCGTCCGAACAATGCTGCCATCTGATTTCGGTTAAGCCACACGGTCTCATCCTCGAGCCGCACTTCGAGTTTCACAGCATCGTCAGGCTGGTAGAGTACTATTTCGCTGGAATCTGTCATTCTTCCGACTTCATTGTAGTATTTGCATCACAAATATAGTTTTTCTGCGCAGAGTTCACATTTTTTATTCTTCGCCACCATTATAAAACACTGCAAAGAAATCAGCAACCTGCGCGAGATTGCTGCGCAGGTTTTGAAAATTTCACTCAAACTGATATAGCCTTTTTTGGCATAAATGAGCGTGATAACCAACGTGGTTGATACACCAATCGACAATGTTGCTGTCGCCATTGAAATACTTGTCGATGTTGGCTTGTATTTTTGTGGAAACATCGTCGATGGTGATAATTGGGATCTTGATTTTCAGTCGATTGCGCCAACCAACAATCCAATAATCGTCAGGCAGACCGCTGACATTTCTTAATCTGGCAGGTTGCCAGATTTTCTCGTAGTTGCTTGCAAAAAAAGCGTTCGGATATTTTGGGTCATTTATCCGCCATAAATCCGTAACGTTCTCATAACCATAATAGAAGTAGATGATTTTATATCTCGCAGCCAAATGCTTGATAGCGTCCAACGAAACGTTGATTATCAAAAAAGATTTATTCTTCTGCCCGTTAAAATATTCGTCCACTGTGGTATATGGCCAAAAACTCTTTATGGCATTCAAAATCGGATTCTTTGGCTTTTTGAACCACGTTCCTTCGTCTTCGGGCACAATTGCGTATGTGCGGATGTTTTTGCCAATGTCGCTCATTTTCAAGGTTTCGCCAACTTGACTGGCAAGTTTTGCACGATTTGTTGCTTTTGCTTCCATAGTACTACATTTAATAATTCGACAATCGTTTTTATTTTCAATTAATTATCCATTGCGCTCATCCCGTTTTCCCATAGATTTTATTTCGGGTTAGCCAATGCTTATAGCCAGTGTATTTCTCACTCAAACTTATAAAGCCTTTCCCATCTTAAATATTTTTCGTACCCCACGTGGTTCATACACCAATCAACAATTGCGCTGTTGCCCTTGAAATATTTGTCGACGTTGGCTTGTATTTTTGCCGAAACATCGGCAAGAGCCTCGGTGGGTAATGTGAATTTATACCCGCCGCCTTCAACTGCATAGTCTGCCGCTAATCCGTCAGGGAATTGAAATTCTGTAATTTCGTTTTTCTTCACATAATCGTTTGAAAACCAATTGTATGGTTTATCTTTGTTTTCCGTCGCCCAGTATTCAATAACACCTTTTTTGGCATCCACGAAACAGAAAGCGGGCAGGCCGCATTTTTCGGCAATCTTTTTCACATCATCAAATAGTATATTTATGACAATTAACAAATTACCAGTGTAACTGCCAACACGACCTTCGGCGGGCACGCTGACATAACTTTTAATATGGTCGAGTAATGATTTGTGCGTTTCCTTGCGTTTCGTGTGAGTGCCTGCCGTATCGGGATTTTGCACCGCCAGCACAGCGAATGACAGTATGTTTCTAAAACAACCTTCGCGCACAATAACTTCCTTAATATCAGGATATATATGTTTTGTCTCGTAGATTTTTCTCCAAATACTATCGCCGTGATTGTGCATTGCCATTCCACCCAATACACCGTGAAGTCTGACATAATCGCCTTCGGTTTCGTAACCATCGAAAAACAGACTGTTTTTGTCAATTTCGGGCAATTCACCACCGAACGACGAATCGGAAATCAGACGCAGATAATCGTTCACCGCCTTGGCGCAGAACTCACCGCACGAGATTTTCACATTATAGCCCAACTTATCCGACAGATTTGTGCCCACGCATATAGCATCAGAAGGCTTTTCAGCGTCTTTCGCCTTGAAGAAGAAACAATCCTGATTGTAATATTCAGCAATTTCGAAACATTTGTCGAAGAATTTATCGTCGTCGAATCGGTTGATAACGACAAACACGCTTTCTGTGCTTTCGGGCGCGGTATTGCCCAGCCCGAACGCCGATTTTAAATTTGAAACTCCAAATTTTGCCACTATCAGGGCGGCCCACAAACCTGCTTTGCGGTGCACGTTTTCATCTTTTGAATAGATATGGCCATCGTAATTCCAGTCTTTATTCAAGGCCTCCTGCGTGTAAGGCGTAGCGTTGGCATACTGCACACGGTTGGCTGCGATAATGGCCACATCGTGTTCTGCTATCCACGTTTGGGGTGAAGGTTGTTTTACGTTCATAGTTGTAAGTTATAATCGTTCAACATCTTTTTTTGTAAAAGGAAACACAAAGTGCGCGAGATTGCTGCGCAGGTTTTGAAAAATTTTATAAAAAATGCCACAGGACACAAAATCAAACTATTTCGCTTCCAAGAAATCCTTAATGTATTCAAAATAACCTCCGTCGGAAATTGAATCACCGCGCTCAAAAATCTCGTTAATCGACTTCACCTTAAAGTGGTCCAAATCGAGTTTTCTCTGCTCCATACTCTTGCGAAGTGGCGTGAAAGCCTTTTGGTAGCCTTTGTTACCGATAGAGCCCGCGCGCAGACGGCGTTTCAGTTCGGCCACATCGGCTTTGTATTGCTTTTCATATTCTTCCAACTGCTTTTCACGAGCCTGATACTCAATGTAGAAGTTCACCACAGCATCTTTCCGCACTTCTATCTCCGCAAAAATCTGCTGCTTGCGTTTTTCGGCCTCACGCTCTGCGATTTGTTCGGTTTCTTTTTTCAAAGCATCAACAACGTATTGCAAAAAACTGACATACAATCGCTTGCATTCGTTAGTAGGCAGAATGGCCGATAGGTTTTTATGGATTTTGTGGATATCAATCCAAAATCTTACTGGCGCAAACTTGTTGAAAGACAACTGTTTTGACAGTTCTTTGTATTGCTCGTCGAACTCGATTAGCGTCTGACGATATTTCCCGCGTTCAGACGAATCATACATCTTCTTTTCCAATTCGGCCTTTTTGCGCTCAATTTCCTGCGTCAGAAAGAAGGCGTCGCTTTTCAGACGGGTGTCAATCGTGCGTGCGTCGCTTTTCAGCAATTCAATAACTTTATCGATAGAGTAGGCTTCGTATCGCTTTTTGGCATCGTCATAGCGCCTGTTGATTTCAACAAATGGCCGCCACAAATCGCTGAATGGCCGAACGTTAAGTTCGCGCTTTTCGCCACTTGCATTCACTGCTTCGCTGATATTAAAACCGCTCAACGGGCTGCCGCCAAACTGATAAACAAGCCAATGGTCGCGCTTGTCGGTAATATTCGACAGCAGACAATTCTGCCACCACTCAATGTAAACGCCCAGTGTGGGCTTTTGAAATCCGCTTGTGCCAGTGTACATCAGGCCGTTCTGCACAGGCACGGGCGCCAGAAACATACGGCTGTCGGCCAAAATCCGCTCGCGGTTGTCGAAAAAAAGGAAGGCGTTGGCGGCGAAGTCGTCTTCCGCCTGCTTGGCATTGGTCTCTTCCGCCTTCCGCTGTTCGATTTCCTGCGGCGTTCTCTTTTTGCGACTAATCACAAGATATTCGCCTGTAGTGTCGAGACGAAACGAGTTATCAATCTCGTTTTGAGTCTGTTGCAACGGATAGCAATCAATGAGCGTTCCGTTCATCAACTGGATTTTCCCCTCGGGGTGCTGAAATTTCTGATTTTCCATAATCACTTTTAATTAATAGTTAAACAATCAATTCGTATCGTTTTCCCACCGTGGCGTTATGGTGCTCGGTTGGGGCGGCTCGTGGCCGACTCTTGATACACATTCACTCAAAGAACACTCTCGAAAGAGTATTGCAAAAGTAGCGATAATTGTAAACTGTGCAAGTTTTTTGCACAGATTTTCAATTCCGATTTCACATCCCCTCGCCAGACTGGTCCGCCTGGCCTTGCACTAACTTCCCGCGCAATCCTTCCGCAGCGCAGCGCAGACGAATCCACTTGCGGAACCACTCGGGCTCGTCATCGATATTATCGAGTAGCGGGCGCAGGCGGCGCTTGCCAATGCGGCCGTCGAGAACGGCCAAAAGGCGAATGAAGTAATTGTCGTGAGTAAGCGCCTCGTTGATAGACAGTTCGTTTAAATATGGGTGGATATACTTTGTTGCTTCAGTCCACCACCAGCCACCACCAATCAAGCCCGTTTCTCGAACTACTTCATCTTCGGCATTTTTGTTAGAAAAACCTTTACGCAATTTAAGGGCATAGGCTTCAGGATTGGTACAAAGCCACGCTTCACCATCAACAATGATTGAAAACACGTGCATTTCCATATGCCAATCAGGTTTTTCTTTGTTGATTATCGTACGATATACATCGTAATGGTAATCGACACGGCCTTTCAAACTATCGGCAAGCCTGCTTTTCAATATTTGTCTTGTTTTGCTCCACATAGTATTTGTGATTTATTGATTTTCGATTTTAAGTCCGCTCAACGGGGTGAGTGTCGAAAAGCCCTAACTCCTTTTGTATCAGCGGAACATTGTTGACAAACGAATACATATCGTTGTAGATATAACTGTCGCGGTAGGCTGTTCGCTGCAGGCCGCTTTCGCTCAAATGATAAATAACCGCATCGGGATAGGCAAGCACCACGGGCGAATGTGTACTGATAATCAACTGACTACCCGAATCGACGGCGCTTTTCATCCATAGCAGAAACCTCAACTGATTCTGATATGACAATGCGGCTTCGGGCTCGTCGAAAATGTAAAGGCCCTGCTCCAGGCGGTTCTCGAAAAAGCGCACCATTCCCTCGCCGTGGCTGAACTCGTGAAGGTTTTTGCCGCCATACGAAAAGAACGGGTTGCCGCCTTCAAGACTGTCGAGATACGAAATGGCATTATAGAAACTTTCGGCGCGATAAAAAAATGTGTCGGACAAACGGTATGGTGTTTTGGCAATCCGAAGTTCCTCGTATAGGTTTGAGTGTGTTTCTTTTGTGCTGAAATTGAAATTCCGACTGCCACCTTCGGCGTTCATTCCCAATTTCACGGCAATGGCTTCCAGCAATGTCGATTTCCCGCTGCCGTTTTCGCCAATGAAATATGTCACTGCCGAAGTGAATTTCAGCGACTTAAGTTCCCTAATCGCAGGAATGGTGAACGGATACGCATCGCTAGCCGTTGGCGTATGTATGTTTGTAATTTCCGATATATAAAGACAGCCCATATCCTTGTGTATTAGTTAAATAGTTGTTCACACACGTTCGTTTTTTGTTCTCATCGCTGCAAAGAAAACCGCAAGGTGCGCGAGATTGCCGCGTAGGTTTAGGGAAATTTCAGGTTTTTTCTATTTACTCACCAATCTACAATCACTCAACATCACGAAAAGCGCCTCCAAAGGCGTCTGCGTGTTCAAAGCGAACCGTGACAGAGTCGAAGCGGCTATTGGGGGATTTTTCAATAAGCAACTCTGCAACGCCTACCAGCGAATTGCCATCGTCATCCACCCTAATTCCGTAATAATCAGGGCGGTATATTAGCAATACGGTATCAGCATAGTGGTTTATGACTTTCGCGAAACGCAAATCATACATATTCGGATAGTGGATTTCGCGTTGCGGCGACTCGCAACTTCGCGTCAAACTGCTCAACGCCACGACGGGAATGTCCATATCGCGCGACAATTGCCGCAGTTTCTCAGTGACGGCAGCCACCGTTGCGTAATCGCCCGTACCAAAATTATTGACACTCAAAAGATTATCAATATAAACAATATCGATATTCTCGACTAGTTTCAGGCGGGCAATCTCGTAGCGCAACTCGTTAATCTCGAATTGCGCACTATAGTTCACAAATATTTGGTTTTCAAATTTATACTCACCGTTTTCTTTGCCAAGAATGTTGTGTATTCTTTGCAGTCGGTCGGCAATTTCGGATTCAGAGAGTGTGATGCTGAAAACTGCGATTTTCTTCCCCGCGCACGCCTGATTGTAGGCGCACGTCAGCGCCAGCGTGCGGCACCCCATTGCGGGCCGCGCTGCAATCACCGCAAGACTCGAGTTGCGGAAACCGCCAGTTATTTTATCAAGCGCCTCAATTCCCGACGCCACACATTGCTCTTTGCTGAAGTCTTCTTTTTGTACTTCGGATAGTAATTTTGTAGTCATAGTTTATTGGTTTTAAATGGTTTGACTTGTTATATTTTCTATTTGACATTCAAAGTTTTAATGATTCCGCTTCCTCCCAAACGGCAACGGCAAATCCTTTTCAGGCGGATAGTAGGTCATCTCGTAGAACAGGCCAGCGGCCAATTCTGTTTCGGTCAACTCAACGTCGCGGTCGCAGCCGACTGACATATTTAGAAACTCGTTGCGCGAGTCGTGGGCGAACACCGCTCCGCAACCTCTCAAATCGCGGCGCTCGAACACGGCGCAGTTCATATCGCACATCGGCGAGCAGTACTCCCAGCGCCAAATAATGCGGATATGGTACGGCGTTTCCTGCGGCTGATATTCGGCCACCCATTTGCCGAAAAGTTCTTTCCAAAGTCCGAGCGTCTCCTCGGTCAGTTTCTGCCTGCTGTTGACTTCGAACAGGTGGGCGAAGTCGGCGGCAAACTCGTCGAACGGGTGCTTTTTAAGAATGCTGATAACTTTCATAACTCCTCCTTTTTTAATGTTCACGGGGCAAAAGAATTTGCAATGTGTGCGGAATCGCTGCGCAGGTTTTGAGATTTTTTGAGTTTTTTTGAATTTTCGACGCTGCAAAGGAAAACACCCACTACGCAGCCTTTTTGCGTAACTGAAAAAAAATTAAAACCCAATCGCCTTTTTTTCTTTGGTTTCAATCTTCTCGTCGTCGCAATAGCCGAGTAGCTCGTTGAGCAGGCTTTCCGATTCGCCGTGCAGGATTTTGCCAATGGCGTGGCGTCGGGCAATGTTCTCAATTTGGCCACCGCTAAACTCGTATTTGCCTGATAGTGTGCGAGCATCGTCGTCGGTCAAGGCCGGAATCATCTCGCGCCAAATGCTCATCCGCGCCTCCACGGTGGGCTTGTCGAACTTGATTTTATAGAGGAATCGGCGCTCGAAGGCGCGGTCGAAGCTCTGCGCCAGGTTGGTGGTAGCAATCATAATGCCGTCCAATGTTTCCATCTCCTGAAGCAGAATATTCTGCATTGTGTGGTACATTTTATCGACTGAACGCTCGGCATTTTCGGCCCGTTTCCCGATAATGGCATCGGCCTCGTTGAATAGCAGAATTGGCGCCACATCGCACTCCTTCACCTTCTCGCGGTACTCGTCGAACACGCGCTTCAGGTTCTTCTCGCTCTCGCCAACCCACATACTTTTTATCCTTGTAATGTTCACCTGCATAACATCGCGGCCAGTGCGGCGGGCAAGCTGTAGCGCCGTTTCGGTCTTGCCCGTGCCAGGCGCTCCATAGAACAGGCAGGCAAAGCCGCAGCGGAATTTCTCGTCCTCCAATCGCTTGCGAATCTGCTCATACTGACTGTTTTCCATCAAATTGCCCAACTCGTCAACCCGTTTGCTCACCTTTTCGCTGAAAAACAGATTTTTACCCTTGATGTCTTCGGTTTTTATCACATCGTTGCGGCTCCGCGCGTTGCGGCGGACAATGTTCATCTCGCTCAACAGCTCGTCTTTCGTCTTCTTTGTCAGGCAGTAAGCCTCGTTGTTGATGAACCCGTCGTTGTTGGTGAACTCTATCAACTTCTTGTCGAGAAGCGGGTGAGTGTTGCGCTGCAAAGCCGATTTTATCTGATTAAACTTGATGCGCTCGTAAAGAAACGCAAAGTCGTGACATACAACATTTTCGTTTCGCTTGTTCACAAACATACACGCAAACAGAATCAGCAGAATCTCGTCTTCGGGTTTGAGCTCATAACTGCGTAACTTGCTGACAAACTGCAAGTTTTTATTACATTCGAGCAGATGTTCGATTCTTTCGACAGTGATGTCGTAGGTCAGTTCGTCATCGCTGCGCATCTCGAAAACGGTGTCGAACTCATCGAAAAGCTCGTTGCAGTTGAGCCCCGACAGGTTGCGCGGCACATATTTCTCGTTCCGCTTGAAAACGTCAATTATCTCTTGCTGAATCCGATAGCAGTTGCGGCCGCTGCGGAAGTCACGTAACCGCGGACGGATTTGCATTACAATTCCAAGCTTTTCGAGCTCGTCGATGTAGTTTGTGTACCGCAGAAGGCGCGCCGTGCTGCAATCGAGGCTGTCACTCAACTCCTTCATCGATACACAGCCATCGTCGCTGCGGCTGATGAGCAGCGCCAACATCACGCTCTGCTCGCGATTGATGCCAATCATCTCCGAAATGTAATCGGCAAACGGCGCCACAGTGTCGAAAAACTCGTCGTTCAGCACCGACTTTGCCGCCAAATTGTCAATGTTTTCTACCGCCGTGAGCAAATCCATTTGCTCTGCCGACTTTTGGTTCTCTGCATTCATTCTTATCGTTTTAAAATTTTTTGCAATAAAAAGCGGAACCTACGCGAGATTGCAGCAGACGTTTGGGTGATTTTTAAAAATCTTATATCTAATTGGAAATGTGATGGTTGTAGAGACGTTGCGCGCAACGTCTCTACGGCTATGATTTCAAACAAAATCCGTTATAGTATTGATTCCTAAATTTTTAAATCATATTTTTTGAATATTTCCGCCCGCAAGGGCACACAAAAAAAACTCGCCACACATTATTATGTATAGCGAGTTGATTTGCTACAATCAAAATGCCGTAATTCTTTCTATTTATGTTCGTTATATGTTTCGTGCATCCGACTAATCATTGCCGCAACATCGTTGCGAAGGCTCTCGGGCTCAAGCACCTCAACATTATCGATATTGTGGAACAGCTCCTGCACAAAATCGTAGGTGGGGCGCAGGCGCAGAGTGAAAATGCTGTATTCGTCGGTGCGCTCCACCTCCGTTTGCGACTGGTGCAGCGGCAGGTCGCGCAGGTAGTTCGACTGGCTGGCCGTCACCTTCAGCTTGATGTTCATAATCTTGGTTCCGTCGCCCGCAATAATGCCGAAGCAACCTTTGAAATACTGCTTGGCATCGGCGTTTTCGGGCATTTCGAACGTTTGTTCGGTCTTGTGCAGCTTGCGAATGCGGTCGAGCGAGTAAATCATCGGGGGCTTTGACGAAAAAGACGGGGCTGTGCCTTGCCCAACCAAATACCACCGCTGACGGAAAAGCTTGATAAAGAACGGTTTGACATCGAAATTACTCTCCTCGTCGCGCCAATAGCTTTGGTAGGTCATATTCAGCACGCGGTTCTGCTTCATCGCATCCACAATCGGCTGCAGAAACTCCCGTCCCGACGGCACCGGCTCAAGCACAATGCGGTCTTTGATGCTCTGGCAGTTCGACAGCGTGTTGCCGATGCTGAACGTCTTGTAAAGCCACTGCCGCAAATTATCACCCTCCAAATCATCCTCATTTTCAATGTAATAGCGATACTTGCCGCAATTCTCGTTGACAATGTCGATGCCGAATATGTCGGCAATCTCATCCTTCCAATTGTCGAATGTACGTTTCGGAAGGCTTTCACCGCCACTGATATCGGCGTCCATCCATTTCGCATTCAAGTCTTTAAACGAGATGCTTCTTGCCTGATAAATGGTGTCGAGCACCCACGCATACTTGCTGAAAGTGGCCTGGCCACGATTGTTATTCATAGTTGTAAATTTTTATTGGTGTAAATATAGAAAAAGATGCGCCAAATTGTGGCGGAGGAAGTTTTTTTGCGATACCGGGAACAGCCAAAGCTTGCGCAAACAAAAAGAGCCGGAATTGCTCCCGGCTCCATATTGTTCAAAAACAAATCAATACGCCTCGTTGCAGATGAACTTAATCCTCATCAGGCGGATTTCCTCCTCGGTGTAGTCGTCCTCGCCAAGTTCCTTGATGGCCTCCTCGATAGAATCGGAATCGGCCTCGCGGAAATAGTCGTAGATTTCATCCTGGCAATCCTCGTCAATCACCTCGTCGATGTAGTAATCGATATTGAGTTTGGTGCCCGAGTTGACGATTTTCTCCATCTCGGTCAGCAACTCACTCATTTCCAATCCCTTGCCATCAGCAATCACATCGAGTCCGAGTTTGCGGTCGATGCTCTGGACAATGTAGAGTTTCATTCCCGAGTTGTTGCCAGTGGTCTTCACCACAAGGTCAATTGGACGCTCTATCTCATTCTCCTTCACATATTTGCTAATCAAGTCGCAGAACGGTTGGCCGAACTTCATCGCCTTGGCCTGACCCACACCCGGAATATTGCCCAGCTCCTGAAGCGTCATCGGGTAATGGATGGTCATATCCTGCAAAGCCGGGTCTTGGAAGATGATGTACGGCGGCAGACCGCGCTTTTTGGCAATGTCTTTGCGCAAATCGCATAACATTGTGAAGAGCGTCTGGTCGGCAGCCACCATTGCGCCGCCGCCCTCGCCCGAGTCGTCGCCTCCCTCCTGCTCATAATCGCGCTCCTTGGCGATTTTGAACGAGTGCGGATTCTTCAGAAACTCGTAGCCCTGCGGCGTGACGGTGAGTGAGCCGTAATTTTCGATGTTCTTGCCAAGCAAATCGGCAACAAGAGCCTGGCGGATAATGGTTTGCCAGTATTTCTCATCGTGGTCTTTGCCGCTGCCGAACTCAGGTATCGCATTATATTTATATGCCTTGATGGTGCTGTCGGCAACACCGCAGAGCACGTTGGCCACAAGGTCGGGTTTGAAGAACTCCTTGACGGCGATGACGGTTTTCAGAACCTTCACCACGCTATCCTTGCCTTCGAACGTCTCGCGCGGATGCAGACAGTTGTCGCAGGCTCCGCAGTTGTCCTGGGTGTATTCCTCGCCAAAGTAGTGCAGCAGCTGCTTGCGGCGGCACACAGCCGACTCGGCGTACGACACCGTTTCGAGAAGCAGATGGCGGCCAATCTCCTGTTCGGCAACCGGCTTGCCTTGCATAAACTTCTCCAGCATCTGAATATCCTTATAAGAATAGAATGCGATGCAGCGTCCCTCGCCACCGTCGCGGCCGGCGCGGCCCGTCTCCTGATAGTAACCCTCAAGGCTCTTCGGCATATCGTGGTGGATGACAAAGCGCACATCGGGCTTGTCGATACCCATTCCGAAGGCGATGGTGGCCACAATCACGTCAATCTCCTCCATCAGAAACTTGTCCTGGTTGGCCGAGCGCACCGACGACTCAAGTCCTGCGTGATACGGCGCGGCCTTTATTCCGTTGATTACCAACGTCTCAGCCAACTCCTCAACTTTTTTGCGGCTCAGGCAGTAAACAATGCCCGATTTGCCCGGGTTGGCCTTTATGAATTTAATAATCTCCTTCGTAACATCGCGTTTCGGACGCACCTCATATATAAGGTTGGGGCGGTTGAACGACGATTTGAACACATCGGCCTCAACCATTCCCAGCGTTTTCTGAATATCGCTCTGCACTTTTGGCGTGGCGGTGGCTGTGAGCGCAATGATGGGCGCGCGGCCAATCTCGTCAACGCGCGAGCGGATGCTGCGGTACTCGGGGCGGAAATCGTGGCCCCATTCCGAGATACAGTGTGCCTCGTCGATGGCGTAAAACGAAATCTTTATCTGCTTCAGGAACTGGATGTTATCGTCCTTGGCCAGCGATTCGGGCGCCACATAGAGCAGTTTGGTCTTGTGGGCCAGAATGTCGTCTTTCACGCTCTGAATCTCGGCTTTTGAAAGCGACGAGTTGAGGAAATGAGCGATACCGTCCTCCTCGCTGAATCCGCGAATGGCGTCCACCTGGTTTTTCATCAAAGCAATAAGCGGCGAGATGACAATAGCGGTGCCATCCTGCAGCATAGCCGGCAGTTGGTAACAAAGCGACTTGCCGCCGCCGGTGGGCATCAGCACAAAGGTGTCGCGCCCGGCCAGAATATTCTCAATTATTGCCTCCTGATTGCCTTTGAACGTGTCAAAGCCGAAGTACTGTTTTAAATAATCCTTCAGTTCCATCATCAAACATTTAAGGTGGCCCGCCAACCGCAAGGGGTTTCAGAGCCACTCCCCCTTTAACATTTCTTTAAACGGCGAATTTTGAAAAATCGCCTACAAACTCGAAAATAAATTTAGTAAAAATTATGAGTCCATTTATATTTTTGTGTGTTTTTTTGAAATGTTTTTTCCAAACCGTCCGAACCGCCTGAAATTCAGCGCGGCGGCAAACATTAGAAACGTGATTATGAAGACAAACGACGAAATAACAGCCATCGCAACCGATGTGATTGAGCAGGAAGCGACCACCGTGGCCAATCTCAAAAATATGATTGACAGCAATTTTGCCGAAGCCGTAAGCCTGATTTTCAAAAGCAAGGGGCGGCTGGTTGTGACCGGAATCGGCAAAAGCGCCATCATTGCGCAGAAGATTGTGGCCACAATGAACTCAACGGGCACTCCGGCGCTCTTTATGCACGCTGCCGACGCCATCCACGGCGATTTGGGTATGATTCAGGACAACGACATTGTGATGCTGCTTTCGCGAAGCGGAAACACACCCGAAATCAAGGTGCTGGTGCCCATTCTGAAGATGCGCCGCAACAAAATGATTGCAATGGTGAGCGACACACAATCGTATCTGGCGCAGCAGGCCGACATTATTATTAATGCGTATGCCGCCCACGAAGCGTGCCCCAACAATCTGGCGCCAACATCGAGCACCACGGCACAGCTGGTGATGGGCGACGCAATGGCAGTGGCGCTGCTTGAGTGCCGCGGATTCTCGCCGTCCGACTTTGCCAAATACCACCCGGGCGGCGCCTTGGGCAAGAAACTCTATATGCGCGTGAGCGACCTCTACCTGAACAACGAGAAACCAGAGGTGGCCCCATCGGACTCAATCAACCGCGTAATTCTTGAGATGACCTCGAAGCGACTTGGCGCCACCGCCGTCACCGACAACGGCCGACTGCTGGGCATCATCACCGACGGTGACCTGCGGCGAATGCTCGTATCGGGCCGCACAATCGAAAACCTTACGGCTCAGGACATTATGTCGGCCAACCCGAAGACCATCGACGAGAACGCAATGGCTGTGAACGCCTTCCACATTATGGAGCAGAACCACATTACACAGCTTATTGTGCTGAAAGAAGGCATCTACGCCGGCGTCATCCACATTCACGACATTCTGCAGGAAGGAATTGTGTGAGTTTCTGGTGTTGGGGGGGGTGAAGTTTGAAGTTAAAAGTTTGAAGTTTGAAGTTAGATGCAGGCTTTAAAAGATATTATGATTTAATGCGCTGATAATCATTAATATATCCGATTAATAATTCTGGCATTAGAAAAATCTGCGTGCGAAATCCTAAATCCTAAATTTTAAATCCTAAATATCAATTATCTTTGCCGCCGATTTAATAACAATTTAAGGGTCTTTCAAATGATTAGCAGACGATTAATTAGGGTTAAGGTTCTACAACTTCTTTACGCTTACTTCAACGGCAACAACACCGACGGCTTGCCAAAATATGAGAAAGACCTTCAGAAGAGCCTCGAAAAATCGTACGACCTCTACCATCTTTTCTTCATCCTTCTGCTTGACGTGCACCGCTACGCGCTCGACAAAATTGAGCTGCGCAAGTCGAAGTTTATTGCGTCGGACGAAGACCGCAACCCCAACGAGCGGTTTGTCAACAATGCGGTTATCAAGCAGATAGAGAACACCGAGGGACTGTTTGTTTACACCGATTCCAACGCCCTCAACTGGAGCGCCACGCCCGAGCTCATCAAGCACATTTACACGGTGATGGTGGAGTCGGAAAGCTACAAAGCCTATATGGCAAGCCCCGACAGCAGTTACGAGGCCGACCAGAAATTTGTGATGAACTTCTTCAGCGAGTATATGGTGGACGACGATATGCTCTATCAGGTGCTCGAAGAGAATTCAATATACTGGAACGACGACATCGAGTTTGTGTTGAGTATGAACATCAAAACCGTTGAAAAGCTAAAAGAGACATCGGAACGGATGGCATTGATGAAACTCTACAAGAACGACGATGACCGCCGCTTTGCCACCGACCTGTTCTGCAAGACGGTGCTCAACCACGATGCCAACAACACCATTATCCGCAGCACAATCAAAAACTGGGACCTTGAGCGTCTGGCGCAGATGGACCTGCTGATAATTGAGATGGCGATGTCGGAGATTACATCGTTCGAGAGCATCCCCGTGAAGGTGAGCCTGAACGAGTACATCGACCTTGCAAAATTCTACAGCACCGACCGCAGCAACGCCTTTGTGAACGGCATTCTGGACAAGATTGTGAACCAGATGAAGGCCGAAGGCAAAATCAAGAAAAC
>CAMJCK010000022.1:0-54341 GCA_946404125.1 uncultured Bacteroidota bacterium | reverse complement strand
GTGGGTGCCGAGCAGTACGGATTCTACTTTGCGCTGTTCAATTTCTCGCTCATTCTCAACATCTTGCTCGACCTGGGCATCACCAACTACAACAACCGAAACATCTCGCAGAACGAGAGCGGACTGACGCTCAACTTTTCCAACATCTTCACTCTCAGGCTCATACTGGGTGTCTTCTATTTTGTGGTGAGTATGGCCGCGGCGTGGCTCTGCAACTACAGCCGCCACCAAATGGCAATGCTGATGTTTCTGACGTTCAATCAGTTCCTGCTGGCGCTGATTCTCTATTTGCGTTCCAATCTGGCGGGATTGCAACTTTTCAAAACCGACAGCATTGTCTCAGTGCTTGACCGCGTGGTTATGATTCTCATTTGCAGCCTGTTGCTATGGGGCAATGTTACTAATCAGCCGTTCCGCATCGAGTGGTTTGTCTATGCGCAGACGGGCGCCTATCTGTTCACGGCGGTTGTGGCCTTTGTGCTGGTTTTCATCCACGCACCCACGTTCCGCCCGACGTTCAACCTGCAGTTCTCGCTCGAAGTGCTGCGCAAGAGTTTTCCGTTTGCGCTGCTCACTCTGCTGATGTCGCTCTACAACCGCATCGACTCGGTGATGCTCGAGCGCCTTCTGCCCGACGGCAAGGTGCAGGCGGGCATCTACGCGCAGGCCTACCGCATATCGGACGCCTGCTGTATGTTCGCTCTGCTGTTCGCCAACCTGCTGCTGCCGATGTTCTCGCGGATGATTAAGCAGCGCGAGAATGTGGCGGGTCTGCTTCGGCTCTCAACCGTGGCTATGGCCGTGCCTGTGGTGGCCGGGGCCGCTGCGTGCGTCTTCTACCGCCGCCCGATTATGGACCTGCTCTACAGCAGCCACGTTGCCGAGTCGGCACCGATTTTTGCGCTTCTAATCAGCGGATTTGTGGCAATATCAATGGTTTACATCTACGGAACACTGCTCACCGCCAACGGCAGCCTTCGCCAACTCAACATTGTGGCGTTCTGCGGAATGGTGTTCAACATTGCGATGAATTTTGTGCTGATACCGCGCTACGGGGCGCTTGGGGCGGCCATTGTGAGTCTTGCAACACAAAGTTTGACCGCTTTTGCCCAAATTGCCATTGCTTTTTCTATTTTTGGGCTCAAATTCTGCGGACGCACACAATTCAAACTTGCGGCTTACGTTTTATGCGTGGCCGTGGTTGGTTTTGCCACAATCCGTCTGCCGATGAGCTGGCTAACCAACGCCGCCCTGATGCTGATTGCAGCCGGATGCTTGTCGGTGGCGATGGGTTTAGTCAGAATTGGCGATTTTGTTAAATTATTGAAAATAAAAGAAAAATGGTGAATCGGTTAACCGAGAACCTGAAAAAACTTAAAACTCAAATAACTTAAAACTTAGAACTTAATTAACTTATAACTAAATAGAAATGAAGTTTCAAAAACTGAATCTCATCATCGGTTGGATAACATTCGCCATTGCTTCGGCGGTGTACATTGCAACCATTGAGCCGACAGCCAGTTTCTGGGATTGCGGCGAATTCATAGCCACAGGCTACAAACTCGAAGTGGGGCACCCCCCTGGCGCACCGTTCTTTATGCTGATGACCAAATTCTTCAGCCTGTTTGCCGGTGGCGATGTCACGAAAGTGGCAATGTGGGCCAACATTATGTCGGCTTTGGCTTCGGGCGGAACCATCCTGTTCCTGTTCTGGACCATCACCCATCTGGGCCGCCGCCTGACTCGCAAAAACGCCGACGAACTGTCGCTGGGCTGGCAGATTGCAATCCTTGGCAGCGCCTTCATCGGCTCGCTGGCCTACACATTCTCTGACACATTCTGGTTCTCGGCTGTCGAAGGCGAAGTTTACGCATCGTCGTCGCTGCTGACGGCCTTTGTGTTCTGGGCCATTCTGAAATGGAGCGATGTGGCCGACGAGAAATACAGCAACCGCTGGCTGCTGCTCATTGCCTACACCATCGGCCTATCCATCGGCGTGCACCTTCTGAACCTGCTGACCATTCCGGCCATTGCGCTGGTTTACTATTTCAAGAAGAGCGCGTCGGTTACCCCGAAGGGTGTGATTATGGCACTGCTTGCATCGTGCGTCATTCTGGGCGGCGTGATGTGGGGCATCATTCCGGGCGTGGTCAAGCTCGGTTTCTTCTTCGACCGCATCTTTGTCAACGGCTTTGGCCTGGGCTACAACACCGGCCTGCTCTTTATGATTGCCCTGCTGGCCGGATTGTTCACCTGGGGAATCATCTACACCCAAAAACAGAACAAGCCCGTTTGGAACACCATTCTGCTGGCTGTTGCGGTGCTGCTCATCGGCTACGGCTCGTATGCAACCATTGTCGTGCGCTCGCTGGCCACCCCGCCAATCGACCAGAACGACCCCGAAGACGCTTACTCTCTGCTGAGCTACCTCAACCGCGACCAGTACGGCAGTTGCCCGCTCATCTACGGTCAGTACTACAATGCGCCCATCAACCTCGACGACCCATACAAGCACACTGGCAAAACCTGGATTCAAAAGAACGGCAAGTATGTTGAGGGCAACGAGAAAATCGAGTACAACTACAACAAGGCAATGTGCACCATCTTCCCGCGTATGTGGAGCAGCAAGGCCGAGCACGTTGAAGACTACAAATACTGGGGCGGCATAAAGGGCCGCAAGGTGAAAGTGCGCAACAACCAGGGCGAGATGGAGACAATGGTGAAGCCGACCTTCGGCGAGAACCTGCGCTACTTCCTGCGCTACCAGTGCGGATTTATGTACTTCCGCTACTTTATGTGGAACTTTGTGGGCCGCCAGAACGATATTCAGGGCGACGGCGACAATATGAGCGGCAACTGGATTAGCGGCATCAAGTTCCTCGACGAGATGCGCCTCGGCCCGCAGGACAATCTGCCAACCGAGTACGCCAACAACCGCGGCACCAACAAATACTACTTCCTGCCTCTGATTCTGGGCCTGATTGGTCTTTTCTATCAGCTCAAGCGCGACAAGAAGAACTTCTGGGTTGTGATGGCGCTGTTCATCCTTACCGGCCTGGCCATCGTGGTCTATCTGAACCAGTATCCGCGCCAGCCGCGTGAGCGTGACTATGCCTACGCCGGCTCGTTCTACGCTTTCGCGATATGGATTGGCCTTGGCGTGATGGCCGTTTACGAGTGGCTGAACAAGGTGACTAAAGAGGTGCCGTCGGCAGCGGTGGCAACTGGCATCTGCCTTTTCATTCCGGGCATTATGTGCGCCCAGAACTGGGACGACCACGACCGCAGCAACCGCTACATCTGCCACGATGTGGCCTGGAACTACCTGCAGTCGTGCGAGCCGAACGCCATCATCTTCACCAACGGCGACAACGACACCTTCCCCTTGTGGTACATTCAGGAGGTTGAGGGCGTCCGCACCGACGTGCGCGTCATCTGCCTGCCCTACCTCATCACCGACTGGTACATCGACCAGATGAAATCGAAATACTACGAGAGCGAGCCCGTGCCGTTCAGTATGAATCACAACCAGTACGAGACCGGCACCCGCGACCAGCTGCCTGTGTACGACAAAATCAAGGAATCGGTTGAGCTGAAGGATGTCATCAATTTCATTGCGAGCGACAACCCGCAGACACGCCTGACAACCAACTACAACGAGGCCATCGACTACTTCCCGACCAAAAAGCTGAAACTGACCGTCGATAAGGAGAAAGTGCTTGCCACTGGCGCTGTGAAAGCCCAGGATTCGGCGCTGATTGTCGATGAGATGACGTGGAGCCTGGCATCGCGCTACATCTTGAAGAACGACCTGATGATTCTGGACCTTGTGGCCAACTCAAATTGGGAGCGCCCGATTTACTTTGTGACCGTGGGTCCCGGCAACGACACCAACATCCGTGACTACTTCCAGTGCGAGGGCTTTGCCTATCGCTTGGTTCCAATCAAGACCAAGTACGATATGCAGTCGGTTGGCCGCATCGACACCGACCAGCTCTACGACAATATGATGAACAAGTTCCGCTGGGGCAATATGGGCGACCCGAAAGTTTATCTCGACGAGAACATCCGCCGCACCATACAGATTGTGAAGCTGCGCAACAACTTCGGCCGTCTGGCCATCGCGCTCAAGCAGGAGGACAAAGACGACAAGGCCATCGAGGTGCTCGACCGCTGCCTTGAGGTGCTGCCTGTTGAGAAAATGGCAGTCACCTATTACGACTCGCGCTTCCTCGACGCTCTGTTCACCTGCAACCATCCGAAAGCGTCGGAGATTGCCACCGGCATCTTCAACAACGCCTACAACGACCTGCTCTTCTACGCCAAGCAGCCGATGCCGTTCTATGCGTCGAACGAGAACAAGCGCCAGATGTGTATGGTGAACGCCCAGTGGGTGACCGAGACTCTGCGCGAGAACAACCGGAACGAGCTTTACAACGAGCTGCAGACGGTGTTCAACGAGATGTACAGCATATACAGCGGCAATCTCACCGTCAAAAATCTTAAAGAGCTGCAGCGCAGATAGTTACGCTGTTTCAGCATATCAAAAAAAGCTCCGGCAAACGTCGGGGCTTTTTTTGTGGATAAAACGTAGCATTCCAACTCCCTATCTTTATAAATTTGCGCCACAAGTAAAAAACAATGCCAAACCGCGCAATATTCGCACAGATAATCATTCCCGTGCCCGTGGCCGGAACGTTCACCTACGAGATTCCAATCTCGATGGTGGAGCGCGCCCGTGTGGGGCAGAGTGTTATTGTGCCTTTCGGCGAAAAGAAACTCTACACCGGCATCATCGCCAGCCTGACCGAAACACCGCCTGAGGGCTTCAAAATCAAATCGATACTCGACATTTCCGACGACCGCCCCACCATCACGCCCAAGCAGCTTGAGCTCTGGCAGTGGACAGCCGCATATTATATGTGCCCCATCGGCGATGTGTATAAGGCCGCCGTGCCGGTTGGTCTGCGCCCCGACAGCCAGTCGAAGGTGTTGCCGGTGAGAGAGAAAGAGCCGTCGGCCGACCAGCTTGGCAGCGATGAGAGCGCGGTGTTTGCGGTGCTCACGCGCGACGAGGAGGCCACCATTGAGCAGTTGGCAAAAATCACCAAACTGAAAAATATTATTGCCGCAGTCAAACGGCTGGTTGACAAGGGTTTCGCGCTGATAACCGAGGAAGTGCGCGAGTCGGCCAAACCGCGCCGGACAAAGGTTGTGCGCCTGTCGGACCGCCTTGCCGACGCCGATATGCTCAACCGCACAATCGCTCTGCTCACCGTCAAGCAGGGGCAGGCGCTGCGCTGGATTGCCGATTTTCTGGGCGCCGACGCTTTCCGCGGAAAAACGGTGCAGATGAAAATAGCGCTCGAAAAAGTACCGACCACGCCAACGGTGATGAAATCGCTGATTGACAAAGGTTTGATTATTGAAGATACCGAAGACGCTCTTCTGCCCGACACCAGTTGCGGCATTCAAAGCATCAACGAGCTGAACCAGTATCAGCAGCAGGCGCTCGACGAGATCCACAAGCAGTTTGAGACTCTGCAAACCGTTCTGCTTCACGGCATTACAGGCAGCGGTAAAACCGAAATATACATCCATCTGATTGACGAGACACTGCGCGCCGGCAAACAGGTGCTCTATCTGCTGCCCGAGATTGCGCTCACCACGCAGATTGTGCAGCGGCTCAAGCGCAACTTCGGCAACAAGGTGGGCGTCTATCACTCAAAATACTCATCAACAGAGCGTGTGGCGCTTTGGCGGAACCAATTGTCAGGCGAGCGGCCCTATCCGATTGTGCTGGGCGTCCGCTCATCAATTTTCCTGCCGATGGACAATCTCGGCCTTGTGATTGTCGACGAGGAGCACGAGAACAGCTACAAGCAGTTCGACCCCGCGCCGCGCTACAACGCCCGCGACCTTGCCGTGGTGCTGGCAATGCAACACAAGGCAAAGGTGCTGCTGGGCTCGGCCACGCCGTCGCTCGAGAGCTATTTCAACGCCAAGCAGGGCCGCTACGGGCTGGTTGAGCTGACACACCGTCACGGCGCGGCGGTACTGCCCGAGATTGAGATTGTGGACACAAAGCTCGAACGCCGCAAAAAGCTGATGAAGCAGTGTTTCAGCCAGACATTGTTAAGTTCAATTGACAACGCGCTGTCGAAAGACGAGCAGGTGATTCTGTTCCAGAACCGCCGCGGCTACAGTCCGTTTCTTGAGTGCACCGAGTGCGGCTACGTGCCCAAATGCAAGCACTGCGATGTGAGCCTGACCTATCACAAGGGCATCGAGCGGCTGGTGTGCCACTATTGCGGCTACTCGGTGGCGGCCGTCACCACGTGCGACCATTGCCACCAGAGCACTATGCGGCTGGCCGGTTTCGGCACCGAACGCATTGAGGATGAGCTGAAGCAGATTTTCCCGCAGGCCAACATCGCCCGGCTCGACACCGACACAACACGCACCAAACACGGCGGCGAGAACATCATCCGCGACTTTCAGGAACGCCGCATCAACATACTGATTGGCACGCAGATGGTGTCGAAAGGTCTCGACTTCGGCCACGTGAGCATTGTGGGCATTCTGAACGCCGACAATATGCTCAGCTTCCCCGATTTCCGCGCCTACGAGCGCAGCTTCCAGCTGATGGCGCAGGTGAGTGGCCGCGCGGGGCGCAAAGACAAGACGGGCAAGGTGATTATTCAGACATCGAACCCCGAAAACAGCATCATCCGCCAGGTGGTGGCCAACGACTATCAGGCAATGTACGACACGCAGATGGCCGAGCGCACGCAGTTTTTCTATCCGCCCGTGTGCCGGTTCATCTACATCACGCTCAAGCACCGCGACCGACAAACCGTTGAGGACGGCGCGCGCGAGCTGTTCGGCCTTGTGAGCAAAGTGGGCGGCATCACGCCACTCGGCCCCACAACGCCCGCCATCAACCGCATTCAGAATCTCTACCTGATGAACATCACCATCAAGCTGAGCAAAGCCGACACAATGCAGTCGAAACTCGGGTTGCAGCAAGCTATTGATTTCTTCTTGCAACTGCCTAAATACAAGAATGTTATGATAATGGCGAATGTTGACCCGATGTAGGAATTGATTGAAGCCCCGATAGCTATCGGGATGAATAATTGAAGGATTGAAATTTGAATAACTGAAAGCATTTTAAACCCGCAAAACTTTAATACAACGAGCAAATGCGCACCATACTGACAGCTATCTTGACTCTTTTCGGCTTGACCGCGATGGCCGGCGACGATGCTACGGTTGTGAAAATCGATGGCAAATTCTATTCAACGCCGATTGTCACCGCCGAAGGGAATCTTGTGATTGCGTCGCATAACAAAACCGTCTATCTGTTTGACAGCAAGGGACGATTGAAAAATTCATTCACCGCCAAGGGCTGGTTTCACGCCACACCGCGCCAGCTCACCGACGGCCAGATTGCCATTGGCTGCTACGACCGATATTTCTATTTTCTTGATAAAGACGGCAATTTTGTGAGCCGGATTAAGCCCGGCGGCAAGATTTTCACCGAGCCTGTCGAGCTGGGCAGCGTGATTGCTTTTGGCACCAGCCGCGGCCGCGTGGCGTTCTACAACCGCCTGACCGACTCACTCTACTACGCCCGCGTTCGCGGAAAAATCATCCACGGCTCGCCGCTGGCTCTGAATGACAGCAGCGTAGCCATCGGCGGTAACGGCAAGCGGCTCTGCATCATCGGTGCCGACGCCAACCTGAAGGCGCAGCTTAAAACCAAAGGTTGGATTATGCACTCGAAACCCGCCAAAACATTTGACCATCAGGTTGTTATTGGCACCTACGGCAAGCGGCTCTACTCTGTCGATACGCTCGGCCGAGAGCTCTGGCAGCGCAAAGTTGGCGGTCGCATTCATAGTTCGATTCTGCAAACACCCGACAGCAATATCGTCTTCGGTGCGTTCGACAGCTACATCTATTGCTTCGACAACCGCGGTCAACTCATTGAGCGTCAGCCGACTGGCAAAAAGGTTGTTTCGTCGCCGGCGATGGTCAACGACACGGTTTTCGCCATTGCCGGAATCGACAAGAGCATCTATCTGCTCACCACTCGCGGGCGGCTTCTGGGCAGCATCAAATGCGAAGGCAGCTTCTTCTCAACGCCCATCGTAATGCCCGACGGGACACTCTTTTGCTGCACAATGAAAGGAACTCTGTATTTTATTGATAAAAAGGCTGTTGACGATATTATCACAGGACGCAGACCTGTGGTTGAGATTGAATCCGGGCGGTACGATTACAAATACTGACAGCGCATCGTCAGGCTTACATCCCTATCCACGCCGCGCCCACAAGTTGCTCGTAATCAGCCGTTGACGGGCGGAAGAAAACCAAAAACAGATAATTGTTGGCTGTGGCCGAATGTGAGCCTTCAAAGCGTTCCATATCCACTTTGCCGTCGTGGTAGGTGCGGCAAACGTAGATGTAGTCGTAAACGCCCTGTTTGAGCCGCAGGTCGCCTTCATAGCGCTTGGCGGCGAAGTTGTAGCGCATCTGGTTGTCGCTGCTGAGCTGCCAGTTGCAGAAGGCGCCGCACACAAACACATCGCCGTCGAGCACGGGCTCGGTTTCGAGCGTGGGGTGCACGTAAACGTAATCGGCCGTGCGATAGTGGTCATCGGCATTGTTAACCGATTGAGCATAAATAATATAATGTCCGTTCTGGTCGGTTTCAGAGAAGTAAGGTTTGAAGGCCCGGCTCTCGTCGGCGGGCGGCGTGATGTGAAAATATGGCGCCACGTAATCAACTCTGTTATAATTGATTGGCGCTTGCCGCAGATAGCGCAGGTCGAGACGGCGGAACTCATTGCCGCCAGCCATCAGCAGGTCGCCGGCGTAGGAATAAACCAGGCGGTTGCCAACAATCTGCTTCGGTTTCAAATCGGTTCGCGATGTGTATGGGCAACCGTTCTGCAAAATACTAACATTCAATTCGTTAAAAACATCATTCACCATTAGTCCGCCGTAATCGACGCTCAACCTGACGTCTTGCGCGTGGCGCTCGCTAACGCTGCCTGTGGGTTTGGTCACTTCGGCTTCAATGCCTGCAAGTTGCTCATATACAAGTATTGACGCTTGTGCCACAATGCTGTCGGGATGACCGGCCATAAAAACCGCCACATTGTAACGGCCCGAAAACAGCATCTGCACATCGCTGTTAGGCAGGCAGATACGGTAATTGACGTAGTCGGTTGTCGTTCCCGACGACGGTGCGTAATCAGTAACCGCATTCACCGCAAAGCCGCCCAGGTATTCCGACGGTTGCAAATCGGACGGCTGGCCGTTGCGGTCGCAGTGCGTGACGCTGTATTCAAGGTCGAGAATGCGGCTCGTCAGGCAATCGAACTCAACCACAATGCGGTCGTCGCTGTTAAGCTCGATGACCGGAAGCGACGTTTCATCGCCTTCGACATAGGCCCGCAGAGTGCCCACCACAGGCGCGCGGAACTCATCAAAAGGCTGTGCAGCAGCCCATTGGCAGAGTGTGAATAAGAGAAGTGATATTATTGCCAAACGTTTCATCATCTGCTGATTATAACGCAAACATTTTCAAATAATTGTGAGCCGCCGCATTTTGCCGGCGCGCCAAACAAAGGTAAAACAGTTTTTCGTCTTTGGTTTGATGCCGGTCAGAAGGCCACAAAAAAAAGAGACTGCCATCGTTGTATTTCGAGCAATCTCTTTTGTCGCGTTTACGGTCGTAAACTTTCTTCGACTTCACAATCCGCAGCGGCCGCGTCGATATCAGCTTGCCGTGCTGCGCGATTTCCCGTTCCCTGTCGGCCTTTTTAACGGCGTTTAGGTAATCGAGAAACTTTGGCTTTTCTTTCTTACCCATTGCTTTATGATTTTTTGGTTACGGGCGCAAAGGTAATTATTTAGACGTTAGCACCTATTCGCATCTTCACCTTTCACCAAAAACCATTATTTTCGCACCAAAATTTCAAGGTTATGACAGAATATAAAAGATACACAATCACATCGGCTCTGCCTTACGCCAACGGGCCGGTGCACATCGGGCATTTGGCCGGGGTTTATGTGCCGGCCGACATCTACGTACGCTACCTGCGGGCTCGCGGGCGCGACGTTATGTTCATCGGCGGAAGCGACGAGCACGGCGTGCCCGTTACCATCCGCGCGCAGAAGGAGGGCATCACGGTGCAGGAGGTGGTGGACCGCTACCACAATCTGATTAAAAAATCGTTTGAGGAGTTCGGCATCTCGTTCGACGTTTACAGCCGCACCACATCGGCCATCCACCATAAGTTTGCCGCCGATTTCTTCCGCAAACTCTACGACGACGGCCTGCTTGAGGAGAAGACCGAGGAGCAGTTCTGCGACGAGCAGACGGGCGAGTTCCTGACCGACCGCAACATTGTGGGCGAGTGCCCGCGCTGCCATTTTACGGGCGCTTACGGTGACCAATGCGAGAAGTGCGGTGCAACTCTTTCGCCCGACGAACTCATCAACCCAACCAACAAGAACCATCCTGGCCACGGCCTTGTGAAGCGCCCCACCAAAAACTGGTATCTGCCGCTGGGCAACTATCAGGAGTGGCTCAAAAAATGGATTATCGAGGGCCACAAGGAGTGGAAAACCAACGTGTACGGACAGTGCAAGTCGTGGCTGGATATGGATTTGCAGTCGCGGGCAATGACGCGCGACCTTGAATGGGGCATTCCCGTGCCAATCGAGGGCGTGAAGGGCAAGGTGCTCTACGTCTGGTTCGACGCGCCAATTGGCTATATATCAAACACAAAGGAACTTTGCGACAGCCAACCTGAACGCTGGGGCAACTGGGAGAAGTGGTGGAAGGACAGCGACACGCGGCTCATCCACTTCATCGGCAAGGACAACATTGTGTTCCACTGCATCATCTTCCCATCAATGCTGAAGGCGCACGGCGGCTACATCCTGCCCGATAACGTGCCCGCCAACGAGTTCCTGAACCTTGAGGGTGACAAGATTTCGACTTCGAAGAACTGGGCCGTATGGCTGAACGAGTATCTGGCGGATTTCCCTGGAAAACAGGACGTTCTGCGCTACGTGCTCACCGCCAACGCACCCGAAACCAAGGATAACGACTTCACCTGGAAGGATTTCCAAGCCCGCAACAACAACGAGTTGGTGGCCATTCTGGGCAACTTTGTGAACCGCACCATTGTGCTTACGCAGAAATACTACGGCGGGAAGGCGCCCGTTGCTGCCGAACTTACTGATTACGACCGTGATACGCTCGCCGAATTGGCCGCAAACAAGGCCCGCATTGAGGAGGCTATTGAGCAGTTCCGCTTCCGCGAAGCCCTGAAACTGGTAATGGACATTGCCCGTCTGGGCAACAAATATCTGGCCGAGACCGAGCCGTGGAAGGTTGTCAAGACCGACCCCGACCGCGTGCGCACCATAATGAACATCTGTCTGCAGATTGTTGCAAATCTGTCGGTTGCGTGCGACCCGTTTATGCCGTTCAGCGCCGAGAAAATGCGCAAGTTGCTCAACATTCCGCAACTGAACTGGGAGCATTTGGGCGCGCCAAATCTGATTGAGGACGGGCACCAAATCAGCGAGCCGTTCCTGCTGTTCGAGAAGATTGAGGACGAGCCGATTGACGCACAAATCAAGCGTCTGGAGGACATCAAGAAGGCGAACGAGGCAGCCGAAAAGGCCAACGCCCCCGCCGCCCCAATGAAGCCGCTCATCACCTACGATGACTTCAGCAAAATGGACATCCGCACGGCCACAATCCTTGAGGCGGAGCGCGTGCCAAAATCCGACAAACTTATGAAACTGCTGGTCGACACAGGAATCGACAAGCGCACCGTAGTGTCGGGCGTGGCAAAGCACTTCACCGCCGAAGAACTTATCGGCAAACGCGTCACCATTCTGGCCAACCTTGCCCCACGCAAACTGATGGGCATCGAGAGCCACGGAATGATTCTGATGGCCGAAAACTTCGACGGCGCCCTGTCGATGATTCCGTGCGAGAAGGATTTCAAGAATGGGTCGGTGATTTGTTAGTTAGGATTTAGAAATTAGGATGTAGGGACGTGGCATTGCCGCGTCCGCAAATAATTGAAGCACAATATATTTTTTCGATAAATTTGGATGAGTTTGGTTAGAAAAAAACGATTCACCAATTAAACGATTAAACAAAAAACTATGGAACAGTTATTCATATACAACACTTTAGCGCGTGCAAAACAACCGTTCAAGCCGATAAACAAGGGCAGGGTTGGAATGTACGTCTGCGGGCCAACG
Source organism: uncultured Bacteroidota bacterium (assembly GCA_946404125.1). Taxonomy (GTDB): domain Bacteria; phylum Bacteroidota; class Bacteroidia; order Bacteroidales; family SZUA-534; genus RUG13583. Next base: position 42,035 of record CAMJCK010000022.1, on the reverse strand, counting down.
GTTTATGGCGATGCCCACCTGGGGCACGCTCGGCCTGCCATAACGTTCGATATTCTCTATCGCTATCTGCTGCACCTGGGCTACAAGGTGCGCTACGTGCGCAACATTACCGATGTGGGCCACCTTGAGCACGATGCCGACGAGGGCGAGGACAAAATTGCAAAAAAAGCCCGTCTGGAGCAACTTGAGCCGATGGAGGTTGCACAATACTACACCCTGCGCTACCACGAGGCGATGAACAAACTCAACGTTCTGCCGCCAACCATCGAGCCGCGCGCGTCGGGGCACATTATCGAGCAGATTGAGTTTGTGAAGAAGATTCTCGAAAACGGATTCGCCTACGAGAGCAACGGCTCAATATACTTTGATATTGAGGCATATAGCAAGAAATTCAAATACGGCAAACTCTCGGGTCGCAACGTTGAGGAGATGCTCGAAACCACCCGCGCTCTTGATGGTCAGGATGAGAAGCGCCGCACGTGCGATTTCGCTCTTTGGAAACGCGCTCAACCCGAGCACATTATGCGCTGGCCTTCGCCTTGGAGCGACGGTTTCCCTGGCTGGCATATCGAGTGCTCGGCAATGGGCTGCAAGTATCTGGGCGAGGAGTTCGATATTCACGGCGGCGGTATGGACCTGATTTTTCCGCATCACGAAAGTGAGATTGCACAGTCGGCGGCCGCTCTGGGCCACGATTCGGTCCACTACTGGATGCACAACAATATGATTACCATCAACGGACAGAAGATGGGCAAGTCGCTTGGCAACTTCATCACACTCGGCGAATTCTTCAGCGGCAGCCACAAAGACAAAGACGGCAACGAGATGCTCGACAAGGCTTATTCGCCAATGACCATCCGCTTCTTTATTCTTCAGGCGCACTACCGCTCAACGGTCGATTTCTCGAACGAGGCTCTGCAGGCGTCGGAGAAAGGTTTGGCAAAGATTGTGGAGACCTACAACCGACTGATGAAACTGCGTGCGTCGGACAAGACCACCGTTGATGTGGCTGGTTTGCGCGAGCGCTGCGAGGAGGCAATGTGCGACGATTTGAATACGCCAATCGTTATCTCGCACTTGTTCGAGGCCGCAAAGGCTGTGAACACCGTTGCCGACGGCAAGGGCACCATCAGTCAGGCAGACCTTGACGAGTTGCAAAGCGTGTTCCGCACGTTTGTATGTGACATTCTCGGTATTCAGGTTGAGGAGCAGGGCAGCGGCAGCAGCGAGTCGTACCGCAAAGCCGTCGACCTTCTGCTGTCAATCCGCCAACAGGCCAAGCAGAACAAGGACTGGGCCACAAGCGACCGCATCCGCAACGAGATGGCCGCCATCGGTTTCAACGTGAAAGACACAAAAGACGGATTCGAATGGGAGCTGGCAGAGTGATTTATTTAGTAGATAGGATTTAGAAATTAAGATTGAAAAATAAAGGTTGAGAGGGTTGAGAAAGTTTAGAAGTTGAGAATGGTTGTTATCTAAACAGCGAAGCGACTCAACTTCTCAACAGCGAAGCGACTCAACTTTTAAACAGTTAAACGATTAAACAACAAAATATGGCTATCGAAGAAAAAGAGACAAAGGAAGTTGAGCGCAAATCGAACTTCATTATTGAGCAAGTTGAAAAAGACCTTGCCGAGGGTAAAAACGGCGGACGCGTGCAAACCCGTTTTCCGCCCGAGCCCAATGGTTATCTGCACATTGGCCACGCAAAGGCCATTTGTCTTGACTTCGGTATGGCCGAGCAGTTCGGCGGTGTCTGCAACCTACGCTTCGACGACACCAACCCTGTGAAGGAGGACGTTGAGTATGTCGATGCTATCAAAGAGGATATCAAATGGTTAGGCTTCAACTGGGGCCACGAGTACTACGCTTCGGACTATTTCCAACAACTTTGGGATTTCGCCGTAAGGCTAATAAAAGAGGGCAAGGCGTATGTGGATGAGCAGTCGTCGGAGGCGATTGCCGCGCAGAAGGGAACGCCTACCGAGCCTGGTCAGAACAGCCCCTACCGCGACCGTCCTGCAAGCGAGTCGCTCGAGTTGTTTGAGAAGATGAACCGTGGCGAGATTGAGGAGGGCCGAATGGTTCTGCGCGCCAAAATCGATATGGCCAACCCAAATATGCACTTCCGCGACCCGATTATCTACCGCGTTGTGAAGCACCCGCACCACCGCACTGGTACCAAGTGGCAGGCCTACCCGATGTACGATTTCGCCCACGGGCAGAGCGACTACTTCGAGGGCGTGACGCACTCGTGCTGCACTCTGGAGTTTGTGGTGCACCGCCCTGTGTACGACTATTTTATCGACGAACTGAAGGAAGGCAAGGATTTGGACGACAACCGCCCGCGTCAGTACGAGTTCAACAAACTTAACCTGAACTATACGCTGATGAGCAAGCGCAATCTGCTCATTCTGGTCAAAGAAGGCCTTGTCAACGGCTGGGACGACCCGCGAATGCCGACCCTGTGCGGTTTCCGTCGCCGCGGATACACGCCCGAGTCAATCCGCAACTTTGTGGACAAAATCGGCTACACAACATACGACGCGCTGAACGATTTCGCTCTGCTTGAGAGTTCAATCCGCGAGGACCTGAACGCCCGCGCCACACGCGTTTCGGCAGTGCTGAACCCTGTGAAGTGCATTATCACCAACTATCCCGAAGGAAAAGTTGAGGAACTTGAGGCCGTGAACAACCCCGAAAAACCCGAGGAAGGAACGCACAAGATTGAGTTTAGCCGCGAGTTGTGGATTGAGCGTGACGACTTTATGGAAGATGCACCAAAGAAATATTTCCGAATGACGCCTGGTCAGGAAGTCCGCCTGAAGAGCGCCTACATTGTGAAATGCACTGGCTGCAAGAAAGATGCCGACGGCAATGTCACGGAAGTGTACTGCGAGTACGACCCCGAAACCCGCAGCGGCCTGCCTGGCAGCGACCGCAAGGTGAAAGGCACGCTGCACTGGCTGAGCGTAGGTCACTGCCTGCCTGCAGAAGTTCGTCTGTACGACCGCCTTTGGAAGGTGGAGAACCCGCGCGATGAGATGGCCGCCATTCGCGAGGCCCGCAACTGCGAGGCTCTGGAAGCAATGAAGGAAATCATCAACCCCGACTCGCTGCAGGTGCTCAAAAACTGCTTCATTGAGAAGTTTGTGGCCAACGCTAAACCACTGGACCACTTCCAATTCCAACGTATCGGCTACTTCAACGTTGACCCCGACTCAACCGCCGAGCACCTGGTGTTCAACCGCACCGTCGGCCTGAAAGACAGCTGGGCGAAGGAGCAGAAGAAGTGATAAGAGTGTTGGTAGGGATGTGGTGTGCAGCATCCAAAATGTGATATTGAATTGTGATGTAGAGACGCAATGCTTTGCGTCTCTGCATATTTTCAGGAAGCCCTACCTAATTACAATATCGTCGATAATGTCGCCGCCGTTCTCGTCGTTGAGGCGCTTGATGAGCATCGGCTTGGCTAGAAGGAGCTCGTTGCGCACCACCGATGAGTCGATGTGCACAAACAGCGTGCGGTTTTTGATGTAGATTTCGCGCGTCAGCGAGGCCATATAATCGCCCACCATCGGTTTCCAGGCGGCAATCAGGCGTTTCTCGTTGAGTTGTCCGCGCAGTTTGGTGGATTCAATCCAAAGCTGGATGGTCTCGCCGAGCGAGGAGGTATTCTGGCGTTTCATTTCACAATAGTGTTAAAACGTTGTTTTTCAGGTTGAAGTGACGGTGTTCGCCGCCAACTTTCTCCAGAATTGTTCTGATGCGGTCGGCGTTGGTGTCGGTGATGAAAATCTGCCCGAAGTTGTTCTGCGCCACAAGGTTGACAATCTGCTCCACGCGCGACTGGTCGAGCTTGTCGAAGATGTCGTCGAGCAGCAGAATGGGCTTTTGTCCGCACAGATTGCCAATGTATTCAAACTGAGCCAGTTTCATTGCCACAAGGTAGGTTTTCTGCTGCCCCTGCGAGCCAATGCGCTTGATGGGTATGTCGCCCATTCCCAGCTCAAGGTCGTCTTTGTGGACTCCAAAGTTGGTGTAGCGTGTGGCCAGGTCGATGGAGCGGTTGTCGCGCAGCTGCTGGTCGAGAGGCTTCTCGTCGAGCGTTGTGCGGTAAATCAGCGATACGCGCTCCTTGCCCTGCGCGATGGTATCGAAATAGCGCTGGAACACCGGCTCAATGTTCCCCACAAAATCTTTGCGCCGCTGGTAGATGAACTGCCCCGACTCGGCCAGCTGGTCATCGTAAATCTGGAGCATATCCTCGTCAATCTGCCACGTTTGCGGAGTCTCTTTAAGCAGATGGTTGCGCTGGGCGAGAATCTTGGTATATTTTTGGTATTCAAGCAGATATTTTCTGTCGAACTGCGATATTATGCCGTCGATGAACTTGCGCCGCTCCTCGCTGCCGCCGATGATGAGGTTGATGTCGTAGGGCGACACCATCACCAGCGGAATCAGCCCGATGTGGTCGGCAAAGCGCTCGTACTCCTTTTTGTTGCGCTTGAACCGCTTGCGCTTGCCCGGCTCGAATCCGCAGTAGATTGTTTCGGCCTGACCGTCAATATCATAGTTGCCCTCCACAATGAAGAACTGCTCGCCGTGGCGGATGTTCTGAGCGTCGAGCCCGGTGAAGAAGCTCTTGCAGAACGACAGGTAGTAGATGGCGTCGAGAATGTTGGTCTTGCCCTCGCCGTTGTCGCCGGTGATGCAGTTGATGCGCGCCGAAAAATCGACGTCGAGCGACTGGTAGTTCTTGAAATTAGTCAGTGTCAGGTGTTGCAAACTCATACGGGCAAAGAAAGCGAAAATGGCGAAACGGGCGGCGGCCGTTTGCCGCGGCGGCGGCTTTTATTTTTCAACAATCACAAACACGTCCTCGTTGGGTTTCTTCATCAGATATTGCTCGCGGGCGAATTTCTCAAGGTTGTCGTCGTCGGTTTCGAGCTCTTTGGTGCGCTCAATGTCGGTGGCAATTTTCTTGGCGTAATACTCCTTCTGCGCCTTCATCTGGCGGAGGTTGCGGTAGTCCGACAGGCGGTTGAGCAGGTTGTTCTGGTCGAAGAAGAGAATCCAGAGCAGAAAGACAAGGCCGGCAATCACATACTTGTTGTTCAAGCGTGTGAGCAGCCATTTCATTTTCGGATTCAGATTCATAGCCATCGTCAGTTTGATGGCAAAGGTAAGGTATTCCGTTCAAATTCCGGCTCATTTTCGCGAAAGCGGCGGTCAAAAAACAGAAAAAATCATCGGATGCGACCGCCCCGGGCCGCGTGTTTTTCGGTTAAATGTTTGAGGGAGCGTAAAATGTTTATGTTCTTTTATTACTTTCGCCACATAAAAGTGCATTTTTCGCAAAACCTGACATCTATGAACAAACGATTTTTTCCGGCTATCTTGCTCAGCCTGATAGCCATTACGTCTCAAGCGCAGGACAAAAACTTCAAAACTTGGTTCCAGCAGGCGCAGGAGCAGATGCTGTACGAAAACTACCAGGAGGCTCTCAAAAAGTATATGCTTATCGAAAACAGAGGCCAGCTCAACGCCAATGTGGCTTTCAATATGGGCATCTGCTATATGAACCTCGACAATCAGGTGGAGAACGCCATTCCGTATCTGGAGAAGGCCGTGGTGAGCACCAATCCGCAATACAAAGACGGCAACTATAAGGAGACATCGGCGCCAGAGGAGGCCTGGTTCTATCTTGGCAAGGCATACCGTCTGTCGGGGCAGTACACAAGAGCCATCGACGCCTACCGCCAGTTCCGCTCCACGCTGAACGCATCGGATGTTTATTATCAGGACTTTCTGGCGCTGCAGATTGAGTCGTGCAGCAATGCCGAGAATATGATGAGCAACCCGCTGACGGTTGAGTTCAGCCGGCCTGATTTCGCGCTCGACGCCGAGTGCTACTTCCCGGCCGTGTCGGGCGACGAGAAGTCGGCTGTGTTCACATCGTACCAGAAGGTGCGCGACCCGCACTCGGGCACCGAGGATTTTTTTGAGCTGATTTTCTACACCGTGAAAGACGACAACGGCAACTGGTCGAAGCCGAAGGACATCACCTACGAGATTGCCTCCGACGGCAACTTCTCAACGGCCTCGCTCTCGTATCACGGCGATATGATGATTCTCTACCGCGACGACTTTGGCAACGGTAACATCTACTACTCGAAGCTGGATAACGGCAAGTGGGAGGAAATCAAGAAGTTCCCGAAAAACATCGACTCGAAATACAACGAGACTCACGGCAGTTTCTCGCGCGACGGCAAAACGCTCTTCTTTGTGAGCGACCGTCCGGGCGGACAGGGCGGCAAGGACATCTACCGCTCGCTGATGGACAACAGCGGCAACTGGGGAGTGCCGGTGGCGCTGTCGTACATCATCAACACTCCGTTCGACGAGGATGCGGCTTTCCTGGCCGGCGACAGCGAGACGCTCTTTTTTGTGTCGGAGGCGCACTCAACAATGGGCGGTTTCGACGTGTTCAAGAGCGTTTGCGACAACAACGGCAACTGGAGCACGCCGCAGAACCTCGGCTACCCCATCAGCACACCGTTCGACGATGTGTTCTACAACCCGGTGGGCGAGGACGGCTCGGTTGGTTATATGGACCGCGTGCCCGAGACCGGCGGCGCCAAGGAGATGCGCCGTGTAGCGCCTCCCTACAAGCCAACTTACACACCGGCGCCGGTTATTGCCGAAACTCCGGTTGCAACCGAGACGGAGACACCAGGCGAAACAACCTACACACCCGAGCCGGCGGTTGAAACCTACACCCCGACCTACCCGAGCGAGTACAAGCTCACCGGCCGCCTGGCTTTGCAGGACAACAAGGAGCTCAACAGCTCGTTCTATCTGCACGTGGCCGATGCAAGCGGTCAGGTTATCGCCTCGCTGAGCCCCAACGCCGCCACCGGGCAGTTTGCCACCGTCATCAAGCCGGGCAGCTACAAGATTACCGCTTACGGCGATGGCTACGAACCGGCCGACGCCTACATCTATGTGTCGGAATATGAGCTGAACCCCGAGGTGAACACCGCAATCAATATGGTGCCGAAGGCAGTGAGCACCGGCGAGTACTACTCCATCAAGAGCATTCTGTTCGACGATAACAGCGCCCGCCTCAACCGCGACGCCGAGATTGAGATTGAGCGCATAGCCGCGCTGATGCAGGCCAATCCCGACCTGAAGCTTGAGGTTACCGGCAACACCGACGACCTTGGAACCGACGACTACAACCAGCGCCTGTCGGTTATGCGTGCCCGCGAAGTGGTCAACTATCTGACAAAGAAGGGAATATCTGAGAGCCGGCTGGTTGCCAAAGGTTTGGGCAAGACCAACTTCATTGCCATCAACCAGAACCCCGACGGCAGCGACAACCCTGAGGGCCGCGCCCTGAACCGCCGCGTTGATATGAACGTGCTGAACCCCACCAACGCCAACATCACCGTCGAGGGCATCTACGTTCCCGACGAGCTGAAATACAAAAAACAGCTCACTTACACCATCTGGATAACCGAGTCGCAGAAACCGCTTGCGCCGGCCAAGTTCAAATCCATCAACAACGTATGGATTTTCGAGGCTGACGGGCAGTATATGTACACCGTGGGCCTGTTCACGCACCAGGGCCAGGCTGTGCAGATGATGGGCGAGGTTGTTGATGCCGGTTTCCCCGACGCGCGAATCATCAGCAGTCTGGAGTATAACCAGCTGATACAGAAGGGCAGCAACTTCTACAAATCGAAGATGGCCGACCCCGACGTGAACACCTACACCATTCAGCTGATGGCCACCAAGCAGCCCGTCGCCAAATCGCGCTTCCGCGGATTGTTCGACGTTGAGGAGCACCTGGGCGCCGACGGCTACTACCGCTACACGTGGGGCGAATACATTGGCAAAACATCGGCCAAGCAGGCGCTCGACGATGTGCTGAACAAGGGCTTTGTTGACGCCTTTGTGGTGAACGCCGACAAGTTCAAGTAGTCCGATGCTCGAAACCAGTAATATACTGCTTCGGGCCGTCGAGCCTGACGACCTCGACTTTCTGTACCGGTGCGAGAACGACACCAGCGTCTGGCGCTACGGCACCACCACCGCACCCTACTCGCGTTTCACGCTCAAGCAGTATATTGAGGAGGCTCAGGCCGACATTTACACCGCCAGGCAGCTGCGGCTGATTATTTGCCGGAAAGATGCTGGCAATGAGCCTGTTGGCACAATCGATTTGTTCGATTTCGACCCATATCATCTTCGGGCGTCGGTAGGCATTGTGGTTGTGGGCGACGAGAACCGCGGCCACGGATTCGCTAGCGAAAGTCTGCAACTGATTATCGGCTACGCGTTTGATTTTCTGCACCTTCACCAGCTTTACTGCTCTGTTGCCGCCGACAATGCGGCCAGCCTGCATATTTTTGAGAAGGCCGGGTTCCGTCAGTGCGGATTACGCGCCGAGTGGCTGCGTGCCGCCAGCGGCTACATTGACGAGATTGAAATGCAGCTCATCAACGGCAGCTTGTAAAAAAATCATTATCAAGGCATTTTTATGTTTTGATTTTCTTAACTTTAGCCAGTTTAATTCTAAAAATTTAATGTTATGTCTGATGTAATTATTGCTTTGGTTTTAATCGGAGCACCTGTGCTTGCCATCCTTTCAGTATGGCTTAGAAAGAAAAAAACAGGGACCGATGTTGCCGGTTATGTCTTCAATGGTAAAAGATGGGTTAACTGGTTATTCTTATTGTCAGTCTTGGGAGTTCTATGGAACGTATTCATAGAGCCCATACCCTTCTTAGCGGGACGCGTCACATACGATCCCGAGTGGAAAATGCTTATTATAGCAGCCATTGCGGTGGTTCTCTACATTTGTTACATAGTGATAGCCTATAAGCCTGCCACAGCTGAGGAAATTGAGGTGGCAAAGCAGTCGGGTGAGAGTGCATTAGGGCACCTCGCCGAAAGTTCCGCGTCTATGTTTAAAGGCATTTTGGCTATTATTGGAGGTGCTTTGGCCGCCATTCCGGGAATCCTTTGGAATGTATTAAATCCTGTTTTAGCTGTTAAGAGGATAGGTGGAGTGTTATATAAAATTGTGCCAATTGGAGGCAATTTGCTTATTTCCATTGCGTCCGGCCTTTTGGGGTTGGCCATTATGGCAGTGTTGGTATTAATGGCTTTATATATTGCGTCAGTTATTCTCGCTCTTTTAGGAACTTTTACATTGGGTGTTGTTGCTATCGTTAAATTCATTACGAATTTATTGGCGTTAAAGAAAGTATCATAGACGGAACAATTATATAATCGTGCTATTATGCGTAAAATCAATTTCATATTCGCAGCAATGCTTGCAGCCGTGTTGGTTGGTTGCAACGGTAACGGCCAGACGTCGGGCTCGGTGTCGTTCGACGATGTGATTAAGACACGCCGCAGCGTGCGCAGTTACGATGCCACCAAAACCATCAGCGAGGCCGAGGTGCGCGAGTTGCTTGCAAGCGCTCAGGAAGCGCCGTCGTGGGCAAACCAGCAGCCCACAAAATACTACGTGGCTCAGAGCGCCGCAATGGTCGATTCGGTGAAAAACTACATTGGCGGCAACCGCCGCAATGTTGAGGGCGCGCCGGTGCTCATTATCTCGACCTTCGAGCGCGGCAAATCGGGTTTCTTCCGCGACAATCCGGCTAACGAGCTGGGCGACCAGTGGGGCGCCTACGACAACGGTCTGGCCAATGCCTATCTGGTTCTGAAGGCCCGCGCAATGGGCTTCGACACGCTGATTATGGGTATGCGCGACAGCGATGCTCTGCGCCGTCTGTTCGGAATACCTGAAAACGAGACAATTACGGCAGTCATTTCGTTGGGTTACCGCAGTGGTGAGCCGCGCCAGCCGCAGCACAAGAATCTCGATGAGATTGTCAAGTTCTTCTAACACGTCAACTCGCTGAAAATGTACAATTTCGAGGGTAAAGTGGCCGTTGTTACAGGCGGGGCGCAAGGCATTGGGCGCTGCATAGCCGACGAGTTTCGGCGCAGCGGCGCCAGCGTCTGCATAATCGACTGCCAGGAGGGTGACCATTTTATTGGCGACCTGTCGGACAAGCCCACGCTCGAGCGTTTCGCGCAAAGCGTTGTCGAAAAATACGGGCGCGTCGATTATCTGATAAACAACGCCGCTCCGCTGATGAAGGGCATCGGCGAGTGCACGTTTGAGGAGTTTCAGTATGCGCTGAGCGTTGGCGTAACCGCGCCGTTCTACCTGACCAAACTGTTTGCGCCGCATTTTGCGGAGGGTGCGGCCGTGGTCAACATCTCGTCGTCGCGCGACCGTATGAGCCAGCCGCAGACTGAGAGTTACACGGCGGCCAAGGGCGGCATTGCCGCTCTCACGCACGCCCTTGCCGTCAGCCTTGCCGGACGGGTGCGAGTAAACTCCATATCGCCCGGCTGGATTGATACAAAACAGATGAACTACACCGGTCCCGACGCCACACAGCAACTTGTGGGGCGCGTGGGAAATCCGTTGGACATTGCCAATATGGTGCTGTTCCTTTGCTCGGACAAAGCAGGCTTCATTTCGGGCGAAAACATCTGCATCGATGGCGGAATGACGCACCAGATGATTTACCACGGCGATTTTGGCTGGAGTTTTGTGGGTTGAATGAAGTTTTGAATTGATTTTAAGGCCGTTCCAAGGTTTTGGGGCGGCTTTTGTTTTGCCAAAAATACGTGTAGGAAAATGTATCTGCTTTGCAAAAATATATGCAGAAAAATGTAATCAATAGCATAAAATATGTGCAAAAAAATGTATTTTTACAATAAAAATATGTGCGAAAAAATGTTAAAATACAATGGAACGATTTGTTTTACAAAAACTTATTGAATGGAAATATGACAATAACCGAAAGCCTTTGGTTTTGAATGGAGCAAGGCAGGTGGGAAAAACGTGGCTTTTGCGTGAGTTTGCCCGTCGTGAGTACAAAAAAGAGGCGTATGTGGTTTGTCGCCAAAATCCGATAGTAAGAGAGATATTCGCCCGCGATTTCGATGTGATGCGCATAATAAGGGCGTTAAGCGCCATTTCTAAAACAGATATTACCGAAGGCGATACGCTCATAATTCTCGACGAGGTTCAGGATGTTCCGTTGGCAATCGAGTCGCTTAAATATTTCTGCGAGGAAGCTCCAGGCTACCATATTGCTGTGGCTGGCTCGCTATTGGGTTTGTCAATGCACGCAGGTGTTTCCTTCCCGGTGGGTAAAGTGAACCAAATAGATGTTTTCCCAATGAGTTTCGGTGAGTTTTTACTGGCAATTGGTGAGACGGAAAAATACAAATTGTTGAGCGGAGATGACTTTCAGACTATCAGTCTTTTACACGATTCGTATATTGATTTGCTCCGGCAATACTATTTTGTTGGAGGAATGCCCGAAGTTGTTGCAAAATACGCAGAAACAGGTGGTTTTCAGAAAGTCAGGCAAATTCAAAAAGAGATTTTGAACGGTTACGACCGCGATTTTTCGAAACACGCGCCAACAGAGCTTGTGGCACGAATCAGATTGGTTTGGAAATCAATTCCGTCGCAACTTTTCAAGGAAAATCGCAAGTTTATTTTCGGTGCGCTTCGAAAAGGAGCTCGTGCTGCCGATTTTGAATTGGCAATCAATTGGTTGGCCGATGCAGGATTGGTCAGCAAAGTGCCGAGTTGCACAAAACCCGCGCTACCGCTTGCCGTTTACGAGAATCTTGTGGCTTTCAAACTTTATTTGCTCGACATTGGGCTTTTGGGGGCAATGGCCGATGTCGAGGCAGCGCAAGTTGTTATCGATGACCAAATTTTCACCGAGTATAAAGGAGGAATGACGGAACAATATGTGTTGCAAGAGATGAAAAGTTGTGGCGTGGCTCCGATTTTCTACCACAAGGCCGATAATTCACGTCTCGAAATCGATTTCTTGATTCAGCATCAGGCAAAGTTGTTGCCCATCGAAGTTAAGGCAGGAGGAAACGTCAGAGCCAATTCGTTGAGCAACTTTTTGAAAGACAACCCGCAAATAACAGCTGTCCGATTCTCGATGCTGCCTTACAAACAACAACAGCAACTGACCAACGTGCCGTTGTATTCTGTGGCGTCCATCGGATAAACAACGCCGCTGCGCTTGCCTTGGGCTATGCGGTTTTGCGCTTTCAGCGCGGAAACTTTCGCCGTTCGATTCACCAGTTAAACAATTAATAATGAATAATTAACAATTAATTTGGTGTTGGGTATTTGGTGTTAGGTGTTGGTTGAAAAAACGTAAACATAAAGCGGACGTGGCACACCGCGTCCCTACAATCCCAACTTTAAACTTGTTCAACCAGTTAAACTTTAAACATTTCACCGATTCACCATTTCACCGATTCACCATTTCACCGATTCACCGATTCACCCAAAAAAATCCTATCTTCGCTCTGCTAAAAAACAAACAAAATGGCTGACAAAACGCTTTTCCTGCTCGATGCCTACGCGCTGGCATACAGGGCCTATTACGCTTTCATCAAGAGTCCGCGAATCAACTCGAAAGGGGTGAACACATCGGCGGTGTTCGGGTTTACCAACACGCTGCTCGAGGTGCTGCAAAAAGAGAACCCGAGCCACATTGGCGTGGTTTTCGACCCGCACGGGCCCACGTTCAGGCACGAGATGTACGCAGAGTATAAGGCCAACCGCGAGGCGATGCCCGAGGATATGCGCCAGGCCATTCCGCTCATCAAAGATGTGATTGGCGCGCTGCGCATTCCTGTGGTTCAGGTTGATGGTTTTGAGGCCGACGACATTATTGGCACACTGGCTCACAAGGCTGTGGCCGAAGGGTTTACGGTTTATATGATGACGCCCGACAAAGATTACGCGCAACTTGTCCGCGATGGCGTATTTGTTTACAAACCAGGCCGTTCGGGTGGCGACATTGAGATTTGGGACGCCGCCAAGGTGAAGGAGAAATTCGCCGTCACGCCCGACCATATCATTGATTTGCTCGGACTTATGGGCGACACTTCGGATAATATTCCAGGCTGCCCAGGCGTGGGTCCGAAGAGCGCCGAGAAACTGATTACCGACTTCGGCTCGATTGAGGGCATCTACGAGCACATCGACGAACTGAAGGGCAAGCAGCGCGAAAATATGGTGAACTTCCGCAGCCAGATTGAACTCTCGAAGGTGCTGGCCACCATCAACACGCAGGCGCCCGTTGAGTTCGATGCCGAGGAATTTAAGCGCGAAGAGCCAGATAAAGACAAATTAACAACCCTATTCGCAGATTTGGAATTCCGCAATATGCTCACACGAGCGCTCAGCCAGGCATCGCCAACGGCTTCACAATCAGCAAAATCGGCCGTCAATCCGCTGCAAGGCACATTGTTCGGCACCGACAGCACGGGGCAAGGCTCGCTTTTCGACATTGACAACCCGCCCGTAGCGCCCACGCTCGACACAATCAAGGATGTGAAACCCGACTACCGCATTGCGCAGACGGCCGATGAACAGGCTGAACTTGTGCGCCATCTGCTTGAATGCCAAGAAGTTTGCTTCGACACCGAAACCACATCGCTCGACGTGCACAGCGCCGAACTGGTGGCAATGTCGTTCAGCACAAAGGAAAAGAGCGGCTGGCTGGTGCCCGTGCCCGAGAATCAGGCTGACGCTCAGGCAGTTGTCGACAGATTCAAACCTTTCTTCAGCAATGAAAACATCACCAAAATCGGGCAGAATCTGAAATACGACATTCTGGTGCTGAAAAACTACGGCGTTGAGGTGCGCGGCCGCCTGTTCGACACAATGGTGGCGCACTATCTCATCCAGCCCGAGCAGCGCCACAACCTTGATTTGCTGGCCGAATCGTATTTGAAATACAGCACAATAAAAACCGAGGAACTGATTGGCCGTCGCGGAAGCGCGCAGACCACAATGCGCAACGTTGAAATCGGCCTGCTGCGCGACTACGCCTGCGAGGACGCCGACATCGCCTTCCGCCTGAAACCCTTGCTGGAGGCCGAATTGCGCAAGTCGGATATGATTGATTTGTTCTTCAACATTGAAACGCCGCTCATCAGCGTGCTGGCCGATATGGAGTGGACGGGCGTGAAAATCGACACCGCCGCGCTGAACGCCTACGCCGTGGAGTTGCGCGCCGCCATTGCCGATGTGGAGCAGAAAATCCATACCGAGGCGGGGATGGTGTTCAACATCTCGTCGCCGAAACAGTTGGGTGAGATTCTGTTTGAACGGCTGAAAATCGGCGGAGCTGCCAAAACCAAGACCAAGCAGTACTCGACGGCCGAGGACGTGCTCGAAAAAATCGCCGACAAGCACCCCATTGTGCCGATGATTCTGGAGTACCGCTCGCTCAAAAAACTGCTTTCAACCTACGTTGAGGCGCTTCCGCAGATGGTTCACAGTAAAACTGGGCGAATACATACATCTTATAATCAAACTATTACAGCCACTGGCCGCCTGAGTTCGACAAATCCCAACCTGCAGAACATTCCCGTGCGCGAGGAGCAGGGACGCAAGGTGCGGATGGCGTTTGTGCCCACCCACGCCGACGGCTGCATTATGGCCGCCGACTACTCGCAGATTGAGTTGCGGCTGATGGCTCATCTGAGTCAGGACGCGGCAATGATCGAGGCTTTCCGCGCCAATCAGGACATTCACGCGGCCACCGCGGCACGGCTTTTCCACGAGCCAGTGGAGAGCGTCACGCGCGAACAGCGGCGCAAGGCCAAGAGCGCCAACTTCGGCATCATCTACGGCATCTCGTCGTTCGGGCTGGCGCAGAACACTGGCATCAAAGTGTCGGAGGCGAAGGAGATTATCGACAACTATTTCGCCAGTTTTCCAGGCGTGAAAGAGTATATGGACAAGAGCATCGCCACAGCGCGAAACGTGGGCTACACCGAGACACTCTGCCATCGCCGCCGCTATCTGCCCGACTTGCAGTCGGCTAACAGCCTTGTGCGCAGCGCCGCCGAGCGGAACGCCATCAACGCGCCCATCCAGGGCACTGCCGCCGACATCATCAAGATTGCGATGATAAACATCCACCGCAAAATGGCCGAGCAGGGCCTGAAATCGGCGATGGTGATGCAGGTTCACGACGAACTTGTGTTCGATGTGGCGCCAGGCGAGACCGAGGCTCTGAGCCAACTGGTGAAGACCGAGATGGAATCGGCCATCGGCCTGAGCATTCCGCTGACCGCCGAGGTGGGCATTGGAAAGAACTGGCTGGAAGCGCATTGATTGAAGGAGTGAAGGAGTGAAGGATTGAATGCGTGAATGAGTGAAGGATTGAAGGCGTGGATAACGGACAACGGACTTCAGACGACGGACAACGGACGGTGGGCAATTAACAATGAATAATGGTGAAATGGTGAACGGCAATCTGTACAGGCGTTGCGCGCAACGTCTCTACCTATCACCAATACATTAAATGCCTGATACTCGCCCTCTAATGCCGAGTGCCTATCACCCTTTATCAAAATACTCTCTCACAATCACCGCCTTGGCGTGGCCGATAATCTTTTCGAGCGTTTCTAGCGACGCGGCGCGCATTGCCTCAACGGTTTTCAGTTCGTTGAAGAGCGCTTCTTTGGTTTTGTCGCCGATACCTTTAATGCCGTCGAGTTCTGACACAAGGAATGCTTTTGAGCGTTTGTTGCGGTGGAAGGTGATGGCCGCGCGGTGAACCTCCTCCTGCATTCCTGCAAAGAATCGGAAAATGTCGTCGGTACGGCGTATCTCAATGTGTTTCGGCGGAAATCCGATTAGAAGTTCGTTGGTTGAGTGCTTGTCGTTTTTGGCAAGCCCCAGTATGGGAATATTCAACCCGAGAGCGTCTTCCGTAGCCTGACGGATTGACTCCATTTGCCCCACACCGCCGTCGGCGACAATCAGGTCGGGCAGGGGTTGCGCCTCGGCCATAAGACGGGAGTAGCGGCGGTTTACCACTTCAAACATTGAGGCGTAATCGTCGGGACCCTCAACAGTTTTTATGTTGAACAGCCGGTAGTCTTTTTTCGACGGCTTTCCGTCTTTATAAACAACGCAGGCGGCAACCGGAAACGCGCCCTGAATGTTTGAGTTGTCGAAAATCTCTATGTAGCGCGGAATGTTGGGCAGATGCAGTTTTTTCTGAACCGACACCAGCAGGTCGATAGGATTGTTACGGTTGTGCAGGGCGCTGCGCTTGAGTTTCTCAACAGCGTACATGTGCGCGTTTTTCTCGCACAGTTCAAGCAGTTTTTTCTTGTCGCCGCGCTGCGGAACAACAAAGTTTATGTTGTCGAGGCTGAAGTCGATTTCAAACGGCACAATAATCTCTGCCGAGGTGCTCAGCCGCCGTTGCCGTGCCTCCTCAATGACCGACAGCAGCAGCGAGTCGAGTTCCTCCTCAATCCGTTTCCTCATTTCGAAGGTGTGCACCTGCACAATGGCGCCGTTCACCACCTTCATAAAACTGATGTAGGCGCAGTCGTCGTCATCGATAATCGAGAAGACATCGACATTGTGGATTGTGGGGCTCACAACCGTCGATTTGCTCTGGAACTCCGACAGCTTATCGATTTTGTTCTTAACCTTCTGCGCCTCTTCAAACTTGTACTCCTTGCTTAAAGCGTTCATTTTCGACTTCAGCAGCTCGATGACCTCGTTCGAGTTGCCCTTCAGAATCTCTTTTATGTTGCTGATGGCCTCGGCGTAATCTTCCTCCGACTGCAGTCCCTCGCAGGGGCCCAGGCAGTTGCCGATGTGGTGCTCAAGGCAGATTTTGTAGCGGCCTTTGGCAATGGCGTCGCGGCTCAGATTCAGGGCGCAGGTGCGCAGCGGGTAGAGCTGGCGGATAAGGTCGAGCAGCGTTTTCAGCGCAAAGCCCGATGTGTACGGTCCGAAGTACGACGAGCCGTCGCGGATGAAGTTGCGCGTTGAGAAGATGCGAGGGAACGGCTCGTTCTTGACGCAAATCCACGGATAGGTCTTGTCGTCTTTCAGCAGCGAGTTGTAGCGCGGCTGATATTTCTTAATCAGGTTGTTTTCAAGCAGAAGCGCGTCCTGCTCGGTATCGACCACAATGTGTTTGATGTCGGCAATGTTGCGCACCAGAATCCGCACCTTGGCGCGGTCCTGATACTTGTTGAAGTACGACGACACGCGCCGCTTCAGCCGTTTGGCTTTGCCAACGTAGATGATGGTTCCGTTCTTGTCCAGATACTGATAGACGCCAGGGCTTTCGGGCAGCACGGCAACCAGTTCTTTCAAGCGGGCGATATGTTCGTCGGGGGCGGTCATTTTTTGGGGACAACAGACTATGGTCAATTAACAATTAATAATTAACAATTAACGGGTGTTTCGGGCTATTGGGGGGTGGGAATGAAGACGCGATGAATCGCGTCTCTACCAACACCTAATCCCGATAGTTATCGGGACCAACACCTAACACCAAATTAATGGCACTCGTGATGCTGGCAGCCGATGCCCGAATCGGCCAGTGTGCCGTTCAGGTAGGCTTCGGCAACTTCCTTCACGTTGCCCGAGCAGCCGCGAATCACCATAATGTTCTGCGCGTTGAGCACGTTGAGCGCGCCGTCGCCCATATTGCCGGCGAGCATCACGTTCACGCCCATCTGTCGCAGAGTGAAGGCGATGTTGCTCTTGCAACCGCAGCCTTCGGGCGACGGAACGGCCTCGGCGCTAGTAATCTGTTTGTTTTCAACTGTATAGACGGTGTACTCTTTGCAGTGTCCGAAATGATCATCAACGCGGCCATCGCAAGTGGGGATTGCTATTTTCATATCAGTGTGTTTTGTTTCGGGCAAAGATAGAGTTTTTTGGGTTGGGAGAGTCGGCAGAAATGAATCGGGAAACCGGCACAAAAACAAACAGGGCCGCAAAATCTGAAATCTTGCGGCCCTGCTGAGCTATAATCGCGAACCGGCAGTGCGCCGGGTCCTGATTTTCTGCCACCAATTATTTCTTATTTCCGCTGAATTTCATCGGTGAGCTGCCGCAATTCATTGAAACTGACATTGTTCCGTCTACGATTGTTCCCGTGAGTTTGGTGATTGTGTACTTCGGGAACTCGCCACCCATAGCCAATGGAACAATTCCGTCGCCGGCAAGTGTGATTTCGCTACCCGCAATTACATAACTCACATTCGGAATGCTCATATCCAACTTCATAGGCATTCTTGGTGAGAACGAAACCTGGTTGAAAGTGAGGACAAAACCCGCCGTGTCGGTAATGGCGTAGTCAACCATAACGTCTTCCTGCGTGTAATCCGTGCCGTCGGTCAGGTTGACAATCAGGGTGCCCACAA
This sequence comes from uncultured Bacteroidota bacterium, assembly GCA_946404125.1. Classification (GTDB taxonomy): domain Bacteria; phylum Bacteroidota; class Bacteroidia; order Bacteroidales; family SZUA-534; genus RUG13583. The sequence continues at coordinate 23,687 of CAMJCK010000022.1, read as the reverse complement.
ACGAATCGCTTGTAACTGTTTCGTTCTCAGGCGTCTCATTTTTGTCGTCGTTTTTGTCGCAAGCAGCAAACAACATTCCTGCTGCAAGCAACGCTGTCATAAATTTTAAATGCTTCATAAAAACTGAAATTTAATTAAAAAAATTAAGAATTGTTTGATTGTATTGATAATGAAATATTTATACCGAAAACACGCGGCGTTCCGCCAGAGTAGAACATTCTCGAAATCGATTTAAAATAGAATGTTTGATAGTCGCGGTTGGTGATGTTGCGTGCAAACAACCCAACCGAAAAATTGTTTTTCTGCAAGGCCAGGTTGGCCGAAAAAAGCGTGTAGGCCGACTGCCAGAGGCTGTTGTCCTCGTTCCAGTAAATCTTTCCAATTGTCTGGCTTTGAGCCGATAGCGATATTCTGTCAGCCAGTTTTGCGTTCAGCTCCCAAGTGTGTTTTGCCGAGGCCGACAGCGTCCAGGTTGGGGCGTAGGGGATGTGGCGGTTGCGGTAGTTTGTGGTGTCGTTGTACTGGTAGTCGCGGAAGCGGGCGTCGGTGAGGCCGGCATCGAGGGCGAACTGCCAGTTGCCTGGCTCGTAGCGGCTGCTGTGCTCGAAACCGATGCTCCGCGAGCGTCCGGCGTTCGACATCATCCGGCCAATGCCGCTGCCTTCGGGCATCACCGTAATCTGCTGATTCACACCCTCAATCCAGAACAGAGTTGTGGAGGTTGAGAAATCGGCGGCCCGGTGGCGGAATCCTATTTCGAAATTGTAGTTCGTTTCGGGTGCATATTTGGTGTCGTGCGCCGATTCTTCCCGGTCCGATTTCGGCGTCATTCCAATGTCGCGAATCATCTGATTCATCAGCACCGACTGCATAATGTCGGAGAAAATCTGCGTGTTGAAGCCGCCGGCTTTGTGGCCGTTGGCGAAAGTGGCATAAACGCTGCTGTTTCCAAAAGAATACTGCGCTGAAAGTTTGGGCAGCGCCACAAACGAAGTCGTGGTCTCGCGGCCTTTGAAATCCGAGTGCAGTGTCCTGAAGTTGTTCATTACTAAATCGAAACGGTAGCGAATGTCGCAGTTTTCGTTATAGTCCATTCGGGCGTGTTCAAAATCGAGCCGGAGTCCCGCAGTGAAGCGCCATTGGCCTGTGTTCCAGTTCGATTCGTGGAAAACGGCCGCGCCAACCGTCGGAATTGTGAAATGGCAGTCGATGGGGAAGGCCGAGTCGGCAATCTCAATCTGATTGTCGGGGAACACAATGCTGATGCCCTTGTTGGCGTTTTTCAGAATGAGGTTTTCAATGCCGTCGCGTTTGAACGTCACGGGCGCGTCCATCTTGAGCTGTTTGCCGAACACAAATGCGCCCGTGCTCCACTGCCAGCGTTTGGTTTTGTCGTGCTGGCGGAACAGAACCTCTTGTGTCACAGCGTGTTCCTGTTGTTTCTGCGTGAGTGTGAAATACGATTCGGCGGTGAAATCGTTGTCGAGCTGCATACGGTCGTTCAAAAACTGGTAGCTGCTAACCGACACAATATCAACCTCATCGCCCGAATACCGCGCCACAAGGCCATCAACCAAATTGAGTCGCTCGTAGTGGCAGCTGTCGTTGTAACTGATTGGCAGTAAGATGTTTTGCTTCTCATCGAACTGTCGGTATGCGTAGCCGCCCTCGTCAACCAAGTTGAACGAGAGGCTGTTTTCGATGTCCCAGCGGCTCGTTTGCGGAATCCAGTGGATTTTTGCCCGCGCCGACACCGAGTTGCCCGCATCGCATTTCTCGCCGTTGTAGGTGTTGGTGAAATAGCCGTTATTGTGCTGATATTGAGCCGATACAGCGTAGCCGAGACGCTTGCTCTGGGTCCGGCCGAAATGAGCGAAACGCACCTTTGCCGATGTTTCGGAATCGCCTCCGCAACCCACCTTTGTGCCTTGCCACGCAAGCGGCGACAGGGTGCCGATGCTGATTATTCCGCCGTTCGAATTGCGCCCGTAGAGCGTGCCTTGCGGTCCGCGCAGCACATCAATCCGGCGGATGTCGATAAAATCAAAATCGTAGGCGTTTTTGTTCAGAATGGGCACATTGTCGATGATGAGCCCCATTGCCGGCTGGTCGATGCGCGAGCCGAACCCGCGGATGTAAATCGACGAGGTTATGCGCGAGCCGTATTTCGGTTGGTAGAAATTCGGCACAGCCACCGACACGTCTTTCACCGAGCAGATGCCGCCATCGTCAATCTGCTTCACGCCGAAAGTTGACGACGCCACCGCAAGCCGCTCAAGTTTGTCGGTCAGTTTCACGTTGGCCGAAACGGTCACCTCATCGAGGTTGACAACGGTGTCGGAGGCAAAGCCCGACGCAAGAACAGATAATATGACAGCCATTAAATTCACGCCGCAAAACTACCGTCGCTTCCGGACCCGGCAACACATATTTTTATTAGTTTTTTTTGATGGCGCCAAATTACTATTTTTGCGCCGTGTTAGAGACGATGAAATACCGGATTGCTATAATTGATGCCAACTCACTGTGCAGTATGGCGTTGCAGTCGATTCTCTCCGACATTATTCCGCAGGTTGAGGTGCAGGTTTATTCGTCGCCGCAGCAGCTCGCCGACAATCACGACGGCATTGCCCACTATTTTGCCAGCTCCAATGTGGTTTTCAACTCAATGGATTTTTTTGCGCCGCTCAAGCGCCAGACCATCGTGTTGTGCGAGGGCGACGGCCAGATGATGCAGAGCTACGGCTTCCGGACACTCAATGTGTCGCAGCCCGAGAGCGCTCTGCTCAAAGAACTTTTGGCGTTGCACCAGTTCGGCCATCCTCACGGCCACAATTTCGGCCAGAGGTCTCAAATGCAGGAGTTGCACCAGCTGTCGGCCCGCGAGCAGGAGGTTCTGAAATATGTTGTTTTGGGCTATCTCAACAAAGAAATAGCTGAAAAACTGCACGTTACAATGGCAACCGTGGCTTTCCACCGCAACAACATCTCCGAAAAACTTGGTTCGCGCTCGCTCGGCCATCTGACAATCTACGCCGTTATGCACGGAATTGTGAAGATTGACGAGCTGTAAGCCGGAACATTTGCTGTATAAATACAAAAATCGCCCGCGCAATTTACGTGGGCGATTTTTATGGTGAAGCCTCGGCGGGCTTGTTATTTCGCAATCAGCAGCGAGTAGTCTTTTTTGCCTTTCTGCGCAAGCAGATATTTGCCGTTGAGCAGGAACGAGTCGTTCACAACCAGGTTGGGGTCGGTAACTTTCTCTTTGTCGATTGACACGCCACCGCCCTGAATGTTGCGCCGCAGGTCGCCCTTCGACGGGAAGACGGGTGCCTTGTCGGTCAGCAGGTCGAGAACGCCAATGCCGCCGGCAAGCTCAGCCTTGCTGATTTCGTATGTCGGCACGCCGGCAAACACCTCAAGGAAGGTGCGCTCGTCGAGTTTCAGCAGGTTGTCTTTGGTCGATTTTCCGAACAGAATGCCTGAAGCCTCAACGGCCATATTGTAGTCGGCCTCTGAGTGAACCATAATGGTAACTTCCTTAGCCAGACGCTTTTGCAGCGGACGAAGGCCCGGGTCTTTGGCTTGCTCGGCAACCAGCTCGTCAACTTCCTCTTTGGTGAGGGTGGTGAAAATCTTGATGTATTTTTCGGCGTCGGCATCCGATGTGTTAATCCAGAACTGGTAGAACTGGTACGGTGATGTGCGGGCTGGGTCGAGCCAGACATTGCCGCTCTCGGTCTTGCCGAATTTGCCGCCGTCGGCCTTGGTCACAAGCGGGCAGGTGAGCGCGAAGCACTCGTTGCCGTTGGTGCGGCGGATGAGCTCCGAGCCGGTGGTGATGTTGCCCCATTGGTCGGCGCCGCCAAGCTGCAGCTTGCAGTTTTTGTGCTCGTTCAGATAGAGGAAGTCGTAGCCCTGAAGCAGCTGGTAGGTGAACTCGGTGAACGACAGACCGTCGCGGGCCTCGCCGTTCAGGCGCTTCTGCACCGAGTCTTTGGCCATCATATAGTTGACGGTGATGTGCTTGCCCACCTCGCGTGCAAAGTCCAGGAAGGTGAAATCCTTCATCCAGTCGTAGTTGTTCACCAGCTCGGCGCGGTTGGGCGCATCGCTGTCAAAATCGAGGAATTTCGACAGCTGCTTTTTGATGCAGGCCACGTTGTGGCGCAGAGTCTCCTCGTCGAGCAGGTTGCGCTCCTGGCTTTTGCCCGATGGGTCGCCAATCATACCGGTTGCGCCGCCAATCAGGGCCAGCGGCTTGTGACCGCAGCGTTGGAAGTGGCGCAGCATCATTACGCCGCAAAGGTGGCCAATGTGCAGAGAGTCGGCCGTCGGGTCGATTCCCAAATATGCTGTAACTTGTTCTTTTGCAAGCAGTTCTTCGGTTCCGGGCATCATCTGGTGAATCATCCCTCTCCAAGTCAATTCTTCTATGAAATTCATCGAATGAAACTTTTTTATATTATTAAATACTAATTATTTACAAACTTTTGGCGCCATCGGGCAGAATGTCGCCAATTCCCGACGGAACAGTCGGAATATGGTCGCCAAGGTTGAAATTAAGCTGCTCGAACACAAATGGCGCAATGGACGCAATCTTATCGAACAGAACGCTTTCCTCTTTCATTTCGTCGCTGAAAATGGACGATGCCGGGCCAAACGAGTTCAGTGCCGACACAATCGCACTGATTATGAACGCGCTGCGCAAAACGCTGAAAACCACGCCCAAAACCTTGTCGGCCCACCCGAGCGCAATGGCTTTCACAAGCGTGCTGACCGATTTGCCGAGCAGATGAACGCCCACTACAACAATCAGAAACGTGATGACAAACGACGCTACCGTGACATACTGCTCGTTGAGGTTGAAGTGCGCCTGCAGGAATCCGCCTGTGATATACGAGAACTTCATTGTGAGCCACGCGCCAAGCAGAATGGCCACAAGTGAGGTGAGCATTGTTATCAGGCCTTTGAAAAATCCCGTCACGGCCGCAATGCCGAGCAGAACCAGAACCACTATGTCGAAAATGTTGGCAGGCATTTTTATATTAGCATTTGGTTATCAGATTTTTATCTCGATGTTCTTCTGCTATATTTCTCATCGGGGCTGAAAAGCCACACATCGTCTTTGAAACTCTCCGAGAAGTTGCCGTTCTGTCCGCAGAGCAAAAATCCGTAGCGGCCCACAGCAAAGCAGGTTGCCGAGTGGCGGCTTGGTCCTTCAAAATCGCCAATCATCTGCCAGCGCCCTTTGCCGCCGTCGGGTGTGTAGCGCCACGTGTCGCGCAGTATCTCGCCGGTGAACTTCAGGCCGCAGGTCACGTATCCTTCGTTGCCGATGCTGAACGCCGATGCGTTGTAGCGGTACAGAAGGTCGATGTTGTAGTCCTCGACAATGTTGTTGCTGATGATTGAGAACTCGTCGGTCGATGCGTCGTAGCATTCAAAAGCGGCCACGCGGTAGTCGTTTGAGCGTCCGCCGATGATGTAGGCCTTGTTGTCGATGACAAAGCAGCAGGCGCCGTGGCGAGCCTTGCTGATGCCCTCGGTGTTGAGTTTTGTCCAGCGTGAGCCGGCCGCTTTCGATGGGTCGAATCTATAGTAGTTAGACGATGTGCCGCTCAATTCCCTCAGTCCGGTGCCAACGTAGCCATTGCCGTCGATGGCGAAGCTCACAGCATCGTAGAAACCGCCCTCGGGGAACGAGTCGGCCTCCATTTTTGTCCATTGCGAGCCGGCCGCTTTCGATGGGTCGAACTCAAACATATCGCTGTAATAATCACCGTCTGCACCGATGCCGCCGCAGTAGTAGCCTTTGCCGTTGATGGCGAAGGTGGCTCCGGCGCGGCGCGGAGGTCCGGGCAGAGTATCGCACTCGTGCCACGAGTAGTCTTCAGAGTCGAACTCCCACGTTGTGTTGAAATAGGTTTGGACGTAGAAGAATCCGTAGCCGCCCACCACGTAGGCATTGTTGCCGATGACAAAAGCCGAGGCGTTGGCGCGCCCCTTGGCGTTCAAAGTGGAGATTGAGCGCCAGTTGCCATAGTAATCGTTATTGTTGCAACCGCACAGCAGTGCCGCGAGAGTGGCAAGCAGTGTCAGTGTCAGTAGTGGTTTCCTCATTCAGTTGGTTTTTAACGTAAAAAGGGAAACCCACGATTTCCCTTTTTCAAGCCTTAATATGTGGTTTAACGGTCTTGGCGTTTTTCGTAGTCCTCGTCGGGATGGAACTCCCAGATGTCGTCGTAGAACTGGTTCTGGCCTGTGCCAACCATACCTGTGCCAACGTAGCCCACACCCTTCGATGTTGAGAATCCAACGCAAGCGTAGCGTGCGGCGCCCTCGAACGAGCAAACCTCAGTCCAGACGCCCATATTGTCGCGACCGCCATAGGGGATGTACTCCCAAACATCTGATTTGTAGCTGCCGTACAGGCCGCAGCACAAATATCCGCGGCCGTTGATTGTGAAGGCGGCTGCCTGCTGGCGATAAACCTTATTGTAATCTCTGCTGCGATAGTCCTCGGCAAAATCCTGGGTGATTTTGTACCAGCGGTACTCGCCTTTTTCAACACTCGGGTCGAAGCGCTCAAGGTCTTTTACAGGACTACCGTTGCTGTAGCCGCCAACAATGTATGCGCGGTTGTCAATCACAAACACACTGCCGCAATAGCGTTTTGCGGGGTTGATATGTTCCACAATTTTCCATCTTTCGCCTGCGGCGGCATTGGGGTCATATCTATAATATGTGTTAGCATAGCCGAGGTTTTTGGTTTGGCCTGCGCCGATGTAGCCCACGCCGTTAATCGAAAAGCCCACCATACCGTAGATGGCGTCGCCCGGAACCGAGTCGGTGATAGTCCAGGCGCCTGGCAGGTCACCGGTTGTTCCTTCAGGGTCGAATTCGTAAAAATCTCTGAAGCATTCGGCGTTTTTGCCGTAACCTGTGCCGTAGTAGCCTTTGGTTTTGCCGTCGGCGCCGTCAGCCGCAAAGCCCACGCCGTAGTAGCGTCCCTTTTCGGCCGGAACCGATGCATATTGTTTCCACGAGTTGGTCTCGGGGTCGAACTGCCAGGTGTCGAGGAAGTAAGCCTCGCTCTTGATGTAGCCGCGTCCGCCAACAAAGTAGGCCTTGTCGTCGATTACAAAGCAGCTGGCGCCGCCTCGGCCGTTCGAAGGCATTTCCGACGGACCTCTCCAGTTTCCGACTAAATCATTTTGGTATTCGCAGTTGTAGAATGTGAAAGCTACGCATAAAGCGAGCATTACTGAACTGATTGTTCTTCTCATTTATGTGTTGTTTTAAATTTCAAAAAATGCGGGTTCGAAAACCCTAATAAAAAGCGTGCGAATATAGTAATTTATTGTTTTTGGGAAATTTTTTTCGCAGTGGCCTGATACCATACTATTTCATCACGTCAAACCCTTCGCCGTAAACGCTCATCACGGCTTCCTGCGAGATGAACGCCTGCGGGTCAATCTGCTTGACAATGTGGTGAACAGCCTGAACCTGAGTCTTTTTCACTATCGAAAGGATGACTTTCACTTCCTGCTTCGAGTACCAGCCCTGGCCTTCGAGAATGGTCACGCCGCGGTCGAGTTGCGAAGTGATGGCGTCGGCAATCTCGGCGTAGTGCTTCGAAAAAATCATCATCTGGACCGATTGTTTGCGTCCAACAAGCACAATGTCAATGCAATAAGTGAGCGTGAACATAGTCACAAAGCCGTAAACCATCTTCTCAACGCTGTTGAAAATGAAGTATGACGATGCCACCACCAACGCGTCGCAGACCATTATGGCGCGGCCGGGCATAATGTCGCGGTACTTGTTGATAATCATTGCAATAATGTCGGTGCCGCCCGTGCTGCCGCCCTGCAAAAAGACAAGGCCGATGCCCAAGCCGCCAATGGCGCCGCCAATCACGGTGGCCATAAACGATTCGCTGACAATGGGTTCGGTTATCACACCGCGCAGAATGCGGACAAAGAGCGTAATCATTGCAATGCTGTAGATGGTTTTGACACCGAACGATGCGCCTAAAATCTTGATAGCCAACACCAAAAGAACAGCGTTGATGCCAACGTATGAATATTCAACGGGGAAGCCCGTGGCGTAGAAGATGGCCGATGCCATACCAGCCACGCCGCCGCTCACCACCTGCGCCGGCAAGATGAACGACGCCCAACCCAACGAGTAGATGAACAGTCCCACCGTCATTATGGCGTATGAGCGGATGGTTTCTGAAACTGACGCTTGCATTTTCATATCGAATCGGTTTTGAATTGCACACACAAATATTGGATTTTTGGGAAATCGATATGCGGGAAATTCTAAGAAAATTTGATTGAAAATTACGTAAAACACTAATCGGTTGATTTTGAGATTTTTTGGATTTCAGCATTTTAAAATTTCCGCCGAAAGGCGCACCCAAACCCGTTTAATTCGGTGCTGAATTCAAAATCCGCATCCGCATCAACCCACAAAAAAAGCCATCCCGCATCGGAATGGCTTTTCAATATTCAAATCGTTGTTTTACAAAACTACATTCACAATCTTGCCAGGAACGACAATCACCTTCTTCGGTGTTTTGCCGTCGAGCCATTTGGCGGCCGATTCGTGCGACAGGGCCGTCTCTTGAACCTGCTGAACGGGCGTGCCCACGGGCAGTTCAATCATAAAGCGGGTTTTGCCGTTGAACGATACGGGGTAGGTCACCACGTCTTCGGTCAGTTTCGACTCGTCCAATGCGGGCCACGGCTCGTATGTCAGCGACTCGGTGCCGCCGTACATCTGCCACAACTCTTCGGCAAGGTGCGGGGCGAACGGTGCCAGAATCTTGGCGAAATCGCGGGCCACGCCAACCGAGACCTTCTTGGCCTTGTAGCAGGCGTTGGTGAATATCATCATTTGTGAGATTGCGGTGTTAAAGCGCAGATTCTCAATATCATCGGCAACCTTTTTGATTGTCTTGTGCAACTCTTTCACAACGGCGCTGTCGTCGGTCAGGCCATCAACCACGTTCTCTTTCTCGCTGAAGAAGCGGAACACGCGCGCCAGGAAGTTGAACACGCCCTTCACGCCGCTTTCGGCCCACGGCTTCACGGCGTCGAGCGGACCCATAAACATCTCGTAAAGGCGCAGACTGTCAGCACCATAGTGGGCAATCACATCGTCGGGATTGACAACGTTTTTGAGCGATTTCGACATCTTGGCCACAATCTGACGCAACTCAACGCCCGTCTCTTTGTGGAAGAATTTGCCGTCGCGCTCTTCAACCATATCCGAAGTGACCTTGGCGCCCGCCATCGTCTCGTAGGCGAAAGCCAGAATCATTCCTTGGTTGAACAGTTTCTGATAGGGCTCGTCGGTGTGGACAATGCCCAAATCGAACAGAACCTTGTGCCAGAAACGGCTGTAGAGCAGGTGCAGCACGGCGTGCTCGGCGCCGCCAACATACAAATCGACGGGCAGCCAGTAGTTTTCGGCTTCAACAGAGAACGGCGCAGAGTCGTTCTTGGGGTCGGTGTAGCGCAGATAGTACCAGCACGAGCCCGCCCATTGCGGCATTGTGTTGGTCTCGTAGCGGCCGCGGCGTCCGTTCTTGTCAACCACTGTGAGCCAGTCGGTTGCGTTGGCCAGTGGCGACTCGCCAGTGTCGCTCGGCTCGTACTTGGTGAGTTCGGGCAGCGTGTGCGGCAGGTCCTTCTCGTCGACGGTGGTCACTTCGCCGTCTTCCCAATGGATAATGGGGAACGGCTCGCCCCAGTAGCGTTGGCGGCTGAACAGCCAGTCGCGGATTTTATAGTTGACGGTGGCTTTGCCCAGATTGCGCTCGGCCAGCCAGGCAATCATCTTGTCAATGGCGTCCTTCTTGTTCAGGCCGTCAAGGAAGCCCGAGTTGACGTGGATTCCGTCTTCGGTCCAGGCCTGCTGCTGAACATCGACTTCCGATTTCAGAACTTCGATAATCGGCAGGTTGAATTTCTTGGCAAACTCCCAGTCGCGTGTGTCGTGGGCGGGTACGGCCATAATTGCGCCCGTTCCGTAGCCCATCAGCACGTAGTCGGCCACCCAGATAGGTATCAATGTGCCGTTTACGGGATTTTTCGCATATCGGCCAGAGAACACGCCAGTCTTATCCTTTGCCAACTCTGTGCGGTCCAAATCCGATTTCATCGAAGCCTGTTTGCGATACTCGTCAACAGCCGCTTTTTGGTCGGCGGTGACAATCAGGTCAATCATCGGGTGCTCGGGTGCGATAACCATATAGGTGGCTCCGAACAAGGTGTCGCAGCGGGTGGTGTAGACAGTCAGTTTGGCATCAACACCGTCGAGTTCAAAATCGACTTCGGCACCCGTCGAACGGCCAATCCAGTTGCGCTGCATATCTTTTACGCCAGCGGGCCAGTCGAGTCCGTCGAGACCTTTCAACAGGCGCTCGGCATACAACGGAATGCGCAACATCCATTGTTTCAAGTTCTTGCGATTCACTTGGCAGCCGCATTTCTCGTGCGAGCCGTCGTTCAGCACTTCTTCGTTGGCGCAGACAGTCTTGCAGTTGGGGCACCACCAAACCTGCGCGTTGTCGTAGTATGCAAGACGCTGTGAGTCAATGTATTTCTTCACTTCGGCATCACCTTGGGCCTTAATGTCGGCAGGAATTGGTAGTTCCGAAATGGGGCGACCCTTTTGAATGTCTTTGTCGAACCAGGTGTTGTAGAGTTTAATGAAAATCCACTGCGTCCACTTGTAATATTTTGGGTCAGTGGTGTTTATCTCGCGGTCCCAGTCGTAACTCAAGCCCAAAGCCTTGATTTGGCGGCGGAACGTGTCGCAGTTCTTTTTGGTGGTAATGGCAGGGTGAGTGCCCGTTTGAATGGCATACTGCTCGGCAGGCAGACCGAAGGCGTCCCAACCCATCGGGTGAAGAACGTTGAAGCCTTTCATACGTTTGTAGCGGCTCACAATGTCGGTAGCCGTGTAGCCTTCGGGGTGGCCTACGTGCAGCCCCGCCCCCGACGGATAGGGGAACATATCGAGAGCGTAGAATTTCGGTTTCGATTTGTCCAAAACAGTTTTGAAAGTCTTATTTTTTTCCCAATAAGCCTGCCATTTCTGTTCGATTTCGGTAAAATTGTATTCCATAAATCATTGAATTTGAAGAACGAGCGTGCGTTCTGTATTTTAAATTTTGAATGGCAAAACTAACTAATGGCGGCGAAAAACAAAAAAGGTTTTTTGGGGTGGAATTGTTTAATTTAGATTTTGTTGAGTTTTGTATCCTTGCAAATCAGAAAAAGAAGAATGTGCACATTTAAAGACATCGATAACATTGTGTTACCCAACGGGCAAACGGCAAGTGAAGCCAATCGCGCGGCCAGCAGTGACGATATTTCTATCTTATAGCGCGATAGAATTGTTACCAAAATAACCGTAGCCATCAGAGATGTGCTCCAATGGCTGCGGCTAAAAAAATGTTGCTGATTAATAATCAATATTCAAATGTCATCTAATGCGTTATTTTCTAATTCTTTTTGAGCCTTCTTTATGTTTTCGTTATCCTCATAAGTGACAGTCACTTGGGCTGATTTATTAATCTCAATCCAAATATGTCCTCCTAAAGCGAAGAAAAATGATATAAAGTTGCACTTGCCTAGAACTACTGCTCTCATTTCATATCCATCGCCATTTTCATATGGGTAGGAAAAGTATTCATAATCTTTGTCTAACAAATACTTTGACTTAAACAATGTTTTTTTAGCGTAGTAGTCGGTTTTAAGTTTTTCCCAAGTTTTTTTTGATGGGAAGTATACTATGACTTTGCAAACTATTTTTGTTTTTGGGGTTGTTAATACTTCAACCGTGACAAATTCATTTGCAAATATACCACTGAACGTGTGTGAAGTGGCAAATGTACTTTCGTACAGAAAACCTTTTGTTTCAAGGCTGTCTTTGAAAACATCATATTGTCCAGTTATTTCTATACCCATAAATTTAATGTGGGCAAAAGAATTAAATACAGGAAACGTTAAAATAAATAGAAGTAGTAATCGTTTCATCATTAAATGCCGATTCCGACTTGATTATTAAAGTTTCTCAGTATTAAGTAGTTCGGGATGGTCATATGTATAATAAACTTTGAATACAAAAGTATATTCATTGACAACATCCTTAATTTGAATAGGCAACATTAAACGAATCTCTCCAGCATCTTTTCCTAAATAATCTTCAGGTAGCATAGATTTTGTTTTCCAGCCGCTTCCAATGGTTGAATATCCTATTTTAACACCTTCGTCATAGTATACATTCGCAGTAGGGGTAGCAACGTCATCAATTTTTGCTCCTTTTATTACTACTGTTGCCGGTTGGTCACCTTCTCGCTGAGAATACTTTGTTCCAACGTGCATAATTTTGGAAGTAGAACCATCTAAACCAACAAAAACAGCCTCATTCCATATAACCTTTAACGAATGATCGGAAACGTTTTTTAAAACGAAACTAAATTGTTCTTTGGTTCCGAAAATAATAATGTCTATAGTTTTATCATTGTACGAATATTTGTCTATACCTTCTTCTTGTATTGTTTTCGTTTCTCCATAGCGGTTTGTGGCGTCTTCGGGTTTTTCAACTTTTATTAAAGCGGTTTTATAACTGCCTGTTAATGCATCTGCAAAAGGAATGGTATTTACGTCAGAATATGGACACGAAACCTCTTCACCAGTTCGTTTGTTTTTAACCCTTACACACCGCGTTGACATTTTTAATTTTTTGTTTTCTCCAATAAAAACATCAACAATCTCATATATATCTTTTACCAATTCATTAGAAATGGTTTTACCGACCAGGTCTTTTTTATACTCATTAAATGGTTCGACAAAAACAATGGGCATACAATCTATTACCGGCCAGCGTTCGGTGTAATAAGCAGAGTATCTAGCAGTAAGTTCCTCATAACTTTTGAATTTTATTTTCTTTTTTCCTCCTGTTTCTATAGCAACGATTGTTATTTCTTTATTAGGTTTATCATTAAGTTTTATGTCTCTTACCGTAACCATAGAAATAGTAAACGTTTTTCCCTCATATGAATCATTGTATTTAAATCCAGAATTTCTCCAAGTTTCAAATTCATCATAGGCAGGGCGAAAAAAGAAACTTTTACCGACATATTGTTGGTATCCATTAGGGTTTTCCTGTTTCTTGAAACCAAAATTCACATTAGTGTCAATGGCGAATGATAGTGCTACATTCAGTAGCAAAGCAAAAATTAAAATACTCCTTTTCATAAAAAACATAATTTTTAATTATAAGTTGCACTAAAAACAACTCAAAGTTAATATTTCTTATTCTAATTCCAATCGCCAGTTTGTATTTGTAGAATTATTGTTTTGCTATAACAAACTTAACAGAGACTATTTTTGAGAAAAAAAGAGAAATGGATTTAGCGACTTTGGGAAGGAATATCGCTCGCATAAGAAGACATCAAAACTTGACTCAAGAAAATGTTGCCTTTGATTTGGACATTTCAAAAACTGCATATTCCAAAATCGAGCGCGGTGAGACTAATATTTCCTTCCTTCGTCTTGTCCAAATTGCCGAATACTTTAAAGTTGACGTCGCAGAACTAGTCAAAGGTACTACCGATGTTGATTTGCAAGAGCTTGCCCGAAACATCGCGCAAATGAAAAACGACATTCATTTCATCAAAACGGCAATGGAAATTTAATGCCGTTATGTAAGTTCACAGTTTGGTTGACCACCAATCGATGCACTTTAAATGAAACCACCCCCACCCCCTTACGCATTTTCCCGATAATGAGCCAATCGCGTGCGCCACATCAAAAAAATTAGAATAAATTCGCGGCCGTAAAAAATTGAAATTGAAAATACGAAATACTATGCAGAAAAGGACAAAAATTGTTGACGTCCTGAAATCGGGAAAGGTTGACACTGAAGTGGTTGTGATGGGTTGGGTGCGCACAAAGCGCGACAGCAAAACCGTTGTTTTCATCGCCTTGAACGATGGCTCGACAATCAACAACGTGCAGATTGTTGCCGATGTGGTGAACTTCGACGAAGAACTTTTGAAACAGATAACCACCGGCGCCTGCCTGAGCGTTACCGGAAAACTTGTTCAGAGCGTTGGCGCAGGGCAAAGTGTTGAGATTCAAGCAAAAGAGATTAAACTCTTTGGTGCTTGCCCGCAGGATTACCCAATGCAGAAAAAGGGCCAGACAATGGAATATATGCGTCAGTACGCCCACTTGCGTCTGCGTACAAACACTTTCGGCGCCGTGTTCCGCATCCGTCACAATATGGCCATCGCCATTCATAAGTTCTTCCACGACAAGGGTTTCGTCTATTTCCACTCGCCGCTCATCACCGCCAGCGACTGCGAAGGTGCCGGCCAGATGTTCCAGGTGACAACCAAAAACCTTTACGACCTGCAGAAAGACGAGAACGGCAAGATAATCTACACCGACGATTTCTTCGGCAAACAGACCAGCCTGACCGTTTCGGGTCAGCTCGAAGGCGAACTTGCAGCCACAGCGCTTGGCGCCATCTACACCTTCGGCCCCACATTCCGCGCCGAGAACTCGAACACCCCGCGCCACTTGGCCGAGTTCTGGATGATTGAGCCAGAAATGGCCTTCTACGACATCGACGACCTGATGGCGCTTGAGGAAGAGTTCATCAAATACTGCGTGAAATGGGCGCTCGACAACTGCCAGGACGACCTTGCCTTCCTTAACAAGATGATTGACAAGAGCCTGCTCGAACGGCTCAACTCGGTAATCAACACCGAATTCATCCATCTGCCTTATACCGAAGGAATTAAGATTCTTGAAGACGCCATTGCCAAAGGCCACAAATTCGAGTTCCCAGTGTTCTGGGGCTGCGACCTTGCCAGCGAGCACGAGCGCTACCTGGTTGAAGAGCACTTCAAGAAGCCAGTCATTATGATTGACTACCCGAAGGAGATTAAATCGTTCTATATGAAGCAGAACGCCGATGGCAAAACCGTTCAGGGCACCGACGTGCTGTTCCCGCAGATTGGCGAAATCATCGGCGGCAGCGTGCGCGAGGAAGACTACGACAAACTGCTGGCCCGTATGAACGAGCTCGGAATGAAGACCGAAGGCTACGAGTGGTATCTCGACACCCGCAAATACGGTTCTTGCCCGCACGCCGGCTTCGGCTTGGGTTTCGAGCGCCTGATGCTCTTCGTGACCGGAATGGCCAACATCCGCGATGTGATTCCGTTCCCGCGCACACCGAAGAATGCAGAGTTCTAAAAATGGTAAGAGGTAAGTGTTTAGAGTTTAGTATCTATAAATGAAAGGCTGCAACAAGTTCGCAGCCTTTTTTTGATGACTATGCCTTGCTGTGTTTTTTGTTTTCTGCTTGAGTTTGCGTCACTCATCCCCATAATTTAGTATCTTGCACCCGCTTTTTAGGGAAAGGCTATGCTGAAACAGAGTTTACAACAGAAACTGCTTCAAAAACTGTCGCCGCAGCAGATACAGGTCATCCGGCTGCTGGAGGTGCCCGTTATGCAACTCGACCAACGCATCAAGAGCGAGATTGAGGAGAATCCCGCGCTTGAGGAGGCCGAGTTCGACGGCCGCACTGAAGGCGAGGAGCCGCTGCCCGAGGAGCCGAAGGACCAGGACGAGCTGTCGATGGAGGGCTACCTGAACGACGATGACTACATTCCGTCGTACAAGCTGCGCGCCAACAACTACTCGCCCGACGACGAGGTTCGCGAAACGCCGCTCTCGCAGGGCCCCACCTTCCACGAGAGCCTGATGAATCAGCTGGGCCTTCACAAGATGAGCGAGCGTCAACACAAACTTGCCGAATATATAATAGGTAACATCGACGACGACGGCTACCTGCGCCGCGAGCTTGAGTCGATTGCCGACGACCTGGCCTTCTCGCAGAACATCGAAGTATCGGAAACCGAATTGCGCGAGGTGCTGAACATCATTCAGAATTTCGACCCTGCCGGAGTGGGCGCGCTCACTCTGCAAGAGTGTCTGCTGCTGCAACTAAAGCGCCGCAACCAACAGTCGGAAACGGTGCAACTGGCCACCAAGATAATCGAGAAATGCTTCACCGAATTCTCGAAAAAGCACTACGACAAGATTCTGGCCCGCACCGGCGCCACCGAGCAGCAGTTGAAAGAAGCTCTCGACGAAATTCTGCGGCTCAATCCCAAACCGGGCGGCGGATACTCGAATCCGCAGGAGCGCACGCTTCAGCCCATCACGCCCGATTTTGTGCTCGAAAACCACGACGGCATTCTCGAAGTGTCGCTCAACGAGTTCAACACGCCAAATCTGCGCATCAGCCCAACCTACACCAATATGCTTGAGCAGCTGGCCGTGAAGAACAAACGCACCACGCAGGACCGCGACACCATCAACTTTGTAAAGCAGAAAATTGATTCGGCACGGTGGTTCATCGATGCCATACAGCAGCGCAAAATCACCCTGCTCTCGACAATGCAGGCCATCGTCAACTATCAGCGCGACTACTTTTTGGACGGCGACGACAAGAAACTGCGCCCGATGATTCTGAACGACATTGCCGACATCACCGGCCTTGACGTGAGCACCATCTCTCGCGTGGCCAACAGCAAGTTCATACAGACCGATTTCGGCATTTTCCCGCTCAAATGGTTCTTCTCTGACTCAATCAAGACCGACAGCGGCGAGGAAGTGTCGTCGCGCGAGGTGAAGAGCATTCTGAAAGACGCTGTTGAGGGCGAGGACAAGCGCAATCCGCTCAACGACGACGCTCTGGCCGCCATCCTTAAAGAGAAAGGCTATCAGGTGGCCCGTCGCACCGTGGCCAAATACCGCGAAAAGATGGGCATTCCCGTTGCCCGGATGCGGAAAGAGTTGTAAATGTGTAACGGGTAGGGGGAAGAGTGTAGAAATGTCAACGTAAATAGAAAACTTAAACGTAAATCATTTCATCCTTCTCAACACTAAACTCTCACCATTCCCTTTCACCTGATTATCAGCATCAAATTATTGTCAGGCGATTTCAGCACAGTGCCGGGCGGGACAAAGATTTTGTCGCCGGGTTTCACGTTTGAGAAGATGGTGCGTTTGCCCACGCCCTTGTAGCTGCTGATTTTCACAATCTTGCGGCCTTGCTTGTAATAAAGGTAGAAGCGGCTGTTCTGCGGATTGTTTATCACATCGAGCATCTGCTGGTTATCAGCAAAATAGCTATAGAGCGTATGGCCGTCTTCAATCAGTAGGTAGAAATCCTGCTCGGTTGCCGGAACGGTGAATTCCACCTTGCTGTCGATGATGAGCGGGTCCGATTCCATCACGTTCACGTAGTAGCGCTCGATAAACGACTTGCGGATGCGGCCGTTGTCGATGCCCGAAATGATGTTCCTAAACATCTGGTCCATAGTTGCTTCGGGCAGCTCGGGCAGGTTGCGGCAGACAAGGTTCAGGTTTATCAGCGCGAAAAGGTTCTCTCGGTAGTTGGTCGAGTCGAGCTCGATGGCGTTGTATTTGGCAAACAGCTCTTCGTACATTAGGCTGCGCACCATCACCTTCTCAGCGTAGGCAAAAGCTTCTTCGCCAAAGCCGTTGTAGTTTTTCAGGCCGTCGAGTTTGTGGTCGGCGTCGTAGCCCTTCACGTTTGGCAGAAACTCAAATGGGAATCGCACCTGCATACGGTTGCTCAGGAAATAGTGCTCGCCGTTGCGGTTGAAGGCGAAAAACGGTTTCCACGTGTCGCGGTCGGTGCGGTAGAGCATCCGGGCGGTTTTGTAGTAGAGTTGAGGCAGGCCGATGCTCTGTCCCTTGTCGCCCTTGATGTAGGGATTGAAGGCCGACTCGGTGAACTGCTGCGCCAGCACAATGCTCAGCGCCGGCGCGTTGATGCCGTATTTCTTGTAGGCGCGCCAGGCTTCCTGCTCGTAGAGCGACACCAGGTCGGACGGCACGTAGCCCACGCCCGTCTTATATTTGGCGTTGTAGAGAGCGTAGTAGCGGGTGGTGCCGTTGCGGAAGCTGATGAGTTCGGCCGGAATGTGGAAGTTGGCCGGAATGCTGTCTTGGGCCCACCGGGCGGTGCGGGTTTCGTACTGCTTTCGGAAGGTGGCCTTGTTCTTCTCGGTCATCCGCCAGTAGTTCACCAGCCGTTTCATCTCGGCGTCGGCCGACGACTGTGCCGGTGTGGCAAGGCTTGCAAGCAGGATTCCGAAAAGCAGCAATACTCTCATTAGGCACAAATTGTCCGCAAATATACGATGTTTGTTGAAAATGAGGAAATAAGGCGCGCCAGCCTATCGTTTCACCACCTTGTCGGGATTGCGGTTCACAAAGTCGGCCCACGATTTGCAGCTTTTGGGTGTCCCCGATGGGATGCGCTGGTAGAAATGGCAGACGGCGGCGGCCAGACCGTCGGTGGCGTCGAGGTTCTTTGGCAGCTCGGTAAAACTGAACATTTTCTGCAATATGCCGGCCACCTGTTCCTTCGACGCATCGCCGTTGCCGGTGATTGAGAGTTTGATTTTGCGCGGGGCGTACTCGGTGATTGGTATCTGCCGTGCAATAACTGCGGCAATGGCCACACCCTGCGCCCGTCCCAGTTTCAGCATCGATTGCACGTTCTGTCCGAAGAAAGGAGCCTCAATGGCGCACTCGTCGGGCAGAAACTCCTCAACCAGCCACGTGACGCGCTTGTGAATGGCGGCGAGTTTCTCATAAGGGTCGGTTATTTTGTTGAGCATAATCACGCCCATCGTCTCCAGCTTCGGCTTGTTGCCGTCGGCCGAAATCACGCCGTAGCCCATAATGTTCGTTCCAGGGTCGATGCCTAAAATCTTGCGTTCCATTGTTCACTCCTGACTTGCAATTATAAGCAAAAAAGCCCGACCAACCGGCCGGGCTTCGTTTTATCTTGCTCAGAAAATTATTTCGTCAGCATACTGCAGCCCATAAACTTCTGGATGCACTCTGGCAGTTTGATGCCTTCGGGCGTCTGGTTGTTCTCAAGCAGGGCGGCCACAATGCGCGGCAAAGCCAGCGAGCTGCCGTTCAGTGTGTGAGCCAGCTGTGTTTTCTTTGTCTCCTCATCGCGGAAGCGCAGTTTCAAGCGGTTGGCCTGGAAGGTCTCAAAGTTCGATACCGAGCTAACCTCCAGCCAGCGTTTCTGTGCGGCCGAGAATACCTCAAAGTCGTAAGTCATTGCCGAGGTGAAGCTCATATCGCCACCGCAGAGGCGCAGAATACGATAGGGCAGACCCAGTTTCTGCACAAGCGACTCAACGTGAGCCACCATCTTGTCCAAAGTCTCGTATGAGCGAGACGGGTGCTCAATGCAGACAATCTCAACCTTGTCGAACTGGTGCAGACGGTTCAAGCCGCGCACGTCCTTGCCGTATGAGCCGGCCTCGCGGCGGAAGCAGGCGCTGTAGGCGGTGTTCTTAATCGGCAGGTCTTTCGACGACACAATCACATCGCGGTAGAGGTTTGTCACAGGCACTTCGGCCGTTGGAATCAGGTACAGATTGTCGAGGTTGACGTGGTACATCTGGCCCTCCTTGTCGGGAAGCTGGCCCGTGCCGTAGCCCGAAGCCTCGTTCACCATCAAAGGCGGCTCAATCTCAAGGAAGCCGGCCTTCTCGTTCTCCTCAAGGAAGAAGCTGATGAGCGCGCGCTGCAGTTTGGCGCCTTTGCCTTTATAAACGGGGAATCCGGCGCCGGTGATTTTCACGCCGAGTTCAAAATCGATAAGGTCATAGTCTTTAGCCAGTTCCCAGTGCGGTTTGGCGTCCTCGGGCAGGTGGGGAATCTTGTCGTCGACAAGTTTCACAATCTCGTTATCCTCGGCGCCTTTGCCGGGTTTCACCAGTTTGTACGGCATATTGGGCAGGCGCACCAGAATGTCGTTCAGCTCGGCGTTGATGGCGTCGAGTTTGGCGCCCAGAGCCTTCTGAGTTTCGCCAAGTTCGGTGCTTTTCTTCTTCATTTCGTTGGCCTCGGCAGCTTTCCCTTCTTTAAAAAGCTGGCCAATCTGCTTCGATATGGCGTTGATTTGAGCCAGAACATCGTCCTGTTCTTTTTGTGTGGCCCGACGCTCGTCGTCTTTTGCAAGAATCTGCTTCACGTATGGTTCAGCGTCGAAATTCTTGATTTTCAACCCTGCTATAACAGCCTCGGGGTTTTCCTGAATAAACTTAAGAGTTAGCATAACGTTGTATTGTTATAAAACAAAAAAGAGGATGCCATCGCGTTGACGGTCAGCCTCTTTCTTATCTTTGTTGATAAAAATCTATGCCTCGGCCGGAATAACCGATACGTACGATTTGTTGTCGCGTTTCTTTACGAAAGAAACTGTGCCATCTACAAGGGCGAACAGGGTGTGGTCTTTGCCCAAACCTACGTTGTTACCAGGATGGTGCTGAGTTCCTCTCTGACGGACGATGATGTTGCCCGCAACAGCGGCCTGGCCGCCGAAAATCTTAACGCCCAATCTCTTACTTGCTGATTCACGGCCGTTCTTTGAACTGCCGACGCCTTTCTTATGTGCCATAGTGTATTAAGCTTTAATGTTTTCAATCTGAATTTGAGTGAACTGCTGACGGTGGCCGTTCATTTTCTGATAGCCTTTGCGGCGTTTCTTCTTGAACACCATCACTTTGTCACCCTTAACTTGAGTCAGCACCTTGGCCGACACTTTTGCGCCGTCAACAACCGGCGTTCCTACTTTGATGTCGCCATCGTTATCAACCAACAAAACTTTGTCGAAGTCGACAACTGCGCCATCCTCTGCTTCCAAACGGTGAACAAAAATCTTCGAGTCTTTCTCTACTTTGAATTGCTGACCGTTAATTTCTACTATTGCGTACATACTATTTATAGTGTTATATTTTCATAACTTTTGGACGGCAAAAGTAGAAAGTATTTTTCAACTTGCAAACATTTGAAACGATTAATCTGATTTTCTCAACATATTTTTTTTGACGCTATTTTTGGCTTGTTATCACAACTGATATTCAGCAAGATACACGGTTGATAAAATTCTTTTCCAGATTTATTGCCATATAGAGGGTTGGCGGAATTATATATTTTTATATTTGCTCAACAGATTAATGTCTGCTCAATAAATTAATGAATTGGCAATGTCGAAGGTGAAACTCAAAGTTTTGGGGCTGTCGTGCAGCCAAACCCAGTCGGGTGCCTACGCGCTGATACTGTCGGAGGAGAACGGCAACCGCCGCATCCCGATTGTCATCGGCGGGTTCGAGGCGCAGGCCATCGCCATTGGTTTGGAACGGCTGCATCCGCCGCGCCCGCTCACTCACGACCTCTTTGTCAATTTTGCCAAATCGTTCGATATTACCATCACCGAGGTTAACATTTACCACCTTGAGGAGGGCATTTTCTATTCCGAGCTTGTGTGTATGAACAACGGCTCGTACATTAAAATCGACGCCCGCACGTCGGACGCCGTGGCGCTGGCCATCCGCTGCAACTGCCCAATCTACACCACCGAGCAGATTATTGAGAAGGCCGGCATCGTGTTCAACGTGACCGAAGAACAGGCTGAGCCCGCCCAAAAGGAGCCGCAGCCGGCCGAGACAGGTGCTGACAAGTATGAAAAGCTTGACATCAAGGAATTGAAAAAACTGCTCGACAAGTCAATCTCGAACGAGGACTATGAGGAGGCCTCGCACATCCGCGACGAGATTCAGCGGCGTGAAGGAAAATAACACCAATAATAAATAGGAATACGGATTCGTCTAAATAAAAAAGCGCCCCACAAAGGGCGCTTTTCTATTAATTGACTGATTATGGTGTCTTTTGTCCGCGGTCTGATGTCTGTAGTCTCTAAAACCTTACCGTCACACTGCCCATTGCCGTGAAACCGGCCATTGGAATGAAGCCGATTTGGTAGTAGCGGTTGTCGTTGGGGTGGCCGCCGCTCTCGTACACAGCCGAGTAAACCCAGCCGCTTGCGGCATAGTGGCGGTTGAACAAGTTGTTGAAATTCAAGCCGAAAACAGCCTCTTTCAGCACCCGTTTCGGCTTCAGGGTGTAACTCAGATTCAGGTTCGATGTGGTGTAGGCAGGCAGCGAGCGGTCTTCGTTCTCGGTGTTGTCGAGGTACTGACGGCTCACATAGTTGGTGTGCCAAACGGCCTGCCAGCCCTTGTGGTGGAAATTCACAAAGCCGTTCACAATGGCCGATGGCGAGAAAGCCAGCGTTGAGTTGTCGTAGTGAAAAGAACGGAAACCATCCAAATTACCGTCAATGTGATAGTTCTCAATAGCATATTGCACCATCGCTTCATCTAAAACGCCATTTTCATCCAAATAGTTGTCATAGACGTCATCCCAGTCTTCAGCCATCTCGTCAAAGTCTTTTATCTTATTGATACTCAGCGCAGCGTTACCCTCAATGGTGAGCCACTCGGTGATGTCAACGGCAGCCTGAAGTTCGACGCCAGCGCGGTACGAGTCCTTGATGTTGGTGGTGAGTTTCTCGCCGATGTCGCTCTGAGCGCCCGTCTGCACAAATTGGTCGGTGTAGTCCATAAAATAGAAGTTGGCGCCTGCGCGGACAGCCTCGCCAGCAAACTGATAACCAAGTTCATAGTCGAACATTTGCTCGGCTTTGGGGGCGGGATACGAGCCATTGTCGGTGAAGTTGTTGCGCTCGGGCTCGCGATGGCTCAGCGCCACCGAACCATAGACGCGGTGGGCGTCGGTGCGCCACGAGAAGCCTGCCTTCGGGTTCAAGAAATTGTATTTCTCGTCGATGTTGAGCGGTTGGTTGTAGAGGCCGCTCTTGTCGTCGTAAAATTTGTCGTTGATGCCGTCGGTGGCGTAGCCCACGTGGCGGAACTGAACGTCGGCAAACACGTCGAAGCCTTCGGTCAGGTGCAGGGCCGCTTTCGCGAAAGCGCTCCCGTCGAACTTGTTGGCGTCAGAGTCGTAATACTTATAGTCGCCGTCGGCCAAATACTTGTCGGCCACGGTTTTATCTTTGATGTAGTTGAGGTAGCCGAAGTGGTTGCCCTCAAAATTCTGCACCGACGCGCCGCCGATAATATCCAGCAAATCATTGGTATAGTTGATGTTCCAAACCACGCCGTAGGTGTTCTGCGAGAGGCCCTTCTTGCGCACAAAATCGGTCTTTTTGATGCTGTTGCCCTCGGCGTCCTTGGCGCTCAAACCATATTTTTTGAGTTTGTTGTTGGGGCGGAACTCTTCGTAGTAGCCGTAGCCGTAAGTGTAATGCAATGAGGCAGTTGTGGCCAGATTGTCGTTTATCTGCCAAGCCGCCGACAGAATGTTGTGGTCCTGCCAGAAGTTGTCGGTGGTACGGTCCCAGTAACTGCCGTCGGCCATTTGGTATCTCTCTGTAACATATTTTCCGTCAGCGTCTTTGGCAAAATTGCCGTCGTTATCGTAAGTCAGCGCTTCATAGAGTGAGTTGAACTTGCCCAAGCCAGCGTCCCACATATCTTCGTACGTCTTGATGCCAGTTTCGATGCCGTAGGTCCCGTCCATAAGGCTCAAATCGTCGTTGCCCGCCGTCACGCCGTTCCAAGCCTGACCAGTACGCTCAAAGTTGCCGATGTTTTTATATCTAACTTGCAGATTATCAGTCTGCCAAGTGATGCCGCCATAGTACGAGCCGCT
>CAMJCK010000021.1:0-55352 GCA_946404125.1 uncultured Bacteroidota bacterium | reverse complement strand
CAAAATATTCTGCCGAAAATGTGCCGTATCGCGCAAGCAACTATCTGAAAATTAATGCAAAAGAAAAGCACGAAGGCGATTTTGTGATGCTGATGGGCTACCCTGGAACCACCAATGAGTATCTGCCGTCGTTTGCCGTTGCCGCCACGCAGGATGTTTACGACCCGATTGTGGTGAGCGCCCGCGGTAAATCCATCGATATTATTAAGGAACGGATGCGCGCCGACAAGGCGGTGATGATAAAATACACCAGCAAGGTGGCCAGCCTTGCCAATGCGTGGAAGAAACTCGACGGCGAGCGCCGCGGACTTGCCGCCAAGCGCGTGGTTGAAAAGAAAATCGAACGCGAGCGGCTGATGCGCGAGTGGATTGCCGCCGATACTCTGCGCCAGGCGAAATATGGAACCCTGTTCGATGATTATGCCAAAGAATACGCTGTATATCAGAAATATAGGCGTATAAAACTGCTCATCGACGAAACATTTTATAAATCGGAAATGATTGATTTGTGCAGCGACATTCGCACCGTTCTGCAAAGTGGCAGTTCCGACGAAGAAAAACGCACGAAAATCGTTGGCTGGCTGCGCGATTTTTATGCCGATTACGATTTGGAAACTGATTGCGCCGTTACTTCGATGATGGTTTGTGAGTACTTTGTAAATTGCGATAATCCCCCAGTATTGTTTAAAGGCATTAAATGTGAAAATATGAAGAATCCAGATAGCAATTTGCTGCGCAAATCTCTGCTTGCTGATTCCACAAAGGCATTTAGTGTTTTCAAAAACTACACCGAAAAATCGAGCAAAAAGATTGAAAATGATATTGTTTTTGCATTGACAGCCGAGATTGATGATAAGTACTCCAACATCAAAACTCCGTTGCAGAAATCGCTCAAAAAAATCGACGATTTTCAGCGTCGTTTTATGCAGTTGCAGCGTGAATGCTTTGCCGACGCGCGTTTCTTTCCCGACGCAAATTCCACATTCCGTGTGGCTTACGGCCAAATCAGCGGCTATCGGCCAACTGATGCTGTCAGTTATGCACCGTTCACAACGCTCGGCGGCGTAATTGAAAAGTGCGACCTTGACGTTTACGACTACACCGTGCCCGACCGCCTGAAGCAACTTTCGGCGGCGCGCGATTTTGGCCCGTACTGCAATGCCGATTCATCGCTAACTGTTTGTTTCCTTAGCACTTGTCACACTACTGGCGGCAATTCGGGCAGCCCCGCGTTCGATGCCGACGGCAACCTTATCGGCTTGAATTTCGACCGCGTTTGGGAAGGCACAATGAGCGACCTGCAGTTCGATGCCGACATCTGCCGCAACATCTGTCTCGACATCCGCTTCGTGCTCTTTTTCATCGACAAATATGCTGGCGCCCGCCATCTGATTGATGAGATGGAAATTGTTAAGGATTGAAGGAAGGCGGACTACGGACAACAGACGTTTGTTTTTAGTGGTCGATAGAATGGCGTGTGTGGCTGATGTATAAACAATACACCTAATCTATTGAATATGTGACACGTACATTAAAAAGCAATATTTATTGAACCAAAATATCGGGGCAAATAAAAATTTTTTGTGCTCAGTGCGTATCGAATAAAACTTTCATTTACTTTGGCGCTACTAATTCATATTTATTGATGCAATAAATGAACCCTATCTTGAAAAAACTCAGTCTTACCGGCGGTAAGACCGTTTTGATTCTCAATTCCCCCAAAGAGTTTCTGCAATTGGTTAAAAATGAAGGCATTGATGTGCACACCGAAGTGGAAGACTACTACAGTTACGTGCAGATTTTTGCCGAGAGCCGCGACGAAGCCGACGAACTTCTCAGCGAAGCGATGAATGCCGTTGAAACCGATGGCAAACTCTGGTTCTGCTATCCCAAATCGGGTACCGACCTGAACGAGAAAACCGTGTTCAACCTATTGAGCGAGTACGATTTATCGGGCGTGGCCAAAGTGCCTTTGAACGACAAATGGGTGGCCATCCACATCAGTTACAGCGACGATGAAGACGATGACCACGGGCAAGAAAAAGGCGGGAAGTTCCGTGATGGATACGATGAGTAACCCGACGATTTGTTATTGATTGTCAGCAAGCAAACAAATTCTGCACAAACGGAATTTGTTTTTTTTTGTGCTTTTTCGGTGCCATATATTATGGTGTCGGGAATGTGTTTGCTTTTTGGCGGAATAGGTATCGCTGCAGCGCGATGAAAAAATCATTGGAGCTGGCGTCGGGCAAACAGAAAAAAGTCTATCTTTGCGGCCGATTTTTAAACATTTAATAACAATAAATTATGTCTGTAAGAATTCGCTTGACAAGACAAGGTAGAAAAGCTGCTGCTTACTACCACATTGTCGTTGCCGATAGCAGGGCACCACGTGATGGTAAGTTCATTGAGAGATTGGGTAGTTACAATCCTAACACAAATCCTGCTACTATTGAACTTAACTTCGAACGGGCTCTTTATTGGTTGCAAACAGGTGCTCAGCCATCTGACACCGCAAAATCACTCCTTTCGAAACAAGGCGTTCTGATGAAGAAACACCTGCTCGAAGGCGTTAAGAAAGGCGCATTTGACGAAGCTGCCGCTGAGGCAAAATTCGAAAAATGGGTTGCCGAGAAGAAATCGAAACTTCAAGCCGCAAAAGACAAAGTTAAGGCTGACGCAAGCACAGCCAAGAAAAACCGTCTTGAGGCAGAGCGCAAAGTGAACGCCGCTAAGGCTGAGGAACTTGCCAAGAAGCAAGCCGAGGCTAAAGCTGCTGCTGAAGCTGCCGCCAAAGAGGCTGAAGCTGCTGCCGCTGAGGCCGCCGCTCCTGCTGAAGAGGCCGCTGCCGAAGCAACTGAAGCTCCTGCAGCAGAGTAATCTGTAAGGTATGGACGTGCAGGATTTTGTTGAGGTAGGCAAAATTGTCAAAACACACGGTGTGAATGGCGAAGTAATTGTTGAGCTCGACAATCCCGCAATACTTGAAGACACAACCGAACCCGTGGTCCTTGAAATTGAAGGACTGCGGGTTCCTTTTTTTATTTCGCAGGCCCGCGCCGTGAGCGCCCAGCGTGCCCGAGTTCAGTTCGACTGCACCCACACCGAGCAGCGCGCAAAAACACTTGTGGGCTGCAAGTTCTTTGTCTCGCCCGATGTTTTCGACGACATCGACAATGAGTATGCCTCGCCAAACGCCATTGTCGGGTTCACTGTTGTGGACAAGCGCCACGGCGATATTGGCAAGGTTCAGTCGGTTGACAACCTGAATATCAACCCGATAATGGTAGTGGGAGAGAAGCAGACGCTCATACCATTCCATCCCGAATTTGTGAGCAAAATCGATTTTCGCAAGCGTCAGGTGCGCGTTGCACTGCCCGACGGATTGCTGAATTTGAACGATTGATTTTGGCGCAAGCCGATAACGCAACCAACGGCGTAACCGCACACCGATAGCCGGGAAAGTTTATTACCCCAAAATCTTTATTATCTTATTGGAGATAAGGTGATTAACGGAATCATCATCTCCTCCATACTTATGCCCCCGTGCTGGAACGTGTTGCGGAAATACGACACGTAGTAGTTGTAGTTGTTGGGGTAGGCGAAAAAGTCGCGGCCGGTGGCGAAAATGTATGAAGTACTGACATTTATGCGCGGCAGATGAATAGTCTGCGGGTTGCGGATTTCGTAAACTTCCTTCGGATTATAGTCGAGGTTGCGCCCTTGTTTGTATCGCAGGTTCGACGATACGTTTTTGTCGCCGATGACCTTGATGGGGTTGGTAACACGGATGGTGCCGTGGTCGGTGGTCAGAACAATTTTGATGTTCTTCGATGCCAGCGTTTTCATCAGCTCAAAAAGTGTACTGTGGGTAAACCACGACTGCGTGATGCTGCGGTAGGCCTTCTCGTCGTAGGCGAGCTCGCGAATCATCTGAGAGTCGGTGCGGGCGTGCGACAGCATATCTACAAAGTTGATAATCAGCACTGAAAGTTGACTGCGCATAATCTCGTTGATGTCGTTCGAGAGTTTTTGGCTCTTTTCGGCGTTGTGGATTTTATCGTAGAACAGCGATGCCTTCACACCCATTCTATCCATCTGTTTCTGAAGCAGTTCCTTCTCATAGTTGTTTTTTGCTTCGTCCTCGTCTTCGTTAACCCAGAGGTCGGGGTGGAGCTTTTCAATTTCGAGCGGCATCAGCCCGGCAAACATCGCATTGCGCGCGAATTGCGTTGCCGTGGGCAGAATGCTGAACAGAATATCCTCGTTTTCAACATTATAAAGTGTGCTGACCATTTGCTCGATGCATTTCCATTGGTCGAAACGCAAGTTGTCGATGATGATGACCACCACCTGCTCGCCATTTTTGATTGCCGGGAATACCTTGTTTTTGAATATGTTAGGCGAGAGTAGGGGAGTGTCGGCGTCGGGTTTCGAGAACCAGCTCTCGTAGTTTGTCACCACATATTTCACAAAGCGGTTGTTGGCTTCCGTTTTCTGCATTTGAAGGATTTGCTCCATACTGGCGATGCCGTTTTTTTGCAACTCCAACTCCCAGAAAACCAATTTCTTGAGTATGTTCTTCCAATCGTTGGCCGTGGTGGCATTATTAATCTCCACACCAAGTTCGTTGAACTGCGACTGATAGTTCATTGAAGTGCGCTCGCTTACCAGTCGTTCCTTGTCTGCTATCTTTTTGACTGCCAGCAACATCTGCATAGGGTTGACAGGCTTAATCAGATAATCTGCAATCTGCGACCCGATGGCCTCGTCCATTATGAATTCCTCCTCGCTCTTGGTTATCATAATGATTGGCAGCGAGTTGTTGATTTTTTTGATTCGTGCCAGAGTCTCCAGTCCGCTCAGACCGGGCATATTCTCGTCGAGAAAGACAATGTCGTACTGCTTTTTTGCCACCATATCAAGCGCATCGCTTCCGTTGTTCACGGTGTCGATATGGTAACCTTTTGATTCCAAGAAAATTACGTGCGGCTTAAGAAGGTCGATTTCATCGTCAACCCAAAGAATTGTTGTCTCTCTCTGCATAATTTGTCAAATGTTTTTATGAGAACGAAAATACATTTTAATTGTTGCACGGCAACTGGCGCTGGGCGAAAAATTTAAATTTGCTTGTTCAAACCTTTTTTGCACCAAACCAAATTATTTCTACTTTTGCCGCGGGTAAGTCTTATACGACCAGCTCCTGCTGAACTCCCCCAGGTCTGGAAGGAAGCAAGGGTAGGCGGTTGTAGCGGTGCGATATAAGTTGCTTACCCTTTTTTTATGCGCGAATGAATAGCAAATCATATATGCTTGAAGATGTTGGGGAAATAGTCGTCCGCAAGCACCATCAGGCACACCGAATCTCAATCAAACTCAGACCTGGACAGCCGCCCGCGGTGGTGGTTCCGCGTTTTGCGACTTTCGATATGGGCTATCGTTTCGCCCTTGAAAACCGCGAATGGATTGCCAGTCATTTGCAGCAAATGGATTTGGCCTTAAAATCAAACATTTACAGCGAAGAACGGCCGTTCAGCACGCGCTATCACACCGTTCGGTTCAGCCGATGCCAGACACGCTGCGTGCAGGCTGTGAAGGCCGAAGGCGGCTACGAGATGCGCTTTCCAGCCGATACCGACTTCAGTTCGGCGCAGGTTCAGCGGCAAATCCGTATGTTTCTGACAGAATTGCTGCGGCACGAAGCCAAAACCTATCTGCCCGACAGAGTGGCAAAATTGGCAGCCGTGCACGGATTCAGTTACAACCAACTGACAGTCAAGAATGTGCACACGCGTTGGGGCAGTTGCTCGGCGCAAAACAACATCAATCTGAACATCTGCCTGATGACGCTGCCTGAATATTTGTCGGACTTTGTAATTTTGCACGAACTTTGCCACACCGTTCACAAGAACCACGGACCGCAGTTCCACGCTCTGCTTGACTCGTTGGTTGGCGGAAACGAGAAACGCTTAGATAAAGAATTGAATAAGTATAAGATACAGATATAAGACGCAACGATTATGAAAAAGATTGCCGAAAGATTTATGCGCTATGCGCGGATTGACACTCAGTCGGATGAGCGCTCGACAACTTGTCCGAGCACTGCCAAGCAGTTCAATCTGATTAAATCGCTGGCTGACGAACTCAACTTTTTGGGACTCACAAAGATAGATATTGATGGCAACGGCTATCTGTTTGCCACCATCCCGTCGAACGTGCCGTATGCTGTGCCCGCCATCGGGTTCATCGCACACATCGATGTCAGCCCCGACGCACCTTCGGAAAATGTTAAACCGCAGATTATCAGCAATTACGATGGCGGCGACATTGTTCTAAACGAAGCACAGAACATTGTAATGTCGCCCGCCGATTTTCCCGAATTGCGCAATTATGTTGGCCAGGACATCATCACGTCGGACGGCACCACTCTTTTGGGCGCCGACGACAAGGCTGGCGTTGCGGCAATTATGCAAATGGCTGAATATGTGCAGAATAATCCTGATTTCAAGCACGGTCCGATAAAAATAGCCTTCACACCCGACGAAGAGATTGGCCGCGGTGCTAACTTATTCGATGTGAAGCAGTTTGGCGCCGATTTTGCCTACACTGTCGATGGTGGCGGCATTGGCGAGATTGAATATGAGAATTTCAACGCCGCTTACGCGAAAATCACCGTCACGGGCAAGAGTGTTCACCCAGGAAGCGCCAAAGACAAAATGGTGAACGCTACTCTGCTCATTAGCCGCATAATCGGTTCTGTGCCAATTAGTTCCACTCCGCGCTACACCGACGGCTATCAGGGATTCTTCCACTTTTTCAAGGTTGAAGGCGATGTTGAACGTGCCAGCGCCGAAGTGCTCATCCGCGACCACGACGCCAATCTGTTCGAGCAAAAAAAGAAATGGCTAACCGATTCAGCCGCAGCACTTTGCAAGGAATACGGTGGCGACTACATCAAGGTTGAAATTACCGACCAGTACCGCAATATGCGCGAGATGATTGAGCCGCATATGCACATTGTTGACACGGCCGTTGAAGCGATGCGCCAAATCGGCATCGAGCCCAAAGTGCAGCCCATCCGCGGCGGCACCGATGGCGCACGTCTATCTTATATGGGTCTGCCCACGCCGAACCTGTTCGCAGGCGGTCACAACTTCCACAGCCGCTTTGAGTTTGTGCCAATCGAGAGTATGGAAAAGTCGTCGGAAACAATTTTGAAGATTTTGGAATTGTATGCGCAGGAGAAATAATGCCGCGGCAATTCGTCTGACAATCAATAAATTTGGAATAACGGCAATCGGGAATTGTTAAATTTAATCCCGATTGCCGTGTTTTTTGCCCGCCCGCCTGTTTTTGGCAACTGAATTTTGTTAGTTTTGCAACAATTTAACTGACATTTAATTAAAAAATTCAGACTATGAGTAATTCTTGTTTGTCATCAATCGGAAAGAAACTGATAATGAGTATATCAGGTCTTTTCCTGGTTTTGTTTTTGCTGTTCCACATGTCGATGAACCTTGTGGCAGTATTTAGTGGCGAGGCTTACAATGCCGTGTGCGAATTCCTTGGCGCCAACTGGTATGCCTTGGTTGGAACAATGGTTCTGGCTCTCGGATTCATTGTTCACATTGTGTTCGCCTTCATCCTGAGTCTTCAGAACCGCAAGGCACGCGGCGCTGAGCGTTATGCTTATCAGGAGAAACCCGCCGCAGTTGAGTGGGCATCGCAGAATATGCTGGTGCTCGGCAGCATTGTGTTTGTGGGCCTGATTCTTCACTTGAGCCAGTTCTGGTACAAGATGCAGTTTGCCGAAATTGCAGGCATCACCAATCAGTATGGTGTGGCCGACGGCGCCGCTTGGATGCAGTACTACTTCAGCCAACTGCCTGTAGTCATCTGCTATCTGGTTTGGTTCGTGGCCATCTGGTTCCACCTGTGCCACGGCTTCTGGAGCGCTCTGCAGACCATTGGCTGGAACAACAAGGTTTGGATGGACCGATGGAAATGCATCTCGAACATTTTTGCGACAGTCGTTATGCTCGGTTTCGCAGCAGTGGTTATCGCCGCTTACATTAAATCGCTTTGCTAACTATCTAATTTGAAATAAAATGGCTACAATAGATTCTAAAATACCTGAAGGTCCGATAGCCGAAAAATGGACCAACTATAAGGCACATCAAAAACTTGTGAACCCTGCCAACAAGCGTAAATTGGACATCATTGTTGTTGGAACAGGTTTGGCTGGCGCATCGGCAGCATCAACTTTGGCTGAGATGGGTTTCAACATCCTGAACTTCTGCATTCAGGACTCACCGCGCCGCGCTCACTCAATTGCGGCTCAAGGCGGTATCAACGCAGCAAAGAACTATCAGAACGACGGCGACTCGGTTTACCGCCTGTTCTACGATACTGTTAAAGGTGGCGACTATCGCGCACGCGAAGCCAATGTTTACCGTCTGGCCGAAGTGTCGAACAACATCATCGACCAATGCGTGGCTCAGGGCGTTCCTTTTGCTCGCGAATATGGTGGCCTGCTTGCCAACCGTTCGTTCGGTGGCGCACAGGTTAGCCGCACATTCTACGCCAAAGGTCAGACAGGTCAGCAACTTCTGCTTGGCGCCTACTCGTCGCTCAACCGCCAAATCAAGGCTGGCAAGGTGAAGAGTTACAACCGCTACGAGTTGCACGACATTGTTATGGTTGACGGCCGCGCTCGCGGTATCATCGCCAAAAACCTGGTGACAGGCGAGTTTGAGCGTTTTGCCGCTCACGCTGTTGTTCTGGCAACTGGCGGCTACGGCAACACCTATTTCCTTTCGACCAACGCTATGGGCTGCAACTGCTCGGCTGCCATCGCGGCTTACCGCAAGGGCGCTTACTTTGCAAACCCTTCATACGTACAGATTCACCCGACTTGTATTCCTGTTCACGGCGACAAACAATCGAAACTGACACTTATGTCGGAGTCGCTGCGTAACGACGGCCGCATCTGGGTTCCGAAGAAGATTGAGGACGCCAAGAAACTTCAGAAGGGCGAAATCAAAGGCTCTGACATTCCTGAAGAAGACCGCGACTACTACTTGGAGCGCCGCTATCCCGCATTCGGCAACCTGGTTCCGCGCGACGTTGCAAGCCGCGCCGCCAAAGAGCGCTGCGACAAAGGCTTCGGCGTGAACAACACTGGCCTGGCCGTGTTCCTTGACTTCTCTGAAGCCATCAACCGCCTTGGCATCGACGTTGTCCGTCAGCGCTACGGCAACCTGTTCGATATGTACGAAGAGATTTCTGACGTTAATCCTGGCGAGTTCGCACGTGAGATTAACGGCGTGAAATACTACAACCCGATGATGATCTTCCCCGCCATCCACTACACAATGGGTGGTCTGTGGGTTGACTACGAACTGCAGACTTCAGTGAAGGGCCTGTTCGCCATTGGCGAGTGCAACTTCTCTGACCACGGCGCCAACCGTCTGGGTGCTTCGGCTCTGATGCAGGGTCTGGCCGACGGATATTTCGTTCTGCCTTACACCATTCAGAACTACCTGAGCGACCAAATCACCGTTCCGCGCTTCGACCCGAACAGCAAGGAATTCATCGACGCTCAGAAGAAATGCGAAGCCGAACAGGACGCTCTGATGAAAATCAAGGGCAAACGCTCGGTTGACTCTATCCACAAGGATTTGGGCCACATTATGTGGGAATATGTTGGTATGGGCCGCACCAAAGAGAGCCTTGAGACAGCGCTGACTAAACTGAAAGAGTTGCGCAAGGAGTTCGAAACCAACCTGTTCATCCCTGGAAAGGAAGAAGGTATGAATGTCGAGCTCGACAAGGCCTTCCGTTTGAAAGACTTTATTATGATGGGCGAACTGATTGCCCGCGACGCACTGAGCCGTAACGAGAGTTGCGGCGGCCACTTCCGTGAGGAGTACCAAACTGAAGAGGGCGAGGCCAAACGCGACGACGAGAACTACTTCTACGTTGGCTGCTGGAACTATCAGGGCGACGACAACAAAGAGCCTGAACTGCTGAAAGAACCGCTTAAATATGAGGCTATCAAGGTTCAAACTCGTAACTATAAATCATAATCATCTTAAAAAGTAAATCAAATGGCTACAGATAATATAATGAAAGTAAACTTGAAGGTTTGGCGTCAGGCTGGCCCGAAAGAAAAAGGCGGGTTTGTAACTTACGAGAATGTTGAGACAACCCCCGACACTTCGTTCTTGGAAACTTTGGATATTCTGAACGAGTCGCTCATTGAGAAGGGCGAGGAGCCAATTGTGTTCGACCACGACTGCCGCGAGGGTATCTGCGGAATGTGCTCGCTCTACATCAACGGTCACCCGCACGGTCCTGCAACTGGCGCAACAACTTGCCAATTGTATATGCGCCGCTTCAAAAACGGCGAGACCATCACCGTTGAGCCGTGGCGCTCGGCTGCGTTCCCTGTTATCAAAGACCTGATGGTGAACCGCAACGCCTTCGACCAAATCCAACAGGCTGGCGGCTACGTATCGTTCAACTGCGGCGGCGCTCAAGACGCCAACGCTATTCCAATCTCGAAGGTTGACGCCGACGAGGCTATGGACTCTGCCACCTGCATCGGCTGCGGCGCTTGCGTTGCTGCCTGCAAGAACGGCTCTGCAATGTTGTTCGTATCGGCTAAGGTTTCGCAGTTCGCACTGCTGCCGCAAGGCCGCGTTGAGGCTGCCAAACGTGTTAAGGCAATGGTTGCCAAGATGGACGAACTGGGATTCGGCAACTGCACCAACACCCGCGCCTGCGAGGCTGAGTGCCCGAAACGCATCTCAATCAGCAACATCGCCCGTATGAACCGTGAGTTCCTTTGCGCAAAACTGAAAGACTAATAATCTTTACATAGTTGTAGTGGTCCCCGCTGCCGAAACAGGTGGCGGGGATTTTTTTTGCAAGATGCTGATTTGCGATATGCGGAGTTCAGGAAAAGAGTTTTTATTACGGTTGAATAGTTATGAAATCATACATAAAAAACAGCGACCTACAAACTTGTAAATCGCTGCTACTCATATTGTAAAAGATAGTTTCTCAATCCCCAGCCTTCTTCAGCGTAATAATTACAACGCCGTTGCCGCCGCGACTGCCGTAAATGGCTGAACTGCCGTCTTTTATCACAGAAATATCTTTCACATCGCACGGCGTTACAAAATCGAGCGACGACACTTCCTGACCGTCAACAATCAGAAGAGCGCATTGCGGACCATTGAAGGTTTCGTTGCCGCGAATCGTCACGCAACTGCCATTTACTGAAAGACTTGTGAAGTTCTCGCTCAACAAATCCAGCATATTGGTGTATCGGCAGTAGTCCTTGCCTTTCGGCAGACGCGAAACTGCCGTAGTGCGGTCTTTTTCAGAGATATAACCATAGCCGATTGCAACATCAATGTTGGCTTCCGACATTGGGAAACTCATTTCGGCAATCACACTGTCAGCGGTGTTAGGTTTCACCTTTTTCTTGACGGTTCTGAAAAGTTCGCCTTCAAAGATTATTACGTCCTTCTCGGCGCAAACAAGTGTGAAACAACCTGCTGTGTCGGTTTTGGTTTTGCTGCCCAAAGCCTTCGATGAAACTGACAAACCGCGTACCGGCATATCGCCCATTGTTATGGCCTTGCCGTAGATGGCCTGTGTTTTTTCCTGTGAATTGGCAAATGCCGCACTCAGCACCACTGCCAAAAGAAATACTATCTTTTTCATACTAAATAAATTTTGTTTGAATATATATGTTTCAAAAATAAGAACGCGTTTTTATATATGAAGCCGCCAAAATTCGCAACCGCGCGACCATTTTTATCGCTGTTTCAACTCGCGCTTTCGCAAAACTGCGACACAAGAGCGTCGAACCGGCTTTGCCCACCGATGAATTCAACCTGAATCGGCAAGTAATAAACCGGCACACCGCCGAATTGGCTGATGAGCTCAGGCGTCAGGCGCGTTGCGTCTTTCTCGGTCATAACCGCCATTTTCTGTTCCGATTTTACTGACTGATAAAGCGTTGCTATTTTGTCAATGTCGGCTGGTGTGAAAAAGTGATGGTCGGGAAATTGCAGACTGACAACTTTTGCGCCCGATTCGGTCAAGTGGCTGTAGAGCCGCTCGGGACGGGCGATTCCGGTTGCCACAACCACCGTTCTCCCTTGCAAATCGGGAGCCGCCGGCGAGTTGCCTATTGCAGTGAGTTGCCCGTAACCGAACCTTGTGAAGAAAACTTCGGTGCCGGACGTCAGCCGCAAACGCTCGGTAAAACTGCGCTGTTCCTGCTCGGTGAGCGTGTCGGGGCACTTGGTCACTATAACAATGTTGGCGCGGCCGATTCCCGAACGTGGTTCGCGCAAGCAACCGGCAGGCAGCATCAAATCTTTGAAAATCGGACGGTTATAATCGACAAGCACAATGTTCAAACCCGCGCGGACGTGGCGGTGCTGGAACGCGTCGTCGAGAATGAAAGTGTCGGCGGCGTCAGCGGCCAAAAGACGGTCGATGGCGTGGGTACGAATCTCGTCAACTGCCACGCAAATATCTGTGAACTTGCGTTTTATCTGCAATGGCTCGTCACCAACTGACTTTGCGTCGGCTTCAGGCCTGACCTCAACAAAACCTTTTGTCGAACGCCCGTAACCTCGGCTCACAACCGCAACACGCCGTTTCGCGCAAAGCGACCGCACCAAATACTCAACGTGCGGCGTCTTGCCTGTGCCGCCAACCGTGATGTTGCCCACCACAATCACCGGCACGCCGTAGGCTTTCGATTTGAGCACACCCAAATCGAACAACCAATTGCGAACAACGGCCACACAACGGTAAATGAGCGCGAAAGGTAGCAGCAGCCACTTCATTTCAGACAATCTTATCGATTTGTGTATCAATAAATTTCAATAGTATTCTCCATTCTGGCCTGAACGCCTTGCGAGCGAACCAGACTCTTGATGTACTTGGCCGATTCGGCAAACTCGCCCAACTCCTTGACAGTTAGGCGTGCGTGCATCTCCTCGGTGAGCATTTTCATCACAGCCTCAAAGCCTTCCTCCTGTTTCGGATAATCGACGAGCGAGTAATTCTCCACGCCTGACAAATCGGCTGCCACCGAAATGGCGTCGGTCAAGCCGCCAAAATCGTCAATCAGGTGCAGGCGCAAGGCATCGACACCGCACCAAACGCGGCCCTGACCGATGCTGTCGACACGCTCGGGCGACAACTCGCGACCGGCGCTGACGCGGCTCACAAAAGTGGTGTAGATTTTCTCGACCTCGCCTTGCAGAATCTCGCGCTCGGCGGCTGTGGTCGGACGGTAGGCGCTGCCAATATCAGCCATCTTGCCGGTTTTCACAGTCTCAACATTGAGTCCCAAACGATTGTTCATCAGTTTCTGCAATTTGAGCCCCAATCCGAAAACACCTATCGAACCGGTGAGCGTGTACTCGTTGGCCACAATGTAGCTTGCCGGACACGAGATGTAGTAGCCACCCGAAGCGGCGTACTCGCCCATCGAGACCACCACCGGCTTCACCTGCTTGGTCAGAGCAACCTCGTGCCAAATGTTGTCGCTCACCTGCGCCGAGCCGCCGGGCGAGTTAACTCGCAGCACCACAGCTTTTATCGACGAGTCGGAACGCACCTCGCGCAACGCCTTGAGGTATGGTTTTTCGGTTATCTCCTGGTCGCCGTAACCGCTTGATTCTGTATTGATTTCGCCCGAAGCATAGATTACGGCAATCTTCTTGTCGGATGGCAAAACAAACGGTTTCGCCTTGGCGTACTTGCCCACCGACACAAGGTTCAGTTTGTCAATGCTTTCGGCATCGGTCAGCTCCGCTAGTTCGGCCAGAATCTGGTCGCGGTAAGCCACTTCATCGATAAGCCCTTCTTTTTTAGCTACTTGCGGGTCGTAAGCCAAACCGTTGTCGGCAATTTGGAAGAGCCGCTCGGCATCAATTCCGCGCGATTCGCCCACGTTCTGCAAATAAACGCGCCACATAGCGTCGAGCATCGCCTGATATTGCAAGCGGTTTTCATCGCTCATTCCGCTGCGGATGTACGGCTCGACAGCGCTCTTGAACTTGCCGTGACGGAAAACCTCAACATCAACGCCCAACTTGTCGAGCGCGCCTTTATAGAACATCACCTGCGCCTGCAAGCCGCGAAGCAGCATATTGCCGGTGGGGTTCATCTCAATTTTGTCGGCCACGCTGGCCAGATAGTAGATACCCTGCGACATATTGTCGGCGTAGGCGTAAACCGGTTTGCCGCTCTGCTTGAAGTCGGCCACAGCCTTGCGTATTTCGTCGATGGTGGCCAATCCGGCTGAAACGTCGCTGTCGATGAAGATGCATTTGATGTTGTCGTCGGTTTTGGCGCGGCTGATGCACTCAAGAATGTCGTTCAAGCCAACGCCCGACTGCAAACCGCCCGACATCAGCGACGACAGATTGACATTGGCGCCACCACGGTCGGTGATTTCTGACTTGAAGCACAGATGAAGCACCGAGTTGGGTTTCACCGGCTCGCTTTTGTCGCCTAACGCCGCAACCACGCCCGCAATGCCGGCAAAAATGATGAAGAAAACAAACGAATAGAGAATCAGCGCAACCAAACTCGCCAACACACTCTTAAGAAAATCTTTCATATTTAATTGTTTTAGTGATATTTAAAAAGAGTGCCAAACCGTTTGATGAAACACGATTTGGCACACGTTTGATTTAACTTGTTGTAATACTAACGGATAAACTGCGAAGCGTTCGAATACTCGCAACCCACATAAACACCAATGCAGCCATCGACCTTTTTGGCCGTTTTTTCGATATTGACACGGATGGTTATGTTCTGCGTTTTTCCAGGCGTGGCCTCCCAATAGGGCTGTCCTGCAGTGCGGCTGTCGAACACCAAATCGTTGATTGATGTGGTTTCGCGCGTCCAAATGGTGTCTTGCACAACCTCAAATCCGTCGGGAATTTTCTCTCCGTTGCTGTCGTAGAGGTAGAATCCCATCGGGTCTTTCTTGTAAACTTGAACAGTCTTCTCTTTCACGCCTTTCACCACGCGGGTAAATTTCTTGCGAGGAACGTAAATCTGGTAGCTGACATTGCCCAATTTCTGCTCACTGGCCACAAAAAGACGGTAGTTCTGTTTCGAGTAAAGCACCACGTTCAGTGTGGCCGAGTCGCCACTCGCCATCGATTTGAACATCGATTGTCCGCGGTAATCATACTTTCCTTTCAACTCATTGCTCGCCAGTTTCTTCTTTGAGCAGTTCTGCGCGTCGGCTGCGCCCGACAAAAGCAGAAACGACATCAGTAACAATGCTACCGGCTTGAATAACATAATTTTCATACTCTGTTATTTTATAAGATTAATCTTCCGCGCACATCGGCAACCGTGTTAACAATGTTAACAAATTGCTTTTGTGTGATTTGGTCGTTTTTATTTTGATAGATGACATCATAGGCCGATTGGATAAGCTTCATCTCGTCGAGCAGCTTGGCCACGTTGGCCGCCTGTTTGCTTTGGTCGAGCATTTCAATCAGATTCTCGAGCAGAACCTGATGGTCGTGAATCAGCTCGATGGCATTGGCGTCGAGCACCTGCTCCTTCATCGGCTCAAGGCAGAGGTAGAGGCTCTCAATCCACGCGGCGGCAACCACAAGGCACTGAATGTCAACCAAACCCTGATCTTCAATGTAAGTTACCACATCGTGATAAGAGTCGCTGGTAACACTCAGCAGTGTATCGGTTTCCGACAGGTTGTTGAGCACGCGGTCGGCCAAATCCTTGTCGATGCCTTCATAAAGACCGATTTCAATCGACAGGTTTTTCATCAGATTGAAGTACGAAAGCGCGTTTTGAGTATTACCCAAAATGCAGCAATAAGCCATATCCGAGGCGTAAACACCCATATTGACAGCTTGCTGATAC
Source organism: uncultured Bacteroidota bacterium (assembly GCA_946404125.1). GTDB lineage: Bacteria > Bacteroidota > Bacteroidia > Bacteroidales > SZUA-534 > RUG13583. The sequence goes on along the minus strand of CAMJCK010000021.1, from coordinate 39,404 downwards.
TGGTTAACATACTTGATTGCGTTCGAAGGCTTATTTGGCAATTCTGAATCGAACTCCACGCCGTGGTTGCGCATACGCACAAACATCTCAAGTGGCGATGGAATCTTATAGTTGATGGATTGCGACTCGTCATCGAAAATGACATCCTCAACGCTCAACTCCTCCAAGCTGCGTTTCTTCTGCTCTTTTTTCCCGTCGCTTGAGCACGAAACTACGAGGCCTACCGCCATCATAGCCGCAAAAATTGTTCTAAATTTCAGTTTCATATTCCTAACTTTTAGAGATGTGTTCAATAAATTCAATAATTCTGTTTCAAATATACCTATCGGTGCGGAATTATAAAAAACTTTTTCGGTTTTATTTTTTATCGATGCCGGTCGGTGCCGATGCATTGGCTGCTAAATTACTGATTTTGTCGTAGTTGGTGATAATCTGGAATGTCTGCCCGTCGAAAACGCCATACGAGAAGCTGGTGAGCCAGTCGCCAAGCTCAATCAATCTTGTGCCTTCGGTAATTTGCTTATCGACAACAAGATGCCGGTGCCCGAAAACCATATAGTCGTAGGTTTTGGTTTTCAGCAGCTCTTTCGAGTGAAGGACAATCTTCTCTTTGTCGTCGCCCAGATAACCAAGCGGCTCAATGCCTTTTTTGCCGCGGCTCGAGTTCGACCATTTGTGCCCGTACCACACACCCCAATCGGGAGGAAGCACGTTTCTGAACAAAAAACGCACTATCCGGTTGTGAAACATCCACTTGATGAACTTGTAGGTATAGTCGCCCGGGCCGACGCCGTCGCCGTGCGAGATGTAGAAGCGCTTGCCCCGAATCTCGGTCTCAAACCAATCGTCGTGGACAATCAATCCAACCTCGTCGCGCAGGTAGCCGAAGGTCCACGAGTCGTGGTTGCCGGCGAAAAAATGCACCTTGATTCCGCTCTCAACCATCTGCGCAAGCTTGCCCAGCGTGCGCACAAAGCCCTTTGGCACCACATTGTGGTACTCGAACCAGAAATCGAACACATCGCCAACCAGATAAAGCTCGTCGGCATCGGCACTGATGGCGTTTAACCATTTGACAAACAACTGCTCACGCCAGGCGCCCTGCTTCAAGTCGGGGTAACCCAGGTGCATATCCGATGCGAAATAGACCTTGCCCACCTTTGTGCGTTATTTTAGCAATTCGGCCAGTTTGGCGTCGAGTTGGGCCGGAGTCAGATTTTTGGCCAGAACAACGCGGTCGGCGTCAATGAGCAGGTTGAACGGAATGGCGTCGATGCCAAGTTGGCGCGCCACACGGCTGTCCATATAGTTGAGCTCACTCACGTGGTTAATCCAGATGAGACGGTCCTCGCGGATGGTGTTTTTCCAGTCGTCAAGGCTGCGCTCAAGAGCCACCGAGTAGATGTCGAAACCGCGGTAACGGTAGGTGCGGAATACTTTGCGCAGTTCGGGATGAGCCTCGCGGCACGGCTTGCACCAACTGCCCCAAAAGCTGACCAGCAAATATTTAGACTTAAGATTTGACACGCGGATGGTATCGCCGTAAGGGTTCGACAGGGCAATGTCGGGCATTGTGTCGCCTACCTGAATCTGCCCACCGCGTTTTGGCTGCATAGTGGCAACCGCGCGCGCCTGCGCAACATAGCGGTCGAGCATCAAAGTGATGGCGATGGTGTCATAGCGGTTCATCAGCGCAGTGTCAACCATCTCAAAATATTTGAAATCGTCTTGAATATTAAACAGATTGGTGCGCAGTCCCAACTTCGACGACAGCGCCACGTAGCTTGCCAGCGAGCCCGGCTTTTCTGCAATGAATCGTTCGTGCAGCTGGCGGTCGGCGCGGTAGACCGAATCGGATTTTGTGCGCACGTCGGCACGAATCTGCTCAAATTTTCTGTCGAGCTGATGCGCCATATAATATTGGTTGAGCGTGTCGAGCACGAAGTTTGACTGATGATGCTTGCGCAGAAGTCCGGCCAGCCGTTCCGATTCGGGCGAACCGGCAACCGAAAACGTGGCGGCCACATTGGGATAAGCGGCGGTAACAACCACACTCTCGTCGGGACAAGGCAGAACGCGGATGTTGTTTTCGGGCTCAATGTAGAGCACAAAATCCTTCGGCTCAGCACTTTTCAGGCTGAAGGCGAATCGCCCCGAATCGCCAATCTGAATTGAGTCGGGTTGGAATCCCGGCTTTGTCATATCTATTATTTTCAGGTATTTGCCAGCGGCGCCGTCAATGGTTCCCGACACCGACAACTGGTGCTCCGGCTCGTGCGATGAGTTGCAGGCCGCAAGGCTCGCCACGAACGCGGAAATGAATATTATTCCTCTACGCATAACGTTTGGTATTTTCGGCAAATATAGTGTTTTTAGGTTTTGAGGGTAAAATGTGCATTTTTTGAATTAATTGGCAATCCCCGTTAGGAAATGAATATCGGTGGAGAGATTCCGCATTCAGGCGACTACACCGTAGGCGTTGCATAATTGTGCGTTTATTTTATTGAAATGCAACCCCTAACGGGATAGTTATTTGTTTTTTCAATCCGCCCCACAAAAAAGCTTTAACCTTTCGTTAACTGTTTTTAACCCACCGTTAACCATCTGCTATTCAGGTGCGTTGTACTTTTACATCGTCAAAAAAAAAGAACGAATACAAAAGTTTCTTCATAAATAGTTTTTAGTTGCTAAAGCGGTTTCACCAGCCGCCAATCAAGCCGGACACCAAAAGTGAGCCGGCTTTTTTGTTTTCGGCCGCGACCGAAATCGAAAAAATGATTTTTTTCAAAAAAAACTGCAACCATTTCCGAAATCTGCATCATAGGGGTGTAATAACTTTAAAAACTTAAACTTTTATAATATGAAAAAGATTTGTTTTCTGAGCGCAATGCTCATCGCAGTGAGCGGCATTGCCAACGCGCAACTTTCAATCAACCTCAACGCCGGAAGTGGCTTGTGGACAGTACCTTGCGACAAACCAAACGTCAACGGGGAAAAGGTCATAACCCCGAGTTTCACACCCACATTGTCAGTCGGCGCATCGCTGAACAACACATTCAATTCAGGAATAATGCTCGATGCCGGCTTGAGTTTTCACTATCTGTCAGCAAATGGCAGTTATAAGTCGGCATGCTCATCTGACGAGTATATTGGTTCAAACGGATACCGCAAGTTCGAATGGACCGATGACGAAGGTTATGGTTACGGGCACAATTGCGGTGATGCAGAAGGGGCAGCCCAGCATTTTCTGATAGCCATACCGCTGCGCATTGGTTACAATATAGGCAAATTCACGCCAAATGTGGGTGTGGAATTTGGCTACCGCATCAACACAAATGGAGTTTCGAACAACAACATGTTCGGTGTGACGGGTGGCTTGCAATATAGTCTGACAGAGCGATTGAACCTGACTTGCAACTATCTCTGCGGGCTGACAGCGGACATGAAAATGTACAGTACTGTGACAACCTACGACACAACTCATGAGGAAGGTTGGGAAATCGTATCCCGCTCGTCGGAAACTCATATGTGGCGCACACAAAGGATTGATATCGGCATAAGCTACCGCTTGGGAAAATCGGCCGAATAGTCTTTGAAAAAAATTTTCAAAAAAAAAACGCAACCAAACTGCAACCTTTTCAAAAATCCGCATCATATAGTCGAAAGAATTAAAAATTTTAAAACTCAAATATTATGAAAAAGATTGGATTTCTGGGCATTATGCTCATTGCAGCGCAAAACATCACAGTTGCGCAGACATCGTTCGATGTGAACATTGGTAGCGGCGTTTGGACGGCAATCTGCACACCGGTTGCGGTCGAGGACAACATAGTTTGGAACCCTGGCGCCGCAGCCACCACTCATTTAGGATTCGGTATGAAAAGCGTTCTGAGCAGCAAGCTGACCATCGGCATCGGCGTGCGCGGACACTATATGGGCGAAAACAGCAGCTATCGCACCCAGATGGAAGGCAAATACACTAAAGGTTCTTACTCTTTGCAATTGGGCAGCTACACGTGGTATTCGCAAGACGATGACCGCGACTATCAAGAAATGTTCATCAACTGGAACGAGCAGGATGGCGGGGGCGAGCGAGTTGTTGGCAAGAAAGAGGCCTCGACCGATTACGCAATGATTTCGGTGCCGTTTAAAATCGGTTACCAGATTGGCAAGTTCAACCCCAACTTCGGCGTTGAGTACAACTACCGCGTGGGCATCAGCAAGAATGTTGGCGAGCTTCACTCGGTAGGCATCACCACCGGTCTGCGGTTCGACTTGAACGACAAATTTGCCTTCTCAACCGACTTCTACAGCGGCATCACCAAGGATATGAGTCACAAGGGAACAGTCTACTACGGAACACGTGAAGACGAGAATCCTGAAAAGATTGAAATCCGCGACTTCAGCTGGCGCAGCTACCGTGTTGAGCTGAGCGTTCACTACAAGTTTGGCGGCGGCAGCGCGAATTAACAATGGTCAGTTTGACAAGTCCGTTATAAACAAAGGCTAAAATGTGCTTGCGCATTTTAGCTTTTGTTATTTGTTTAAACCGACACAAAAAAGACAAATATCGGCAGAAAATAATTGTTAATATTACGGCCTAATAAAAAAACTACCGTTATGAAAAAACTTATTTTGTTGACTGTCTTATTATTGTGTAAATACGGCAGTTTTGCCGACGAGCCTTACTGGGCGATGAACATATCGGCGGGCGCCAACTTCTTTGGCACCAACCACAAAGACTTAGACATTATAAGAGCTACCACTTTAAACGAATTTCGGGGAAAAACAACCAACATCGGCTCAAGTTATAATTTGAGTTTTACGCCGGAATACTATCTGACTAACTGGTTTAGTTTTGCAACAGGCTTGTGCATTTCACGCACCAAAGGTAATTACAAGCCGTGGGTCGGTAATTATCTCTATTTCAAATCGAGAGAAGATGGCTATGACACTTATTATTACCGAATTGCATCAATCGAGGAAAAAAGTGTTTATGTCGGTATTCCGCTCGAATTCAAGTTAACGATACGAGGCAGTCATCGCCCTACTCCATACGTACGTATTGGCGCCACCCCCAGTTTTAGGTGCAGAACAGCCTTGATGGTCTATGAATATCAACAAAAGAAATCACAACACAGCTATACTGTCATAAATACCAAGAAAATTCCGCAACCCGACAAATTCATAGTTCCTGTCTATCTTGCCTCCGGCTTTCAGTTCGGTCACGAAGATTCTTACTGCGTTGAAATCACTTTCCCATACATTGTGGCGAGAGGCTCGATTTCGGGCTTGCAAGATTGTGGTAACCTTGGTGGCGGATTTCGACTGACTTATCAATTCTCTAAAATCAGACAATAAGATTAATTATGAGAAAGATGCTTATAACCTGTATGGCACTGGCCGCTCTATTTTCGGCCTGCGAGAAGAACAATCTTGAGCGGTCGATATGGCTTAGTGACCCCGATGACATAGGGCTGCCCCAATACACCGAATGGGGCTACAACTCTTTCGGTGCAAAAATGAGCAACTTGTATTTTGTGTCTTACTCCACCGAAAAACCATGCTCCTTGGAATGGAACAGCACTGACTCTACCCTGAAATTAACGATGAACGGTTGGTTGGCTCCCCAAGACTATGTTTCGGGATTCGAATACATACCGCAAAAAGATTATATGTCGCTCAGCATAACCTTCCCTTGCGATTCGGTAATCGATAGTCAAGAACGGCTTTATCTTCTCAATGGGAGGACCATCGATTTGACCGACACTACAGTCAGAGTATCGATTAGTCGATACGATATGACAGAGAAAGTCACCACCGTTCAGAGTGGTGAGTTATGTTTCAAACGGGTTCAGAATCTTTACGTTGACAATAAATATGAGGAAGCCATTGTTTCCGGCACGTTCGACATCCGCTATGTGAAAGACGGCAAAAAAACTTGGCTGTCCGATGGCCGCTTCGACTTTGGTATAACAAACAAGCTATTCTGGTAGAGTAACTTAAACTTTTATGAATATGAGAAAAAACAACTTTCTAAAAAAGGCCGTTCACCCACTGTTTGTAATAGGTCTTGCATTGCCGCTGCTCGCCACACACTGCGAGGAATTTGAAGACATTCCGAGCATAAAAATATGTGATTCGAATTTTAAAGATGTAACAGGCGACACAATCGAGATAAAACTCAATTCGTCAGCAAATATTAATATCGATGTGTATTACGAAAATGGGGAAAGAACTTATACTCGCAAGATTGATGATGGTGAATCGGGAGATTTAAAGAATAGCAACGATTTCCATCTGAAAAGCAACAATAGTTACGGCAATAGTTCACTTCGCGAAACATCAAAAGTCACCACTAATTTTGCCGATTCGGTAATGAATGTGGGTTCATTGGTGACAATAAAAGTCCAATTGGGAACCTATCTTTCGGAATCTGTCTATTTTAAAGTTGTTCAGTAACATAGCGTTAAAAACAGCTTGAAGGGCCGTTTGGACCTTGGTATAACAAACACTTCTGGTAAACACTTTTTTTATTATTAACTAATACAAACACGTATGAAAGCTATCTTATCATTGCTTGCGGCAGTTTCGATAACTGCGACACTGCAGGCGCAAACAACTAACAGCGCTGCCTTGGGCAGCAAAACCGGCTCCGCAGGAGCCACAACAACTCAGACCACCAGCCAGAGCCTTGACGACAACGGAAGAGAGGTCGTGTCGTTAGGTGTAGGCTTGGGATTCGACTATTGCGGCATTGGCGTCGGGGCCACCGTCTATCCGCAGAAAAACATTGGTATTTTCGCTAATGGCGGAGTCTTTGCTGCAGGGCCGTCTTATATGGTCGGATTGAAAGGGCGCTATGTTACCAATTCAATAGTTGACCCATATCTGACAGTGGCCTACGGATATAGCGGAAGTGTGGCTGTTTCTGACGAAGACGACCACATTGACGAAAGCAAAAGCAAGATTTTTTACAGAATGAACATCGGATTTGGTGCCGACTTTCATTTTACAAACACCTTCTGCCTGAGCGCCGGAATCACAACAAACAGAGCCGAACGGGCAATCGAAGATTATAAGGAAGAACTTGAGAACAAAGGCTACGATTTTGGCAATTCATTCATTTTACCGATAGGCTTTTCGGTAGGCTTGAAATGGAGAATACGTTAATTTACTAATAATCAAAAATCCAATTATGAAGAAGTTATTTTTATGCGTGGCCGCAATGGTGGCCGCACAGTTTTGTATGGCGCAAAGCGATGGTGAAACTGCCCGCACAGTCCGTCAGTTCAAAGTTACACCAATAGCTCCAGGTTTTGAGGCGGAGCTGCCTCTGCAACGCACCACAACGTTTGTGATTCGTCCAGCCGCAGGTTGCAGTTTGAACTACGACAACGATAGAGATTTTATTACGGTAGTAGCAAATGCGTATGTCGATTTCCAATACAGGTTTTATTATAACCTCGACAAAAAATTCGCCAAGACCGGAGTCAACAACAACTCTGCCAGTTTTGTGGCTCTCTCGTGCACTATGATGAAAGAGTTTAGCACCAATGACGACGAGTATGAATTGAGCAACATTCTGGCAATAGGACCCGTCTGGGGTATGCAGTGGACAACTCGTCGCAACATATATTGGCGGTTCAATGCTGGTTTGTCAGTAGGCTGCACTACCGATGGCGACAGCGCCTTACTCCCCACCACCGAATTCTGCGTGGGATATGTGTTCTGAAAACTATCCTTCTCCTAAAAACGAAAAAAGCGGCTCTTGCGGGCCGCTTTTTTTGTGCGTTTTGCGCGTCTGCGTTTAGAACGAGAATTGCAGACGGGTCTGAACAAAACTGTAGTTGTCGCCGTCTTTAACCGAGGCGAAGATATAGTTGAGTTTCAGGTTCAGATTTTTGCTGAAGAAATAGTTGGCGCCCAGTGTGAAATCGGTCTGCTTGCCGGCTTTCACGTGGTCGGCATCGAGGTTGAGGTGGCTTATGCGGGCCAGAACCTCAAGGCTCTTGGGCGATGCGTTGGCTGCCAAACCGGTCTTTTTGTTATAGTTCTGCTTTTCGCCGATAATCATATAGCTGGCCTGTGCGTAAAATCCGTCGAGATAGGCGCTTTCGGTTGTCGATGTGCTAACGCCGGCGGTGTCAACAGTAGTGAATTTAATATCATTGACATTGGCTGCCATATAGTGGCCCTCAACGTAGAGTTTTCCGCTGATGAAGATTGCCTCGGCCTCCATACGCAAGTAGTTTTTGGGGTCGAGAGCGCCAGTGCCGATAAGGCCGTTGCTCACAACAGTTGTCGGAATTGAGCCAGTGAACGAAACAGTGTTGGGCGATTGCACAAACATTGGTGCCAGACCGATGTGCAGCACTGTCGATTCGTCGAGAATCGGGCGGTAGATGGCCTTTGCGGCGAGCGACCAGCCTTTGTCGATGTTTTTGCCGTTGTCAACATTGCCGTCGCTGAAAAGACCGGCTGTGAAGTTGAACGGGTCGGAAGTGTAGGCGTACGACAAACCGATTTTACGCGCCGGGCAGAATGCCAAGTCGGCCGAGGCGTCCTCAACAAACTTGTACGACAAGCCGAGCGGTTTGGCGCCGTAAGGCTGGAAGTGGTTGCCCACGGTGAGCGAGCTGTTGTCGTTCAGCTTGTAGCCAATCCACAAGTCGCGGAACGAGATGGCTTTCGATGCGTAGCAGATTTCGATTTTTGCGCTGAACTTCTCGTCGAAATTGGCCAGAACACCCAGACGGGTGTCGTTCATTGCCACGCCGTTGTGCTCGTCGTTGACTTTTGCGTCGGAGAACAGATAGGTGCCGGCGTCGAAATTGGTGCGGCCCATAAAGCGGACGCTCATATCGCCGGCATCGGTTTTCACTTTGATTTGGCCAAACGAACTTGCTGAAACTGCAAGCGCAACAGCCGAAAGGATAATTGTTTTAAGTTTCATAATCAATAGTTTAATAATTGAACTTGCTTTTCAAAAAAAACGGCACTAATATCGACAAAATGCTGTTACACGCAAGAGAAAAAGCGTATACAATGATTATTTGATTCTCAGTCCGATGAGCAGAATGTCATCAACCTGGGCGCTTTGTTTGCCGGTTTTCGAGAGCGGTTTGCGCCAATCGTCGATTGTTTTGGCAATCAGGAGTTTCTGCTGGTCGAAAGGTTTCTGGTGAACCTCAACAAGCATCTCCTTCATACGGCGGATGGTGAATTTGCGCAGTTCGGGGCCGCCGCTGAACTGGTCGGCAATGCCGTCGGAATACATATAAAGCACATCGCCCGACTGCAAATCTACAATGTTGTTGGTGAACCGCGGCGACTCGTTGATGTAAACGCCGCAAGGCATCTTATCGGCCTTGTATTCAATAATTTCGCTGTTGCGGATGATTATCAGCGGCCGGAAAGCGCCGGCGTACTGCATTTGCGTTGATTTGGTGTTGAAGATGCAGAAAGCCAGGTCGATGCCATCGGCGGCCTCGCCCGGGCGGCCCGTCTGGCGTAGCGCCTCTTTCAGCTTGGCGCGCAACTGGTCGAGCACACGTGAGGCGGTGAGTTTCGCAACATTCTCGTGCATCACAATATCGTTGAGCAGCGATATGCCCAGCATACTCATAAACGCACCCGGAACGCCGTGTCCTGTGCAGTCGGCCACGGCCAGAAATTTGTAATTGCCCACCTGGACGGCCCAGTAGAAATCGCCCGAAACAATGTTGAGAGGCCTCCAAAAAACAAGGCAGTTGCCAAAAAATCCGTTCATCATATCCTGCGACGGCACCGAGGCGTCTTGTATCTTCTTGGCATAGAGCAAGCTGTCAGTCAGCTGCAAGTTGGCGTTGCGAATCAGCTTGTTCTGGCTCGACAGGTAGTTGCGCTGTCCCTCAATCTCGTCGCGCTGCGATTGTATTTCCTCGTTTTTCTGGTTCAGGAGCTTTATTTGTTTCTGAATTTCAGCCTGTTGGCGTTCCAGCTGCCGGTTTTGGTCGTTGAGGAGCTGGTTTGAGCGACGGCGGCGCACATTGCTGCGGTAAACCACAATCACAAGCAGCGTCAGCACAGCAATCATCAGCACCGATGCAACAATTATGCTCACAAGCTGCTGCGACCGCGCCTTGTACATCAGTTCGCGCTCACGTTCCGACATATCGCGCTGGCGCATCTCCTCGTCGAACTCGGTCTGGATTTTGGTCTGCGTCGAGTTCACCAGATAGCCGTCGTTATTCTTGCGGCGGTTCAAATCGCCAATCTTCCGCGCATAGATGCTTGTTTTCTCATAGTCGCCAGTCGTTCCGTAGTATTCGGCAATGACCGAATACAGCACATCGCTTGGCAGAGCCGGCAGCGAATCGGCATTGTCGGCAGCCTCAAGCCTGTTAAGAATCCGTATCGCCGATTTGAAGTCTCTGCGCTCCATCTGGTAGCGCGCCATCCGCAAGTCAAACACAACCTTATATCCAATGGAACCGGTCCGCTCAACAAGCTCAAAACCTTTATTGATAAACATTAAACAACTGTCGAGCAGTGCGTTATGGTTTTTTCTATCGATTCTCGACTGCTCAACGCAGACATCGGCCATAGCCTTGAGAATGTTGATTTGCGTGTGCAGATTGCAATTTTCGACAGCCTCGTATGCCGTCAAAAGGTCCTCTTTCGCGCGCAGAAGCTGGTTGAGGCTTCCCGCCTCATCAATGCACTGATACAGAAGTCCTTGGCCGAGACAATATCTGTCTTCGGCCTCACCCGCCCGGCAGCCAATCCGATTGTCGATGCCGCGCGCCTGGCCGAAATATTCGTAGGCTCGGTCATATATCTTATAATCAAGACATTGCAACCCCATAAGCCGATAAATGCCGGCAATCAAATCTTCGCGCCCGAGCTGCTTGTAGAGTTCAAGACTTCGGTTCAGGAAGCCCACGGCGTTGGCATTGGCCGAGCGCATCCAAAGCAGCCGCCCGAGCCAGTCGCAGCACAGAGCCTCGCTGAGAGTGTCGCCGAGCGAGCTGTACATTTCAAGCGCCTGCGACATATTCTCGTAAGCCCTGTCGATGTTCCATTTGTAGCTGTAGGCCGTTCCAATGTGGCGGAAAGCGCTGGCGCGATAGGTTGGCTGGCTCAGTTTCTGCGCCAGTTCAAACTCCAGTGTGGCGTATTTCAGCACCGAGTCGGCGTTGGAGTGAATGTTGGCGATGGTGTCGAAGAGTGCAAGTTTGGCAAGCCCCTCGGCATTTGCGGTCGCTGCCGAAAGGCTGTCAGTAAGTCGGTAATCAAATGTTTGTGAGAGCGTTACATTGCCAATAGCAGTTGCCGCCACCACTAAAACCGATAATTTCTTGAGCCACATAATCGCCTATTAATTGCGCCGCAAAGGTCGGTTATTTTTCGTTTCCGCCAACAAAGTTCTCGCTTTGTGAATAGTTTTTTGTGCGAAAAAATGTGGTTGGGCGGCAAAATCAGTCATAGAACGACCATCTGATTCCGTAACTGAAAGTGGCTTTTGAAGTTGGATAGTACGGGGCGAGCAGGAAATCGCGCATTCCGAAAAGGTTGTAGTTGACGTGGTGGCCGCTCACAAAGAACCGCACCTGCTTGATTCGCACGTTCAGAAACGCGCCCACAAACGGATAGTTGCCGGTAGTGGTCTGGTTCTGGTTATGGAACAGCGCCACCGCCGGGCAGTAGGCCTGCGCATCGTATTTGGTCCAGAAACTCATATCCAGTCCGAGCTGGAAATAAAGGTGCCCGTTGGTGCTCTCGAAAAACACGTCGCGCTCGTAGTAAAGTGCCTCATAGGCCGTGAGTTTGGCCAGCGGCAGCACCTTCTCGTTGCCCGAAATCTGATAGTTGACGCGGCTCACAAGGTTGAATCCCGCGCCCGACAAGTGGTTGCGCAACTGAATGTCCATCACCGAGAACGACTTGTCGGCCTGCATCGGCTGGCAGTCGGTGTCGAGGTAGATGAAATTCGACTGCAATGCGTAGTGTCCGCTCACCGTCGTGCGGAAACGCGGAAGGTTGAGCCGGCCGGAAACCATTGCCGTAATCGGGTTGTGACCGAAACTCCGCTGCCATTTCAGGTGATTCGACTGATAATCAGTCAGGAAATAATCGGGGTGGTTTTGTTCAATCGAGCCCTCAACCGTCACCGCCATCGCGCTGTCCGACTTTGAGAACCGCTGACAAATCCGGCCTTCGATTTTGAAATCGCCCAACTTATATCCGGCAAGATATTGGCGGTAACTTCCTGAAAAAGTGAGCAGTCCGGGGCGTGTACGGTGCAGTCCGGCTTCAAAGTACGCGCTGTTTTTCGTCGTTGAGCGGATGTTTGAAAACAGCGTATCGACATTGAAATAGTAGTACCGCGCGCTATGCACGCCCAGCGCCCCGTAGAGTCCGAAAGGCGCGTAGGGGTTCTTTATCTCTTCAAGGTTCAGACGGATTTGGTGAATTTGGTCAGTGTATGAGCACGAATCGTAGGTTGAGCGATTGGTGTAGTTGTGCTTATAGATTGACAGTGAATCTTTTAGAATCGGGTTATAGTATTTGCCCGGCTTGTCGCGATAGTATTTGGTGCTAGCCTGGCGGCTGAATGTGTATTGCAGGCTGAACCAGTAGCCGCCCATATCGGAAGTATCTGATTCTTTGGCTCTTGCAAAGCCCACCTTCTGATCGAAGAACCACTGGCGGTCTTTGATGAAGGTTCGGGCGTCAGTCAGGCGGGTGGCAATCTCGCGCGGCGCCATAATGCTGTCGCGAACCAGATACTCATCAACAATTCCACCGTTTTCCTGCACGTCGATGCGGTTGAATGTCCACGCCAAATGTGTTGCGAATCTGCCGTTTACAAACGAGCCGCCCAAACTGCCCGAGCGGTTTTTGGTCTTCTGGTACACATATTCGCCATCGCCGCCATACGAATTGTACTTGAAAAACAGGTTCAATCCTTTAGTAATGTTTTGAGTATGAAGCAAATCGATTATTTGCTCCTCTTTTTGTCCGCCATCGTAGCCAAACAGCGTGAACGGCTTCGACACATTGTAAAACTCCTCTGTCTCAGCCTGATGCATATATGGTGTGAACGATTTCAGGAACAGGAACCGCGTTGGCTCGTTCGGCTCAAAATACTCGTGGCTCTGAATGGCCGTTCCCAACTGGTGCAGATTGGCTGTAACACGGCCATTGCGGTTGGCCGGACGGTGCAGATGGAGCAAATCGAGGGTTGAGTCGTACGTTTGAATGTCGAAGTCGTACACATTGGGATTATATCGCCAGCGATGTACCTTCAGCGAGTCAGGAACGACGTAGATGCGGCGGTAGAGTGCGTAACGCGATGTGTCGCGGAGCAACTTCGGCAATAAGCTGTCGGCACTCGGCACCGAGTCGCGCCAAGATGGGGCGTGTGCTGTTGAGTCGCTCGGCGCGCCCAAAGTGTTGACGAGCGTGTCCTGCGTTGTCCCATCGGTTATGCCGCTAACAAACAGACTATCAGCCGTTTGAGCATACAAACCCGACATTGCCAGAAAACTGGCAACAACAACAAGCACTATCCCGATGCGGATTTTAAACATAGCGGCAAAGATAATTATCGCTGCGTAAAAGGCAATATTGGGGGTGTTGAGTTTTAGGTGTTGGGCATTAGGACTAGGCATTAATGGCTTTGGATTTAATTACGAATTATGAGTTACGATTCTATCCATTCAACCTCTAAACTAAACCTTCTAAAAAACTGCGAAGCTCTCAACTTCTCAACCTTCAAACCTAAAACTTTAAACTTCGAGAACTTAAAACTCACTTTCCATCATTTTCCGAAACACTTCCCAAAGCACAATTCCTGCACTCACCGATATGTTGAACGAGTGCTTGGTGCCCACTTGTGGAATCTCGATGCAGCCGTCGCTGGCATCGACAACCTCCTGCGCCACGCCGTTCACCTCGTGACCGAAGATGAGAGCGTACTTCTGCCCCACTGCTGGCACAAAATCCTGCAAGGCGATGCTGCCCTCGGCCTGCTCAACCGACAGAATGATGTAGCCTTCGGCCCGCAACTCGGCCACAGCGTCGAGCGTTGACGCAAAATGCTTCCACTCAACCGATTCGGTGGCGCCAAGTGCCGTCTTGTTGATGTCTTTGTTGGGCGGTGTGGCCACTATTCCGCACAGGCAGAGACGCTCGGCGCCCAGGCAGTCGGCTGTGCGGAACACCGAGCCCACATTGTTGGCGCTGCGCACATTGTCGAGCACAATGGCCACTGGCATTTTCGCGGCGCGGCGATACTCCTCAACCGTCAGCCGCCCAAGTTCGTCGTTTGTGAGTTTACGCATAATCAAATTATTGAATTACTGATGGATTGAATCACTGAAAGATTGACTGATTGAATCATCGAAGGACTGATTTATTGTGTCATTCACACATTCAATCCTTCACGCATTCAGTTATTCAGTCCTTCAATCATCTGCCCCATCGCCATCGGCGCAAAGGCGCACAAAAATAGTAAAGTTGAGATTATGGCGTCGGTAAGAATGAGTGGGCGGCGTTTGTCGGCACAGAAAATGTAAATTGCGCTAAACGCAAGACGCATAACAAGTTGCACAACAAAAAACGCAAAAATGCCGACTGAATAACGGTTGAATTGCAAGGCCGCGTCCAGATTTCCGCGCATCAGTTCCGACAAGGCGCGCTGAAGGCCCGTGCTGGTGAGCGTCCCTGGCACAAGGGCGTGGACGGGGTAATCGCCATCGGACGAAAAAATGCCGAAGTAAACCAGCACTGCTGTCAATACTACGGCAAATATCAGATTACAAATAATATACGGTTCACGCCAAACGTTCCGCATCACTTCTTCTTCCGCGTGGCAATATCCATATTCATTTTTTTCCCGTTCTCGTCGGTTATCGACATTTTGACAATAGTGTCGTTCGGGTTTATATCGAGATGCACGCTGGCAGGATTGTTCATACTGTCGAGAATGGCGCCAAGACGCACCATTGTGCTGTCGGTGCCTTCAAAAATCTCTTCGTCGGTCTCGATTCTCCACTCAAAATTATTTTTGAAATCGTTGAAAATATTTTTCTCGCGGACATCCATCTTGAAAACCGCCGTCATCCAAGCGATGATGAAAATCAGCGCGAAAGCCGATGTCACGATTCCTGTGACGGCCATCCCCACCGACGCGCCGCCTTCAACAGCCTGCTTGCACGATATGCAGCCAAGCACCAGTGCCACAACCGCTATCGGCAAAAAAGCCATTCCAACGCACGGTATCATACTGAATATTACCGCAACTATTCCGCAAACCATTGAAGCAATGCCCAATCCGCGTCCGTTTTGTTTCTTTCCTGTTTCCATAGTCAATAATTTTTTATTCAAAACACGACTAAAAGACGAAGGCCTTGCAGGAATGTTACACTGCTAACTGTTTTTTTCTCCTAATTTTTGCAAAAGCCCTAGCGCCTTCTCCACTGTCCGCACGCCGTCGAACGAGAGCACGAGTTTGCCGTTTTTCTCCTGCATCTGGCAGGTGCTGCGGTAGCGCTGCACGTTGCCGATGATGGTTGTGAACTGCGGCGACTGGTAGAAAACAGAATTCTGGTCGCTGACGAAACTGATGGTCATCTTGCCGTTTTTCAGCATTATACGCTCCATTCCAAGCCCAACGGCTATCCAGCGCAGGCGCACAACCTGAAGCAATTCGAGAATCGATTGCGGCACGGGGCCGAAACGGTCGGTCAGTTCCGAAACAAAGGCTGCAATGGCTGCTTCGTCCTGCAGCGAGTCGATGCGGCGATAGAGATTGATGCGCTCTGATACGTTCTCGACGTAACTGTCGGGGATGAGCAGTTCCATATCGGTATCGACGTGACAATCAGCCACAAACTGAATCTCATCGAACACCGATGTGTCGGCAGGCGAGCCATCGGCTTGACCGCTTTTCACCTCGCTTTCGAGTTCCGACTCTTTGAGTTCGACAAGCGCCTCATCGAGAATCTTCTGATAGGTTTCAAAGCCCAAATCGCCGATGAAGCCGCTCTGCTCGGCGCCTAGCAGATTGCCCGCTCCGCGGATGTCAAGGTCCTGCAGCGACAGGTTCAGGCCGCTGCCCAACTCGCTGAAGTCCTCGATGGCCTTCAGGCGGCGGCGTGCCTCGTCGGTGAGCGTCTCGGGCGGGGGCGAGAAAATGTAGCAGAAAGCCTTGCGGTTCGAGCGCCCCACACGGCCGCGCAACTGATGCATATCGCTCAATCCGTAGCGTTCGCCGTCGTTGATAATGATGGTGTTGGCGTTCGGAATGTCGAGCCCCGACTCGATGATGGTTGTTGAAACAAGCACATCGTACTTGCCCTCCATAAAATCGAGCATTATCTGCTCAAGCGTGTTGCCGTCCATCTGGCCGTGAGCCGTAATCACGCGGGCCTGCGGCACAAGTCGCGTCAGCATTCCAGCGATTTTCGGCAACTGCTCAATGCGGTTGTTGATGAAGAACACCTGCCCGCCGCGGTTCAGTTCGAAACTGACGGCCTCCTTTATGATGCCTTCGTCGAACGTATGTACCTCTGTCAGAACGGGTTGGCGGTTGGGCGGTGGTGTGCTGATGACCGACAAGTCGCGGGCGCCCATCAGCGAGAACTGCAGCGTGCGCGGAATTGGCGTGGCCGTCAAGGTCAGCGTATCGACATTGACTTTCAACTGTTTAAGTTTCTCTTTCACGCCGACTCCGAATTTCTGCTCCTCGTCAACAATTAGCAAACCTAAATCTTTGAATTTCACGCTCTTACCTATCAGTTTATGCGTACCGATGACGATGTTCAACTCGCCGCTCTCGAGCCGTGCCAGAATGTCTTTCTGCTCCTTCGCGGTACGCAGACGGCTCAAATAATCGACGGTGCAGGGCATATCGGCCAGACGCGCTTTGAACGTCTTGTAGTGCTGCATTGCCAGAATGGTTGTGGGCACAAGCACCGCAACTTGCTTATTATCAGCCACTGCCTTGAACGCCGCGCGGATGGCTATCTCGGTCTTGCCGAAACCAACATCGCCGCAAACCAGGCGGTCCATCGGCATCGTGCTCTCCATATCGGCTTTCACGGCCTGCGTGGCCTTCATTTGGTCGGGCGTGTCCTCATACATAAACGACGCCTCAAGTTGCTGATTCATAAACGTATCGGGCGAGAAAGCAAAGCCCTTCTGCGCCTTGCGCTGCGCATAGAGTTTGATAAGGTCCTTGGCAATGTCCTTGACCTTGCTCTTTGTGGTGGCCTTGAGCCGCTGCCAGGCGCCCGAACCCAACTTGTGAACGGTGGGCACCTCAGCGTCCTTGCCCTTGTATTTCGATATGCGGTGCAACGAATGGATGCTCACAAAAAGCACGTCGTTGTCTCTGTAAATCAGTTTGATAGATTCCTGATACTTGCCGTTGATTTCAACTTTTTGCAGTCCGCCAAAGCGCCCGATGCCGTGGTCGATGTGAACCACGTAATCGCCTATGTGCAAGTTATTTAACTCGGCCAACGTGATTGACTCGCGCTTGTTGAAACCCGTTTTGACATTGTAGCGGTGGAAGCGCTCAAAAATCTGATGGTCAGTGAAATAGCAGATTTTCAGTTCGTTATCCACAAAACCTTCGTTCAGGGTTTTCAGCACGGGAACGAATTTTGTCCGTATGCCGCGGTCTTTGAAAATCGATGTCAGACGGTCGTTTTGTGCCTGATTATCAGACAGAATATGAATCCGATAGCCGCGGTCGGTATAGTCGTCGAGTGTTTGCGCGAGCAGGTCGAAATTCTTGTGGAAGACGGGCTGCACGGTGGTGTCGAACTTGATTGGCACGCCGCGCTTGTCGAGCATCTTGCCGCCCCACTCGCCGTAGGTCCGCGTGGCCACAAGTTTGTAGAATTGGTCGCCATTGAGCGCCATCTGCGAGATGGTTTCGGCGTCGGCCCGCTCGGCCGCGTTTGTGCAGATGGTGTTTATCCGTTCAATGGCAACCGCCAGATTATTAAAGAAATAAACGGTAGAATCGCTGAAAAAGTCGGTAATCGGAATCCGCACATCGCCCATCTCGCGGTCGTGGATGTTGGGGATGATGGTGACGCGGTCGGGCGTGTCTTTAGTCAACTGACTTTCAATGTCGAAGGTGCGTATGCTGTCAACGTCGTCGCCAAAGAAATCGAGTCGGAACGGCATCTCATCGGCAAACGAAAAAACATCGATTATGCTTCCGCGAACCGAGTATTGGCCAGGCTCATAGACGAAATCGACGCGCTCGAAACCGTAGTCGTGCAGCAACTCAACCAGAAAATCGTGCGATAGCGTGTCGCCCTTGCTGATGACAAATGTGTTCGACGCCAGTTTTTCGGGCGAAACCACCCTTTCCATCACGGCTTCGGGGTAGGTGACCACAATCATCGGGCTTTGCGCCGACGCCACCTTGCCCAGCACGTCGGTGCGCAGCAGAATGTTGCTGCTGTCGGTGCGCTCGTGGTCCATCGACCGCTGATACGACGACGGCATAAACTCGATGTCGGCCGTGCCCAGAATGGTCTGCAAATCGTTATACAGATAGGCCGCCGATTCCATATCGGCTTCAACCAGCACCATCGGCCGCCGCTGCAGCCTGAAAGCCGCCCCCAGCACCATCGCCACCGACGAGCCCTTGAGCCCCTTGAGCGACACCACCGCCTGCCGCTCGGCAAGCGCCTGCACCAGCGACTTGACGCCGCGGTGACCTTCCCATTCCGATATTAGTTGTGTTGGTTCCAAAATTCTGCCGTTTTGCGGGGGCAAAAATAGGGGATTTTGGATTTGGTTGGTGTCGTCGATTGAGTGTTTAATCTTTTGAAACTTACACTTTCACGCGCCTATTTTCTTTCCAGCTCAAACCTGAACGGCTTGTCGAAATTCCGACGCGAGTAGTAAGTCACCGACGGGTGCGACAAATCTATCACCATAGTCCAGATTGTGCCCCAGAAATTATCGCTCGAAGGTTGCGATACCGACTTAATAGCCTCAGTAAGTGCCTGTTGCGTCATCACGCCAGTGGCCTGATTATACTGCTCGCACAGAACATTGTAACGATTGTCGAACGGAAGGAGCCCGACATTGCGTTTCTGCTCGCACAAATAGTGATTGGTAACGGCCTGTGTTTCGGTAATAACCATCTGATTGTCAACATATTCAACCACAACGCTACGACCCGATGCATCGGACATTGCATAGTGGTGCGCCGCGCCAATATCAGAGTGCATATCGATGCTGCGGAGCAGCTCCAGAGCCTCATCAACCGAGGCGGCGTTGGTGAGCAGGTAGCGGAGCGCCATTGTCGTGGTTAGGTCGGGCTTGTCGGTGCGCTGATTGGTCACAGCCGTGTCGCCGGCAATAAGGTCGGCAATGGCAAAACCTTTCTCGTTGACGCCATCCAAAGCCACAAACAGGCACGACAACGCCATATACTGGTTGGCGAAACCTTCGGGCAGCCAGCCATCTCCAAAGCCGAACAGATTGATATTGAAGGTGCTGACCGACTCATAACCCTTGTTAGGCAATGTATGCAGAATCATTGCGGTGCCCGAATAAAAGTCGAAGTTGCGCCCCATAAGAACGCCGCCATCGGGAGTGCGCGCGGTGAGCGTCGAGCAGCCGTAATCCGATTTCTGCGGATTGGCGGCAGGCAAGCTGTAGTAGCCTTTCGACAGGAAACGGATGATGTGCTCCGACAAATCGTTGGCACTCTCGCAACCACCGTTTTTCAACACCTCGTCGAACCCATCGTCGCCCTTATACTCCATATAGTACAAGCCCTCGTCGAGCTTCTGGACCGACATTGCGCCTTTGACAAGCGAGCCGAAAGTCGCCCAAACGCAGACTACGACGAGAACAATCAATCCTAAAATTGTTAAAGCTGTGATTTTTAATAGTTTCTTCATATCTGTATGATTTTAAATTGTTTGAGTGCGAAATTATACTTATTTTTCAATTTTCAGTCTGATAATCCAACGGTCGGCAAGTTTAACAAAATCCTCAATCTCAAAACCATCGGCTTCGGCTTTTTCGGGCGTTGCCGATATGGTTGTTATCTTATTGTTTATCAATATGGAATCAATTATGATTGCGTCTGCCGGACATTGATTTACGTCGATTTGGACAAACCCGTTTCCGCTCCGACGGAAAACACCCGGGAAAACATTCTCGTGAATGCTGATTTTCAGATTGTTTTTGACAATCGAATCGACAATCGCACCGCCCGAATATTGCGGGTCGACGCGCATAAACGGCAGATTGAGAGAGAGTTGCTGCCAAGAATCCATACCGATGAATGCCATCAGAATGATGAGCGTGCCGAGCGATGCCCAAACATATGCAAATACTGATAATATATTTTTCATAATCAATTAAATAAAAAGGTTAATGATGAGAGCCAATCCGTTTGCCACACTTCCACCGCAAAGAGTTACCAGAAACGTGTATGCCGGAAAAATAAAGAGTGTGCGGGCTATTGTGGTGTGCTTGTCGATGGGGGTGCCTTTGATGTGGAATCGCATTGCGCCAGTCGGGCAGGCATCGACGCATTTGCCGCATTTTGAGCAGGTTAGCGTAGGACAACGCTTCTCGATGGCCAGCATCGGGCAGGCTTTTTCACACTTGCCGCAACCGATGCACTTGCTTGCGTCGTTTTTCACCTCAAAAATGTTTATCTTGTTGAACAGCGACAGCAGTGCACCCATCGGGCAGAATGTCGCGCACTGGATGCGTTTCTTTGTCAACAGTGGCAGAACCACCACCAGCACGGCAAATGTCAGCGTGAATATTATGTTCTTAATCAATGTGATAGTATCGATAATGCGCTCGTTTTCGGTTACAGCCTTGAACGGACACAGCCAGCTGCAATAGGTTGGCTCGGCCGCCTCAGCCGAC
This sequence comes from uncultured Bacteroidota bacterium, assembly GCA_946404125.1. Lineage (GTDB taxonomy): Bacteria > Bacteroidota > Bacteroidia > Bacteroidales > SZUA-534 > RUG13583. Next base: position 18,488 of record CAMJCK010000021.1, on the reverse strand, counting down.
CACAAAGCCATAACAATCAGCATTGCAAACGAGAACCATTTGTAACTGTTGTTCACTTTTTTAATGACGGGCTGTCGCAGAATGCGGCTTGTGCCATCGTCCCAGCCGCCGTAAAAGCAACCCCAACTGCAAAAGCCGCGACCAAGCACAATGCTGAAACACAGCACAATAACAAACATTGCCGATATTGACGCGAACCCTTCGACAAGGCTGCCCGGAAACAAAATTGTTTGCTTGACGGCCGCCGGAATAATCATCATTGTGGTTACAATATGGCAGAAGGGAATTGTGCACGAGAGTTCCTCAGCGTTTGAAAACGTCATACTGCCGCGTTCTAGTATCAGATTGTGAATGAATGCGATACAAAACAGCAGAGCTGACACGATAAACGCCACGGCTCGCCATTTGTCGGTTTTGCCGGTGTAGATTATCAAAAAAAACATCGCACCGAAAAATACTATGGTTATGAGCCTGGCTATCTGCGTTGCAGCATCGCCACCCGAAGCGCTGCCAAGCAGCATTAGCATTATCAGCATCATCATTGGCGCAAACAGCAGAATGCTTTTGCCGATGCGGCCGGTTCCCCAATAATTTGATTTCCTGTTCATTGTAATTAATTATTTAGAAGTTAATGAATTAAAATTCAGATTGTTAGATTTGCCCACTTGTCAATATTCCGATTCCTTTTGCCAGAAATATTATGCTGACAATCAGCGCTGCGGCCCGGCCGGTTTTGGTCACGGCCTCGGTGTTTTTAATCGCGCCAATGAGCGGCATTGGCAGGAAGAAAACCGATGTTCCGATGAAGAACATAGCAAAATTGACAAACACCGCTTTCGTTCCTATCGAACTGGCTATCAAACTGATAATCGGCGGACATATATTCAATGACGACAGTGCGCCAGCCGCAAAGGCAAGCAGGCTTATGCGCCCGTGGCAGGCACTGTAGATTTTACGCGTGAAACGGTGGCCAAGGCAGAGTTGCTTTGTCTTTCCAACGCTGTAAATCAGCATAATAGCACTTACCGCTATCAAACTGACGGCCGTAACGCCTGCCGGAATAGTGGCGGCCGAGTCGATTAGCGAGATTATCGCCGATATTCCACTGTAAATCAGCAATCTGCCAAGCATAAAGCCGCCGAGCAGCCCGTACGACTGACCGACGCTCTTCTTTTCGGCCATTATTATCGACAGGATGATGTTGCCACATTGCGCCACGCACGACGCGCTTGTACTGAGTCCGATGAGTAGTGATTCAACCATTTCAAATCCGTTTGTGCCGGCAAAGCAAAAGCAACGTTTTCAGGCGTGCAATAGGCGGGGACAGACTGCCCGTTTTTGGGTACAAATGCCGTATGGGTGGGACGGGCGGCGGATTTTTGGGACGAATTTCAGGGCTTGTTTTGGGCGAAATCGGCGATGTTTTCCAGATAGGTGCGGCTAACCGGAATCAAATCGTCGGTGCCCGAAAGTTGCAGTTTGTAGCCGATGGTCGAGTTGCCGTCGAGACGGATAATCTTGCTTTTGTTGACGATGAAAGCCCGGTGGCAGCGGACAAACATTGGGTGCCCGGCCAACTGCTCTTCGGCCGAACTCATTGTGAGCCTGACTTGCAGTTTTTGTGCGGAAGTGACTATGTTACAATAGTTTTTGTCCGACTCAATGTAAAGAAGTTCGCTTGGCGCGATGCTCAGCAAATCGTTTTTGCCGCTTCCGCAGATTCTAATTGGCTCATTGTCAGCCGTTGGCGATGCTTGCGCGGATGTTTCTGCCGATTTTTTCTGTCCGAGAATGACACGTAGGCCAATGACGCACGTGGCAATTGCCAATGTCTGCCAACCGGCTGTAAAGATGCCGCGGGGCGTTATCGGAATGTTGTAAAGCACGATGAACGCCACGAAGTTGCCGAGCACAATGACGCCGACAACTGCCAGATTGAAAACAATTTCCTTCTTGATGGTCCAGTTTTCTGCGTTGAAAAAATCTTTCGACACAAGTTTCAGAATGAAGTGTGAGCCGACAACGCCAAGCCACGTAACCAGGGCGAACAGCAACAGTTCGAAATATTTTGCCGTGCCGCTGCCGTCGATGCCAAATGGCTGAAGCAGAACAAGAAGCAGGTAGACGGCAATCCCATAGAATAATCCGACAAACCAAATGTTGCGTTTGTCTTGTTCAATGCGCCGGTTCAAAAACGATTTTTTATCTGCCATAGACGTGTCAGTTGCCCGATTGCGCGACAAAGATAAAACAGACTACCACACAAACCGCCGCTCGGCAGCGTCAAAATGCAAATTGCTGTTTTTGAACAGATTATCGAGAAAGCCTTTCTCGATTATTTCGGCAACCGAGCCGCACTGAACGCCATCGGCATTCATTAGCCACAGATTGTCAGACAGTTGCACGGCCACATCAATATCGTGGGTTGAAAGCAGGATTGCCTTTTGCGACTCGGCGGCCAGACGGTGAAGCAGAAGCAGCACTTCAACGCGCGCGGCGGCATCGAGAAAGGCGGTTGGCTCATCAAGGATAATTATTGGTGTTTGCTGTGCCAACGCTTTGGCAATCATCACTTTCTGGCGCTCGCCATCCGACAGTTCCGACACGTGGCAATCGGCTTTTGCGGCAATGCCCACATCGGTCATCGCCTTGATTACAAGTTCTTTATCGGCGGCAGACAGTCGGCCGAAGAAACCCGTGTAAGGCTGGCGGCCAAGCGATACAAGTTCAAAAACCGTCAGTCCGCCGGCTGATACTCTGTCGGTTAGCACAAGGGCAATGGTGCGCGAGAGTTCCTGTGCAGTCAGGCTGGCAATGTTGGTGCCGTTAACGCTGATACTGCCCGACAGCGGCCGCTGCAAGTTGGCAAGCGTGCGCAAAAGCGTGGATTTGCCCACGCCGTTCGGGCCTAAAAGACTGGTCAACTGGCCTTTGGCGAGAGTCAACGACAAGTTGGCCGCCACAGGGAGCTGTGCGGAATAGCCAATGGTCAGATTTTCAGCAGTTAACAGCATTTTTGATTTATGATTTTTGATTTTTGACTTGAACGCAGATTCAACTGGTTTTATAGATTAACGCAGATTATACCTGTTGGCTGGATTAATTCTGCAAACGGATTAATAATATATTATGGATACTCAAATCCAAATTTGATTTTAACAATTCTATTGTTCTCTAAAGAGCATTCTAAAAAATATACAGGCATATTATATTTTTTCAAAAAGCTAGAGTTTTTATAATCATCTAATCTATATATGATTCTACCATTTTCTTTAACAAAGTCATTCCCTTTGATTTTTATTAATTCTTCAACGGAAAGCCCTAATTTTAAGCCACTTTCTAATTCAAAACTTTTGTAATTAGTGCTAAATTTATGATTGTTTTCCTCTATAAGATTAGAATAACCTATTTCAAAGCAACTAAATTCGTTTTCTGTTCCGCCTTCATATTGAAATGCTATCAAATATTCTTTATCGTTCATACTGCTGAATATAATAGCTGGGCTTTCCCCTCCAAGATACATAAGTTGCTTTGACGTTATTCCGGGGAAAAACCTTTCTGAAGAGATTCGGTTTTGCAAGGCCAATGCATTGTTTATCAAAGTATCTGGATTAAATTCTGTTATTTTGGCAAATGAATCAATAGAAACAGTTTCTTTATTATTGGCCATAATATTGGGATTATTCTTGTGAATAGAATTGCAAGAGGTACCCATAACACAGATATTAAAAAACACAAATAAACTACTCACTATCAGATAAAACTTTTTTGCCATAACCATTTTATTTGGATAATTAATTATGCCTATTGGAGGAATTAAAGCAGACCATATTTTTTTCATTTAGTCATTGTCGGCTGCCACGATGTGACAACTCTACAAAATTTTATTCAAAACTTCTCATTCTTCTCTGACTTACAATTACATAAATCACCACAGGCGCACCAAAGAACGGTGTGACAGCGTTCAGCGGCAGCACGCCTGCGTTGCCGGGCAACAGGCAGGCCAAATTGCACGCCAGTGCCACAACCGCGCCAACGAGCATCGTAACGGGCATCAGCACATTGTGGTTCGATGAGCCGATAACCATCCGCGCAACGTGCGGAACGGCCAGACCAATGAACGAAATTGGCCCACAAAAGGCTGTAACTATGGCTGATAGCAGTCCTGTCGCCACAAGCAGCAAACTACGAACGCGACGGATATTGACACCCAAATTCTCGGCATAGTTGGCGCCTAACAACAAGGCATTCAACGGTTTGATAAGCAAAACGGCCATCAGCAGGCCGGCCGACACGGTGCCCACAAAAACGGGCATCTGCGAAAGCGAAACGCCGCTGAAACTACCCAACCCCCAAATGGTGTAGGAATGGACGCCTTCGGCTGTGGCGAAAAAGTTGAGTATCGATATGAGCGACGACGCCACGTAGCCCACCATCATTCCGGCAATGAGCAGCATTGCGTTGCTTTTTATAACGCCGGAAAGCAGCAAAATAAGCACCAAAACCACAAAAGCGCCCACCAGCGCCCCCGCAATGGTGGCCGTGAGCCCCATCAGGCTGCCAGCCGCTGAAAACGAGCAGCCCGAAGCCAGCGCAACCACCGCCACGCCAAGGCTTGCGCCCGAAGTGATACCCAAAATCGACGGGCCGGCCAGCGGATTGGCAAGCGTGGTTTGAAGCATCAGTCCGGCAGCCGAGAGTGCCGCACCGCAAAACAGCGCCGTAATACACTGTGGCACACGCGATTGCAGAACAATCACCCGCCACGCCTGATTGCCGCCATCGCCACCCGAAAGTATGTCGGCAACGGCGCCCAGCGGTATCCGCACCGAACCCAAAGCAATGTTGAGCGCGGCGAGAATGACGAGCAGAAGTGATAATATTATGTAGGTGCGGGTGGGGTTCAAACTGTTATGAGTTATTCGTGATTTTTATCGATTATTCTCCAATGCCCGGTTCTTGCGTTGCCCTCGCGAGCGATAACGCCTTGCTTTCGAAGTGCGGCAAGTTCCCTTTCAACAGTGCGTTTGATTACCGACATCATCACCGACATTCGCGTCGCCGAAATGGTAGGGTCATTGCTTATCAGATTAACGATTTTGCGCTGTCTTTCAGTTAGTTCAATCACCGACACATCACCGACATTTTCACCGACATTCTGTTTATTAAGAGCAATAAATTTTTCTCGCCGAATGGTTGCCAAAATGCCACCGCGTATTTGCTCAAACGACGGAACCTGAAGGTTCTCTTTTGTAAATGATTCCTTTATTTTCTCATATCCTCTGCCCCAATTTTCTATGAATCCCGCCAAATAGAAAACTTTGGCTATTAATTCGTTTCGAGGACGCGATTCGTGAGGCGACATTAGATTGTCAACTGTTATTTCAGGCGGAAAAACTCCACTGTTCCACAATTCGATATGGTCATCATAAACCCGCATTTGAGTAAATGTGTCACGATAATCTCTATGCACAATGGCATTACAAATTATTTCTCTTAGTGCGTCTTCGGGGATTTCCATAGGCTCAATCCGTTGCAGGCCTTCGTATCTGATAGGCGCGACCAAATAACGGCTGCGCAGGGTTTGCATAACTTTTTCTGGCATACGGATAAGTGGACACGCAATGTAGTCATCGAAAATCAAATCGGCTTGACTTGCCCCGAATCGGCCTATGCGGAATGAGGCCGAAAGGCAGTAATCCTCAATGTCTTTTCCAAACAACATCAATGCGGCAAAAGTGAGTTTTCCTTGTTTATTGATAAGTTTGAGTTTCCGAAGAATATGTTCCGTATTCTCATATTTCACGCTTTTGTCCAAGCGTTTGGCATCGACAGCCAAATCGACGAAATAACCAACTGCCTCGGTGTCAATGTCATCGAAAGTGGCTTCAGACACAATGTGATTGTCCCAAGTGGTATGGTTCTGCTTCAACAAAAATTCTGTTAGCGAATTGCCATTAAGCTCTTGCAAGGTGCTTCCGCTTCGCATATAATATTTCCCGTTGCAGGAAACAGGTTGGTCTGCCGACTTTATATGAATAGCGATATACTCTTTGCCATCGCTGTTAAGCATCTCAATGTCAGGAATAATTCCTGTGGCTTGGATAATTTTATTGGGCAGGTTTTCTAAAAGGTATCTGGTGTTGTCGATACCTACAACTTCACCTGCGTCGTTAATGCCAATATAGAGCGTGCCTCCTTGAGAATTGGCAAAACCACTGACGTAAGCAAGATATTTATCGGCCCACTGCAGTTTGTATTCTGTTGTTTGCGACTCCATATTTTAATTATGCTTTTTAGAAAAATTATTCTTCACTTTCTAACATCCCGAATTCGTTCTTTAACAACCTGAAGAAAACTTCATTTCTACTTGATGCCAAATGGTATATGTCTTCAAAAGAATACAATTCTATTCTTATTTTCATTTTATTTTTAGGATTGCTGTCTATAGAAAACACATCGTCACCATAATAAGAGTTGTCAAGGAATGGAATAGGCGGAAAATTTCCAACTGTATCAGATGACAATTCTTTGTCAATATCTGATTTTCGGGCAATGATTATCCCTGTGTATTGTACTTTACTGGTATCAACATCCCAATTCAAAACTTTAACAGGATTTTTGTAGAAATTCTGGGCGTATCTCCTAACTTGAGCTATCATTCCTTCTGTATGATTTCCTGCATTATGAGCTTTGGTCGTTGATTTTAATTCCAAGATTAATATTTGTTTTGTTTTTTCCGGGTCATCTGCCCAAATATAAACGTCAGAAAGAGATTGCCCTTGTTTGGTACTTTTCGCTTGAATATTATTATTCGAAAAAGTTGTGAATTTATCATCTAAAATCCAAAGATTATGTAAATGATTAATATTTGATGACTCCTTTAATGTCGTTCCTCGCTTAAAGAATAAATCGTGAACAGTGCTTTCTAATTCTGGTTTTTCTTCACCATTTTCATCAAATTTTTTAATCAACGCTTTCAATCGTTTCAATACTGATTCGCGGTGTTTAACATAAATATGCAAACTAGAATTCAAAAGTTTCTCGCATTCCAAAGAATCATCAAAACTATCATTGCCATCGTCTACTTGAATATTATCAATATTTGTCCAAAATTTTTTCTCAATTCTACTCTTTTCATCTATTGCTCTTTTTATTATTTCATCTTCTCTTATAATATTTCTACCTGTGACAATATTGGATTCATCTACAAATGTTTCTAGTGATGGATATTGCTTTTTAAAATTCTGCCAATTATGTTTAATCACATTCTGATTATTTTCAATTATCGTTTTGAATTTTTCATCCAATTTTTCACATAACTTCTGATTTATTCTAGAAATAGCATCTTCCGATATTTCAATTTTTTCCCCTTTTGTATCAACGTATTCATCAAAATAATCGGATGTGAGATACAACAAATAACCTTCTTTGTTATCAATCGAATAGTTCAATTTCCCATTTGATAATTCAGCTCTCAAATTTCTTGCAAAACAAGTTATCGGATTATCACCAATCATTGAAGAATCTTTCTTTATTAACCACAATTTAAATAGGTATTTATTGTTGTCCAACAAATTAATTTCAAACGGGATGGAGTTGACTTCAGATTCCAAATGGTCTTTTTTAATAGTTATAGGTTCTGCCTTATTATAAGACATATTAATAACTAATTCTGCATTATTAACTATAAATGGAAAAAAGTTTTCAATAAACCAATTTTTAAGTTTCTCTGAATCAGAATACTTGTTGAAAAATGTTTTTGCCCGACTTAATGAATTTGGTTTTGTTATGCTAATTGTTAATTTAGTATACGTATCTTGTTCTTGTAATTCACTTTCTTGAAAAATGTTGAGCTGATAAAGTCCTGGAGTAGATTGTGGATATTGAATGTTCCTTTTTTTATAATTGCCATTATTGTCTTTGTATACGGTCTCATATTCTGCAGAATCAGAAAAATATACAATGGCTAATCGTCCTTGACCTAATGGATGAAAATGGAAATTATCCTTTTCAGGATTAACCTTATCTAATTCCTCAAAATAAAGACTATTATTTTCATTAAACCCTTCTCCGTTATCCATCAATTCAATTTTACATTGAGAATCATTGATATATATATCTAATTTAATATTGGGGATGAGGTTTGGTTCTTTGCTTTGACGAATTAGTACAGCGTGAATAGAATTTGATATTATTTCTCTTAACAAAAGGAAAAATTTCTCTCTACTATTTTTGTATTCTTTTTTTGCTCTAAATTGAACATCTGATTTTTGTTCCATTTTAACACCATTTAATTATTTTTCTCAATCCGCCTATTTTTCATAAGTGCATATCACTATTTATTCTTTGTTTGAAACAACAAACAATGTATCATATCGGTTCAATCTTGTATTCGCCGGTAAGATACATAAACTTGTTATGCGTTTCTCATTACAATAATTATTTTTGTCTATCATATTTTTTATATTTTGCATTTGATTTTTATGAAATGGATATGACGTAAGATTGACACTATATATTGAATTGAATTATGAGCGAATGCTCTTGTTCTCTGTGAGTAAACGTCTGGAAAACTATTACCCTATATGTGAGAATAAGAAGGCAAAAGTTCGCGCTTTGGCGTGAATCCTTTCTGCCCTTATTTACATATAAGGTAGTCCAGACACCTTCTCACAAAATAAGTGGTAATAAGATTGTGGTTAACGCCTTTCTTGTTGCTGCCAAATGGCAAAGACTCGCTTATAAGATAAAGCGGGTAAACCGAAAACCGCATCAAAGAGTAGGTGGCAAATAAGGATTAATATGTATACGAAACGGTTAGTATCAACAAGTGTTGTTGTTTTCTCTCTCTCGCTCTGCTTTAATTCGTGTAATTATGCTGAAAAACAACAGCAATACAAATTAGAAATGGCTCGTAGAGACAGCATTGAAAAAGTTAGAAGAGACAGTATTGCACAAAAAGAGAAAGAAAGAGAATTGGCACGAATTGCTCACGAAGATTCTCTTGCTATTATTGCGTGGGGTGATGCAAAATTTGGAATGTCAAAAAAAGAAGTTTTAAGAACGAAAGCATTCGCTGGTGCAGAATACTATTCCATAAATAGTTCGAATAAATATTCTAGTTATTTATCAATGACATATGAAAAAGAAGAAAATCTACAAAAAACATTAGGTCTGTATTGTCGACCATCAATTAGATTGTATTTCGGGGGAAATGCAGACAACGAGGCCTTTTGTTTATATATAGATAATGGAACATTTGGTGAAAAATGGATGTATTTCTCAAAACTCGTTGATGATATGAAGAAATATATAAAAGAGTTCACAGCAAAATATGGTGAACCTGAAGAAAAATATTCATTCATTAACGATTTACACTTTACAGATTTGAGTGAAGGCAAATCAAAATTGATTGCCAAATGGATAATAGGTGATAAGGCTGGGATGAACGGAATAAAAAACATTAAAATCTATGCGAGGTCTGAAACTTATTCGGCAACAACATACTATAAATACTCAATAGAAATCAGCAATATTGCTTTCCCTAAACATCCGAAAGAAAAAACACAACAAGAAATACAAGCAGAAAAGGAAAAGGAACGGAAAGTAAAAGAAACTATTGAAAACGCTTTCTAGTTCCTATTCTCCCATCGGCGAGAAATATCTCGTCTCATAATCCGGCAGCAATTCCGGGTGAAAAATCCTTACCAAATCGCGCAGGAACCAGTCGGGGCGGAACGGAACTTCGTCATAGTAAGGCACGTAATCGGTGTTGCAGCCGTAGATTTTGCGATTGTTGAAGGGCGAGAATTGCGTGTAAAGGTCGTTTTCAGCGGCAAGCGCGGTGTAGGTGTAATCGGTGGCGCGGTTGTACTTAAACAGCCAGAAATCAGCGTTGTTGGCGCGTTCAAACACCGTTTCGAAGGCCAGCGGAACAGCGCCCGACTTTTGGAAATCGGCAAACAGGTAATTGGCGCCGGCATCGGTGTAGAAACGGCCTGTGGTGCTGCATCCGCCGGGCACGTACCAGGCGGCGCCGGTTTTCAGGTCGGTGAGCAAGGTTGGGCGGGTGGTTGTCTGCAAGGCCGAGTCGCGCAGCGAGCAATAGTTGCGCTCAACCACGCAGAAAAGGCTGTCGGCCACATCGGCGCGACCGAAAAGCAGACCGTAGAAACGCATCCATTCGGCGCAAGCCAATGGCGAAACTTCCATATAATCAGCACATTCCACAATCGGGATGCCCATTTTTTCAATCGGGCCGTAGCCGCCATTCTCGAACGGCGACAGCAGCACAGCATCGGGGTGCATTTCGGCCACCCGCTCAATGTCGGGGCTCATAGCGTTGCCAGCGTCAACAATCTGCCCATCGGCAATGCGCTGACGCACAATGGGTTGCTGCAGATATTCGGCATCGCAAACGCCCGCAATCTGATTGAGCGCGCCCAACCCCACAATCAGCCCCGTGTGCACCGACGTGTAAACCAATGCGCGGCGCACCGGCGTGCGCACAAGCGTTCCTGCGGGCAGCGAGTGCGGCAGAGCCGAATCGGTGGGCACAAGCACGTAGGCGTGCAGCAGCCGCGCGGTGTCCCACGGATTGCGCAATTCAACAACAATGCAACTGTCCAACAGGCTTATTTTCAGGTTGGTGGCGTACTCAAAACTAATCGGCTCGCCGCCAATTGTTTGGCGTTGGTTGAGGCACGATTGCAACGAAATGCTGCAAATTGCTGATAATATAAAAATTCGTTTTTTCAATTTCTTAAAATATTGAAAAAAGCGGATGCGCAAAGCACACCCACTTTTCTGTAAAGCAACTATTTAACGAAAGCAGCGTGGTTAGGATTAAGGCCGCTTGTCTCAAATTTCGTAATGAATTTTCCGGTTTTATCGAAACGGTAGATTATGCCGTTGGTCACGTAATCGGCGGCACCAACATAGAAATCGCCATTATCAGGGTCTATTTCAAACAGATAGACAGTGGCTGTTTTAAGTTCGGGGGCTGAAGTTAAATCCAAAATTTCCGAATCTTTGCCAGTTTTCACATCGCGTACAAAAAAGTTTGTGTTTATTGTGGCATTCCAATCGGCATCATAAACTGTAGCCGAGTTTGCGCAATAGAGTTTGTCATCGAATGAAACCATATTTGTGGCAGAGCCAGAAGGTTTTACGATGCCAGATTCAACATCAAAATTCAGCATTTCAATAGAATACGATGGAGTGTAATAGGTGATGTAAACGCTGTCACCGACAACCGCAATTTTTTGAAAATTACCAAATTGAGTCTCTACATTCTTTTTGATAGTGAATGTTGTTAAGTCAATCACAGAAATTGTGCTGTCGTTGATGGGATATTCTGTTGAGTTGCAGACAATCAGATAGTTACCCTTGATGGCAATTTCTTCTGGATTCAAGCCCACCTCAACCGAACCTTTTGGTGCAACAATGGCTGTGGTGTCGAATTTCATAACCTTGTTGCCCCAGGTTGAGACATAGATAAAACCGTCTTTTGCAGCAAGATAACGTGGTGAGCCATCAGTTTCGGTAAACGAATATTGCTCAACAATCTTGCCTTTTTGGTCGAGTTTTGCAAGGTAGTTCGAGCCCGAAACAGTCACATAAATGCGATTGCCGTATGCAAGCAAATCCTGACCGGTGTCGCCAAGGCCTTGACCATTGGCAGCGGCAAAAACCTTTGATTGATAATCATTTTCGCCATTAGGATAATACACATCGAGAGATGCATTGTTGGAATTCATCTTTCCTTCGTTCAGAATAAAAACACGTTTAACGGTTTTCACTTCAGGTTTTTCGTCATCGTTGTTCTTGTCGCACGATACGAACACTGTTGTTGCGCCTAATGCGCACAAACTCAAAATTTTAACAAACTGTTTTTTCATTTTTTAATGATTTTAAAGTTAAACTATAAAGTAAAATTCACTTGCAATTGAAAATGCCGGCCCGGCATTGGGTAGTATTTTATCACACTATATTGATTATCAGTTATATTCAAGCACGACAGACTGGCAGTCAACAGGCTTCCGCCGATGTTGAAACTCCGTGTTGCTGTGGCAGAAAATTCGGCGTAAGGTTCAATTTCGTTGTCAGGAATGTTATACTCCAAAAAGTAGCGCTTGCCCGATACTATGGTTGTTGCTGATAATGAGTATTTTCCGAATGTCGCAACCGCAGCCGCTTTGCCCGAATGCAAAGGTGTGTACGGAATTTGCGATTTGTAAAGTTTTGAGTTGCTGTTGGTTACATCGATGGCTTTTTGATACGAATAGTTGGCCGTCAGTTTCAACTTTACTGCCGCCACACTGAACTCGGTTCCGGCAGCCACATCGGCACCTAAAATATTGACTTCTCCGTAGTTAGCCATCTTCCAAACATACAATGTCGGAATCGCAACTATCTTGTTTTCAACATTGTTGGCATAAAAATCGGCTGAAAAATCGAACTTGCTGGTGCCAAAATCGAAACCCACATTCAACTCGCGAGCTTCTTCTGGCTTCAGTCCGGTTGTGCCTAATGTTGTGTAATACAATTCGTTAAACGTCGGTATGCGGTAGGTCGCCTTTGCCATTGCGCGAACGGTTACCCGATTGCTGCTCCACTTCAGGCTGAACGCTGGCGTGAGCCGTTTCAAGTCGTCGGGGCGCTTGCCGAACTCCACCTTCTCGCTCGCGTGCCGCGCCACAAGTGTTGCAGTGGCCTCGAATCGTTGCAAAGCCGCGCGCACGTTCAGCGCCGACAAAAGCGTTAGGCGGCGCGGTTGCGGATTGTCTTTTATATCGCTTTCAAGGGTGTTGTAAACCACATCGCCCGCGAGCGACACTGAAACCGGCTGCCAACTCCACAGCCCAGCCATCGAGAAAAGGCCCTCGTGCTGCGTGTTCAGCTCAACGTAGCGGCCACCGGTGTACTTGACATTTGTGTCCTCGTAGCGGTTCCACGAGTAGTTGTATTTTGCTTGGAATCTGAACATTAGATTATCGCGCAAGCGCAGGCGGCAATCGTTTTGCACAAAAAAGTTTTTGTCGGCAAGGCGCTCTTTCGCTTGCTGATAATAGAAAATTACCGCCCCCGGCAAGCCGCGTTCAGAGTAGAATCCGTAGGCCTTCAGGTGGTTTTGGAAGCGGCCGCTGTCGGCGGTTGAAAGGTTGATTTCGGCGCGGGCTGAACGGATGTCGGAATTTCGGCGGCGGCCGTGCTCTGTGGTATCGATGTTGGGCAGCGAGTATGGATAGTCGCCGCGGCTGCGCATAAACTGAGCCGTGCCCGAGAGCGTTGAGTGGCGCACCTTTCGCGCGGCTTCAACCTGCGCGTCGAAGTAGCCGAACGAGCCGCCTTTGAGTTGCGCGCGCGCGTCGGTCTGCCTTTCGGCGAAATTGGGCTTTCTGGTTGATATTGAGAGCATTGCCGCTTGTGCGAAGGCGCTGGCTGGTTGCAGAAGACCATCGGGCTGCCCGATTGTGAGCGCAATGGTCTCGATGCTGCCAATGTCAAAACGCCCGATGTCGATATGCCCGGCCTGGCAATCGCTCACCACCACGCCATCGTAACTCACGGCCGTGTGTGCCGCGCCCAAACCGCGCACCGACACAGTTTTCAGCCCGCCAACGCCACCGTAATCCTTCACGTTGGTCCCGCTGAATCGCCGCACGGCATCGGCCAGATTCTGCACGCCAAGTTGCTGAATCTCAATGGCTGACATTGTCTGCATAGGCACAGCTTGGCGCTTCTGCGTGTGCGCCTCCACATCAACAGCCTCCACATCGCGATGGATGGTGCTGTCGCTTTGCGCGAACAACGGCACAGCCCACAGCAAAGCACTCGCCATAACTGCGAAACTCACGGTTAATAACCTCATAATTAATTAAATCACCTGCCGACGGTTCCTTCCTCGAGGCCTTTCGGCGAAACGTTTTGCAGGTCTTCTGGCTCATCTCAGGCGGTTCGCCTTCCCGTCCCTTCGGACAGTGGCAGTGAGTGTTTGAACCGCCCTTTGGCGAGATTTACAGCTGCGGGACAGCTCCGGGTTCGCACCGGATTCCCTTTTAATGCCGGATGCGGAACCGCAGGCGGCAACAAAAACGGGGCAAAGATAGGGTTTTATTTAGTTGGTGAAATTTCGGGATTGTGTTTTAGGGTTTTGCTTAATTACGCACACGTTTTTTCATAAAAAACGAGGGGCGATAGATTTTCGCCCCTCACGTTAATTTATTTCAATTTATGATTACTTCTCGCGGAAATAAATCTGCACCGGAACACCTTGAAGTTCAAAGTTTTCGCGCATTTTGTTCTCAAGGTAGCGGCGGTACGGGTCGCGAATGTACTGCGGCAGATTGCAGAAGAAGGCAAACTGCGGCGACGGTGTCGGCAACTGAGTTACATATTTGATTCTTATGTATTTACCCTTCACTGTCGGTGGCGGATAGTTGTCGATGGCGGCTAGCATAACCTCGTTCAGTTTGGCTGTCGAGATTTTTTGTTTGCGGTTTTTGTAAACCTGCATTGCCGTCTCAACTGCCTTAAACACACGCTGTTTGGTGAGAGCCGAAATGAACAGCACCGGCACATCGTTGAAAGGCGCCAGTTTGGCCTTGACGGCAGCCTCGTACTCTTCCATCGTGTTCTTTTCCTTCTCAATCAAATCCCACTTATTTATCAGAATCACAACGCCTTTACGGTTTTTGACAATCAGACTGAAAATGTTCAAATCCTGCGATTCGAGTCCCAGCGTGGCATCGATAATCAGGAAGCAGACATCTGATTCCTCAATGGTGCGTATGGCGCGCATAACTGAATAAAACTCAAGGTTTTCCTCAACTTTGTTCTTCTTGCGCAGACCAGCCGTGTCGATAATATTGAACTCGAAACCGAACTTGTTGTAAACGGTGTTGATTGAGTCGCGGGTGGTGCCGGCAATGTCGGTCACAATATTGCGGTCCTGCTCAAGCAGGGCGTTGATAAACGACGATTTTCCAGCATTCGGGCGGCCAACAACAGCAATGTTTGGCAGGTCGCGTGCCTCGTCGGCGGGTTTGTTGCGGTCGAATTTGGCCACAAGGGCATCCAGCAGGTCGCCGGTGCCGGAACCGTTTATTGCCGAAATGGCGTAGATTTCGCCCAATCCCAACGAGTAGAACTCGCCTGTAAGATATTGTCGGTCAATATTGTCCACTTTATTGACGGCAACCACAACTGGTTTGCGCGATTTGCGCAGAAGTTCGGCCACATCATCGTCAAGGTCGGTTACACCGCCGGTTACATCGGTCAGGAAGAGAATCACATCTGCTTCATCGACAGCCAGTTTCACCTGCTTGCGGATTTCGCCTTCGAAAATGTCGTCGCTGTTTGTGACGTACCCGCCCGTGTCGATAACCGAAAACTCAAGTCCGCCCCACTCGCACTTGCCGTAGTGGCGGTCGCGGGTGACGCCTGCGGTGGCATCGGTTATAGCCTGACGGCTCTCGACCATCCGGTTGAAAAGTGTTGATTTGCCGACATTTGGACGGCCGACGATTGCAACTATATTACTCATATCTAATTGTTTACTTTATTATCAAATTTCAGAATTTAGAATGCAGAATTCAGAATAAACAGGTTTTCTTAATCTTGCTCGTATCCAAAGAACCGCAGGTTTTGGTCCTTGTCGCGCCAATCTTTCTGCACCTTCACCAGTAATTCAAGAAAAACCTTGGTGCCGACAAACTGCTCAATGTCCTTACGAGCCTCAGTACCAACCTTTTTCAGTGCTGCGCCTTGGTGGCCAATAATAATGCCCTTGTGCTGCTCGCGCGATACATAAATTATTGCCCTAATACGTGTAAGTTCCTGACCTTCTTTGAATTCGTCGACCAACACCTCGCACGAGTAAGGAATTTCCTTTTTGTAGTTCAAGAAGATTTTCTCGCGGATAATCTCTTGAACGAAAAAGCGTTGCGTGCGGTCGGTGAGTTCGTCCTTGTCGAAGTAGGGCGGATTTTCGGGCAACAGTTCCTTAATCTTCTCGAAAACCTCGGCCGTGTTGAATTTGTGCAGCGCCGAAACGGGATAAATGTAGGCGTTGGGCAGCACCTCGCGCCACATCTGAATCTTTGCCTCGAGTTCGGCTTGGTTGCTCAAGTCTATCTTGTTGATAAGCAGGATAATCGGGATATTTTTCTTGCGAACCTTCTCAAGATACTCGCCGTTCTTGTCAAATGTCTCGACCATATCTGTCACATACACAATAATATCGGCATCGACCAGCGCTGTGTCGACAAACTTCAGCATTGCTTCCTGCAACTTGTAGTGCGGCTTCAGAATGCCCGGCGTGTCAGAGTAAACCATCTGAAAATCGTCGCCATTGACGATTCCCATAATGCGGTGGCGCGTGGTCTGCGCCTTGTTGGTGATAATGGACAGCCGCTCGCCCACAAAGGCGTTCATCAGCGTCGATTTGCCGACATTCGGGTTGCCGATAATATTTACAAAACCTGCTTTATGTGCCATCGCTTGAAAATTTGCGGCAAAGATAGTTGATTTTTCGGTCAATCGGTTAAGCGGCCAATCGGTGAATCGGTAAGTCAATACCCAATCGTAAAATAATCTATCGGCAAGTTTTTGCAGAAAAATGGCAAAAAATGGCATTTTCTTGCCGATACCGGCAAGTTTTCTGTGGTGTTGCTATGATTAAAAGGAAAAAAATCACCAGTACCGCACGTTTAATGCAGTTGTGTCCTTTGTGTAATTAATCCGTAAAAAACGCCATATTTGCCGTTGCTGCACAAGAGGTTGCCTGAGCCATTTGTGATAATAGCAAAACATTATGGTACAAGAGATTATAGTTGATAATAATATTATTGTGCGCCCCACACTAATGAGTGACGCGCCGCTGATTTTCGACGCGTTCAGCACGCAGGGCAACTATCTGCGCCAGTGGCTGCCCATTGCCGCCGACTTCAATACGCTCGACGATGTGTGCGACTACATTGAGAACTGCGACTGCGAAGGAATCGGCAGTTATTCAATTGTTTACAACGGGCAGTTTGCAGGGCACATCGCCGTGAAAAACATTAGTTACCTGTCGCACATCAGCGAGTTGGGCTATTGGCTGACAAAACCTTTGCAGGGCCGCGGAATAATGACACGAAGCGTACAATCATTTATCAATCAACTTTTTGCAAAAACCGCCACAAACCGTTTGGTAATCAAGTGCGCTGTGGGCAACGAGCGCAGTCGTCGGATACCTATCCGCCTGAATTTCAAACTCGAAGGCGTTGAGCGCGACGGCGAAATGTCGGCCGACGGCCACTACAACGACCTTGAAGTGTTCAGTCTTCTGAAAAGTGAATATGAGCAATTAATCAATCAAAAATCATAAGTTAAAAAAAAATAAATCAACGAATTATGGAATGCGAGATAAGTAATTTGAATCTGACCGTCAAAATTGAGCAGACGGGCGCCGAATTGAGTTCAATTGTGTCGAAGGCAAGCGGCCGCGAGTTTGTGTGGAACGCCGACCCGTCGGTTTGGGGCAGCAGCGCGCCTGTGCTTTTCCCCATTGTGGGCGGCCTGAAGAACGGTCAATCGAGCCATAACGGCGTGACTTTCAGTATGCCGCGCCACGGAATCGTCCGCCACAACACTAATATCCACGTCATTGAGCAGGAACACGACCGCATAACTTTCCGCCTGACGGCCGACGAGCGCACGCTGGAACATTATCCGTTCCGCTTCACGTTCGACATCAACTTTCGCGTGAAGGACAACAGTGTGATTATCACGCACATAGTTAAGAATACCGACAATCAGGATATGTATTTTTCGGTTGGCGCGCACCCTGCGTTCAACTGCCCGATTAACGCTGGCGAGAGTTACAGCGACTGCTACCTTGAGTTCAGCGAGCGCGAGACGCTCTCGACAAGTCCGCTCACCCCTGACGGATTGGTGAAGAACGAGAGCATTCCTGTGCTGAAAGACAGCAACATACTGCCGCTGACCGACCATTTGTTCGACAACGACGCGCTCATCTTCCGCAACCTGAAATCGCGTTGCGTGACGCTGCGCAGCCACAAGTCGGACACTGCCGTGGCCGTTGAGTTTCCCGATTTTAACTATCTGGGAATCTGGGCGAAACCGCAGGCGCCGTTCGTCTGCATTGAGCCGTGGCTGGGCGTTGCCGACAGCGTTGACAGCGACGGCCTGATTGAGCACAAGGAAGCCATCATCAAACTGCCTGCAGGCGAAAAGTTTGAAGCAAAGTATTCGGTTAAGATTATTGAATAACAATAAGTTACTTTATAACGGGCAATAAACGACAAAAGGTTGAGACTCTTGTTACAGAGTTCTCAACCTTTTGCTTTTCAGTAACTTAAAAATAACTTTACACAATGATAATTTATTAATCAGAGTTAACCAAAATTAGGAAAGGACAAATCCACCTTTTGTTGATTTTATCCCCACAATCGCCACCCCACACCCGCACAAATCCCCAC